>JBEBWV010000029.1:0-49608 GCA_040391965.1 Achromobacter deleyi | reverse complement strand
CAAGGAACAGCTGCGCCTGACGATCGAGACGATCAAAGAAAACCAGGAAAGCGAGTTGATCAACAACCCAGATTACGGCTTGTTGTCGCAAGTGACCGAAGAGCAGCGCATTTTTCCGCTGACTGGCGCGCCTACTCCTGATGACTTGGACGAACTGCTGACCAAGGTGTGGAAAGAGCCCGCCTTCTTCCTGACGCATCCCGCGGCTATTGCCGCTTTTGGTCGTGAAGCCACGCGCCGTGGCACGCCGCCGCCGACTGTCAGCCTGTTTGGCTCCCAATTCATTACGTGGCGCGGAATTCCGTTGATTCCTTCGGACAAGGTGCCGGTGGCGGACGGTAAAACCAAAATTCTGCTGTTGCGCGTCGGCGATAAGCGTCAGGGCGTGGTTGGCCTTTATCAGCCTGGTTTGCCAGGAGAACAAAGCCCGGGTCTGTCGGTGCGCTTCATGGGCATTAACAACCATGCCATCGCGTCCTATCTGATTTCGCTGTACTGCTCGCTGGCGTTGTTGGCCGACGACGCGCTGGCAGTGCTGGACGACGTCGAGATCGGGAAATATCACGACTATCCTGATACCTACAAATAGGCCGCGCGATGCGTCTTGCAAATCCCTCTTCGCCTGTCGCCGCCTTGGGCGGCGACCTGCCGGGCGCGCCCATTGATACGGGTGAATTAGCCCGGTTGGCCAACGCTTTTTTTTCGACACTGCCAGGGCAAAGCGTGGCGGCCCATCCGCCCGCAGTGCCCGCTGGCGTGCAGGCGCCTTTGAATGTGGCGCCGCCCGGGTCGCCGCTGGTCAGCCCTGCCGGGCTGGGCCCCAACGTGCCAGGAACACCCATTCCACAAGGCCATGCGCCCGGAGCGAATCTGATTCCGGCCTCGCCCACGCAGTTGCCGTCGCTGGCGCATCGCGCCCCGGCGTTACTGCCGCATGCGCAGGCCGGCAATGGTTTGCCAGACAATGTCGTCACTGCCGTCCCCGCTTACGAACCTCGGTTTGGGGCGGGCGCGACCGGCGTAGCGCCGCTTGCCGCAACGACGGAACCGGCGACCCGCGCAGCGGCGCCGTACTATTTTCTGGATGCCTCCCACGGCCAGCCCGTGGACTCCGGCGCGCACAGCCCCAATGTATTGGGCGCGACGCGGGTCAGCGATCAGTTGGCGGCTTACTCGTTGCCTGCGTTGGCACCGACCACCTCCGCGGCAGCACCAGCTGCCGGCCCCGCAGCTACCGGCGATCCACGGTATTACTTTGTCGATGCCGTGGTGCTGCCCAGCGGCTACGTAACGCCGGCCGATCCGAAGGCACGAGTTGCACCGCATGCAGGCGCGGATTCACGCCCACCCTTTGACGTGCAAGCGGTGCGGCGCGACTTCCCTGTGTTGCAGGAACGCGTCAACGGCCGCCAGTTAGTATGGTTCGACAACGCGGCGACGACACACAAGCCCCAAAGCGTTATTGATCGCATCGCCTACTTCTACGCGCACGAAAACTCCAACATTCACCGCGCGGCGCACGAATTGGCTGCCCGCGCCACGGATGCCTATGAAGGCGCACGTGAACGGGTAAGACGCTTTATCAATGCGCCCGACGTGAACGAGGTGATCTTCGTGCGTGGCACCACCGAAGCCATCAATCTGGTGGCTAAGAGCTGGGGCGTGCAACACGTGGGTGAGGGCGACGAAATCATCGTGTCCAACCTGGAACATCACGCAAACATCGTGCCGTGGCAGCAACTCGCGGCCGCGAAAGGAGCGCGCTTGCGAGTAATTCCGGTCGATGATAATGGCCAGATTCTGTTGGATGAATACCAGAAACTGCTGAATGCTCGGACGCGCATCGTGTCGATCACGCAGGTCTCCAACGCGCTGGGCACCGTCACTCCGATCAAGCAGATCGTGGACTTGGCCCATAGGGTCGGTGCGCGGGTGCTGGTCGATGGCGCACAGTCAATCTCGCACATGCGGGTTGACGTGCAAGACTTGGATGCAGACTTCTTCGTGTTCTCTGGCCACAAGATCTTCGGGCCGACGGGCATTGGTGCGGTGTGGGGCAAGCGCGAGGTGCTGGAAGATATGCCGCCGTGGCAGGGTGGCGGCAATATGATTGCCGATGTGAGCTTCGAAAAAACGGTGTTCCAACCCATTCCCAACAAGTTCGAGGCCGGCACCGGAAATATTGCGGATGCTGTCGGACTGGGCGCGGCGCTGGACTACGTGAGCCGTCTTGGCATCGAGAATATAGGCCGCTACGAGCACGAGCTATTGGTCTACGGCATGCGTGGATTAGGCGCAATCAAGGGCGTGCGCCTGATTGGCACGGCGGCAGAAAAAGCCAGCGTCATGTCGTTTGTGCTGGCTGGCTACAGCACGGAAGAGGTCGGCCAAGCCTTGAACGATGAGGGCATCGCCGTGCGCACGGGCCATCATTGCGCGCAACCCATCTTGCGCCGCTTTGGCGTGGAAACCACTGTGCGACCATCGCTGGCGTTCTACAACACGTACGACGAGATAGACCGATTGCTGCAGGTGGTGCAAGGGCTGTCTTCCGCTCGCCGCAACGGCTAGGACTTACGCGCGGCCCGGGTTTGCCGCGTGTCGCCAATCGTCATTTCGAGCGTTGATCGCACTGGCCCATATGGCTCCAATGCCAAGTCGCAATACGGCTGCCTGTTCAAAATGGCGCTAGAAGGGGATCCACCATGCGTGGACCCGCAGCAGCCGGGGCAACAACACGGCCTTGAACAGCGGTCGGCAGATCACGGATTCGTTCGCCGATCAAGGCCTGGAAACGGGCAATATCGTGCCGTGGCTCGCCGCCCGCTGGACATCTGACGGCGAGAACAGCCGGTTCAGATTTGTGCTGCGCGACGGGGCCACCTTCAGCGACGGCACGCCCCTGGATGCCGATGCCGTCAAGGCGAACTTTGAAGGCATTGAGAGAAAATGATGGCCAAAATAAAGTTCGCCTAGTTGGTGGCTCATCTCTACCGTGTCATTGAGCAAGGTTTTCGGCCTGCAAAGTTCGCCACATCGAAGCAGCTTTCACCCAGTGCGCGAAAGCTTAAGCTGAAGTTCGCCTTTCTTTGGCTTTGCGAGGCATGAGTAGTGGATATCAAGCGTTTCGCTGCCTTAGGGGCACGGCTCCCTCATCGACGTAAATCCGAAGTTAACTGATACGTTTTGTGCATTGCGTAACCGCACGCGAACGGTGAGTGACGAGTGGTGATGTGTCACTCGTCATTTATCAGTCTGTCAATCTTGTCGCGTCATCAGATCCGGCAGGAAGGTGACGATCTGCGGAAATACGAAGATCAGCACGACGGCAATCAGTAACAAGCCGCAGAACGGCAACGACGCTATCGTCACTCGCCAGATATCACGCCCTGTCATCGATTGGAGCACGAACAGATTGAACCCCAGCGGCGGCGTCAACTGTGCGATCTCGATGATGATAATTATGTAGATACCAAACCAGAGCAGATCGATACCAGCAGCCTGCACCATGGGCAACACCACAGCGCTGCTCAAGACAAGAATGGAAATGCCCTCCAGGAAGCATCCCATCACCAGAAAGAACAACGTCAGCACGACCAACAGCATCGTGGGCGAGAGGTGCATGCCCTCGACCACGGCCGCAAGCACCTGAGGAATATTCAGATAGCCCACGGCGATCGACAGCACAGCCGCGCACGACACGATGAACGAAATCATGCAGGAGACTTTCATCGCCGACATCAGGCTCTCGCCCAGGCTCTTCATATTGAGCCCGCCGCTTATCTTGGCGAGCACCAGCGCACCCACCACGCCAAAGGTAGCCGCTTCCGTCGGAGTCGCGATGCCGCCATAGATCGTGCCGATAACGAACGCGATCAATAGCGCCACCGGAATCAGTCGCCTGGAATTCCAGAGCTTCTGCATGAAAGGCATAGGTGGGTCACGCGGTGGCACTTTAGAAGGATTGAGCAACGACCACACGATGACATAGCCCATAAAGAGGGCTACCAACATGAGGCCGGGCAAAATTCCAGCCATAAATAAGCGTGCCACAGACTGCTGCGCCGTCACGCCGTAGACGATCATGATGATCGATGGCGGAATCATCAGGCCCAATGTGCCCGAACCCGCGAGCGTACCGATCATCATATTTTCGTCATAGCCCCGACGCTTGAGCTCGGGCAATGACATACGCGCCACGGTCGCGCAGGTCACTGCAGACGATCCCGCCACAGCGGCCATGATGCCGCAACCCAGGACGTTGACGTGAAGCAGACGACCGGGCAACCAGTTCACCCAGGGGCCCAACCCTTTGAACATGTCCTCCGCCAACCGGGTCCGAAATAGGATCTCGCCCATCAGGATGAACAACGGCAGTGCCGTCATCGCCCACGACCAGCTCGAGTCCCACATCGTCGATGCGATCAGCGAACCCACCGGTGCAGTGGTGAATGCCGCCAGGGCAAAGACACCGATGGCCAATAGCGACATGGAGACCCAAACACCGCTGGCCAGCAGGACGAGAAGCACCATCAGCAGGACGCTGGAGGCGACCAAAATGCTGTGTTGATCCATGATTATTCCTATTCCGTCAGCGCAGCATCGTCGTTGATCTCGTAGCCGGCTACATGATCATGGAGAATGGCCCACCCCGAGTCCAGCAGCGCAATGGCGAGGATGACCAGGCCTGCAGCCATACCCGACTGGGGTATCCAGAATGGCACCGCCATCAAGCCCGGACTGATGTCATTGAATTCGTACGAGTCCAGGACAAACAGCACGGCCTGCAGTGCGAGATAACCCGCCAGCAGCGCACCAAAGCCGCAGCACCAGAGCTCGAGCGCCTTGCGACGCGCCCCGGCCATACGCGTCACCAACAGACCGATTCGAATATGCCCGCCATGGCGAAAGGTGTAGGCCAATCCCAGGAATGTCGAGGCCGCCATGAAAAAACCGGACAACTCGGTCATATCGATGGTGAAGTTGAGCGCCCGGCCGGCGATCTGAGCCAGGATGCTCAAACCGATCAAAGCCATAAAAGTGGCCGCAAGTACACCACTGGCCAGGTAAAGGCCATCTAGGAATTTACGCATGATGGTGCCTAGTTGACCGTAGCTTTCGCAGGCTGCAATGCAGCCTTGGCGGCCAGATAATCGTCAAGCACCTTCTGCGCGTCGGGCGACGCAGTCTTGCGCCAATCAACGACCATGGTTTCGCCCACTTTGGTCAACACAGCTTGCACCGACTCGGGTGCCTGCGTGACAGTCATGCCGTGTTTTGCCAGCTCGGCAATCGTCTCATCTCCGGCCTTTCGGCTCAGTTCAAAACCACGCTTACTGGCACGCTCGCCAGCATCGATGACTATCTTGCGCACATCGGGATCGAGCGAACGCAAGGCGCGTTCGTTGACGATCACCACATTTTTGTTGTGCAGCGTGCCGGTATACATGAAGTACTTCACGTTATCCCACACCTGAGTGTCGATGCCGGTCTGCGCGCTAGTGAAGAGCGAATCGATCAAACCAGTTGCGAATGCCTGCGGCACTTCTGCAAACGGCAGGATGGTGGCCTGGAACCCCAACATCTCGCCCATTTTTTGCGTCGGCTGCGAATAGATGCGCAGCTTTTTGCCCTTGAAGTCTGTGGGCGCGTTGATCGGTGTTTTGCTATAGAAACCCTGGCCTGGCCAAGACACATACGACAGTATCCGCAGGTTGCTCTTGCCCAGGAGCTTTTCGAAGTAAGGCTTCTGCGCCTCGACCAACAGCCACGCTTCTTCGTAATTGACGGAGATATTGGGTAGACCATCGAGGATATACATCGGGTCTTCGTTGCCGTAGACGCCCAACCGGACTTCGCCGGCCTGCACTTGCCCGGTCTGTACCGCACGCTTGATCGCATCGTGCTTGATTAAGGTGTCATTTGGGCGCAGATCAATCTTTAGCTTGCCGTCGCTTTCTTTCTCAACTTCGGCGATGAATTGCCGAATGTTCTTTGTAAAAAAACTGTTCTCGGGATAACCCGTCGCCATCGTCCAACTTGTGTTGGCGGCAAAGACCGATGCGGGCAAGACGAGCGCCACACCTGCCATCAGTTTGATTATGCGCTGCATGATAAACCCCCCTTGCTTCGAGTTAATCCCACTCATACCTGACCCGTCATACGAGTGTGAAATCTACGCAGCCAGCAGCGTGCTGCAAAGCTAGGGATATCCCTTCGTTGGTCGTAAACATATGACCAATATCGCCTGGAACCCTTATGAATAGGGGGTGTCCCCTCTTACGCCTGCGTGATCGACCTGTGTGATAACCTTCGAAAAAATATTAGAAGGGCACTCTTGTGAACGCCTCCTCCACACCACAACCGGCACGCCTGACAGACGTGCTGATCAAGGCAATATCTGATCGTCTGGACCGAAGCATCTACCGTCCAGGTGAACGCCTTCCTTCGGAAAACGCGCTGTGCAAAGAATTCGGTGTGAGTCGAACGGTCGTGCGTGAAGCGGTCGCTTCGATGCGACAAAGCGGACGACTCGTCAGCAAACCAGGCATCGGCGTTTTTGCCATCAAAGATGATGAAACCGCTGTCGATTTTAGTATCGACGCATCCACCGATACACGTTGGGCGCTCCACATCATGGAGCTGCGGATGGCCATCGAAGTCGAATCGGCGGGCCTTGCCGCCGAACGACGCACACCGCAGGATCTTGCCGATATCGTGCAGGCGTTTGACAGTTTTTCGGCGGCAGACGTCAATATGCCGGCCGCCATCGAGGCGGACATCGCCTTTCACTTCGCGATTGCACGTGCCTCGCACAATCCACATTTTGTGAAAATCCTAGTGTCGTCGGTGTATGAAGTGACTGCCGACCTGAAGATTAAACACGGCGGCAGAACCGATCAAGGGCTGCGTGATTACGAGAAACGAACCGCGCGCGAACACGGCGCCATTTTGTCGGCCATCACCCGTCGAGACACCACTGGCGCCCGTAGCGCCATGACCCGTCATCTTGCGGACAGCATTGCCCGATATCGCCTTTTGCTCTCTAGAACACCCTGACCTGCGGGGAATCCCTCGGTTGACCACTTGTATGATGGGCAACATCATATGTCCATGTGATCACATCCAGGAGAGTCGCGTGGCATTACCACAGCAGAAAGCCCGAGTCGGCGTGGACATCGGTGGAACATTCACCGACGTGGCCCTAGAAATTGAGGGTACGCTTCACTCCATCAAGATACTCACCGACTACGCGCAACCCGAACGCGCCATCGTGCAGGGCTTGACAGATGTGTGCCGAGCAGCGGGCATCTCCTTGGCCGACATCGGCATCATCATCCACGGCACCACGCTTGCCACCAATGCATTGATCGAACGGCGAGGCGCCCATACCGCGTTCATCACCACGGAAGGTTTCCGTGACGTGCTGGAAATGCGCTCGGAGAGTCGCTTCGAGCAATACGACCTGGATATCCGTCTGCCGCCCGCGCTTATCGAACGCGCGCATCGCCTCACATTACGCGAGCGCATCGATGCGCAAGGCAACACATTGATCGCGCCTACGGAAGCGGACATCGATGCGTTGGTCACCCAGATCGAACAGGGAAACTACGACAGCGTGGCAATAGGTTTTATTCATGCGTACGTCAACGGCGCGCATGAGGAGAAAATGCGGGCAGCGCTACAGAAGCGAATGCCGGCGCTGTCGATCTCGATATCCTCGGAAGTCTCGCCACAATTGCGAGAGTTCGAGCGTTTCAACACGGTGTGCGCGAATGCCTACGTGCGCCCGCTCATGCAGTCCTACCTGGATCGTCTCGTGCACAAGATCCACGAGGCAGGCGCGTCGTGCCAGGTTTTCATCATGCACTCGGGCGGCGGCATCATTTCGGTCGAAAGTGCCTCGCGCTTTCCCGTCAGACTCATTGAGTCGGGACCCGCCGGTGGTGCGATTTTCGCAGCGCATATCGCTGCCCGTTACGATCTCAATGCGGTGCTCTCATTCGACATGGGCGGCACCACCGCCAAGATTTGCCTGATCGACGACAAAACGCCGAAGACGGCTAACACCTTCGAAGTCGCACGGACATATCGCTTTAAAAAAGGCAGTGGCATGCCGATCTCGATACCTGTGGTCGAGATGGTGGAAATCGGAGCTGGCGGCGGGTCCATCGCGGGCTTGGACGTGATGAAGCAGATCCGCGTCGGGCCTCACAGCGCGGGCTCCGAACCTGGCCCGGCCTGCTACCAACGTGGTGGGGAACGGCCCACAGTGACCGATGCTGATCTGGTGTTGGGACGTCTGGATCCGGATAACTTTGCAGGCGGATCGATCTCGCTTTCCACCTCGAAAGCGAACGCTGCCATCCTCGCCGAGGTGGGCAATGCACTCTCACTGACGGCCGAAGAGGCAGCCTTCGGCATTGCGGAAATGGTCGATGAGAACATGAGCAATGCAGCGCGCGTGCACACGGTAGAGAGCGGCAAAGAGATCGCCAAATACACCATGATCACCTTCGGTGGAGCCGGTCCATTACACGCTGCACGCTTGTGTGAAAAAACAGGCATCGACCAGTTTCTTGTGCCGCCCGGTGCAGGGGTCGGATCGGCAATCGGTTTTCTACGGGCGCCCTTCGGCTATGAAAGCGTGCGCAGCGCCAACTTCAAGATGGCATTGTTTGATGTGGCGCTCGCCAACAGCCTGCTTGCACAGCTGCAAGACGAAGCATTGACCTTCGCGCGCCAGGGTAGCGAAGTAGGTCAAGCCCCGGAAGTCGAGGCACGCGCCTATATGCGGTATATCGGGCAAGGTTGGGAGATTCCAGTATCGCTGCGCACCACACGCTTCTCCGACAGCGATGTCGACGTCTTGCGCGATGACTTCATTGCCGCCTACACGCGTTTTTTCGGTCGCCCCATCGACGGATTGGGTATTGAAATCATCAGTTGGTCGGTCAAAGCCAGTTCTCCGTTGCCACCGGTCGTGCTCGTGGGCCAAGTCGACGCTGGCGAGCACGCCGTGACATCGGGTAAACGCCAGATATTCGACGCCAAACTTGGACGCAATGTCGAGGCGACGCTCCTCGAACGCGAGGGCTTAAGCATCGGCACACGCATCGTGGGGCCCGCCATCATCTCTGAACGTGAGACGTCGACGTTAATCACGTCTTCGTTTACCGCCGTTGTACAAGCTGACGGCTGTCTGCTCGTCACCCGTCACGCTGATAGCGAATAAGGAGCGATCATGTCGAACAACAATCTGCAGAACATCCATATGCAGGTCATGTGGAACCGCCTGATTTCGGTGGTGGAAGAACAAGCCCTGGCGCTCATTCGCACGGCGTTCAGTACCAGTGTGCGGGAAGCGGGCGACCTGTCGGCCGGTGTATTCGATCGTTCAGGTCGGATGCTGGCGCAAGCCGTGACGGGCACGCCAGGTCATGTGAACTCTATGGCTGATGCAGTCCCGCATTTCATCAACGATATTGGCCCGGAAAATATCTTCGAGGGCGACGTCTACATCACGAATGACCCATGGAAAGGCACAGGCCACCTCCATGACTTCACCGTTGTCACGCCTTCCTTCCTGGATGGTGTGCTAGTGGGTTACTTCGCAAGCACTGCACACGTCGTGGATGTAGGTGGACGCGGGTTCGGGCCGGACGCACGTGAGGTGTATGAAGAAGGCATATGCATACCCATTATGAAGTTCACCGAACGAGGGGTGATCAACCGCGATCTTGTGAACATCATGCACAACAATGTGCGCGAGTCGGACAAAGTCGTGGGCGACTTGTATGCGTTGGCCGCATGCAACGACACGGGCCACCGCCGCTTGATCGACATGATGCGCGAATTCGACATGCTCGATCTGGAAACCATCGGCGCATTCATTCTGGAACGCAGCCTGGCCGCCACGCTCGAGCGCATCGCCGCGCTTCCGAAGGGCCGCTACACCAACGAGATGACGCTGGACGGCTACGACAGCAACGTCACACTAGCTGTCGCATTGGACATCAACGAAGACGGCTTGGTGGCGGACTTCGAAGGGACGTCGCCTGCCAGCTCCTTCGGCATCAACGTGCCGCTGACCTACGCCAAAGCATACGCCTGCTATGGCCTGAAATGTGTGATTGCACCTGAAGTCCCTAACAACACGGCATCGCTTTCGCCATTCTCGGTTCGGGCGCCCGAAGGCTGCATTCTCAACGCGATTCGGCCGAGCCCTGTCGCGGTGCGCCATGTGTTGGGCCATTTTGTGCCTGACCTGGTGCTGGGCGCGCTTCATCATTTCCTGCCTGAACGCATTCCCGCCGAGGGCTCGGGTGCGCTGTGGAATCTGCACGTCAGTGCGCGCGCAGAGCAGTCGGGCTCAGGTTTGCCCCCGGCCGAAATTCTGATGTTCAACAGCGGTGGCACCGGTGCGCGTCCCACTCTGGATGGCTTGTCGGCAACGGCCTTCCCCAGTGGCGTACATGCAATGTCGGCCGAGGCCACTGAACAGGCCGGCCCGATGGTGATCTGGCGCAAAGAACTGCGTGACCATTCCAGTGGCGCTGGCAAGTACCGGGGTGGTTTAGGTCAAGTGATGGAACTGGGGCCACGAGAAGGCTACGTATTCAGATTCAACGCCATGTTCGACCGGATCAACAATCCGGCACGAGGTCGCTCCGGTGGACGGGCCGGTGCTGCGGGCAAAGTGTCCCTGAGTGATGGCACCTTGCTGCGCGGTAAGGGCACACAGAATGTACCCATTGGACAACATCTGATATTGGAATTGCCCGGCGGTGGCGGGATCGGTGACCCGGCACAACGTAGTGCGCAATCGCTCAAACAAGATCTCGACAATGGCTATATCGACGAAGCTACTTTGAAGGCAGACTATGGCGTGGATGCCTCTACGCTGTAATCAGAGATTGTTTGTAATGCGTGACAATGCATCCCGCCTGATGTTGTTGCTGGATTACCCGATTCTGTCGCCCATCAAGTTGAGGGGCCATCGGTCGTGTATCCAGTTTTTGAGGTTGTCGCTTTTGCTTTGGGTAAGGAGACGCGGATAGAAACTTGGAGTGGTTTTATGCCGCAAGTCCAGGACTTTCTCGGTATTCGATGGTACTGAGAGAGCCAAGCGATACCTCAACGCGCTCCAGCGAGCCAACGGAAAGCGCTCCGGCGTTATTGATCAGGATATCCATGTACCCGACTGCGGCGACGGCGAGCGCAAATTCCAGACCAATGGTGTCAGGTTCTATTCACATGAATAAACAATTCAACCTAACACCTTTAACGAAAGAATTTAGGTGAAGATCATGACGTGGTGAATGCGGTGGTCGCCAGATCTGAGTCGTCCGCGCCATCTAAGCGAAATTGCTCGATTATTCGTTGGTTGTGATCGTCAAGGTAGTCTTGCAGCTCACGACGACCGATCAACCGCACTGACGCGACCTCGGCCAGCTCTATTGCAGACCTTGTGAAATTAGAGTTGGTAACGACCATTGCCTCGTCGCAGCCGTAGAAACTTTTCGCGGAGATAGCTTCTTGGACGGCAGCATTACCGACGGTTCCGGAATAGTTCTTCGCTTGAATGACGATCTTCTTTCCGAATCTGCTTACGAAAAGATCGGCGCCTTGATCGCCGCTTAATCTTGTCTCTTCGACGTCATAGCCGGCGATTTGAAAAACCTCTGCCAAGAACTTCTCGAAATCGTATCCGTTCATTGCATCGACATGGTACATCGTGACAAATCGGTTGGGATCGAAGTGCTCAAGCTTCGTTGCCAAGCGCTGCACAAGGATGTCAAAGTGGAGCCGCTCGCAGGTCAGCAGCCATGCCTGAATGGTTTGCCATGGCAAAAGTGGGGTGCCGAAAGTCGAAGATGCCTGCTCCACATACTCAAGCTCTGAATACCGAATGTCGTTATCCCACAGAAAATAGAAAAAAAGGCTGAGATCGTCGCGGAAGGTAGTCCCTGCCTCTTCAATCCATGACCTTAAGTTATCAAGTAATGATCCTTCTGCGTGCCTTGTAATCTCGTTGGAGAAGCCTTGGTATGCTGCGTTGAATCCCGTTGTTAGCAACAGCTTATCGAGCAGAGGCGGAAGTTCTTCCAGTTCGATGAAACCCTTGCGGATTAGTACCTCACGAAACAACTCTCGATTCGAGTAGGACCCATTCAATCGTGCACCAGGCGTCGCGGCATCTTCCCCCTCAGTTCCCTGATGTCCGATAGTGTGAACGAAATTTGTGAAATAAGGCTTCTTGAATTCTGCGTATTTTCTCAGCACATTGCGGAGGAGGTCATTGAGGTGCGCTTGTTCCTTCTTCTTTCCTATTAAATCCTTTAGGAAGCCCTTGGTTTGATACTGAAACTCTGGGTAGAAGGAAGGATCAAGAGGGACCTGCACTATTGGTAGCTTCTGGTTGGGATCCTCTGCGGCGGCTGTCGCGCACCAAGGACACACCGTCTCGAATGAAGTCTTATTGCAAGAATTGCACTGATAAATCACAGCATTATCTCCGTGTTGGGGTGCGTACAACGTCACTCGCCACGCGAGCATAAATTGCCTACAACAAGCCAGTGACTTGGCCGTGAACTTTGCGGGTCAAGATCTGCAGCAGGTATAAGGACCGACTCATGACCAAGCTTCGTCGTCTTGCAGTCCGTGCTTAGCCTTGACTTTGTTGGTTTTTAGGTTATTCAGTGATTTTCGGTAGGTCCGGTCAAATTCGTATCAGCGCCAACACTCCACTTCCTGGGCATAGGTCTGTTGACTGTTAGCTAACGTTTTGTTATAAAATTGAATCAGATTGAAACTTTTTCTAAAATAAGCTCTGTAAAAGAGGTTCCTAGTGAAAAAATTTGCCTTTTTGATTCCGGTTACTACGGCCGTGGCAGCACTAAGCGCCAATGCAGATGCCAAAATAGCCGAGCGTCCTATAACTAGCGAAGTGGTCACATTGACCGCCGATAGTGCCAAGGTCAATACAGCGGGATTTCTCGAAAAATTCTATGTAAAGGGTGGGGAGTTGCACTCTCTGATGATGAAGCCTACAACGACCGGTTTGATGCTGTCGTATCACCAGTCCCACTCTTCGCACTCGTCGCACTCGAGCCATTCAAGTCATCGTTCTAGCTACTGATCAGGTCCCGCACAACCAGATGAGCCCGTAACGCCCCTAGGAAACTTGGGGCGTTTGCATTTCTATGCCGCCCCGCGACGCTCCCAGTCTCTGACGACTGTCTTACGGAAACTGTCTTGAACGAATCCATCTCTATTGAGTTTGACGCGAGAGCGTACTCCCTTTTAGCAGTCCAAAAGGCTTGCCACCGTTTTACAAACATTGCGTCATTTGAGGTGCAACTACAAACGCGAGACGGAACAGAAGTTGTTCTAGTTAAGGTGAGTGATATCGCAGCTAAATCCTCGGACGCACAGGAAAGCCTGACGAAGCGATTGCGAAATGAAGCACTCGATCAGCAGCTTCGTGAGCAAATCCGCGCGCAAACCGAGGGTGTACGCAATCTCATCCTGGCACATGCTTTTTCCAAGACTGGCCTGATTGCCGTTGACGGTGCCTCGCCCAAAACCTGAGAACGTAATGAGCAAATTTCAGCCAATTAGCTTTTTTGATCGACGGTCGCTTGAGAAAGCCAATCCTTATCAGCTCCTGCCCTTTCGCTTTACCGAGCTCGACGAAGACAGCTACGTAGCTACCAACATGGTCGGAGAATACGCCATTCTTGATCGTGATTCGCTACATCGGTTTGTTGCTGGAACATTGAAAAGCGCCGAGCCGGAATACGTTGAGCTCCGATCAAGACACTTCTTGTCCGACAAGCAATCGGTCATGGGGCCTGACCTGCTAGCGATCAAGACGCGAACGCGCCATGAACGACTAGCGCAGTGGACGGGGCTACATATATTTGTACTGACACTTAGATGCGAACATGCCTGTCCCTACTGTCAGGTATCACGGCAATCCGAGGATAAAGCGTCTTATGACATGACGGTAGAGCACGCTGACAAGGCAATTGGTTTAGTGATGAGATCGCCGAATCCGGCCATCAAGATTGAGTTTCAAGGAGGGGAGTCCTTTCTCAATTTTCAGCTAATGCGGCATGTTGTCTTGGCAGCCAAGAAGGCAAACAGCAGACTTCCAGCGCCGAAGGAATTAGCCTTCGTCGCAGCGACAAATC
This sequence comes from Achromobacter deleyi, assembly GCA_040391965.1. Classification (GTDB taxonomy): domain Bacteria; phylum Pseudomonadota; class Gammaproteobacteria; order Burkholderiales; family Burkholderiaceae_B; genus Achromobacter; species Achromobacter deleyi_B. The sequence continues at coordinate 35,410 of JBEBWV010000029.1, read as the reverse complement.
TTGCAATCATCACTGACGAGATGCTCGCGTTCTGCGCGGAGCATGAAATTGCAATATCTACGTCCCTGGATGGTCCCAAACAGCTTCACAATAAGAATCGACCTCGCCCAGGCAACGATTCTTATGAGCGCACCATCAGTGGAATTGGCAAAGTCAGACGTCTTCTTGGGCGTGGTGCGGTAAGCGCGCTCATGACAACAACACAAGCGAGTCTGCCGCACGTTCGGGAGATCATCGACGAGTACATCGCACAGGATTTCAATGGGATTTTCCTTCGTCCGCTTTCACCCTATGGATTCGCTCTCAAAACCAAGTTCTATCGCGCATATGACGCTAAACGATGGTTAGAATTTTATGACGAAGGGCTGGATTACATTATCCAACTGAACCGAGATGGACTTGATTTCCGAGAGTATTACGCCTGTACGATCTTATCGAAAATGCTTACTAATATTGATCCAGGCTATGTCGATCTTATGTCGCCTGCCGGAATCGGCTTGGGGGCTTTAGTCTATAACTATGACGGAAAAATCTATGCCAGTGATGAAGCAAGAATGCTGGCAGAGATGAAGGATTTCACATTCCAACTTGGTACCGTTGATGATAGCTTTGAAACGATCTTCACGAACGAAACCTTTCTGACTGCGCTGGACGAAAGCTTTAGCTATTCGGCCCCTATGTGTAACGACTGTGCATTCGAAACCTGGTGTGGAGCTGATCCCGTGTTTCATTGGGGACAACAACGAGACTTCGTAGGCAGGAAGCCCGAGAGCGAGTTCTGCCAAAGGAACATGCACATATTTAGAGGGTTGATCCGCCGCATGGAAGCAGACCCCTTCGTGAGAAAAATTTTCACGCGATGGGCTAACTCATGCTGAAACTCAGAGGAAAGGTTAATACACTAAACATAGCCGATGACAATCCTCGGCTGGTTCACGTTACACGTAATTCCTCACTACCACTTCCGTTAAGAACAAAGACTGCGCTGCTGCTACGCGGAAAGGATCTCAGCCGACTTTCCGACCCCAAGTTTGTCACCACTCTTGGCTCAGAGCCGTTTACTGCGTTGCTACTCTGCGGGCCACCTAGTGAACTGAGTTTACTTAGCCACCTCTGGAGCGACCTAGCTGATATCTATCTGCTACCAGATGACTATGAATACTTGGATGAAGATGACATTGTCAGGTTGAACCCTCGCGATCAGAGCATCTCGGCAGTATTTCGAAGTAAAACTCCAAACAACTCAATCCTTCTTACGGAGCGCTGCAATCATCTTTGCTTAATGTGCAGCCAGCCCCCCAAGAATGTCGATGACTCATGGCTCCTTAATGAGGCCTTCGACCTGGTACGTATGCTTCCGCCGAAGACGCCTAATATTGGTTTTACGGGGGGGGAGCCGACGACATATGGCAATGCGTTTATCGATTTGATCCGTGTCGCCAAGCTAAATCTGCCCCATACATCGGTTGATGTTTTGACCAATGGACGAGCCTTTAAAAACTCCGCGTACGCAGAACTGTTGGGACAGGTCGGCCACCCCAATTTGACACTAGGCATCCCACTATATTCGGATGATCCCGTACGACACGACTATGTAGTGCAGGCGCAAGGCGCCTTTGATGAGACCCTACAGGGGATCATTAACTTAAAGCGACATGGTATCCGAGTAGAGATTCGTCTAGTAATACATAAACAGACGTTGCCCAGGCTTTTGGAAACGTGTCGCTTCATAGCCAACAATCTGCTATTTGTCGATCACGTTGCGTTGATGGGGCTAGAAATCACAGGCTATACCCGCGCCAATTTGGATATCCTTTGGGTTGACCCTCAAGACTATCGCAATGAGCTGTCTGACGCGATCGAGGTGTTGCGAGCATATGGAATGAACTGCTCCGTGTACAACCACCAGCTATGCCTCGTAAATTCTGATATTGAAGACGTTTACAGGAAGTCAATTTCAGATTGGAAAAATGAGTACTTGCCGGTATGCGGCGGGTGCGCGCGAAAATCTGAATGCGGCGGTTTCTTTTCTACTCAGATAACACATCGGCACAGTGAACACATTTGTCCATTTTGACTGAGGCCGGTCGGGTACCGGGCATTTTCTCTAGAACTTGTCCCGGCTTATCCCAATATCCTTGCGTGATGGTATTCCCCCCATTTTTAATCGTCGTGGCGGTAGAGTGACGTTCTCCCCAAAAACAGGGGGTTTTCTAAATTACGGTAAGGTCGTTTTTGGCTCCCCTTGGATAAGGAGTTCAGCGCGATGAAGAAATCCAGATTTACCGAATCGCTGGGGCCCCAACTGTCGGCGTTTTCTGTTGCGCGGTACTCGGCAAAAGCGCGACGAATCCGGGCACAGCCTCATCGAGCACCAACGTCCGGGGCTTGCTCGATACAGCACCCTCGACACCCTCACTCTCTTTGATCCACCGTCTGAGCACGTTCGGATTCATGCTGTGGGAAATCGCGATGGCCGCAGATGACACGCCAACCTGGCGGCACTGAGCGACCAATTCGGCTTTGAAGGCGGCGGTATAGAAACGTCGAGCCTGACCGCCTGACGCCTTTGATGCAATAGTGTTCATGTATCCACCTAGTTTTCGTGGACACGTATGCTCTTAGAACTCGCAGCGCGATAACAGATGGGTTTGCCAGCCGCTTATGATGCTCTCTGCAAGAGCCGCCAAAGACGATATCCAACCCCGCCCAATCGCGAAATCGCAGAGGGGAGACAGATGTAAATGTGAGTTGACCGAGATTGATTGAAAAATATCAGCCAATCTCAGGCAATCGGTGACGAATAACCGAAGATAAAAAAGGCGAACTATATTTCGCGAAGGCGAACTCTATTAGTGGTTATCAGAACAATCGGCGCTATGTAGAAAAGATTGGATTATTTTGTATACATATTGATTCTTTTTGTTAGAATCTTGCCGCGTCTCAGCGATGAGCGGGTGCCTGTTGGAACGGAAGTTTGATCCGAGTGTGACTGCCAACGCGGCGTCCACCGGGCCTCAGTGCCAGCGGCGCGTCGTATGCCGATACTTTTAATTGGTTCAAACAGAAATATGTCGAAATTTGTTCGCATTTCCACCTCAGCTTTCGCTGCGGTGATTATGGCTGGCGCATGTGCTACGGCGTTCGCGAAAGATCGCACCGTGACCGTCATCAACAAAACCGGCTTCACGATGGTTGCATTCCATGCCTCCGCTGTGGGCACGAATGATTGGGAAGAAAACATCCTGGGCAAAGATGCTTTGCCTGCTGGTGAGAACGTTGAGTTGGATATTGATGATGGCAGCGGTGCTTGCCGTTTCGATTTCAAAGGCGTGTTCAAAGGTGGTGCCGAGGCCGTTCTGGCTAAGGTCAATGTCTGCGAAATTTCGGATGTGACCTTCACCAACAATTAAGCTCAAGTTTGCATGAGGTGCCGCAGTAGCACGGCGTGAGCCGTGACAACTAGGCACGACAAATTTGCACGAAAAAGCCGCTACGGGGTTGCCCCGTAGCGGCTTTTTTTTTGCGACGCTTGTTCGGTTTCCAAGTCCGGCCCAAACGTCGGACAGTGATCGAACTTTTTGGCGGCACTCCAAGACTAGGTGTTTTCCCTGCTGCCATTGTTGGTATCGTGAAAAAGATCTACTATTTTTGAAGTGAGAGTGAAATTAATAAATCTTCCGGAGTACACGATGGCTGTTGATGTTTCGCCCGCTGTGCGTGCTGACGAGCTGGACCATGGCGACAAAATGCTGGGCGAACGCCTGCGTGTCCTGCGCCAGGATCAGGGCCTGAAATTGAAAGATCTGGCGCAGCGCACGGATATGTCTATCGCGTTGATCAGCCAGATCGAACGTGGCATCAGCTCACCCTCCATGCGCACGCTGCGCTTGCTCTGCGTGGCGTTAGGCGTTGACGGGGCTGCGCTCTTCGCGCCAAACCCCGGGGCGGGCCAGGATGTGGACAACAAGAACGAATACACGGTGCGCGTGAGCGCGCGTAGCCCGATCCATCTGGGAGATAGCGGCGTCACGAAGTATCGGGTGACGCCTGGAAGTTGCTCTTCACTTGAAGGCTTTCTGATGGAGCTTGAGCCGGGCGGTTGTTCCGATCCACAGTTCCAGGTGCAGTCCGGCGACAAAATTGGTTATGTGGTTGCGGGCAAGCTTCGCCTGTTTGTGGGCGACAAGATTTTTCTGCTTGAAACGGGCGACGTTTACGGATTCTCGACCGGCGGCACGTTTCGTTGGGAAAACGGTTGGGACCAAAAAACGCAGTTTCTGGTGGTCAACAGCAACCATTTCTATGTCTGACGTAGCGTAAGCGCAAGACTGATTCGATTTCGATTACATCAAAGCGCACGAGCGGCAGCCACAAGTCAGGGCGAGCCGATCTCGTCAAGGGGAATAGCAATGAACCAAGCAGCAGCGGTCACGGGTGGGGCGCAGCGAAAGTCGGGCGTGCCACGTAAAGGCAATGTGCGAGATATTGTCGCCGCCAACATCGGCGCGTTCTTTGAGTGGTATGACCTATTGGTTTATGCCATGTTCGCACTGCCGATCTCTCGGTTGTTTTTTCCGTCCAACGACCCTCAGACCGCCTTGTTGTTCAGCATGCTGACCTTTGCAAGCGCGTATTTGATTCGGCCGGTAGGCGCATTGCTGCTGGGCGTTTACGCTGACCGTAAGGGACGCAGAGCGGCGTTGTCTTTGACCGCTACCTTGATGCTGGTGGGTACCGGACTCATGGCCGTGATTCCCACCTATGCAAGCATTGGTGTGTGGGCGCCTGCCGCGTTGGTATTTGGTCGTTTGCTACAGGGCTTTTCTGCAGGGGGCGAGTTTGGTACGGCCAACTCTTATCTGACCGAGCAAAATCCGAAGCTCAAGGCATTTCTGGGTAGCTTGCAGTTCTCGACCACCGGCTTGGCGATTGTGGTGTCATCCGGTTTTGCGTATCTCATCAATCACTACCTGAGCACGGATCAGATCGATTCCTGGGGCTGGCGCGTGCCGTTCATCTTCGGTTGCCTGATTGGACCCGTGGCGCTTTATCTGCGCTTCAAGATCAACGAAACGCCTGAGTTCAACATTGAGAAAGCCAAAACGGCAAAGCCGTTGACCGAGACCTTCACGTTCCACAAGAAGTATCTCTTGGTTGGGGCCTTCATTGTGGCGGCCGGCAACGTGGCCAGCTACTTGAACATCTACATGCCCACCTTTGCGATCAACAACCTGGGCCTGTCCAAGGACCAAGCTTTTATTGCGTCAATGTTTAGCGGATTGGTCTGCATCTTCTTTCCCATGCTGGCGGGCTATGTCGCTGATCGTTTTGGTGCCGTGAAGACGATGACAGTGGCGCTGGTGGTGGGTCTGGTCGTGGTGGTGCCCGCCTTCTACGTGTTGACGAGTCACCCCTCATTTGCCACCTTGGTGTTCTTCCAGTGCTTGATGTCGCTGGTGTTCTTCAGCTTTTACTTCGCACCCGTAGGGTCTTTGTTGTCCCAATTGTTCCCGACCTCGTGCCGCACCACAGGCGTTTCGATTGCCTATGTGGCGTCGCAGACCTTCTTTGGTGGCATTACGCCGGTTGTCGTCGGCATTCTGGTTGTACAGACCGGCACCATCATGTCGCCTGCCTATTATTTGATCGTAATTGGCCTGATTGCCATGGGCGCGTTGTTTGCCAGTCGCACCCGTGTGCACCATTAATTCAGACGCCAACACGCGTTTGCAGCATTGACCGAGTTATCAGGAATGAACATGGTTCCCGTCTTACCGAAACAGGTTGATGTCGCCATTATTGGTGGCGGCATTATTGGCATCAGCACGGCTTGGGCCCTATCCAAGGCGGGCCTTCGCGTCGCCGTGTTTGAAAAGGGCACCGTGGCGTGCGAGCAATCTTCCCGTAACTGGGGGTGGATTCGCACGGTAGGGCGGGACCCGAGTGAATTACCGCTGGCCATGCACGCCAATACGCTGTGGCCTGCGTTGCAGGCGCAGGAAGATGTGGGTTATCGGCAAACAGGCCTGGCCTACCTGGCGCAAACCGACGCCGATATGAAAGGCCATCAGAAATGGCTGGACGCCGCCAAGCCCTATGGCGTGGGGGCGCGTCTTGTGCAACGAGACGCGCTGCACACTATTCTGACTGCGCCGTCGTCGCGCCATTGGGTGGGAGCGCTATATAGCGAGAATGATGGCGTGGCCGAGCCTCAGTTGGCAACTGCTGCCATCGCGCGTTTGGCCATTAAGGCCGGGTGCCAGATTTTCGAGCAATGTGCGGTTCGGGGCCTGGACCTGGAGGGAGGCAAGACTCGCGGTGTCATTACTGAGTTTGGTCGGGTGCAGGCCAGTGCCGTTGTTCTGGCAGGCGGGGCGTGGTCTCGGTTGTTTTGTGGCAATACGGGTATTGATTTCCCGCAACTGAAAGTACAGGCATCGGCGTTGCGCACGACGCCGCTGGAAACAGGGCTGGATCTGGCCATGAATGGCCAAGACTTTACCTGCCGCAAACGCGCCGATGGTGGCTACACGGTGTCGCAGCTTGGCGCCTCGACTGCCGATCTGACGCCGGACAGCATTCGTCTCATGCGGCAGTTTTTGCCCGCCTGGCTGGCAGAGAGAAAGTATCTGAAGCTACGAGTCGGTAAGCGTTTCATGGAAGAGCTACGCATTCCGCGTCGTTTTTCGCTAGACAGCATTACCCCGTTTGAGCAGCAGCGCGTATTGGATCCGCAGGCCGGCATGGCCGCTATTTCAGCGGCGCTGGAAAAACTGAAGCAGGCATTTCCGGTTTTTGCGGGCGCCAGTGTGGCGCAGGCTTGGGCGGGCATGATTGACGTGACGCCAGATGCGATCCCTGTGATGTCGGGCATTGCATCGATTCCTGGTTTCTTTCTGGCGTCGGGCTTTTCCGGGCATGGCTTTGGCATTGGCCCCGCGGCCGGTGCGCTGATGAGCAATCTTGTGCAGGGAAATACCCCCATTGTTGATGCCCATCCGTTCCGCTTTTCGCGCTTTGCAGGCGGCTGATAGAACGGCGGTTTGTTTTCATTTTTGTAGAGGTTGTTGTGGCAGAGAATAATTCCCGTCTGGTCCGAATCAATGCGGGGTCCTTGGTGAACCCGGTAGCAGGCAAGCCCAAACGCCCGATTTCAGGCGATGCTGCGTTTTTGAGCGTCTCGGCATTCGAAGGTAACGGGGGACGTGCGCAGGCCGGTGTGTGGCAGACCACCAGTGGCACGTTTCAGGCCAATACCACCGGCTATATCGAGTTTGGTTATATCGTGGAAGGGGAGTGCCGGCTGGTGGACCCGGATGGATTGGTGCATGTATTGAACGTGGGCGACGCGTTTGTGATGCCGGACGGCTACACCGGACGCTGGGAAGTGGACACCTTTGTCAAGAAAATCTACTTCATCAGCCTGACCGCTTAATTGCAGATTCAGCTGCGACGAATTGTCGCGGCAGAGAGTCATTCGTTCAGTGGCACATGCCGCAGTCTCACGTCTCGTGGGGGCTGCGGCATTTTTCATGTGCGGCGGTCTCCTATAATCCCGCTGTCCGATGCATCTCTATGCAGACTCAGCGATGCGTCGTCCGGTTCTGCTTGCCAGGCGCAACGATGGCTTACTCTGTTCGAGTCAGGCCAATGCCCGCGCTACAACCTCAGCCACAACCCGTCTCGCACCAAGACTTATGCCTTCTTTATCCACACCTCCCACTCCTCGAAAATCACCCTGGCCCAAGCATTTCTGGACTTGGGTGCTGGTCGGTGCCTTCCTGATTGCTGCGCTCACCTTCACCGGCTCTTGGGTAATGCGTGAAACCACGGCGCAATTCGCGGAGCAGATCACCACGGAGGCGCAGGGCGGCCGTGAGTTACTTCTGCCGGATGGGTCAACCATTGTGGCTGGGCCAGACACCGATTTGTCTGTCGGGGTGTACAAGCGCCGTCGCGATGTTGAGCTGCGCAAGGGTGAAGCCGAGTTTGTTGTGCCGTATGTATATCGCACGTCTTTTGTGGTGCGTGTTGGCACCAATGACGTGACCGTGTTGGGCAGTCCTCAGCCCATTCCAGATACCACCTTCAGTGTGCGTCTGACCCCGACGGGGTTTGTGGTCAAGGCAGTGGAAGGGGGCGTTCGCGTCAACACCAGCACGGCTGGGCCACGTGAGAACGTCGACTTGAAAGAGGGTGACATGCTGACGGTAAATGTGACGGCGAATCATCACGAACTCGGACGCATAGAGCCGTAATTCTTGAGTGCTGTCTTCGATGGTGACGTCATAGTGTCTGCATCGTTTGAACGTTCTTGCTCTGACTGAATCTTCGTCGGGCAACACGCATGCGCCATGCGGCAGGATTCGAAGTTTCGCCAATAATTTCGCGCAAACGCCATTGAGTGAACCGATGCGCGAACAAGAATGGAAGGGCGGCAAATGAGCACCAGTACGCTAGTTTCTGCGCAGACGCCGGGAAGATCCGGAGATGCGTTGCCCGCAACACTTTCGGCATGGCTTGAACGCCACGCAGACGCCATTGATGTCGGTACGCATGATGCCAGCGAGCTGTTGCCAGCGCTCGCCGAGGGTGGCGTGTTTCGTGTTGGTGTGCCGACGACAGCGGGCGGACACTCAGATACGGATATCGGCGATGCCATTGAGACGGTGGCCTCTGTGGCGCATCATTCGATGGCTGCGGCCTTCGTGGCTTGGGGGCAGCGGTCGTTCATCGAGTTTCTGCAACACACCCCGAACACCGCATTGGCGCAGCACTGGTTACCCTGCTTGGTCACAGGTCGTCATGCAGGTGCCGCGGCCTTGTCCAACGCCATGAAGTTTCTTAATGGCGTCGAGTCCTTGCAAATTGCCGCCACATCAGCGGCTTGCGGCTGGGTGCTGGACGGCCAGATGCCTTGGGTAACGAATTTGCGCCCAGAGGGTTTCCTGGTGGCGGCCGCTACCAGCACGCCGGAGGGTGGCATGGCGGTCCTGGCGTTGCAGCACGATGTACCCGGGCTCACACGCAGCGAAGATCTCGCATTGATGGCTCTCCAGTCGACCAATACGGCAGCCATCAAGTTGACGTCTGTACACGTTGGGTCAGAAGATTTTCTGCACGCCGATGCGCGCCAGTTCTTGCCCGGTGCGCGGCCATCATTTGTCGGTCTGCAATGTGGGTTGGCTATCGGATTAGCCCGGCGCGCATTGCAGGAGGCTCATGCCGCCGGAAATTCTCGCGCGGCACGGGGCATTTTGAGCGAGCCTCTGGCGCAGCTTGATCAACGTGTGGAGGCGCTTGCCGCACAGTTGATCGCAGGGGTGCGAGGTGGCGCTTTTGTTGCGCAACCTGCGGGGCTGTTTGAACTGCGTATTGGTCTGGCCGAAGCTGCTTCCGAAGCGGTGCAACTTGAGCTTCAAGCTAGTGGTGGCGCGGCATATCTTCAGGGAAAACAGCCTGGGTTTGCACGTCGATGGCGCGAATCTGCGTTTTTGCCCATTGTTACCCCCAGTCTGGTGCAACTGAAAACCGAGTTGGCCAAACAGCGAGCGCTACTGGCGGCAAAGGCGGCCACGTGATGCAAGCCAATAGGCACGGCACCGAGCCTGTTTTGCGCGCACGCGGTTTGTCGCTGTCTTATCCGGGCGCAATTGCACCTGTATTGCAGGGGTTTGACCTGGATCTTGCACGCGGCGAAGTGGTGGTCGTGCTGGGCGCAAGTGGCGTGGGAAAGTCTAGTTTGTTACGTGTATTAGCGGGCTTGCAAACTGCCACGCAAGGGGTCGTCGAAATGGAGGGTGCTCCTTTGCAAGGTGTGCACCCCAGATTAGCCGTGGCGTTTCAGGACCCGAGCCTGTTGCCTTGGCTCACGTTGGAAAAGAACGTGGCCTTTGGCCTGGACTTCAAGCGCCAACCCAAGATGACGCCGCAAGCATTGCGCACACGTGTGGATAACGCCATTGAAGAAGTAGGCTTGTCGCATGCCCGTCATTTGCATCCGGCCAAGTTGTCGGGTGGGATGGCGCAGCGCACGGCGCTTGCGCGATGTCTGGCACGGCAACCCAGTGTGTTGCTGCTGGATGAGCCTTTCGGGGCGCTTGATGAAGTGACGCGTGCCGAGATGCAGCAACTCTTGCGCAAGATAGTGGCAGATTTCAATACGGCGGCGGTGTTGATCACGCACGATATTGACGAGGCACTCGCATTGGCAGACCGAATTTTGCTGCTCGGTGGGCGGCCCGGCCGACTGCTGGGGCAATGGCAAGTCGACTTGCCCCAACCGCGCGAAGACTGCATCAGTGAACTCGGTGCGATGCGCATCGATATTCTTACAAAATTGCGGGACTCGATGCGGCAATTGCCATCGGTCCCCGAAACATCTTCTTTCGCAGCCTAGGAGCTACGCATGTGCCTGGATCATATTTCCCGTCGTGACATGTTGAAGCTGTCGGCGCTGTTTACTGCTGGTGGCGCGTTGCCGTTTTTGTCGGCGCTGGAGGCGCGTGCCCAAAGTGAGCCGGATGCACCAGTGCGAATCGGCTATCTGCCAATTACTGATGCCGCGCCGCTTTTGGTGGCCCATAACAATGGATTGTTCGAAGCGGCCGGTGTGAAGGCGGAGAAACCGGTATTGCTGCGTAGCTGGGCGCAATTGATCGAGGCATTTATTTCAGGTCAGGTCAACGTGGTGCATTTGCTGTCACCGATGACCGTGTGGGCCCGATTCGGCAGCAAAGTGCCTGCCAAAGTGGTTGCGTGGAATCATGTGGGTGGTTCGGGAATCACCGTGGGGAAAGACATCGCAGATGTCGCGGCGCTGGGTGGCAAGACAGTGGCGATCCCGTTCTGGTATTCCATCCATAACGTCATGCTGCAATACCTGTTGCGCGAAAACGGCCTCACGCCTGTTGCGCGCAAGTCGGGCCCTATTGGCGATCGTGAAGTCAATTTGGTGGTGATGGCACCTTCTGATATGCCACCGGCCCTGGCGCAAACGCATATTGCGGGCTATATCGTCGCTGAGCCTTTTAATGCCGTTGCGGAAACGCTGGGCATCGGTCGCGTGCTGCGTTTCACCGGCGACATCTGGCGCAATCATGCATGCTGCATGGTGTTCATGCATGAGCGCGATTTGCAGCAGCGCCCGGAGTGGTCGCAGAAGGTGGTAAGCGCTATCGTCAACGCTCAGTTATGGATGCGTGACCATGGCCAGGAGACGGCGCAATTGTTGTCCAAAGAAGGGATCAATCGCTACACCCCTCATGGCTTGGCAGCGCTGTCCAAAGTATTGGCACCGCCCGCGTCGGATCGGCAGACTTATCTGGAATCTGGTGCCATTCGTCATGCCGCTTGGGACGACAAGCGCATCGATTTTCAACCCTTTCCGTTTCCCAGCTATACGGAGGAGTTGGTGCGTCGCTTGAATGACACCTTGATTGAAGCGGATCGTGGTTTCCTGACGCAGTTAGATCCCGCCGCTGCCGCACGTGATCTGGTGGACGACCGTTTCGTGCGTCATGCGATTGAATCCGTGGGTGGTCTTGAAAAATTCGGGTTAGCTCCGCAATTCACGCGTCAGGAAATGGTGCAGGCGTGACGCGTGAGGCAAGCCCCGCGTTAAACACCGCTGCGCAACGAATCCAGCCCGCACTTCCTGCGTGGGTTGGGCGATTTCTGCTGGGCATTACTGGCTTGCTGGTGCTGCTGGCGGCGTGGTGGCTGGGAACTGACATCTGGGCGCAACCGGCAAGCCTGGCGCGCCGCTTTGCACCTTCAGCCACGTTTGCGAGCCTCATTGAGTTGCTCGGGGAGTCTGATCTGCCTTGGCATATCCTGGTCAGCCTCAAGCGAATTTTTGTGGGCTTGCTGTTCGCCTTGGCGATTGGCGTGCCACTTGGCTTGGCGGTAGGCAGTTCGCGCAGGGTCGAAGCCACGGTGTCGCCTGCCATGCAGTTTCTGCGAATGATCTCCCCGCTTTCCTGGATGCCAATTGCCGTGATGGTGTTTGGTGTCGGCGACAACCCGGTCTACTTTCTGCTCGCCTTTGCGGGCGTTTGGCCCATCTTATTGAATACGGCGGCTGGGGTTCAGCAATTGGATTCGCGCTGGATGCAACTGGCGAAAAGTGTTGCCGCCACGCGCTGGGAAACGCTATGGCATGTGGTGTTGCCAGGGATATTCGGCCATATTTTGACGGGTGTGCGTTTGTCTATTGGCATTCTCTGGATTGTGCTGGTCCCGTGCGAGATGCTTGGCGTGTCGGCTGGCATGGGCTATTTCATTTTGGATACCCGAGACCGGCTGGCCTATTCCGAGTTGATGGCCATGGTGTTGTTGATTGGTGTGCTGGGCTTCTTGCTGGATGCCGCTGCCCGGGGCTTGTACCGATACTGGCGAGGCACCTAGGTGCGCCCGTGGCCGAGCGCCCACGGCGGCGCACGTGGAATCTGAAGGGGGAGTTCAGCACCAGTGAAGCGGGCTGAACTTTCCGCCGGGCGGTGGTGGGTTTAGTATTCAGCTATGCCCGCAACCGGCCGCTGCCTACCGGAATCAACATGAACGCCCTCGACCCCTCAAAAGCCCCAACACCTTCCGAACCGACCTTAGCCAAACCGTCTCCGGTCGACGTCATTTCGATTCAATCTCAGGTGGTTTATGGCTGCGTGGGCAATAACGCCGCGCTGCCAATTCTGATTGCTGCGGGTTATCGCGTGGTGGCCGTCCCCACGGTCATCCTGAGCAATACGCCACATTACGAAACCTTGCATGGTGGGGCCTTACCTATTGAATGGTTCAAGGGTCTGCTACAAGGTTTGGACGAACGCGGGGTCACACAGGGTGCCCGTGCCATTCTCTGTGGTTATCTGGGCGAGGCCGCGCAAGCCGAAGCGCTGGCACAGTGGCTGCCTCAGGTTCGAGCCAGGCATCCTTCGCTTAAAGTGTTCATCGACCCGGTTATGGGCGACAGAAACGACGGCCTGTATGTGGATCCCGGGCTTGTCTCGCACTATCGCGAGAAACTGCTTCCTCTTGCCGACGGCCTGACGCCGAATCACTTTGAGCTGGAGCTATTGGCCGGTCGAACGCTAAGTTCGATGGACGAGGTCATTGTCGCTGCCCAAGAGCTACTGAATAGCGGGCCACAATGGATCGTGGTCACCAGTGCCGCGCCGTCAGCGGCCGCGGCGGGTACCTTGCAAGTCGCCGTGGTGACGCGCGAGGACGTGACGGTTTTTAGCCATCGGCACATCAGCATCCCTGATTCCGTCAAAGGCACCGGAGACGTGCTTACCGCTGACCTGGTGGCACGCATTCTCGGCGGTCAGCCTTTGGTGCAAGCCGCGCAGCAAGCCTGCGCGCGTATCACGCAAATGCTGGAGCGAACTCGCCTTTTGGGGTGGGAAGAACTGGCGCTTCAAGGCTAGCGTGCGCCCCTGAAAATCGACGTTTTACGATATTGAGACTTTTGCATTCTCACTAGCATGAGCTGAGTTTTGCCACATCTGGTCGGTACGTGACGACCCGTTCGCGGGCAATTCCATACGCAACAACGGCCCGGCTTTCTTGTATGGGAACGCTGTTTCCCAGGCAAACCGCCGAGATGCCGTTCATGACAACATGAGGAGGCAAGGCAATGAACGTAAGTGACGCTTTTCCCGTATGGCCAGCGCTGCGAAATCGAATAGCAGATAGCGTGCCCGGTGTACCCCGATATTCGGTGGGCAATCATCTGGGCCGCTTGGCGACCGAGCTGCTTAATGTTCGTCCAGAAATAGATCCCTCGTGTTCGCCCCATGATCGAACACAAGGCTTGGCCCAAGGCCCGTCGCCGTTACTTTTGAGCACGGTGTCGAGCCACAACATTGACCTGGTGGTCGATCAGCTTCGCAGCGTCAGTCAACGCTATGCACTGCTTGGGGAAGTGGGCAAACCGCCTTTTTATCCCGTGCATCGCTTGCCGGAATTTTGTACTGAGTACGCGCTGGCATTAACGGCAGCCAAGCACGCGGTGCGATCATTGAATCGCGTTTATTCGCTTTACGGTGCTGATCAGGTGCGCACACAAAATGCTGTGAACAGGATCGTTCAGGCTGCCGCCCTGGATGACGTGCCGAACAATGTAATCACTGCCATTGAAAACGGCCATGTCTTTCGCCACGCGCCCACTTCTGAGAATGATGGAGGGGAAATGGTCAATCCTGCCTCTTTGGCGCTCAATAAAAACTGGGACATGCTGTTTGCCCAGTTTCCAGACCCGATCAGTGTCTCGTCGGTAGCGCCCATGACTGAAGCGCAATACCGACAATTGCACGACGCTTGAGGACGTAATGGATGACGCGGCTTTCGAAGCGCGTCTCCTCGATGAATGCCTGCTCTGTGCCATAGGGAACGGCCCCCCAAAAAAAAACGGAACCGCCATCCTGTCGTTTACGGTGAAATTCAGAAGATATAGGGGTTCTCACCACTGCGTTCGCCGTGAAGCCCAGCTTAATAAAAGCTTAATTGGCAGCTCCCCCCGCCCTGCGTCAGAGTGAGCGTCAGTAAGAGCGGTCGTCAGAGGCCGCCACCGGTTGCGGATTTTCCCGCATCCCATCTCCGTACCCGCACAGATAACAAACTATCAAAAGATGGAAACCCGGGACACACCGGGTGCTTGCTGATCGACCGCTGCCGTCTGGCTGTGGTCCCCCCTGTTGGCCTGAGGAGACAACAATGAGCAAGAGCTGGAAGATGTATGTCGGTGCCGTGGCAGTGATGGCGGGCGGTTGGGTGCAAGCCGCCGACGCGCCACCGGACATCAAACTGACGCAGTTGTCTGTGGGCAAGATCGAGCTCGATAAGGGCTTCATGACCGCGATGGTAGACGTGGGCACCAAGATCAAAATTCCGGTACCGGCCTATGTCATCGAGCACCCACGTGGGCTGGTGTTGTTCGATACCGGTATGAACGTGGGTACGGCGGACGGCAATTGCGCCAATTATTGGGGCCAAGGTCTGTGCGGCGCGTTCAATTCCATTCAGAGCCGAGATGAAGTCGTGGACCGTCAGCTCAAGGCGGCGGGTTTTGACGCGAACGACGTGAAATACGTCGTGTACTCGCACTTCCATCTGGATCACGCAGGCAACATCAAGATGTTCCCCAAGGCCCGGCACGTTGTGCAGAAAGCCGAGCTGCGCGCGGCGTGGTGGCCAGAAAAATTTCAGCGGGCTGCCTACGTGATGAAAGACTTCGACACTACGCGCGACTATGACTTCATCCAGGTCGAAGGCGACTTCGACCTGTTTGGCGACGGCAGCATCGTGCTGCTGGATACCAAGGGCCACACGCAGGGGCACCAATCTTTGCAGTTGAAGCTGAAGAACACCGGCACGGTGTTGTTGGCGGCCGATGCTATCTACACGGGCGAGAACGAAGCAGGCGTGATTCCGGGTATCACGTGGAATACGGCGGCTTCCATGTTGGCCATCGATCGGCTGAAGCAAATCCGCGATGCGCGTCAGGGCCAGATCTGGTACAGCCATGATGCGACGCAGCATGCGCAGAACGCCAAGACCAAAGTTTTTGACTGAAGTCGCCTTATGCAATCGGCTGTTGTCTTGCAAGACGTCTGCAAGTCGTTTGGACCGCGTCAGGTCTTGCATTCTCTGAACATCTCGGTGGGGCCGGGCGAGATTGTGGGGCTGCTCGGTCCGAACGGCAGTGGCAAGACGACGACCCTGCGCTTGATGGCGGGGTTCTATACGCCAGACAGCGGCCGCATCACGATTTGCGGCCGCCAGCCGGCCGCCGGGCGTGGCAATGCGGACATCGGCTACTTGCCCGAACGCGCACCGCTCTATGACTCACTGACGGTCTTGCAGTACCTGGACTTTGGTGCCAGGGTCAAGGTGGCAGGTGCCGCGCAAGCGCGGCGTCTGGCCATCGAAGAGGCCATCGACGGCTTCGATCTGCAAGGTGTGGCCGGAACGGTCATCGGCCGCTTGTCCAAGGGCCAGCGACAACGCGTGGGCTTGGCGCAGGCGGTGCTGAATGATCCTCCGGTGCTGCTGCTGGACGAAGCAACAAATGGGCTGGACCCACTACAAATCGTAGAGGCGCGCGCCATGATTCGGCGTTGTGCCAAAGGGCGTGCAGTAGTGTTCAGCAGTCACCTGATGCAAGAGGTGGAAGCACTCTGCACGCGCATCGTCATCCTGAGCCAGGGCAGATTGGTGCAGGACGCAATGCTGAACGATGTGCAGACCGCAGTGCAACTGCAACTGGCGCTCCCCACAACGCGGCATGCGGCGTTGCATGCCGCCTTGTCCGCCTGCCCGACTGTGCGAGGCGTCGATGTCAGCGTGCAGGATTCGTCGCTGAGTACGTGGCACATCCAATGGGATCAAAACGCAGGCAGCGACACGACCTGCGATGCTGTGTTGCGCATCGTGCTGATGCATGCCGAACTGCGTGGGGTGCTGTCGTTGCAAGACACCGTTGAAGCGCGATTGCTGGCAGCATTGGCACCGAATGATCCGCTGTTGCGGAGGCAGGCATGAGCGGCTTTGCTGCGTTGTACCGGAAAGAACTGCGAACGGATTTCGGCTCGCCAGTGGCCTTGGTGGTGGTGGCGGTGTTCTGGGCCTTGTCTGGGTATTTATTCAGCTTCAACCTGTTTTTTGTCAGCACCGGGCAGATGGTGACGGCATTTCACAACATGACCATCCTGCTGATGCTCGTGATGCCGCTGGTCAGCATGCGGGCATTTGCGGAGGAAGCCAGACAGGGCACCCTGGAATTGTTGCTCACCTTGCCGCTGTCGGATTTTGTTTTGGTGACGGCCAAATATGCGGCCGGACTCACGATGCTGGCGTTGATGCTGGCGGGCACCACCTCTGCGGTGCTGCCGTTAGCCTGGTACGGACAGCCGGACTACGGGCCTATTCTGGGCGGCTATATCGGCGTGTTTCTGTACGGAGCTTTGTTCTTGGCCATCGGCATCGCGGTGTCCAGTGCCTGCACAAATCAGATCGTGGCGGCCAGCGTCACCTGGGGCATTCTCGTCCTGCTGTGGTTTCTTGATTACCCCGCCGCGCTGGACGCCTTTCCGAGCTTGTCGCCGTTATTCCAGGCTCTGTCTTTGTCGGCACAGCACGTGGATTTCATTCGTGGCGTCTTGCCCGGGCCGGCCATCGTGACCTTGGCCAGCGTCACGCTGCTGGCGTTGATGGTTGCCGCCGTTAACCTGAAACGTTGGCGGCTGCGATGAGCCGCCACGCCTTGCGTCGCGCGGGAAAACGAATCGCTCTTTGGCTGCCCGTGCTGGCCGTGGCCGCCGTGCTGCTGGCGGTGAATCTGTGGTCTGTGCGCCACCTGGGTCGCCTCGATCTGACGGCGCAACGGGTCTACAGTCTGACGCCCGAGAGCGTTGAGGTGGCACGCCAGATCAAGCAGCCGGTGGAGGTGACCTGGTTCTATGACCTGCGCAACAAGAGCATGGTCGACGCGCTTGAACTATTGCGTCAATACGAGCATGCCAATCCGCTGATTCGCGTGCGAGGCGTTGACCCGGCACTGCGTCCGGCCGAGGCGCGCGAAGCTGGCATTCAGTTCGCGGGCAGCGCGGTACTGGCTGCCGACACCCGCAAAATGACGATCAACGGCGGTACCGAGACCGACTTCACGAATGCCCTGATCCGTATCAACCAGCGTGGCGCGCAGACGGTGTGTTTCACGCAAGGCCATCGCGAACCCCTGCTGGACAGTCTGAACTCGCTGGACGACATGGAAGATCAGGATGGCACCGAGAATTTGGTGGCACGTGTAGAGGTTCATGAGCAACACGGCATGGCAATGGCCCGCAACGCTTTGCAGACATTGGGGTTTTCAACCCGTGCCGTTAATGCGGGCAGCCTGGCACAAGCCCTGCCACGTTGCGCGGTGGTGGTGGCGGCAGGGCCGCGCACGCCGTTTGGTGAAGAGGATATGGAGGCGCTACGCACGTGGACTGCCGCCGGCGGCAAGACTTTTCTGCTGCTGGAGCCGGACACGCAGCACGGCCTGGACGCATTGCTGAGCGACTTTGGCATCGCGCGCCCGGCGGGCGTATTGACGGACCCGGGCAGTCACTACCGTAACGATTCGGGCAGTCCAGCTGTCAGCGATTACACCCGGCACAAGATGACGCGTGGCTTGCCGCTGAGTTTTTTCCCCGGTGCGGCGGGTCTTGAACCTGCTGGCGATCGCTTGCCGAAAGGCGTACTCGTGACGCCTCTGGCGCAAACGTCTGATCAAGCGCATCTGCCTGGTCAGCCTGCGGCACGCTATGCCTTGATGGTGCTCGCCACGCGCAATGCACAAGCCGCCAGCGAGGACGGGTCGGCGCGGCCCACGTTGTTGGTGGCAGGCGATAGTGACTTCGCCACGAATCGCCATTTTGCGACTTTGGGGAATGGCACCTTGTTCACCAACGGCGTAACCCTGCTGGCCGGTGCCGACGACTTGTTGACGATTCGGCCTCGTCACTACGAGAACCGCCGGGTGGAGCTGAGCAACCGCCAGATGCGCACGGTTTTCTGGACCAGTACTGTTGTCTTGCCTCTGCTGGCGCTCATGGCCGGGCTGTTGCTGTGGTGGAGGCGTCGTTGATGTCCGTGCGCGCGCTATGGCCCCTGTTGCTGGCAACCGGTATGGCATTGTCATTTTGGCAGTGGCACGAGGCCAGCGAGGCGTCGCTCGATCCAGACGGTAGAGCATATGGTGGCCAAACGCATCGGCATGACGACAGCGGCAAGCCGACGCGCTTGTATGCCTGGGATGCGGCACAAGCCATGCGGATCACGCTTGCCGCACCCGAGTCCACCTTGACGCTCACGCGTGGCGAACAAGGCTGGAACGCGTCGACACAAGGCCGCGGACAGCGCTTTGATGCCATGGATTTTGTGGCGTTGTTTTCGCAAGCACGCAGCGACCGCGTGCTGACTCCTCATGCCGATCAATCTTATGGGCTGAACCCGCCTCAGTTGCAGATTGCTGTGCACGATGGCGCTGGCGTACCGCTTGCCCGCCTGGATGTGGGCGCACTCGCGCCGGATGGGCTGGGCCGATATGTCCAACTGCCTGACGAAGCACAGATCAGGATTATTCCTGACTATCAGACACGCGCGGCGTTGGCGGTGATGCATCAGGGAAACCCTGCTAGTGAAAGCCCCCAATTGCCTGTTACTCAATCGCTCGTAACACTTGGCCTGCACACAAAAGATTAGGAGTTGAGAAAGCGCACACCTAGATTCTGATTCAAAAAGACAGGTTCGCAATGGCTCCGCTTGCGGCCAGGCGAACCTGGCGACCTAAGCGCCTGTCGGCTCACTCTGCGTGGCAATGCAGACGAAGCCGACCAGGTTCACAACGAGACACGGGCGCGCCGCAGGCGCCCAGGGCGACACAGCCCGTAGCACCACGCCGGATCGAGCTTGCACAACGCGGTGCGGCAGGTGTTTAAGAAAATTTGGGAGAAGACGCTTGACCTTGGATCTACTGCCTCTCGCCTTAGTGGATGGCGTGGCATACGCCAGTCTGCTGTTCCTGGTATCGATGGGCTTAACACTGGTGTTCGGCGTGATGGGGATTTTGAACGTCGCCCATGGTGCCTTCTATGCTTTCGGTGGTTACGGCGCGGCCAGCCTCGTCATGTTCCTGGCCCCCAAGACCGATTCGCCGCTGCTGCTGTTCGCGGCCCTGTTCCTGGCCGCCATCGCGGTTGGACTGGTGCTGGGCAGCATCATGGAATATGTGCTGATCCGCCGTGCTCAGAACTACGACCCTATCCTGAAGTTGCTGCTCACCTTCGGCGCTTTCCTGATGCTGGAAGACATTCAGCGCCTGTTGTGGGGCGCACAGCCCTACAGCGCCAGCGAAGTCGTTAACCGGCTGGGCAACATCGAAATAGGCGACATAACCTACACCACGTATCAACTGGTGCTTGTGCCCGTGACGGCCGTGCTGGCCTATGTGTGCCTGGAATTCTTCCTGCGCCATACCAAGCTTGGCAAGCAGACCGTGGCCATGACGCACAACCGAGAAGTGGCCACGTCGTTGGGCATCAATGCCAAGAAAATCGGCTACATCACCTTTGTGATAGCGACCATTCTAGGCGCGCTGGGCGGCGCATTGGCAGCACCAACCACCTCACTGGTGCCCGGCGTCGGCACTGACATGACGGTGCTGTCGTTCGCGGTCGTCGCCACGGCAGGATTGGGGCAAATTACGGGCGCGCTCATCGCCGCGCTGCTGATTGGCATCATCCGTTCCATTGCCGTATACGCGGTGCCGGAACTGGAAGTGGCGGTGCCCTACATCATCATGGTGCTGGTGCTGATCATCCGCCCACATGGCCTGTTCACCGTCGCTCAGGCGAGGACGATCTGATGAAAATTTCCGTTCTTAGTCTGCTGGCCGCGCTGGCCACGTTTTGTCTTGGCTACAACATTGCCTGGACCATCACACCAATCGTCATTGGCCTGACCTATGCCATTGCGGCGCTGGGCGTATCGGTAATGGCACGTGCAGGTCAGATCTCGTTTGGCCATGCGATGTATGCCGCCATTTCTGCTTATGGCGTGGCCTTCCTGGCCCGCGCCATGCCCGGCACAGACGCGCTGGTGCTGATCCTGGCCGGCGTATTGGTCAGCTTTGTCGCGGCCATTGTGATTGGCCTGTTCGTGGTGCGCTATCGCGGCATCTTTTTTGGCATGCTGAATCTGGCGCTAAGCATGGTTTTGTTCGCACTGCTGGGCAAGCTCTACACCTTGACCGGTGGCTCTGACGGGATGCGCATTGTGCGTCCAACCATGGCCGGCATCCTCATGGAGCGTGAATCGTTCGAACGCTGGCTGCTGGTGCTGACACTGGTTTTGTCGCTGGCCTTGGCGTGGTGGGTGCAGCGCTACTTCCGATCGGGCAGCGGTCAGGCTCTGTCCGCCATCAAGACCAACGAAACACGGGTTGAATACCTGGGTTTCTCCGCCTACTTCATCATGTGGAAGGGCTATTTGCTGTCGGCAGTCGTGGTGGGATTCTCGGGCGCCATCCTGGCTTTGATGCAGGGCCTGGTCACGCCAGAAATCGGGTCATGGCTACGCTCGGGTGAGTTTGTGTTCATCACCATTCTTGGCGGTGCCGGTCATGCCGCAGGCGCATTCCTGGGCGCGGTGGGGTTTGAGTCGGTGAAGCTGGTCTCGGCGGCCTACTTCCCGGGCCTGTGGCAGTTCTTGTTGGGTCTCACGCTGATCTTGGTGATCTTCATGTTCCCCACCGGTTTTGTCGGCCAGATCATGAAACGCATTGCGGCGCAAAAACGGGCAAGTGCCCGCTTGCAAACCGGTATGCAAACCCCGGCGCAAGCCTCGGTGAAGAACTGACTATGAAACCTCTCATTCAAACAACAGATCTGTACCTGGCCTTCGGCGGCGTGGTGGCCGCCGACAACATCAACTTCGAACTGCATGAAGGCGAACGTCTGGCCGTCATTGGACAGAACGGTGCGGGCAAGACCACCTTCATCAACATATGTACTGGTTACCTGGCACCGTCCAAGGGCAAGGTGTACTTCGACGGGCAAGACGTTACGGCCATGGCGCCGCGCAAAATCGTGCGCTTGGGGCTGGGCCGTTCCTTCCAGTTGCCACAGTTGTTCACCGAGCACACCGTGCGCCAATGCGTGCAGATAGCAGCTGCCCGCCGCAACAAGGAGCTGAGCTGGTTCCGCTCGTTGGAAAGCACAGTGGATGCGCGTGAAGTCGATGCGACGCTGGACCTGGTGGGCTTGTTGCAGGAAGCCGATGAAGCATCGATTGAACTGCCTGAAGGCAAACGCAAGTTGCTGGATGTGGCAATGGCGCTGGCCCTGAGGCCCAAGCTGCTGATCATGGATGAACCCACCAGTGGCGTGGCGTCGGAAGACAAGTTCGCCTTGATGGAAACCGTGATGCATGCGCTGGACGAACGTCGCGTGACCAGCTGGTTTGTCGAGCATGACGTGGACGTTGTGTCGCGCTACGCCACCCGTGTGGCGGCATGGATCGCTGGCAAGGTTGCCGCCGATGGCACGCCTGAGGAAGTCTTGAATAACGAGCAGATCAAACGCGAAGTGCTGGGGGCCTGAACCATGTTGACTCTATCGGCCATCAATGTCGACTTGGCGGGCAACCGCATATTGCGTGACGTCAGCGCCAATTTTGAACCCTCGAAGACCATCGGCATCGTCGGGCGCAACGGTGCGGGAAAAACCACACTCTTGCGCACCATTATGGGTTTGACCCGAATCAAGTCCGGCAAGATTGCCTTCGATGGCACCGACCTGACTGCCTTGCCAGGACACAAACGCGCCACCCTGAAAGTGGGTTATGCGCCGGAGGACCGTGTGATCTTCCCAACCATGACCGTGGAAGAAAACCTGAATCTTCCGTGCGAGGTGCAGGGTCAGTCCAAAGCCGAGATCGAGGCGCGCATTGCGACAGTATTGAAAGTGGTGCCGCAAATGGAACCGATGCTCAAGCGATCCGGGTCCGCACTGTCGGGCGGCCAGGGAAAGATGGTGGCCTTGGCGCGCGCCATTATGGTGGGCACGCGCTTGCTGATGCTGGATGAACCTTTCCAGGGCCTGGCGCCGAAACTTGCGCGGGACTACGCCGAGGCGCTGGCGCGGCTCAAAGAGTTGCAACCCGAGCTATGCGTGGTGATCACAGAGTCCAACGTGAAGTTGCTTGGCGACATCCCCGACCAGATATGGACGATCGAGCGTGGTTCGATCACGCTCAACTGAATTTTACGGAGACACTTCATGACGCAGATGATTATCAACGGCCGCCAGGTCGATGCCCGTGACGGGCGCAGCATCGAGGTGCTGTCGCCGGTTGACGGCCTGGTGTTCACCACGATCCCGCGCGGACAACAGGCTGATGTGGATGCTGCCGTGCAGGCTGCACGCGCCGCACTTGAAGGCGAATGGGGCGGTTTATCAGCGCTGGAACGCGGCCGCCTGTTGTTGCGTCTGGGTGAAAGCGTGCTGGCACACCACGAAGAGCTGGCACAACTGGAGTCGCGCGACACCGGCAAACCAATGTCCACTGCTCGCGGCGACATCACTGTGCTGGCGCGCTATTTCGAGTTCTACGGCGGTGCCGCCGACAAGGTGCATGGTCAGACCATCCCTTTCCAGAAAGACTATTCCGTTCAACTGATCCGCGAGCCGCTAGGCGTAACGGCCCACATCATTCCGTGGAATTACCCGGCGCAGATGTTCGGCCGAAGCGTGGCCCCGGCACTGGCCATGGGCAACGCCAGTGTGGTCAAACCGGCTGAGGACGCCTGCCTGTCCATCATTCGCGTAGCCGAGTTGGCGTTGGAAGTGGGCTTCCCGGCTGGCGCGTTAAACATCGTAACGGGCCTGGGCGAAGAGGCCGGCGCCAGCCTGTCGAGTCATCCTGACATCAACTTCATCACCTTTACCGGTTCGAACGAAGTCGGTGTACTGATCCAGCAAGCCGCGGCCGTCAATGCCGTCAAGTGCGTGTTGGAACTGGGTGGAAAGTCGGCGCACATTGTGTTTGACGACGCGAACTACAAGCTTGCTATTCCCGCCATTGTTAAGGGCATCGTCCATAACACCGGGCAAACCTGCACCGCCGGCAGCCGTCTGCTTGTGCAACGAGGAATCTACGCTGATTTCATGAAGGCGCTGGCCACGGAATTTTCCAAGGTGCGCGCTGGCACACCCGACATGGATCTGACCTGCGGCCCTGTCGTCAACAAGGCGCAGTTTGATCGAATCAACCGTTATATCGCCAAGGGCTTGTCCGACGGACTGAAAGTGATGGCAGAAGGCAGCATCGCCGATGGCGTGCCGGTTGGCGGTTACTTCGTCAAGCCGACGTTATTCAGCGCAGCCACGCACGATAGCAACTTGCTGACCGAAGAGATTTTCGGGCCCGTCCTGGTGGCGCTGCCCTTTGATCTAGAGGCCGACGCTATCCGCTTGGCCAATGCCACCGACTACGGCCTGTTGGGCGCGGTCTGGACCGAGAACGGCGGACGCCAGCAGCGCGTGGCGCGCGGCATCAAGTGCGGTCAGGTTTACATCAACGGATTTGGTGCGGGGGGCGGGGTGGAACTGCCATTTGGCGGCGTGAAGAAAAGCGGACATGGGCGTGAAAAAGGCTTTATCGCTCTGGAAGAAATGAGCACGACCAAGACGCTTATTCAGTTCTATGGCGAATGATTTCCACGCTGTGTACAGCTGCGGGCAGCGTTTGATTCTTGTCGAACGACATTGGCTCAGCCCCGGTTTTTCTCAATATTTCGGTGGGTGATAGGCACATGAAAATCAAAGCGGCATTGTTGCGCCACGTGGGGGTGGAAGGCCCCTACGCGCAGACCCGTCCATTGAACATCGTGGAGGTCGAACTGGATCCACCGGGATTTGGCGAAGTGCTGGTCAAGATCAAGGCGGCGGGCTTGTGCCATTCCGACTTGTCGGTCATCAATGGCGACCGTCCGCGCGGCGTGCCCATCGTGCTTGGCCATGAGTCCTCTGGTGAGGTTGTGGAAACCGGACCCGGCGTCACCGACCTCAAGCCAGGCGATCATATTGCCATGGTGTTCGTGCCCAGTTGCGGTTGCTGCAATCCGTGCATGGAAGGCCGACCGGCGTTGTGCGAGCCCGGCGCTGCCGCCAACACCCAAGGCACCTTGTTGGGGGGCGATCGCCGCCTGCATATCGGCGACGAGTACATCAACCACCACACCGGCGTGTCCTGCTTCGCAGAGTACGCCGTAGTGTCACGCCGCTCTTGCGTCAAAGTAAACGTCGAACTTAGCCACCGCGAAGCGGCGTTGTTCGGCTGCGCCGTGCTGACGGGTGCAGGGGCCGTCATCAACCGGGCCCGCATCAAAGTGGGCGATACCGCTGCCATCGTGGGCCTGGGTGGGGTGGGGCTGAGCGCGTTGCTGGCCGCGGTTGCGGCGGGGGCACGTCGCGTCGTCGCAGTTGATCTGAGCGATGAGAAGCTGGCGCTGGCCAAAGAGCTCGGCGCCACGCACGTCGTGAACCCCAAACAAGTCAAAACAGACGATGACCTGTTCGACCTGGCCGGCGGTCGCGTGGACTTCGGCTTTGACATGGCGGGCGCCGTGCCTGCGTTTGAAACTGCCTACAAGCTCACGCGCCGTGGCGGCGTTACGGTCACGTCCGGCCTGCCCAACCCAAAGTTCAGCTTTCCGCTGTCGCTTTCGCAGATGGTGGGCGAAGAGCGTGATATTCGCGGCAGCTACTTGGGTTCCGGCGTGCCCGCCATTGATATCGGTCGCTACATCGATCTGTACAAAGCTGGCCGGTTGCCGGTGGACCGGATGATGGGCAAATCTTTTTCGCTGGACCAAATCAACGAGGGGTTCGATCACCTCGCGACCGGCGGTAGCCTGCGTGACGCTATCGTCTTTTAAGGGCATAGACCCGTCTACAACACTGGAGAAGACAACACTATGAGAACTTCAAAACTGGCGGCCCTATTGGGCGCTACTCTGCTGTCGGGCTTCACGGCGTTTGCCAGCGCGGCTGACAAGCCGAAGGAATTGAATGTCGGCATCTCGACGTTCCTGTCGGGATCCGCATCTGTGTTCGGCGTGCCCGCTCGTGATGCGGCCGATATCCTGATCCAGGAAATCAACGCCAATGGTGGCATTGACGGCGTCAAAGTGGTGCCCAGCTATATCGACGAAGGCGGTGGTGGCGAGAAGCTGCTGTCCGAGTACCGTCGCTTGGCCGAAGGCGGCACGCGCGTCATGCTGTCTGCCATTTCCAGCGGCCATTGCAATATCGTTGCCCCCGTGGCCGAAGACCTGAAAGTGCTGAACGTTTTGTGGGACTGCGGCACGGAAAAGGCGCTGGAAGGAAAAACATACAAGTACGTGGTACGTACTCAGGCCAATGCCACCACGGAAATGGTTGCCCAGGTGTTGTATCTGATGAAGGTCAAGCCCGACTTCAAGACCATTGCCATCGTCAACCAGGACTACGCCTGGGGTCGCGATTCGCGCGACATTTTCATGGCCGCGTTAAAGAAGTTCAAACCCGACGTCAAGGTCGTGGCCGAGATGTTCCCCAAGTTCGGTGCTGCTGATTTTTCCACCGAGATTAGCCGCCTGCAAGCGCTGCGTCCGGATGTCATCGTCTCCACGTCGTGGGGTGGCGATCTGGACAATTTCGTGCGTCAGGCCTCGCAACGCAATCTGTTCAAGAACTCCACCTTCGTGTTGTCGTTGGCTGAAAGCTCACTGGAGCGCCTGGGCAATGCGCTGCCTGAAGGCGTCTATGTTGGCGCCCGTGGCGACCATTACTTCCTTCATCCCGAAACCAAGGATGATCCGAAGCACCAGGCCTTCGTGAAAAAATTCCACGATAAGACAGGCGCCTACCCGATCTACTCGGTCTATCACATGGTGCAAGCTATTGAAGGGTTGAAGGCGGGCTACGAGAAGGCTATCAAGGACAACGGCGGCGCGTGGCCGACACCAGAACAAGTGGCCGCAGCCATGCATGACGTGAGCTTCAAGGGTTTCGGCCGCGAGGTGAAGATGCACCGCGCTGACGGCCAGGCGCTGGAAGCACAGTTGTTCGGTGTGACGAAAAAGAGCGACAAGTACCCGTTCAAGGTGCTGGCAGACATCACGATTGTTCCGGCTGAATTGGTCACCCCGGGCGTGTCGGATACGTCGATGGGATGGATTGAGAAAAGCCTGACACCGGATGTGCTCAAAAGCGACCAGATCAAGGTGTTTCCTAACTGAGCAAGCCGTGTTGTGTGTGTAGGGACATTCCCGGCGAGCAATCGCCGGGTTTTTTTATGATGTGCGAGGCGAAGCCGTGCTCGATCCATCGGCTGTCACACATAAAGTAGAGTGGGTGGAGCGCGAGAAACCCAAAACAAGAACACCACCGCCAGCCGCGCGCAACCCGCGAAGCAGCCGCGACACACACGACAACACCGTGGCGCAATAAAAACACCCCAAACGTCGGAAAAATATCCAACCTTTGGGGTGCAGTTCAACACGTGCGTCAGCTCCGTGCTGGCCGTGTGATGCTTAGGGCACCAGCGCCAGACCGATACGGAACTGCGTGTCGCCGCGCTTGTTGTAATACAGCAGCGTTTCGCCGTAACCGTTGAAGTATTGCAGATGCAAGTAGCCGTTCATGTTCAGGAACGTACGACGCAGTGGCCAGGCAAAGTCCAACTGAGTGGTGCGTCGTTGGCTGTCGCCCTGGCGGTACATCGCGGACACCACGGCACCGTCGTCCTGCGCCCAGCGCAAGTTCCAGTCCACATGGCCGGCATACTTGGAATAGCCGGATGTGTACTCTTCGACCATGAAGTAGCTCTTGATCTTGGGCGAGAAGCTCAGGGTGCTGCCGCTGTCAAAGCGATAGTTAAACGAAGGCTGGACATAGGCATCGTTCAACGAACGCGACTCTTCGCCGTCGCGGCCGTTCGAGGCGTGTTCTACACCGGTGTTCAAACCCACATACCAATTCTTGTTATCCGATTCCCACATTTTTTCCGAATACCAGAACAGGCTCGGGTTATAGGTGGTGTCGATAAACGGCTTGGAATGGCCATGCAAGTCCCACAGCGAGGTTTGCGTATAGCCCATGTAGAACTTCTCGCCAAACGTCGGTGGACGCTTCTCAGGCGAGCGGAACAAGCGGTACTTTGCGCTGATCTGAAAGCGCGCCGTAGTGTCATTGCGGGTATCCACGCTGAAATACACGGGCTTATAGGCCGACAGCGCAGAGCGGAACTCATTGAACGCGGCGTCTTCCGCGGCGCCAGAGTCAGTCCATTCAGCAGGAGCAGGCCCGCCTTCTGTCGAGGCACCGGCGGCGGCGACCTCAACGGCAGGAACAGGCTTGCCGGTGCGCGCATCCACGACCGGACCATAGGCCGGTTTGCTGGCCAGCGTGCCGGTCTCGCGGCCCGTTGCATCCAGCGCCATCATGGACGGTTGGCCCTCGATGGAGACGGCTTGCAAGCCATTGGCCTGTACCGGAACGACAGCGTCCCACGATAGACGGGCGAAATTGTCTGCCGGAACATTCAGATTGGATTTGCCACCGGGTCGCGTGGCGAGGCTGCGTACGATCTTTCCGTCTGCGCCACGCCATTGCACAACCATTTTCTCGGAGGGTTCCCATGTTGAACCCGACTCTCCGTCGTTGAAGTAGACCGCTTCAATTCGCACGGTGTCGCCAGGGGCAGCAGAGGCCCGATCAAGGCGGTAGGTCACGCCAGCCAAGGCTGGGAACACGGCACTCAGTGCAACGGCGGCAATCAAGCCGCGTAGCGGCCAAGTCAGGCCAAGTTTTATTTTTGTTCGGTGCATGGGGGGCGCTTAACTTGAAATCGGACGTGGCAATGTAGCATCCACCGCTGCAAATAAGTGAATAGGCTGATTTGTGCAAACTTGTTGCAACGTGCAAAAAAAAGCGCCGCTGCCCTTAAAAAAGGCATGCGGCGCTTTATTTTTTATCGCTTATTCACCGAACTTAATCCCCTGTGCCAGAGGCAATTGACGAGAATAGTTGATGGTGTTGGTCGCACGGCGCATGTAGTTTCTCCACGAGTCAGAACCCGATTCGCGGCCACCACCTGTTTCTTTTTCACCACCAAATGCACCACCGATCTCGGCGCCAGACGTGCCGATGTTGACGTTGGCAATGCCGCAATCGGAGCCCGATGCCGACAGGAAGGTCTCGGCTTCGCGCAAATCGTTGGTGAAAATGGCAGACGACAAGCCTTGCGGCACACCATTTTGCAGCGCGATGGCGTCAGCGAACTCGGTGTAGCGCATCACGTACAGAATGGGGGCAAAGGTTTCGTGGCAGACCACGTCGGTCTGACCTGGCATCTCTGCGATGGCCGGACGCACGTAGAAGGCGTTCGGATACTGGTCGGCCAGCACACGTTCGCCACCGACAACATTGCCGCCTTGTTCGCGAGCCGCTTGCACTGCCGATTGCATGGCATCAAACGATTGGCGATCAATCAGCGGGCCCACCAGATTCGAGCTATCCAGCGGGTTACCAATGGTGGCGCTGGCGTAGGCTTTGTGCAAACGGGCTACCAGCGCATCAGCAATGCTCGCGTGGACGATCAGGCGACGGGTGCTGGTGCAACGCTGGCCGGCGGTGCCGATGGCGCCAAACACGATGCCGCGGGCGGCCATGTCCAGATCAGCGGTGGGGCCGACAATGATGGCGTTGTTGCCACCCAATTCCAGCAATGAACGGCCAAAACGCTGTGCCACCCGAGGACCCACCTGGCGGCCCATGCGAGTGGAACCCGTGGCCGATACCAAGCCGATCTTGGGCGAATCTACCAGCGCTTCGCCTACTTCGCGTCCGCCGATCAGCACTTCGACCAGGCCCTTGGGCATGTCGCCAAAACGCTGTGCTGCCTGAGCAAAGAGCGCTTGGCAGGCCAAGGCTGTCAGCGGTGTTTTTTCGGAGGGCTTCCAGACGACAGCATTGCCGCAAACCAGCGCCAGCGCTGAGTTCCAGGCCCAAACGGCCACCGGGAAGTTAAAGGCGCTGATCACCCCGATCACGCCCAGTGGATGCCATGTTTCCATCATGCGATGGCCGGGACGCTCCGACGCGATGGTCAGGCCATACAACTGGCGCGACAAACCTACTGCGAAGTCGCAGATGTCGATCATTTCCTGCACTTCGCCCTCGCCTTCGGCCACGATCTTGCCAGCTTCCAGGGAGACAAGACGGCCAAGCGCCTGTTTGTTCTCGCGCAGCACATCGCCGAACAGGCGGATCAATTCGCCACGGCGCGGTGCCGGTACGTCACGCCAGGCCAGGCTGGCTTGATGAGCGTGGGTAATAACCGAATGCGCTTGTGCCACGGTGTGCTCATGCACTTGCGCCAGCACGGCGCCATCAATCGGGCTATGGGCGTTCAGCGTGCCGCCGGTAAGGACGGACGCGTCCAGGCCCAGTGCTTTGAGAATATCTTGGGGAGTGTTCATGCCATCACCGTGAAAAATTGACGAAGCTTGTCTCTTCGCTAAGGGTTATGCCTAAGTGGCGAATTGGGAAAAAAATTTACTATACGAAACTCTAGTGCGAAATGCGAAATCTTTTTTTAGGGACTTGCGCAACGTGGCCGAACCGCTGGTGGTAGTTGAGGCAGTAAGAAAGACCTTCCAACGCGAAGGTCACCCGCCGCATTTAGCGCTGGGCGGCATCAATTGCCATCTGGATCGCGGTGAAGTCATGGTCATCGTGGGGCCGTCGGGTTCAGGCAAGAGCACGCTCTTGCGCACCCTGAATGGGCTGGAGACGATCGACTCCGGCACCATTCGCATCGACGGCATTTCCCTGACCGATCCCAAAACCGATGTGAACCTCTGGCGCACGAACGTCGGCATGGTGTTTCAGCACTTCAATCTTTTTCAGCACCGCACGGCGCTGGACAACGTTGCCTTGCCTCAGCGAGTAGTGCGAGGTCGGAGTCGAGCCGAATCGGAACGATATGCGCTTGAGCTTCTGGACCGAGTCGGCATGGCCGAATACGGTGCGCGCTATCCCAGCCAACTGTCTGGCGGGCAGCAACAGCGCGTTGCAATCGCCCGCGCGTTGGCCATGGACCCCAAGCTCATGCTGTTTGATGAGGCAACGTCTGCCCTGGATCCGGAGACGGTGGGCGGCATTCTTGAACTGATGAACGCCTTGGCGCGCGACGGTATGACCATGGCGGTCGTTACCCACGAAATGCACTTTGCTCGCGATGTGGCGGACCGAGCGCTTTTCATGGACGGTGGAAACATCATTGAAGAAGGCACGCCCGCAGAAGTGTTTGGCAATCCCCAGCATGCGCGCACACGCGCATTTTTGGACCAAATTTTGTAGTCGGTACATAGAGTTGGTGGTTTCGAAGAACGGTCCGGCAAGTCCGGGCGCTGCCGGCGAGTAGCGCTTTGCCCGGGTACATATCGCTAAGGGGTTACCAGAAATGCTGAAAATAAAACAATGGGTAGGTGCGACAGCGGTGGTCTTATCTGCCGTCTGCGGTGCATCGGCGGCGCATGCCGATGAGCTGGGAGACATCATCAAACGCGGTGAATTCC
This sequence comes from Achromobacter deleyi, assembly GCA_040391965.1. GTDB lineage: Bacteria > Pseudomonadota > Gammaproteobacteria > Burkholderiales > Burkholderiaceae_B > Achromobacter > Achromobacter deleyi_B. The sequence continues at coordinate 4,236 of JBEBWV010000029.1, read as the reverse complement.
GCGTCGCGGTGCAAACCTCCGGGCCATTAATGAGCTTTATGGACAAAACCGGCAAACGTACCGGTCTGGCCGTGGAAGTGGCTCAGCGCATGGCTGACGACCTGGGTGTCAAACTGGTCTTGCAAGACTATGAATGGAAAGGTCTGATCCCGGCGCTGCTGTCGGGCAAAGTGGACATGGTCGCTGCTGACATGACACCTACGCCACAACGCGCGGCCCAGGTGCTGTTCTCCGCACCCTTGTTCTATGCCGAAACGGTTGCCGTGGTGGGCAAGGACTCACCGCTCAAGACCTATTCGGATCTGAACAAAGAAGGCACAACGATCGGCGTGCTGGGTGCCAGCACCTATGCCGAAGTAGCCAAGAAATTGCTGCCCAAAGCCACGCTTAAAGAATTCTCGGGTGGCAGCGCACCGGTGGGGCAAGCACTGTCCAGCGGTCGGGTGGATGCGGGCGTGATGTCCTTATCTACCGCGAATCAGTTTCTGGCCGATTTTGGCAACTTGCGCGTTCTGGATGGCGTGATGGTGCGTGAGCCCCTGGCTTTTGCCGTGGCACCCAATGCGTACCGCCTGAAGTTCTGGCTGGACAACTGGCAAACACTGAAGACGGCAGATAACTCACTGCCCGACGCTGTGAAGTACTGGTATTCCACCGATTGGAAAAAAGAACATTGATAGTGGTGTGAGCCCATGGACTGGTTGATCGATTATTACAACTGGCGAATCGTTAGCCAGTACACGGGCCAATTTGCGACTGGCCTTGCCAATACCCTGATCGCTGCGGGCGCAAGCCTGGTGCTGTCGGTATTGGCGGGCGTACCCCTGGCACTGGCGCACATGTCGCGTCGGCCGCTGGTGTGGCGACCCGTCGCCGCCTACGTGCAATTCATTCGTGCCACACCTTTGCTGGTGCAGATTTACCTGGTGTATTACGCGTTGCCCATGCTCATTCCTTCCGCCAAATTCTGGCCGGAAATTGTTCTGGGTATCGTGGCCATGACCTTGCACCACGCGGCCTACATGAGCGAAGTTATCCGAGTCGGCATTGAGTCGGTGCCACGCGGGCAAATTGAGGGTGCCAAGGCTGTCGGCATGAATTATCGGCAGCGCTTGCGTTATGTAGTGCTGCCACAAGCTTTTGCCAATACCTTGCCACCGCTCTTGGGGCAGACAGCGGTGTTGATCAAAGACACCTCGCTGCTCTCCTTGATTGCGGTGTTCGAGTTGGTAGCAGCAGGCGTACAGATGAACAGCGATCGAATTGTGCCCAATGAGAGTTTCTTGACCATTGCGGCCGGCTATCTGTTGATTTACGCCGTGATGCTGATCCTGTCTCGTGGTGTCAGCCGTTGGCTGGCGGGTCCCGCCTGGAATGCGAGGTAAGCATGTTTGATCAATATCTTTCCACCGCCCAGGTTGTGTTCCCTTTTCTCATGAAGGGGTTTTGGGAAACGTTGAAGGTCTCGTTTGTGTCGATCATTGCGGGCTCGATACTGGGTTTCGTGATCGGCGTGGTTCGCAGCTATCACATTCGTTTCGTGCACCAGATTCTGGGTCTGTATATCCACATTCTGCGAGGCACACCCTTTCTGGTGCAGCTCTATATTTTCTATTTTGTGCTGCCCAGCTCAGGCATCGAGTGGTTGCACTGGGACTCCAGCACGGCGGCGTTTGTCTCGCTGTCTGTTTATACGTCCTGCTACGTAGCCGAGATTGTGTTGGGCGCTATCCAGGCGGTGCCGCGTGGGCAAACGGAAGGCGCCATGACCTTGGGGCTACGGCCTTTGCAGATTTTGCGTCTGGTGATTTTGCCGCAAGCCATGCGCTTGATTGTGCAGCCCATGAGCGGCGTCTATGTGATGCTGATCAAGAGCACGGCCATTTTGTCGGTGGTCGGCATTACGGAGCTCACGCGTCAGGGCGAAGTATTCATGATTACCTTCCCCAGCAAATCGCTCTTTATCTACGGCATGATTGCCGCCATCTATTTCGCGTATTGCTATCCGCTGTTGCGATTGGCCAACTGGGTGGAGAAGCGCCTGAGCGGTGGCTTGCAAACTGCTGGACTCGATTGATCACACGACGCTGACGGTTTCACTAGCCCATGCCTTCTGAATACATCGATACCTATTACCGGCGCACGCTCGCCGATGCCACGACATACTACGCGCCGCTCGTCGGCTCATCCAGCTGCGACGTCTGCGTGGTCGGCGGCGGGCTCGCCGGCCTGACCACGGCGCTTGAACTGGCGCGTCGAGGCAAACACGTCACCTTGCTGGAAGGCAAGCGTATTGCCTGGGGTGCATCCGGCCGCAATGGAGGATCGGTGTCGCCGGCCTTCTCTGCAGGTGCCGATGTTATTCGTCGACATGTCAAAGAAGCGCATTACCGCGCGCTCTATCGTTTATCGATGGAAGGCGTGGAGATCATTCGCGAGAACATCCGGGAACTGGCCATAACGGATGCGCATAAGGTCGATGGTCGCTTGCGGGTGGTGCGCTATGAAGCCAGCGAAGACCTGAAGCGGTACTGCGACGCTCAAAAGCATGATTTCGGTCGGGATGTGCGTTTTCTGACTCGTGAGCAGGTCCGCGAGAAACTCGTGTCCGATGTGTATTTTCAGGGCATTGAGGATCCAACTTCATTTCACTTTCATCCCTTGAACTACGCGCGCGCTTTGGCCCGGGAGTGTGTGCGCCTCGGGGTGCGCATCCATGAAGACTCCGCCGTGACTGGCCTGTCTTTAGAGGGGCCCACCAAGCGCTTGCAAACGTCTACCGGACAGGTCGACGCTCGCACGGTGGTTCTGGCAACGGGCGGCTATACCGACAACGTTGTGCCAGCCCTGCGCCGGGCCATTTTGCCAATTGCCACCTACATCATGCTGACCGAACCCTTGGGTGATCGGGTGCGTGAAGCCATTAGAACGGATGCGGCTATTGGGGATGATCGGCGTGCCGGCAATTATTATCGGGTGCTTGAAGGCGGACGCATCGGCTGGGGCAGTAGAATCACGACCCGGATTGATGATCCACCGGATCTGGCCGAGACGCTGCGACAAGAGTTGCTCTCGGTCTACCCCCAACTGAAAGGCGTGCAAGTCGAAACGGCATGGTCTGGCCGCATGGCCTACGCGCGGCACATGATGCCGCAGATAGGTCGACTGGCGCCCGACGTCTGGTACTGCACGGCATTCGGCGGACACGGCATGAACACTACGGCGATCGGTGGTCGCGTCGTGGCCGAGGGTATTGCGGGGGCGAGCGAGCGCTATAAATTGTTCGAACCCTTTGGCCTGGTCTGGAATGGGGGCAAGTTGGGTACGGCGGCTGTTCAATTAACGTATTGGTCTTACACAGTGCGCGATAAGTGGCGGGAGCGTCAATCGCAGGCACGATAGGGTTTCACAGATGCAAGACAGTAAACAGAGCGCGTTGGCGCAACGACTCAGAACGTTGCGCCAGGCGAGACAGTGGACACTCAAGCAGGCGGCACAAGCTACCGGTGTCTCTGCGTCTGCGCTGTCCAAAATCGAGAACAGCTTGCTCTCGCCCACCTACGACAACCTGATCAAAATCGCGTCTGGCCTGGAGCTGGATGTGGCAGAGTTGTTCAGCGTTTCAGATGCCCACATGGGCACGGGCCGACGCAGCGTGAGCCGCGAAGGGGAAGGGCGCCAATACGAAACACCGTATTACGACCACCGCTTGCTCTGCACCGCGCTGTCACACAAGCGCATGATGCCGTTTCATACCCGGGTCAAGGCGCGCTCTTTTGACGAGTTCCAGGACTGGAGCCGTCATGGCGGCGAAGAATTCGTCTATGTCTTGAGCGGGGAAGTGGAGCTGTACACCGAGTTCTACCAACCCGCCCGACTCACTGAAGGCGAAAGCTTCTATATAGATAGCAGGATGGGGCATCGGGTTATCAGCCTGAGCGAAGAGGATGCCTACGTATTGTGGGTCTCTACCCATGCGGATATTGAGGAAACGTAGGGCCGCAGGCGAAAAATCCCTGAGCAGGGTAAAATGCGCGGCCCGGTAGTTTTGAAAAAGGCTGTCTGGGGTAGATGCCAATGACTGCGCGGCTGGAATTCGCGCTGGCATTGTGCATCTTGTGAGCAGACATTTGCCTGGTAGCGTTCAATACGCTGCTCTATGAATACGCAAATGCCTGAAATGCGGCAGTAGCTCAGCTGGATAGAGCACGGGCCTTCTAAGCCCGGGGTCGGGGG
>JBEBWV010000028.1:0-49693 GCA_040391965.1 Achromobacter deleyi | reverse complement strand
GGCCAGCCGCGCCAAAATGCCCAATTGCTCCCGCGTGCCGAAACTCAACGCCGTCAGATCATCCTCGCCTCCAACGCGCCGAAGCCCGGTTGGCATCAGCGCCTCATCAAGCCGCAGCGTGGCGTCGGGAAAGAGTAACGCCAGATAATGGTTCAGACGCCGCGCCAATGGCGCTTGCAATCGTTGTGTCGCGGCGTCGCGTTTCTCTGCAAGCAAAGACTGCAACAGATCCAGCGCTTGTGCACGCCGTGCGATGTCGTCGCGACGGCGCTGCAAACGTTCGCAGCTCGCCTGAGCTTCCGAGAGCCGTTCACCCAAGCCTTGCGCACCTGCCTGCTCAAGCTTGCCCTGCAACTGCAGAAGTTCGTCGTAGCGTTTTTGCTGTTCTTGCCGTGCAATCGTGGCAGAACGATCAAAGCGCAGCACATCTTGCTCCATCAGCTCGGGCTGATGCCCGGCCAGCACCGCCTGCGCCGACGCAACCTGTTGCGTCAGTTGCTCATAAGCACCGCGCGCTTCGGCCAACCTACCCATGCGTGATTGCCGCTGCGCCGCACGCTCCACCGATTGATGTTCCGCGCCACGCAACGCCGCTTGTGCCTGCAACAGTTGTGCACGCGCCGCATCCGCATCCAGCCGACCCTGCGCCGCGCTGACCGTTTGCGCGACGCGCGCCGCTGTGGCCTGTGCGTCTTGCCAGACCTGTTTGGCCGTTTCCAGATCGAGCTCCGGCATATTGCCGTCAACAGGCGGTAACGCCGCCCGTCGCAACTGCAGCGTAGAAAGGCGCAACTTCGCGTCTTCGAGGGAAGCGCGCAGTGCATCGATGCCCTTCGCGGCGTGAATCGCCAACGCGCGACGCACGCCGTCCAACTCGCGCAGGGCGAGCTCCGACGCGGCGTGACGCGCCTCCGCCTGCGCCAGATCCGTCACACCAATACGCGCAAGCGTACGGTCCCGATCAAGACGGCAGCGATCCAGGTCGGCCAACAAACCCGGCAAATCTTTGCCACCCGGTTCAATCCGAAAATTCCCAACCCCCGGCACGTCCAGCTCTGCCTCGGCCGTCAGCAAGACATCGCCGTCTGCACTGAGCAGCCTGCCATTCAGGCGAGGTTCCTGTCCTGGCAGCACGTGGTAGCGCAAACGCGTGGCCACCGCCCGTTGCTGCACCTGCAAGTCATTGAGCTCGCGCTCAAGGGTGCGCAACACACGCAAATCTTTGGCATCAACTTCCTGCGTTACCGCTTGCGTCTGCAAGGCGGTGGCCTGAGACGTGAGCGCCGTCGCTTCCTTTAACGCACCTTCCAGGCGTTGCACGTCCTGTCCGAGCCGCGCAATTTGTTCATCCAAATCCAGCCGATCGGCCGAGGTCTGAGCCGCCGCGACGTGCCGCCGGGCAGATTCAAGCAAGCCTGCCGTGGCCAGTTGTTCGTGCGTAGCGTTCTCGAAGGATGCACGAGCCAGCGACAACGCGGTTTCAGCCGCTTCCGATTGCGCGGCAAGACTACGAAGTTCGTCTTCGTCTCGTTGATCTCGCGCCACTTGATCCTGCAATAGCGCCAACGTATTTTGCGCCTGCGATTGCTCGCGCCGCAGCCCTTCAAGCGCCTCACGTTCCTTCGTGATGGCAGCGAGCCTGGCACGCGCTTCAGCCGCTTTCACTTGAAACGCCTTCCACGGTTCCTCGCGTTGCGCGCGATCATGCTCTGCACGCAACGCCGCCAGACGATCCACATCGGCGTCCAGTTGCGCCTTCTCGCGAGAGAGCACCTCTTGCTCAGTGACCGCGCGTGCCAACGCGTCTTCCGCTTCCTTGTAAACCCCCTTGGGGCGCCCACCCCGCGCATCCAACAACGCCGCGCGCTCTGTCGACACTCGTTCAAACAAGCGATCACCTTCTGCCGAACTCAACTCGCCCGAAAGACGTGTCAGCGCGTCCCGCAGATGCGCCCCGGCGTGAACGGCAGGCTCATTCAAATTCTGCCCTTCGCCCTGCTGAATCCATAACAAACCAGGTACGCCGGCGTGCTCCGGCTTGCTCTGGCCACGTCCCGTCAACTCAAAGCCCAACAACTCTGCCAACGCGTTCTCGGCCTGCTCGCTGTCGAGCCGTGCCGCACCATCGTCAATAACCAGCTCACAGCGTGCCCTCGACAGAAAGCTCTTGCGAAGCACGTACTCTTTGCCGGCGTGACTGAACGCCACCTCTACGCTCGGGCGCATTCCTGTTTCACCACGCGGCGCAAAATCCGCCACCTTGCTCGTGCTGTAACGCTCCAGAAACGCCGCACGAATTGCCATGGCTACCGTGCTTTTGCCGGCCTCATTCGGGCCAACAAATAGATTCAAACCTTCTTGCAAGCCGTCGAGTTCGAGCGGCTCACGAAACTTGCGAAAGGCCTCAAGGGCGACACGATGCAGCTTCATCGCACACCCCCTGCCCCGGCGCTGGCCTCGCGCTCAAACCGCATCAGTAACTGCAACGCCTCACTTGCCACCGTGGCCTGCGCAGGATCATTCTGTAAAGCCTGCAATTGCGCCACTACCTCGCCCACATAGCCGCCGCTGGCTGCGAGCGCCGCCAGGTCCTGGGCATCCGGTTCCAGGCGCAAACCCGATACATCCAGCAGCAAGGCACGCGCACGCGCGCTGGCGGCGTCCGCTGCGGCCTGCAACTGCTCCCAGATTTCCAGACTGACATGCCCGTGGACGTCCAGACGCATCACATCCTCGGGCTGCACGCCCTCCAAACGATGCGCCAATGCCTGCGCATCGGCTGGCACCAACATAGTCTCCGTCCAGGTGGACCACCGATAGCGCCCCACCTGCACGCGCTCAACCACGGGAGTGGTGCCTGCGGCCTCGATACGCACGTCGAGCACAAAGCCCGGCTCGTTCCCCCGAAACCGGTCTTGCTCAGGCGTTCCGGCATACCAGGTGCGTGCGTCAATTTCCAGGCAGCCATGCCAATCGCCCAAGGCCAGATAATCCAGACTGGCACGCGCGCAGCGATCAGGCGCGATCGGGTTCGTAGCATCCACGCTATCCGGTAGACGGCCCGACACACTACCGTGCGCCAACCCGATGCGAATGCGGCCTGGGGCCGTCTCCATCGTGTCAAACGCTTGCGTCACATCATCATAGGTATGGCGCTGCGTGAGAGGTGCCGCCAGCACCGCCAAACCCAGCGCTGGCAAATCCACCACTTCCGTCTGCAGGGGAACGTACACCTGCTCGGTAATGCAGCCCAGATGCCGAGCGCGACTCCACACACTATCCGCCAACGCCGCATCGTGATTACCGGCAATCATGACCCACGGCCCGGCAAAACCTTCCATCGCCGCAAACAGGCGACGAATCGTTCGATCCGACACGGCCTGCGTATCGAATACATCACCGGCCACCAGCACCGCATCCACGGCGCGCTCAGTGGCCAATGCGGCGATACGTGCGACGACCTCAATACGCGCTTCGGCCAGCATCGCCGCATCATCGGTTTCGAACTGGCCGTACTGGCGGCCGATCTGCCAATCGGCGGTATGAAGGAAGTGGATCAAAGCGTGCCTTGCAATGTGCGAGTCGGGTTGACGTTCATGCCCGGATTTTGGCACACCCGGCGCCGTTGTTAGACTCGCTACACAAAGCAAAAAGAAAACAGTCCTTGGTCAACCCTCGTCAAGATTCACAAACACGAGCTGTGGGGGGGGGGGGGGGGGGGGGGGGGGGGGGGGGTGGGGGGTGGGGGGGTGTGGGTGGGGTGGGGGGGGGTGGGGGGGCGCGGGGGGGCGCGGGCGGGGGGTCGTGGGGGGGGTTAGTTCTTTGGGTGGGGGGTGTGGGCGCCCACGGGCACAAGGCGTCCGGGTTTTTGGGGGGGCCCCCCCCGACCCTCGCACAGCGCCTAAAGAACACTACCCGCCGCAAAACGCCTTTCCGGCGCCAAAAATAGCAACAATAGAACTCAAACAGCCGGTTTCGCCTTCAGCGCCTGAGCCGCTGCGGGCACCTTCACCCGCCCGTAGCGCGACAAATCCAGCCCATCAATGCTGATAGCCGGTCGTTGCCCCATGACCAAGTCAGCAACCAACTTTCCTGAACCGCAAGCCATTGTCCAGCCCAAGGTGCCGTGTCCCGTATTCAAGAACAGATTGTCATAGGGAGTGCCTCCCACAATTGGCGTGCTGTCCGGCGTCATGGGACGCAAGCCTGTCCAGAACTCGGCGCGCGCCACATCACCGCAACCGGGGAACAGGTCATTGACCACCAGCTCAAGCGTTTTCCGACGCGCCGGGTTCAAACGCAAGTCATAGCCCGAAAGCTCTGCCATTCCACCCACCCGGATACGATCCTCAAAGCGCGTGACAGCAATTTTGTATGACTCATCCAAAATCGTCGAAACAGGCGCCGCAGCCGCATCCGTCATAGGAATAGTCAGCGAATAGCCCTTCACTGGATAAACCGGTAAATCCAGCCCCAACGGCTCCAGAAAACCCCGCGTATAACTGCCAAATGCCGCCACATAGCAGTCGGCCGTCAGCACATCGTTGCCTACCCGCACCCCGCTGATCTGACCATTCGACGTGTTCAAACCCTGCACCGACTGATTGAAATGAAAATCAACGCCCAGGGCCGCTGCCGCCTCCGCCAGACGCGTGGTGAACATATTGCAGTCCCCCGTTTCATCATTCGGCAAATGCAGACCACCTGCCAACTTGTGAAGCGAGCGCTCCAATGCCGGTTCAGCAGAAACCAGACGATTGCGATCAAGCAGGTCATAAGGCACGCCGCACTCTTCAAGCACCGCAATATCGCGCCGGGCGGCTTCAAGCTGCGCCTGCGTTCGAAACAATTGCAGGGTGCCACGCGTGCGTTCGTCGTAATGAATGTCGGTATCGGCACGAAGCGTGCGCAAGCAATCACGGCTGTATTCAGCCAGACGCAGCATGCGCTCTTTGTTCACGCCGTACCGGTCAGCCGAGCAATTGGCCAACATCGCGGCCATCCACTTCCACTGGTACATGCTGCCATCTGGCCGGATGGCCAATGGAGCATGTTTCTGAAACAACCATTTCAATGCCTTAAGCGGAATGCCTGGCGCCGCCCAAGGCGTGGAATAGCCTGGGGACACCTGCCCGGCATTCGCAAAACTGGTCTCGCGCCCCGCTTGAGGCTGCCGATCCAGCACAGTCACCTTAGCCCCCTGACGCGCCAAATAGTACGCAGTGGTGGTGCCGATAACGCCGCTACCCAAAACGATGACATGCATGATTGTGACCAGTAGTTTGCTTGCAACAGGAATTTCGGTAGTCTAGGAGGCTTCAGGCAGTGAAATTCACTAAAGATTTTCCTTTAGCAGAGCTTTTTCTTGCCGCTTACCGCTTTATTGCCAGTTGAAAGTGAAATGCGCGACCTCGATCGAATTGACCTGAAAATCCTCGATATCCTGCAGCGTGACGGCCGGATATCCATCACGGATTTGGCTGAACAAATCAACTTGTCAGCCACCCCGTGTTCCGAGCGCGTTCGACGGCTTGAACGCGAAGGCGTCATCACGGGTTACCACGCGCGCGTTAACCCGGCGGCCCTGGGCAAGAACCTATTGGTGTTCCTGGAGATCAAGCTGTCAGCCAAATCGGGCGACGTCTTCGATCAAGTAAAAAAAGAACTGCTTTACGTGCCAGAAGTCATGGAGTGCCATCTGGTATCAGGAGACTTTGACTACCTGGTAAAAGCACGTTTGACGGAAATGAATGAATATCGCCGCCTATTGGGCGAAATTCTGAAACGACTTCCCGCGTCGGCCGAATCTCGCAGTTACATCGTCATGGAAGAAATCAAAGAAAGCTTGTATCTGCCCGTAGATCGCTGAGGTACTGCGAACCGGCCGCCAGAGAGTTCAAACAAGGCTGTACCGGCCAGAAAACCGGGCGACTGTACCGGGCGGGCATGGCATTGGAATACTTATGATGCCAACTCACCGACACCGCCCATTCATTTGAAGCCATGACGCAGAAAGTCTTCTGGCAAGACCCTTATCTCACCACGCTTGCCGCCACGGTTATTCAGGTCGATGGCCAAGACGTGCAACTCGACCAAACGATCTTCTTCGCCTTTTCCGGGGGGCAGGAAAGCGACAGCGGGACACTCGGCGGCTATCCCGTGTTGCAGGCAAGGAAAAACGGCTTGAGTATTGTCTACACACTGCCGCTCGGCCACACCCTGCAAGCGGGCGACAACATAGAAATAGGCATCGATTGGGACCGACGTTACCGCCTGATGCGGCTTCACTTTGCGGCGGAAATGGTGCTGCAGCTTGTCTACCAGCACCGACCCGGCATTGAGCGCATTGGTGCGCATATTTCGCCTGAAAAAGCGCGAATCGACTTCGCAAGCCACACCAGCCTGGCCCCGCTCCTGCCGACTATCCAGCAACAAGCGATGTGTCTCATTGAACACGACCATCCCATTGTCACGGCGTTCAGCGATGAACCTTCCGAGCGCCGATTCTGGCGCGTTGACGGCTTCGCAAGCATGCCCTGCGGCGGCACGCATCCTGTCTCAACAGCGGAAGTTGTTGGAATAACGTTAAAGCGCAAAAACCAGGGCAATCAGAAAGAGCGCATCGAAATCACCCTTGCATAAAGCACTGCCTGCGCTGACGATCACCCATTAAAACGGGCGTCAGCGCGTAAGCTGACGCCGTAGTCTGCGAGCCTTATCTACCAACGACCACTTAAACTCAGCATGAAACTTCTGGGATCGCCATACAAGGCCGAGCCTTCATCGATCCAGCCCGACACAATGTTCTTGTAGTACTTCTTGTCCAGCACGTTGTTCACGTTCAGTTGAAGATCCACGTTTTTATCGATGGCATAACCCACCATCAGCCCCACGAGCGCATACGACTTTTGCTCCACATGGTAGGCCACGCCCCCTTCCACCCCGTCCGAATATATTTTGCTTTGCCAGTACACATTGCCACCTACCCGCCAACGATTCCACTCATCAGGCAGCCGGTACGTCGTCGCAAGCTTGAATAGATGACGCGGAATCTCAGTGGCAAATGGTTTGCCAACATTGGCGGCAATGCTGTCACGGCGGTATCGGGGATCGGAATAGGTATAGCCTGCGCCCACTTGCCAGTTCGGTGTTAACTGACCATTGATCTCCAGGTCAACGCCTTCACTTCGGACTTTTCCAGCCGCCTCGTAGCATCCTCTTGGAAAACTGGCGCATGCCTGTGGGTTCGACACCAGCTTGGCACGATTATTCTGATCAATCCGAAACACCGCTGCACTGGCATTCAGACGCCCGTCCAGATACTCCCCTTTCACGCCCACTTCGTAATTTTGTCCCTTGATCGGCGCAATGGCATCGTTGCGAGTATTGAGCTCACTCTGGGGCTTGAATATGTCGGTATAGCTGCCATAGACCGAATGATGTTGATCAAGGTCATACACCACACCCGCGTAGCGAGTCAGATTACGGTTCACGCTCAAGTTGCTCTTTGAGCTCATCACGCCTGACGTGTAATTCTTCACGTCGGCGTCATACCAATCCAGACGCGCACCCACAATCGTCTTGAGCCGATCCGTCATATTGAGCCGCGTACCGGCATATACCCCTTGCTGTGTGGCATCGGTGCGTTGCCGCCATCGCTTCATATCAATATTCGGCATGGGACCCAAATCCGGGTTCCAGTCATAGACGTTGATGTCACGCGCGGTAATCAATGAACCACCGTAGCCATCGAACGTCACTTGTCGCTGTCCAGCGCCCACGACGACATCATGCTCTCGACCGAAAACCGCAACAGGCCCTTGCGCGTGAAGGTCTACGCTGTTTTGATCCTCGCTGTAGAAGTATCGACCGGTACGAATATTGAATTGCTCACCGCTACGCTCTGGATAGGAACCCAGGAAATCCAGGCGTGACCACATTGCAGTCGCTGCAAGCTTGAGCTTCCATCCATTGTCGAATTGGTGATCAAGATTTCCGAAGACCGAACTATTCTTCTGATTCCAGTGATCCCACGTCGTGCCCAAATATGTCGAGCGCTTCAAACCAAGATCTGACCCGTCACGCGCGACCGGAAGCCCACCCCACGCGGTGTCGTTGTTATCTTTCTGATACGCCGCTCCCACGGTGAGCAAGGTATTGCGCGTCACATCGACCTCGCCCACGGCGTAGAACACGTTGCGCTCGTTCTCGACCACATCCTGAAAACTGCCCCGCTTTTGGTAGGCCGTCACCACACGCCCTCGCACACTTCCCGCGTCGTTCAGGGGGCCGGCGGCATCGATATCCGCACGATAATTGTCCCAACTGCCCGTCTGTGCCTGCATCGATAGTTGAGGCGTGGCGGTAGGTCGCTTGCGCACCATATTGATCGCGGCCGACGGATTACCTGCGCCTTGCATCAGCCCGGTGGCTCCGCGCACCACTTCAATTCGGTCAAAAATGGCCAGGTCTATCGACGAGAACATGTCACCGGTGTAGCGGGTCAGGCTGGTCGGCATGCCGTCATACATCAGGTTATCAATCTGGAATCCACGTGCGTAAAACGTGGACCGCTCCGTGCCCACCTTGCGCAACAATAAGCCGGGTGTGTTTTCGACGACGTCGTTCAAGCTGGTCATGGCCTGATCGTCCATTCGTTGTCGCGTCACGACAGTGACTGCCTGAGGCGTTTCCCGCATGGTGAGCGGTAGCCTCGTCGCCGTGGCCATTGGCCCAACGGTATAGGAACCCGTCGCTTCCGATGGCCCCTCCAGGGTTCGCCCCGTGACCGTTACCGGTTCAAGCTGTGCCACCCCGGTCGCAGGTGCGCGAATCAGGCGATAACCACCGCTATCGGGCAAGGCTGCCAAACCTGTGCCGCTCAACAACGCCGCGAGGCCTTCGCGAACCGTCATCTCGCCATTAACCCCCGGGCTTTGCACACCTGTAGTGGTTGCGCGATCACTCGCGATGAGCACACCGGCTTGCGCACCGAAGCTCAAGAGAACGCTATTCAAATTACCTGGCGCAATGCGATACACGCGGCGCTGCTCGTCTGCCACGGTCTGCGCGACAGCAGGCGTTGGAAGGCCGGAAATGCTCGCGCCAAGCAATATGGAAGCGAAAATGGGATAGCTGGCGGCTCGGGGAAAGGCCATAACTCAGAGTTCCTCGTCTGGGATAGAAGACACTTGCGCCGGGATTGCGGCGCTGTTCTCTATCTCTTTCGCTTGAGACCTGAATTTCCGCCTTTCCTGTAACAACTTCGCATAGCCACTAGTCGGCAGCGCTCACCGTTACCCAATATCGTGTGCGGTACCTCACTTGAACGGGTAACACACGTGGGAGCATATTGAGAATGCCCTCGGTGTCCGTCAGCGGAAACGTGCCGACCACCTCAAGATGCGCAACGGCCGGATCACATCGCACAATGCCAGCCCGATAGCGCGCAATGTGCTCAACGAACGCACCGAGGCGCATCTGGTCTGCCAGCAACATGCCATGCGTCCAGGCGTCTTCGCCCGGCGCCACCGACAAAACTGGCCCCAAGCCGGACGATTGCAACTCGGCACGCTGGCCTGCCTGCAAGCGCGCCATCAAGCCATTTGAGCGGGCTCGCACATCCACCGCGCCTTCAAAAACGGCAACATCACACCTCTGACCGTCGCCCTTGTCGTGCACGGAGTAACGCGTACCCACCGGCGTCAACATCCCGTGACGAGTCATCACCGCAAGCGGACTCGACACGCCCCGGTGACCTGTGGTGACCATGATTTCGCCGGCCAGCAGCACGATGGATCGCGGCTCCTGATCCAGATTCAAATCCAGCGCTGTGCCAGGCCCCATCACGATGCGGGTGCCATCTTTCAGCGACATGGTGCGCAACTCTCCCGTTCCTGTCTGCGCGTCCGCCATTAAGACGGGCCAGGAAATCAACGGTTTGGCAGACCACGCCAGGCCAGCCACCGCCCCGCCAGTCACTATCCATTTGAGCGCATGGCGCCGCGCTCCTCGCGTCGCGGCAAGCTCAAGAAGCTCGACCGCGATGTCGGGTGATGCCAGCGCGCAGGTCGACGCAAAATCACCACGCATCGCGCACAAGCGCTGCCAAATGGTCTCATTGTCCGCATGGGCCTGACGCCAGCGCAAACATTGAAGTGCTGTTTTCTCATCCGGGCTGCCTTGCAAGCGCGACATCCAATCCGTTGCCTGTGCCAGACGCTTGCGATCAACCGGTGGCACAACATTGGACGCCCGCGCCAACAGTGTCGGCTGCGAACCGGCTGACGTGCTGGGCTTAGCCATAGATTGCCAGATAGCAGTGCTGCAACGCTTTCGATAGGGCCTTTTGCACAGCGTTGGTCGTAATGCCCAGCTCACGGGCAATCTCGGGCTGCGACAAGCCCTGCACCTGCGCCAGCATGAACACACGGTGCACGCGGTTCGACAAACCATCCAGTACGGCGCACACGGCCGTCACGGCCTCGACCACCAGCGCCTGCTCTTCTGGAGACGGTGCCTGGTCATAGGGCTGGCGCGCCAGCACCTCGCAATAGGCCGCTTCGACTGCCGCTCGCCGAAAATGGCCAATGGCAAGCGTACGGGCAATATTTGTCAGGCAAGCGCGAGGGGCCGCCAGAATGGCGCGAATATCATCACGCATCACGCGCTCGAAGGTATCGTGCGCAAGATCGGCCGCCTGATCAACGTTGCCCGTTTTGCGCCGCAATAGTGTCACGAGCCAGCGGTGGTGAACCCGATACAGGTCCTCGACAGCCTGGCCATTCATTGCATTAGGTGAGGGAGACACGTCGTAGATCGCGCCATAAAGAGAACAATAACGATTCGCATTATAGACATAACTCGTTACGCGCTGCGCATCGGTTATTGAGGCAGGAGGGATCGCTTTTTTTTGATCGATACGGCAGTATCCGGGCACCGACTAGCTCCACCCCTCTCCGATGCTGCGCACAATCTCCTACGTCTTCTCCAGAAACTGCCCACTTTGGCTGTACTGCCTGCTGGCGGCGCTCATTGCGCTTGGCGGTTCATACCTTCTTAGCGAAAGCGTCGGTGCGTTGCTCGGTGCTTTGGGTATAGACACGGCAGCGCTCTCGCCTGCGCCGTTTCGCAAAGACTATGTAGGGTTCCTTCTGGTGGTCATCGCCTCGCCCCTCGTGGAGAGTCTGTTGCTCGCTGGCACACTGAAAATCACTACGTTCCTCACGCGCAAACCGGTATGGCAAGCCGGCATGGCGGCTATTGCGTGGGCGCTACTGCATGCCCTGGTGGCACCAATGTGGTTCTTCGGTGTGTTGTTCAGCTTCTTTATTTTTTCTGTCGGCTTCGTCACATGGCGGCCCACGTCGTGGTGGGCGGCCTATGCCGCCGCGGCAATCCCGCATGTATTGCTCAATCTTGGCGTGATGCTCTTTTTTGATTGATGTGGGCTGTCGAACCCAACACGTCAGCCACGATGTCCGCTTCGGACGAATTTCGGCCACGTTCCCCGTCACGCAGATGAGCCACGCGCATGAGCCACGTTCCAGCGGCGCTGCACCTGCCCGGCCAGCATCCAGCCGACAAAGCAAAAAATGCCGGTCACCGCCCAGGTCCACTGCCAGCCACCCACCGCTGTTGCAACAGCCGCCATCAGCGGTGGCACGGCAAATAGGCCCACGCTAGAGCATTGCTGCATAAGGCCTACCGTCGTTGATACCGTTTGCTGGCTAGGCGCCAGGTGCACAGCCGAGATGAACAACGTTCCGGGTATCAGGCCACCTACCGCCGACAATGTCACCACGGCCATAAAGCGCACCCACAGTGGCGCAAAAACCTGTCCATCAATCTGCACAAAGGCCAGCAGCGCGCAAATGCTCATCGTCACAAAGCCGGTCCGCAAGGAACGTTGGACCGGCCAGCCACGCTGCAGCAATTTCCCCGAAGCCACGTTACCCACCATATTGGCGGCGGCCACCAGGGCGGTAAGCATGCCGGCCAGCTTGGCGCTCAAGCCCGCCTGGGCGTAAATCGTGGGCAAAAAGCCTATCACCCCCATCCACTGACCTGAATACACAGCAAAGCTGAACGCGACCAGCCATGGTGCAGGATTGCGCAACGTCAATGCCAGGCGCGGGCGCCAGCCGGAATTAACATCAATTTGGGCTTCACCCAGTGACTTATCGGTGGCAAAACGCTGCGGATCTGCCGGTACAAAGCGCCAAATGGCTGCTGTTGCGAGCAGCGACACGCCGCCCAGCAGCAGCCACCACGTCTGCCAGGAGCTCGCTTGCAGCACCCATGGCCCGAGCAGTAAACCCAGCGCACTACCCAACGGCATATACGTGGTCCACCAGCCCATGCGCCCACTCAGCTCATTAGGCGGAACAAGACGGCGAATCAGTCCCGGACCTGGCATGGCAACCAGCAGAAAGCCCATGCCCTCCAGGGCGCGCAACGCCAACAACCAGCCAAAATCGCTAGCCGCCGCACCCATCAGGCTGGACAGCGCCATCAATGCCAAGCCGCACAGCATGCTGCGCCGCAAGCCCAAGCGGTCTGCTCCAAGCCCGACCACCAGGCCTAGTGTCATTCCTGCTACTTGAACGGTAGATAGCAAGAAACCTGCTTGCAACAGAGAAACACCCAACGCCTGCTGCAGGATCGGAATCGCGGGCGGCAACTTGCCCACATGCAATGCAGCGCTCACACCTGCCGCGACGATGATCCATGCAGGGTTAAGACCCCACTGCTTTGCCTGCACCATGTTCCCTTTGATTTTTTTTACCCGCTGTTTCCTGCGCCACAGGCTAGTTATCGGTGTAATGCCAACGATCGGTAGCATAGGCTAAATAAGAAACAGTCATGACGTTGAACTGCGCCCAAAAAGTTGAAGAGCAATTCAAGCATTTGAGCTGCTGCCGGTTGGGTTACGCGCGCTCCACCCACGCTACCGCTGCGTGACGGACATCGCTGCGGCACAGTGCTGTTCAAAATGACACCAGCGTTTCTATATGGCCAAAGATGAGATGGGCTGCTGCTGTAACTCGGGAGTGCCTCCAATTGCCTCAATGAGGAAATCCATGACGGCCCGAATCGGCCGCGAGCTCTTCAAATCACGATGCACCACCAGCCATATTTCACGAGAAAAGCCCTCGCCATCAAACGCCACTCGTTGAAGTGCTTGATCAGCGTCACCTAAAAAACAAGGTAATCCTGCGACGCCCAAGCCAGCGCGAGCGGCCGCAGCGTGCCCAGTCATATCGCTAACGGCACAAACAATCGGACGTCCGCTGGCGACGCGTCGAAGCCACTGCTGCTGGGGCATGTGGTCAAACGAATCGTCGTAAGCAATGAACTCCCAGGCAGAAGAGCGCTGCAAGTGTTCATATTCTCGGCTTGCATATAACCCAAAGTTCATGATCCCCAGCTTGCGCACGACGTTGTTTGGCTCTTGCGGTCGAACCAACCTGATTGCCAGATCAGCTTCTCCACGGCTCAAGGAAACGTTTTGCGCCTGCCCCGACACGGACAACTGAAGCCCGGGATGTCTTTGGCGTAATGCTGGCAGTTTTCCCACTAGATAATTGCTCACCAACACAGGCGGTGCACTGAGCGTCACCTTGCCCACCAAGGGAAACTGTTCGGCACGAATGGCCCGGTCGATAGCGTAGGCGTCCGCTTCCATCTGCGAAGCGAGTTTGAAAATGTGCTGCCCTGTTGCTGTCAATCGACACGCCCGTGGAAGTCGGTCCACGAGTTGAGTTTGCAGACTGTTCTCCAGCGCAGCCAGACGCCGACTGACGGTGGCGTGATCCACCTTCAGCATCCGTGCCGCTCCGGACAGGGTGCCGACCTGTGCAACAGCCAGAAAATGACGTAAGTCTTCCCAATCGAACATCTGTGCGTTTTCTCCAGTCTGGATTGCGATTTTACGGAATTTACGCACAGAAAACAAAAACCTAAGCTCTGAAGAATGTCATGTTCTGAAAGACCTTCGAGATGAAAAACACTACCTCCCTCTCTGCCTGGCAGCGTCGATACACGCTGGTAGCCGCAAGCCTGGGCTTCGTCCTTGTACTGCTCGATGTCAGTGTCGTTAATGTCGCACTTGAGTCATTGCGAGTTGGCTTCAACACCGATGTGGCGGGCCTCCAATGGGTCGTCAACGCCTATACCCTGGTTTTCGCGGCCCTGTTGCTGACAACCGGTGCGCTGGGTGATCGACTCAGCGCCAAACCCATTTTTATAGCGGGTTTTGCCGTCTTTACCCTGGCGTCGCTGGGCTGCGGATTGGCCACTGGCCTTTGGGCGCTGATCGCCCTTCGTATTGTGCAAGGGGTCGGGGCCGCCATGCTGGTTCCCACCTCGCTGTCGCTCCTGCAACAAGCGTTCCCCGATCCCGCCGCTCGCAGTCGAGCCATCGGCTGGTGGGGAGCTGCCGGCGGAATCGCGCTGGCGGCGGGCCCGGTTCTGGGAGGATTACTGGTCACACATAGTGGATGGCGCAGCATCTTCTTGATCAATCTGCCGATTGGACTGCTAGGCCTGTGGCTGACTCTGCGCTATGCGCCTGCCGCGCCCGCGCAGCCACGCAAAGGTTTCGACTTACCAGGTCAATGTGCGGCAATCCTTGCGTTGGGCAGTCTCACCGCTGCACTGACCGAAGCCGGTCGCTTGGGTGTGCAGCATCCGCTTGTATGGGGAGGTCTGGTCTTCTCCTTTTTAGCGGCTGGGGTGTTCATCTGGCTGGAGTCTCGCACCCCACACCCCATGTTGCCATTGGCGCTATTTCGTGATTCCACCTTTTCGGTAGCGTCGACTGCGGGCCTGATCGTTAACTTTGCTTATTACGGACTCGTGTTCGTTTTCAGCCTGTTTTTCCAATCTATCCAGCATCTTTCGCCCCAGCAAACCGGGCTGGCTTTTCTACCTATGACGGCAATCCTCATGGCGATGAACATCGTCGCCAGCCACCTGATTACTCGTTTGGGAGCGCGGCGCATCATGGTCACCGGCCTCATCGTGGCGGCGGTGGGCTATCTGCTCCTGCTACCCGTAACAGCGCAAGGAGAGTACGTTCAGCTCGTCCTGCCTATGCTGCTCGCCGCCAGTGGCGTAGCGCTCACGATTCCAACCATGACCAACGCCACCCTGTCCGCCGTCGATCCGGCGAGCGCAGGAATCGCATCGGGGGTACTGAATTCGGCTCGCCAAATCGGGGGTGTATTGGGTGTGGCGGTCTTTGGGTTTCTCGTCAGAAGCGACGAGCCCACGCTGTTCATGGAGGGCATGCATTTGTCTCTCGCGGTAGCCAGTGCACTATTAGCGATAGGTGCCCTCCTTAGTTTCTTTGGAATTAGACCGCCTAAATCATCAAACGCAACGACGTGGGATGCGGCAAATGCCGCTACACGCTAGCCCCTATTCGCCCGGGAACACCCGCGTGGGCATACCGGGTTGCCAGGCAGGCACTTTTTGCATGATGGCTAAAAACGGCGGGCTATTCGTAAATCTGTGCAGCCAATCCTGCAACGCTGGCCAGTCTTGTGCCAAAAACCAGGCTTCGTCATGTTGTGCGAACTGGCGCACGAAAGGTGCAATTGCCATGTCAGCCAGACATAGGCGACTGCCAAAAAGCCAAGGCGTGCCCAGTAGCCGCTGATTCAGCGTTTGTAGAAAACTCGCACCCAGTGCCCGATGCGCCAACGAAAACACGACACTGGCGTCGGCCAGCTCCGTCTGTGAGGCTGCGGCCGCGTGGCCCAACACCGAGCCAGACGAATGTTCGCTTAGATATCGATTTGGATACTTGTAACGATCCAAATGTGTTTTAAAGGTGCCATCGCACTGGGCAACAAGCTGCATCATGGCCTCGGGCCCGTCTTGCTCGGGCGCGAGCCACCGCTCCGGGTCATGGTGGGACAGAGCCCAGAACATGATGTCCAGACTTTGGTCGATAACCCGTCCGTCTGGCTCCACGAGCACAGGCACCGTTCCTTTGGGTGAGGCGGCCAGGAGCGCCGCTGGCTTATCCTTCAGAACCACCTCTCTCCATTCGCAGCGCTGTTCGCTCACGAGCAGCGCCAGACGCGCTCGCATGGCGTAAGGGCAGCGACGAAAAGAATACAAAATGGGCAATTGAGGCGAATTCATCAGCAATTTTTGAGAACACCGGGGCTACGACTGGAAAAACTCGGTTTTACCACCACATACACAGGGTCATGGCCCGGCTGCTATGCTGCGGCATCTTTCAGGCGGCTGTCTATCCTTCGCTGCCCGACCGTAATCTTCCTTCAAGACCTATGACTCGTTTATATCGATACTTTTTCCGTGGACTGATCACGATCTTGCCGGTCGCGCTGACCGTTTACCTGCTCTATATCTTTTTAGCCTGGACCGAGTCAGTAGCCATGATGCTGCTGCGCCCGTTCATTGGCACGTTCTACATTCCTGGCATGGGGCTGGCCCTGGGCATTCTGGCCATTTTGGCCATTGGGTACCTGGTATCCAAAGAACGCGTGCAACGCGTCCTGCTGTTCCTGGAAATGCCGTTTACCAATATCCCCGTGGTCAAGAGCATTTACTCCTCGCTCAAGAGTTTTGCCGATTACTTCTCGCCGGGAGCCAAGAACGATGCGCAGCAGGTCGTCATTTTGCGCATACCGGGAAATCCGCTTGAAATGGTGGGTTTGATCACCCGACGCAACCTGGACGGACTGCCCGCAGGCTTCTCTCAGGGCAATCGCGTCGCTGTGTATTTGCCGATGGGTTACATGATTGGTGGCTACACCGTGTTCGTGCCGCAGGAATGGGTCAACCCCATTGATATGTCGGTCGAAGAAGCCATGCGTTCCTCATTGATCGCCTGGATGGCGCGCTCTGAGAACCGAAACGATAGCGGTACCGCGTAAACTGCTGCCCTTACGTCTAAAGCCCCCTCATGCAAATTATCGAATTCACTCTAAATCCCGGCTGCGAATACATCGAGATCAACCAGTTGCTCAAAGCTACTGGCATTTGCGATAGCGGCGGTGCGGGTAAAGCCCTTGTGGCCGATCGTCAGGTTCGCGTTGGCGGCAAAGTCGAAATCCGCAAGACCGCAAAAATTCGCCCAGGACAAATTGTCGTCTGCGCTGGCGTGCGCATTGTCGTTCGCGAAGCGGTGCCCGAATGAAGTTCAAGATGTCCAAAGACTCCATCTTTGCGGTGCTTTCGCGCTCGCCTTGGTGGATGAGCGCCGGCATTGCATTGGCGTTCAATGTATTTGCCATCGTCGCATTGCCCCGCGAATTCTGGGCCATTGGCGTGTTCGGTTCAGTACCTTTCGTGGTAATTGCTGGCATTGCCGCCTATAAGCAATTGCGCGCGCCCTCTTCCGCCCGAGTGGAAGCCATTGCGGCCGCTGCCGCAGCCATGCCCTGGAATACGTTCGCTGATGCGATGCAAACAGGATTTGAACGCGATGGCTGCCAGGTCGAACGGCTGAACAAACCCGGAGCAGACTTCGCCTTGACCAAGGCTGGCAATGTGGCCATTGTCAGCGCCAAGCGCTGGAAGGCTGCACGTATCGGCATTGAACCGCTGCGCGAATTGCAAGCCATACGCGAATCTCGCGGTGCCCGCGAAGCCATTTATGTCACCTTGGGTGAAGTCTCCGCCACGGCCCGTCAGTTCGCCGCAGCCCAAAGCATCTCGTTGATGACGGCGGCAGAGTTGACCAAGCTATTGCGTGATCTGAAGGTGTGAATCCGAAGCAAGCCCATCGCGGCTTGCTCTCCCCCGATATCACTTGGCGGTTTTTCTGAGCCGCTATACCCACCTCACTGCGCAAACGCACCTGCCAACGCTGGGCTGCCAAATACCCTATCGCGTGAAACAGGCTGGCGCCCGGCGCGACCACACGCCCCCACTTTTACTCACAGATTCGCCCTGGCCCGCCATGAAACGCGTCCAGCCGTCCTTCTCATGTCCGTTTTCGTTGTTTTTCTTGCGATTTTTCCGATAATCGAACAAAAACAATCGATCACCAGGCCATTTCATTTTCGGTTTTGTTGTTTTATCATAGCGATATGACACTTAACCCACGACAGAGCGCACTCATCGAAACCGTGCGCGCGCAAGGTTCCGCCTCTATTGAGGCGCTGGCCAAGCAATTCGATGTCACGCTGCAAACGGTGCGTCGCGATGTCAACATTCTGTCTGAAGCGGGGTTGTTGTCGCGCTTTCATGGTGGCGTGCGCATTGAAGCCTCCACCATTGAGAACATCGCTTATCGCAAGCGGCAGGGGTTGCACGCGGGTGGCAAGCAACGCATTGCCGAAGCGGTAGCGCGCGCCGTGCCTGACGGCTGTTCCTTGTTCCTGAACATTGGCACCACTACTGAAGCCATTGCGCGCGCCTTGCTGCATCACCAAGGTTTGCGCGTCATTACGAACAATTTGCATGTGGCCGATATTTTGTCGGACAACCCGGATTGCGAAGTCATCATTGCGGGTGGTGTGGTTCGTTCACGCGATCGCGGCATTGTGGGCGAAGCCACCATGGACTTCATTCGTCAATTTAAGGTGGACATCGGGCTGATCGGTATTTCCGGCATTGAAGACGATGGCACGCTGCGTGATTACGATTTCCGTGAAGTCCGCATTTCACGCTGCATCATCGAACAATCGCGTGAAGTCTGGCTGGCCGCCGACAGTAGCAAATTCAACCGACAGGCCATGGTGGAGCTAGCGCACATTTCGCAAATAGATCGTTTCTTCACCGACGCTTCCCCGCAAGAACCACTGGCGCAAGTGCTGCGAGATTCCGGCGTGCGCTGCGAAGTCGCGGCAGGCGCCGATGAAACCTCGCTGAATCCGTAAAAATTTCTGCCGCCCCGCACCCAACCGCCACTGACAGCTTCTTTACCTAACAACAACACCGCGCACTCACCGCGAACCAAAGACCCTATGAACCCGACCCTCGCCAATACCACTCCTCCTGACCGTGCTCGCCTCCTGGCCAGCCTGGACAACACCCCTTCGTGGGACGTCATTGTGATTGGCGGTGGCGCCACGGGTCTTGGCACCGCGGTAGACGCTGCCTCGCGTGGTTTTCGCACGCTGCTCATCGAAGCGGCAGACTTCGCCAAAGGCACGTCCAGCAAAGCCACCAAGCTGGTGCACGGTGGCGTGCGTTACCTGGCACAAGGCAACATCAGCCTGGTGCGCGAGGCCCTGCATGAGCGTGGCTTGCTCAACCGCAACGCGCCCCACCTTGTCTGGCCACTGGGTTTTGTGGTCCCGGCCTACAACTTGATCGACCAGCCGTTCTACGGCATTGGTCTGAAAATGTACGACATGCTGGCGGGCAAGCTGAACCTGGCCCCCAGCCGCTGGCTATCACGCGGCGCCACATTGGGCGAAGCCCCAACGCTGGCCGAGACGGTCAATGGCCGCAAATTGCGTGGCGGCATTCAGTATTACGACGGCCAATTTGACGATGCGCGTCTGGCCATTGCACTTATGCGCACCCTCTTTGATCTGGGCGGCACGGCGGTGAACTACGTGCGCGCAACAGGCCTCACCACCACCAACGGCCGTGTAGATGGCGTCATGGCTCAAGATGCTCAGGGCGACACCACATTCACCTTGCGCGCCAAATGCGTCATCAACGCCACTGGCGTTTGGGTCGACAGCGTGCGCCGCATGGAGGACAAAAATGCGCAAACCATGGTCGCCCCTAGCCAAGGTGTGCACCTGACATTGCCGCAATCTTTCTTGCCAGGAAAAAGCGCCGTACTGATCCCCAAAACGGACGACGGCCGTGTGCTGTTTGTGGTGCCATGGAATGGCCACACCATTGTCGGCACCACCGATACCCCACGTAAGGACCTGCCGCTGGATCCGGAAGCCAGCGCGCAAGACGTCGACTTCATTCTGAACACAGCCGCGCGCTATCTCAGCCGCAAACCCACGCGTGACGATGTCACCAGCGTCTGGGCGGGTCTGCGCCCCTTGGTGAAAGCTACAGGCGAAGCATCTACCAAGGCCTTGTCGCGCGAGCACACTATTCTGGTATCCAAAGCGGGCCTCATCACCGTGACCGGCGGCAAATGGACGACCTACCGCCGCATGGCGCAAGACGTCATGGAAACCGCGATTCAGCATCAACTGCTGGCCCAGGCCAACTGCCGAACAGAAACACTGTCCTTGCACGGAGCAGGTGCCACAGACGTCAAGGCGAATCCCGGCACACCCGACAGCTATTACGGCACTGACTTGGCCACGCTACGCGCCTTGCCAGGCACAGACCACATGCTCGTCAAGAGCAGCGGCCTGACCGAGGCCCACGTCCGCTTTGCCGCCAGGTTCGAATTGGCGCGTACGGCAGAAGACGTGTTGGCGCGACGCAATCGAGCACTGTTTCTGGACAGCAAAGCCGCCATCCTCGCCGCCCCGGAAGTGGCCCGAATTCTGGCCCAGGAATTGGGCTTTGACGCAGCATGGCAGCAGCGCACCGTGCAGGATTTGAATGTAGTGGCTGCGGGGTATCAGTTGAAGTGAGGCATGGCCGTTGCTCCAGGGCGCTTGGCTGATGAAAAGAATCCCAGGCCTGAGCAACGCGCAGCATCCGCTTGCTGATTCCAGCTACATGCCGCTCAAGAGTCGCGGGTTACGCGCGGCCTACGGCGTTATTCTGATCTCGGTTTTCGCGCGCTCCACCCACGCTACGGTTCGATGAATTGCGCCGGGAATCCATGCCAGCCGAACGCTATTTCCGCGCGGCCCGCGCCGCCGGAAATGGCCGCCCCGCAAGATCTTCAGAGCTTGCAGAAACCCACCATTCGAAGCTCAAGAATGAAGTCCGTGCCGACCCGGCACACCCCCACCTTGCGGTATAAGCAGAGTGACTCTGCCCGAAACAGCAGCCCGGCGTTACCGCACCCGTAGTTCACTATGCTCAATCATGTTTTCAAATACATGCAGCAGATCCGGATCGCTCTTGCGCCCCACTTCAGACTGCAAGATATCCATGATCTGAACGTGCTGACGCGCCGGATGGTACGGACGCACATCGCTTAAGGCGTCATAAGAGTCCGCCAGCGAAAGGATACGGGCGTGCAAGACGATGTCGCCACCCTTAAGCCCCTGCGGATAGCCAGACCCGTCAAAGTGCTCATGGTGATGACGCACCCCTTCTGCAATGAACGCGCGGTTAGGCAAGTCACTGCGCATGATGATGTCTGCGCCAATGTCGGAATGCGATTGCATCACTGCCCAATCGTCGCCGACCAAACGGCCGGGATGGTAGATCACACGGTCTGGCACGCCGACTTTGCCTAAATCATGCAAGCGGGCGCAAACGGCCAAGGCGGCCAACTCTGTACTGGGCAAACCGCAACGGGCACCCAATGCCGTACACAGTGATACGACGCGGTCAGAATGGTGTCCGGTATCTGGATGGCGAGCTTGCAGCGTGGCGAAAAGTGCCGACTCGCAAGATGGAGCGGGGAAAACAGGTGCAGCTACAGCCATGGATATGATGCGCGGAAAACGTTTTCGTAATGAAAATCGTTCGCTATATGTCGGAAAGTATCAATCTTGGCATATCCATGCTTCTGCGTTCGACACGCGCCCCAAACTTATCCGCTGACGTTTGCGTCAGATCAAACCTGCGGCGCGTGCCGTACGCTCTATTGCTTCTGAACTACCTCATCAGGCTTTAAGCCGTGCAAGCACCTCTTCCGCCACGGCCACTGACGACGCCGGATTTTGACCCGTAATCAATAAGCCATCACTGACCACATACGATTGCCAATCTGGACCGCGACTAAAGCGAGCACCGAGTTTCGTTAATTCGTCCTCAACCAGAAACGGCACCACGTCGGTGAGTTGCACTGCCGCTTCTTCACTATTGGTAAAGCCGGTGACTATCCGACCTTGCACCAAAGGCGTGCCGTCAGAACTTTTAACGTGACGCAACACACCCGGCGCATGGCAAACCGCCGACACTATTTTGCCGCCCGCCAGGAATGTTTCGATCAGGGCGATAGATTTTTTATCTTCTGCCAGATCCCATAACGGCCCGTGACCGCCTGGATAAAACACCGCGTCATAGTCGGCAGCCTGCATCTCCGCCAAGCGATGCGTGGCGGCCAGATGACGCTGCGCTTCTTCATCTTGACGGAAGCGTCGCGTGGCATCGGTTTGCGCATCAGCATCGTCGCTTTTCGGGTCAATGGGCGGCTGACCGCCTGCTGGTGATGCCAAGGTAATGTCCGCTCCCGCATCCAGAAATGCGTAATAAGGTGCGGCGAATTCCTCTAGCCAGAAACCGGTCTTGCGACCCGTGTTGCCCAAGGCGTCGTGTGAGGTCAGGATGATCAGAATTTTCATGCGTGGCTCCCTTCGTCCGGCCCGACGCGGACAATCCGCTTGCCGGCGTTCTCGCCCTTCAACAGGCCCATGAGTCCACGCGGCGCATTCTCCAGCCCGTCGACAACATCTTCACGATACTTGATCTTGCCCGCGGCAAGCCAAGGGTCCATGGC
Source organism: Achromobacter deleyi (assembly GCA_040391965.1). Classification (GTDB taxonomy): domain Bacteria; phylum Pseudomonadota; class Gammaproteobacteria; order Burkholderiales; family Burkholderiaceae_B; genus Achromobacter; species Achromobacter deleyi_B. The sequence goes on along the minus strand of JBEBWV010000028.1, from coordinate 27,159 downwards.
TTCGCGGAATTCACCATAGCGAGGCGCGTACTCGTTGAAAATAATGAAGCCTTGCATCTTGATGCGGCGCGTCAGAATGGCGCGCATCAATAGCGGCAATCGGTCGGGTCCATCGGGCAAGCTGGTCGCGTTATAGGCCGAGATCAGACCGCAAACCGGCACGCGGGATCGAGGGTTCAAGCGTGGCAACACCGCATCGAACACTGCACCACCCACGTTCTCAAAATAGACGTCAATGCCTTGCGGCACGGCCTGCGCCAAACGCGCCGTCAGGTCAGGCGCCTTGTGATCCAGGCACACATCAAAGCCGAGCTCTTCGACGGCGTAGCGGCACTTTTCCGGGCCGCCTGCAATACCCACCACGGTGCACCCCTGAAGCTTGGCAACCTGCCCCACGATCGCCCCCACCGCCCCCGTCGCTGCCGCCACCGCAACGGTTTCACCGGCCTTGGGTTGGCCAATGTCCATCAAGCCCATGTAGGCCGTAAAGCCGGGCATGCCCGTCACCCCCAAGGCATAGGAAGGGTTTTTGGGCGATTTCCCCAGATTCAATAACTCTTTGCCATCCGACAAGGCATAGTCTTGCCAGCCCGTTTGTGCGAGCACCCAATCGCCAGGAGCAAAGTCCGGATTATTCGATGCCTCTACTCGGCAGACAGTGCCGCCCACCATGGTTTCGCCAATCTGCACCGGGGTTGCGTAAGACGGCGCATCACTCATGCGCCCTCGCATATAAGGATCCAGCGACAGAAATACCGTGCGCAACAGCACCTGGCCCGGGCCGGGGGCCTCAACGGCTGCGGTTTCAAGACGAAAATCTGCATCAGTGGGTTCGCCGTGTGGGCGGGCCGCCAGCACGATGCGACGATTGGTAGACACGGATTGCGACATAGTGAGTTCAACCTCTTGAGAAGCCGTAGCAGACTGCGGCTAGTGAGTCGACACGCGAGAACGCGCTTACGCATGGGCCATTACACCACTCCCTCTTGTTTTTCGTGCTTTTAATTAATTAAATAATTAATTAGAATTCAAACATGACACCTTCACCCTCCGCTCCCCGTCGTCCGGGCCGCCCGGCGCGCCCAGACAACGCCGTCGCCCGCGATAATTTGCTGGATGTAGCCACCGCGCTGTTCGCCGCCAAAGGCGTAGCTGCCACCACCATTGCGCATATTGCACAACAAGCGGGTGTCACACCGGCCATGGTGCACTACTACTTCAAGAACCGGGATCAGTTGATTGAACAGGTCATTATTGAGCGGGTGCTGCCGGTTATCGCGTTCGTGTGGGCACCGGTACCGCTGGAAACACCAGCGTCGCACGATGCCGCCAAACTGACCCACCGCGTCATTGTCGAAATTGTGACGCGTCTGGTCCAAAGTGCTTCGGAACGGCCCTGGTTACCCTCGCTCTGGATTCACGAGGTGGTCAATGAGGGCGGGCAGTTGCGTGAAGGCGTGCTGCGTCAATTGCCCGCCGAGCACATCAAGGCCTTTGGCAAACTCATTGCGCAAAGCCAGCAGCAAGGCGCGATTTCGCGTGGCGTGGAGCCCAGACTCGTGTTCCTGTCGGTACTCAGTTTGACCTTGCTGCCCATGGCCACGGCCAACGTGTGGCGCCGCGTCTGGCAGGCCGATGACGGCACCGCGCCGGATATCGATAACCACGCCATTGCCAATCACGCGATCACCCTGCTGACGGGCGGTCTCTTCTCGGCAAGCGAGCCCGGCACCCCCGCCCCCACTTCAGGACGTTGATCATGCGCTTATCAAGCCCCCGTCGATTGGCACTGCGGATAGTTGGCAGCGCGTTGTGTGTGGCGGCCATTGCTGGTTGCGGTGAAAAATCCAGTCCTTACTATCAAGGCTATGTTGAGGGGGAATACGTTTACATTGCCTCCGCTCAGGCCGGACGGCTGGCCACGCTATCTGTGTCCAGAGGCCAGCAGGTGACTGCTGGCGCTCCGCTCTTCACCCTTGAGGCCACACGAGAAACGGCAGCCCAGCAGGAGGCCAAACATCAGATGGATGCCGCCATTGCGCAGTTGGAAGACATCAGCAGCGGCAAGCGCCCGCCTGAACTGGACGTGACCCGAGCACAATTGGCACAAGCAGAAGTTGCCAGCCGAAAATCGGCGGCGCAACGCGTACGAGATGAGGCCCAGTATCGTGCAGGTGGTATTGCTTTTGCCCAACTTGATGACAGCCGGGCGCAGGCCCTAAGCGATGCCGCCCGGGTACGCGAGCTGCGTGCTCAGCTAGAAGTGGCGAGTTTGCCTGCGCGCCAGGACCAACGGCGCGCGCAGGCTGCGCAGGTTGATGTTGCACGCGCGGCCCTTGCTCAGGCAGATTGGACGCTGGCACAGACCAAGCTCGCCGCCCCCGACAACGCCCGTGTGTTTGACACGGTATTTCGCGTCGGTGAATGGGTACCTGCCGGCAATCCTGTAGTCAGCCTATTACCACCGGCCAATATCAAAGTCAGGTTCTTCGTCGCAGAACCGGTACTTGGCCGCTTGGCAGTGGGTCAGCGCGGTACCGTGCGCTGCGATGGCTGCGGTGACGCCATTCCTGTTGAAATTACGTATCTCTCGCCGCAAGCCGAGTACACCCCGCCCGTCATTTATAGCCGCGAGAACCGAAGCAAGCTGACGTATATGGTGGAAGCCAGACCCAGTGTGCAAGATGCCCCTAGATTGCATCCTGGTCAGCCGGTCGAGGTAAAGCTGCCATGAACGCGACACTGAACACGGACCTCGTCATTGACGTTCACGACTTGAACAAGCGCTTTGGCGACAAGCATGTGGTCAATGATGTGTCGCTTCAGGTGAGTCGTGGCGAGATTCTTGGCTTTCTGGGCCCGAATGGCAGCGGCAAAACCACCTGCATCCGATTAATGTGCGGCTTGTTGACGCCGGACTCTGGTAGCGGCACATGCCTGGGGTTCGACATCGTGCGTGAAAGCGAGGAGATCAAGCGCCATGTCGGCTACATGACGCAGAAATTCTCCTATTGGGATGATCTCACCATCCGCGAGAATCTGGATTTTGTGGCGCGAATGTACAGCATGCCAAACCGCAAGGAAGTGGTGGATCGCGCACTCGAAGATCTGGGCCTGCAAACGCGAGCCAAGCAGTTGACGGGCGCATTGTCTGGCGGGTGGAAGCAACGCCTGGCGCTGGCCGCCTGCCTGCTGCACGAACCAAAATTGCTCCTGCTTGATGAACCAACCGCGGGCGTAGACCCCACGGCCCGCCGAGATTTTTGGGAGGAACTGCATACCTTGGCCGCGCGCGGCATATCCGTTCTGGTCAGCACGCATTACATGGACGAAGCGGAGCGTTGCCACAAACTGGCCTACATCTCTTATGGCAAGCTGTTGGTTCAAGGCTCGGCAGAAGAAGTCATTGCCCAACAGGCGCTCACCACCTGGGCCATTCACGGCGAGCAACTCGTGCCATTGGGACAGCGCTTGCGCTCCGCTCCCGGCGTCGATCAAACCGTGGCCTTTGGTTCCGCTTTGCATGTCAGCGGACAGAATGCCGTCTTGCTGGAACAGACGTTGCGCGCCATCACGGCAGGCACGAACCTCCGCTTGGAACGCATCGACACCAGTCTGGAAGATGTTTTTATTTTCCTCATGAAACGTTCCACCGATAACTACGGGGCCGCGTCATGATGCGTCATCTGCGGGGATTTTCCTGGGCGCGCTGGTGGAGCATGGTGCTGAAAGAGTTCCTGCAACTGCGGCGCGACCGTATTACGTTCGGGATGATTGTCGGCATTCCCATCATGCAGTTGGCGCTGTTTGGCTATGCCATCAACACCGATCCCAAACATATGCCGACCGCCGTCATTGTGTCGGATCAAAGCCCATTTACCCGCAGCTTCGTCTCCGCCATGAGGGCATCAGACTACTTCAATGTGATTGAAGAGTTGCCCAATGAAGAGGCCGGCCGGGCCGCGCTGGCGCAAGGCCGCGTGCTGTTTGTGCTGACGGTGCCGCCCAATTTCACCCGGGACTTGCTGCGCGGTGAACGACCCGCCTTGCTCATTGAGGCCGACGCGACGGATCCGATGGCAACCGGATTGGCTGTGGGTGCCGCGTCACAGCTGACACAAAGCGTGGCGCAAAAAGATCTGATCGGCCCCCTGGCGTTTCTGGCGGGCGGCCAGCCTCCCTTTGATGTGGTGGTGCACAGGCTCTATAACGAAGAACAGATTTCTCAGTACAACACGGTACCCGGTTTGATGGGCGTCATTCTCAGCATGACGCTGGTCATGATGACCGGCCTGGCCATGACGCGCGAACGAGAGCGCGGCACCATGGAAAACCTGCTCGCCATGCCAGTGCGGCCCCTTGAAGTGATGACGGGCAAGATCGTCCCCTACATCGTGATCGGGCTGATTCAGGCCACGATTATCTTATTGGCCGCGTTTTACGTTTTTCATGTGCCGTTCGCCGGCACGCTGGTGGCCGTGTATTGCGCCGTCCTGCTGTTCGTGGCGGCCAACCTGACCGTCGGCATCACCTTATCGTCACTCGCCCAGAACCAGTTGCAGGCCATGCAACTCACCATGTTTTATTTTCTGCCCAATATGCTGCTGTCGGGCTTTATGTTCCCGTTTCAAGGCATGCCTCAATGGGCGCAATACCTGGGCAATTTGTTGCCGCTCACGCACTTTAACCGGCTCATTCGCGGCATCTTGCTCAAAGGCAACGGTTGGTGGGATTTGTGGCCAAGCATCTGGCCTTTACTCATTTTCACGGTCGTCGTCATGACGGCAGCGGTGAAGTTCTACCGCAAAACCCTGGACTGAACGCACATCATGCCAAGCACTCGTCCTTCGTATTGGAACGCTCGCCCTGTGCCACGAGCGTTGCACTTCCGGCAGCACGTGCTGCGTTTCCCTTCAACGGCAATAGCCCTGCTTTGCGTGGTAACGGCTGGTTTGTCCGGCTGCGCCGTCGGCCCTGACTTCACGCCAGCACCTGCGCCCCCGGTCGCGTCGTATACGGCCGCCGAGGATGTTTCAACAGGCGCCTACGCTGTCGATACACAGCTCGTTGTCAGTGCGGCCGATATTCCGGCCCAATGGTGGACGCTGTTTCATTCTCAAACGCTGGACCAGTGGGTCCGCACGGCGATGACAGATAGTCCCACGCTGGACGCTGCTCGTGCGCGGCTGCGCCAGGCGCAGGAAGACCTCAACGCGCAAACCGGGGCGCGCACGCTTCCCACCGTAGATGGCAACCTGTCGGCGGTCCGACAAAAAGTCGATCCCTCCGCGTTTGGCGTGCCCGTGGCCGAACAACCGGCACCCTTTACGCTCTATAACGCATCGGTCAGCGTGAGCTACACACTTGACGTCTTTGGGGCGAATCAGCGTGCCCTGGAAGGCTTGCGCGCTCAGGTTGATAATCAGGCGTATGAATTGCAGGCTGCACGCATGACGCTTGCCGCAAACGTGGTAACTGCGGCTATTCGCCAGGCGGCGCTGCGCGAGAAGATTGACACCACGCAAGCCTTGCTTGCCGCGCAGACCGATCAGTCCCGCATCATGCAGGCTCGCTTGCATGCAGGAGGTATCTCGCAAGCCGATGTGCAAAATCAGCAATTGCTGCTCGCACAAACCCGTGCCACCTTGCCCCCCTTAGAGGCGCAATTGAGCCAGGTCTCTCACCAACTGGCGGTCTATCTTGGCCAACCGCCCTCCCTGCTTGCCTTGACACCACTGCGTCTGGCAGACCTGAAATTACCTGCTGACGTGCCCATCGGGATTCCGTCTCAACTCACACGCCAGCGTCCCGACATTCTGGCCGCAGAAGCCTTGTGGCATAAGGCAAGCGCTGATGTCGGCGTGGCCACCGCCAATCTTTACCCCCAATTCACGCTCACGGGCAGCTTTGGTTCGCAACGCACGAGCGCAGGCGATCTGACGCAAGGCTTAAACGTCTGGAATTTTGGTCTGGGATTGGTCCAGCCGCTGTTTCATGGTGGCGAACTACGCGCTCACAAACGCTCGATGCAAGCAGCCTATGACGCCGCCGGGGCGCAATATCGCCAGACGGTGCTGGAAGGATTCCAGCAAGTGGCTGACGCCTTGCGCAGTCTGCAAACGGACACGCAATCAGTGAGCGCCCGCCACGATGCCGCGCAACAGGCCCAAGCCTCACTAGACATCGCACGCGCCCGCTATCAGAGCGGGGGAATAAGCTACATGACTTTGCTGGACAGCCAACGCCAACAACTGCAAACCCACGTCGATTCCATTGACGCCCAAGCTGACCAATATGCCGATACCGCAGCCTTATTGCATGCCGTGGGTGGCGGTTGGTGGAACGAGCCAGACGCGCAAAGCCCTGCGCGTCGCCCTGACGCTGAGAATTGATACCAATTATCGGTGTTGAAGTCGATTTAGGGTTTTCATGAATTCAATGCATCATGCACGGGCTGCTGTTGCCTGGAACAAGATAAAGATTCATGAATGCCATCCTAGACTTGATTATTTTCTCGCCCGATTCTGAAGAATGCACCCGACGCAGCAATGCGTTTGCCGAGATGGGGTTCTCACTAAGGCGCTGCGAAGACTCGAATGGACTGTTCAATCTGTTTCAGGCCCGCAGAGCGCCACTTGTCCTCATTGAGGCGCAGCTTTCTGAACTCTGCATGGCCCTGGCGGGCTTGCGTGCCATGGACACCGCCGCCGGCATTGTCGCGGTGTCCTCATTTGACAGCGCAGACAACCGCATTCTTGGCCTGCATTGCGGTGCCGACGCCTGCTTTTCCCCTGATGTGGAAGACCATGAAATTGCCGCCACCTTGCAAGCCCTCGTGCGGCGAGCGCCCCCGCTGCGCTCGCCCCCGACTGCGACAATAATTCCCGCCCTCCCGTCAATCGTCTCAAACAGTATTGTCACGAGCCGCAGCGGTAAATGGCAATTTCAGGATGCTGCCTGGACGTTGGAAAGCCCGCAGGGCGTACGGCTGCCCCTCACCCATGCCGAGCGCGAGTTCCTGCTCAAGCTCACGACGTCGCCTCATAAAAGGCTGCCACGCGCCGATATCGCCAATCAGGACGCGCCGGATGGCCACGAACATGTGCGCCGAACTGACGTCCTGCTGAGTCGCTTACGCCGCAAAGCTCAAGACCTCGCCGTGGAATTGCCCGTGCGTACGGTATGGGGCTGGGGTTACGCATTTACCGCCGAACTGTAGACGCTACGGGCGTATCATGCCGATGATGTATCACGCTTGATGCCCGGTGGCAGCCATGCTGCAGGCGACTTGCCTGACAATGTCCCTTTTCTCTGAAGAAAGCGACTGACGACATGGACGTCTTTGAACATCTGCAAGCACTACTGAATCAGCACCACATCACATTCCGATTGCTGCGACACCCGGAAGCCGGTAGATCTGTCGAGGTGGCTGCCATTCGTGGCACGGCGGTAAGCCAAGGCGCTAAAGCGCTGGTGTGCCGTGTGAAAATTTCCTCGAATCAACGCAAGCATGTGCTGGCCGTGTTTCCTGCCGACAAACAGGCCAATCTGGACGCTATTGCGCGCGCCGCCGGTGGTAAGAAAGCCTCGCTTGCCTCGCACGATTTGGCGCGCGAACTGACGCATTGCGAAATAGGCGCTATTCCCCCCTTCAGCTTCAATCCTGATCTGACCTTGATGGTCGATCCGAGCTTGCGCGAACGACATCATGAAATCGTCTTCAACGCAGGCCGACTGGATGCTTCCATCATCATGAATACCGAGGATTACTTCCGGCTGGCGCAGCCCGTGCAAGCCACGTTCGTTTCTGGCTAGCCTTCAATGGCACGGCGCACACGCAGCACGAATATGCAATGGCTTATGAGCCTGGCTCACATGGAGCCTGTACGCATTTCGCCGTGGGTAATGCTGCGTGCCGCCTTGGCGATCGGGCTTCCTGCTGCAGTGGGTCTGGCGCTCGGACAAAGTGCGGGCGCGGCGTTGGTCTCTTTAGGAGCCCTGCCAGCCATTACCGGGGACAGTGGAGGACCTTATCGTGTCCGCGCTCAATCTATCGGATGGACGGTATTGGGTGGTGCGCTCGGCTATCTGCTGGGCGCGCTGCTGCATGGTTATGGTTGGTGGACGGTGGGCGGTTCAATGGCGCTGGTGCTCGTGGCCAGCCTCATCGGCACCTTTAACAACGTGGCGGCAGTGGCCACGTTACAGTTCGCGGTTTATGTCATTGTGGGTGCAAGTTTGAGTGTACCCATGCCGGCCTGGGTACCGTCAGCCCTGGTCGGTGCCGGGGGTATCTTCGGACTCGCCCTCACCTTATCCGGCTGGCTATTCAACCCCACCGCTCCCGAACGCGCGACGGTTGCGCTGTTGTACCGCCGCCTGGCAAGTCTGCTCGACACCATCGGCACGTCACGCACCATCACGGCGCGGCGCGACATGGAGGCAGCCGTCAGCAATGCCTACGACACATTGCTTTCGGCTCGTAATGCAGCAGGCGCCTCCAGACGCCTGTCGCGGCTGGCTGCACAAATGCAGGCGACCACACCTTTAATCAATGAAACCCTGGCGCTTGCCCGCGCTGGCCGCGTACTGCCGCGAGAATGCGGGCAATGCCTGAATCGTCTGGCCGAACAGGTCGAGGCAGATGCTCCCATCGACACCCACGCCGACGCTGCCCGACTGCGCACGTTAGGTGTCGAAGGACTGGCAGAAGCGCTGGATCAAGCACAACCATTATTGGCAGGCACCCACGCTGACAGCAAAGACGTGCTGGCAACACTGGGGCCAGCCCGACCGCGCACGCCATGGCGCGTGCTCTGGCAAACGTATCAACCTGGCGCCACCGCCACCCGGTATCTCATCCGGCTGGCGCTTTGCCTGATCGTCGCCGAGGGCGTGTCATTGAGCATTGCCCTGCCGCGCTCGTACTGGGTGCCGCTCATTGTCATCGTCGTGTTCAAACCGAATTTCGGTTCGGTGTTTGCCCGAGCCGTGCAAAGTTGTATTGGCAGTCTCGTTGGCGTGGCGATCAGCGCCGCCGTGCTGGCGATAGACCGAAGCGGCATCATCAGTCTTGTGACGGTTTTTCTGCTGGCGTCGTTGCTGCCTTGGTCTATTCGACGCAACTATGGCTTGTTTTCAGCAATTTTGCTTCCCATCCTGATGCTCTTGATTGGTGCCTTGCAACCGGGCAGTTGGCCCATAGCACTGGCGCGTCTAATGGACGTCAGTATTGCTGGCGCTATCGTGCTGTTGGTGGGCTACCTGCCATGGATCCGCTTTGAGCGTGGCAACCTGGACCGTACCGTAGCCGGCAGTATGCAAACGATCGCGGCCTACTTAAGCGCCGTCTTCAAGGCGGAGTACACCGCCCGGCACAGTTTGCGCACGCGCACCTATTCCAAACTCTCGGACTTGCGCATTGCCTTGCAACGGGCGTTGTCTGAACCCCGCCTGGTCAGCCGTCGTGCACTCGCCTGGTGGCCGATAGAAGTGGCGCTTGAGCAGGTTGCCAATGCCATTTCCGACACCGCCTGGTCGCTATCCGACGAGGCCATTGGCCCCACTGAAATCGAGATTGCGCAATTGGCGGGGGCCTTACATGCACTGGCACTTTCTGTGGAACACGGAACGCCGCCAACCAGTGAGCCGATCACGACCGCGAGCCCGGTGTTGCAAGACATCGCCGCTGCCATCGAAGCGGTACGCAGCGCGCTCACTGGCCCGGCATTTACGCCCCCCTCACGGCAAACTCCTGCTCCTGCATCGTCCTGATGACGGCGCCAATAACCGATTAGGAACCCCTTATGTGTCTTGCTGTACTCGCCTTTCACGCGTTGCCGCAAACTCCTGTGCTCATCGCCGCCAATCGTGATGAGTTTCACGCACGGCCCACCTTGGCCGCAGCGCAGTGGTCAGATGCACCTGGCGTGTATGCCGGTCGAGACGCTCGGGCGGGTGGCACCTGGATGGGGGTCACGGACACAGGACGATTCGCCGTCGTGACCAATTTTCGCGAACCGGGCAGAGTCATTGAAAACGCGCCGTCCCGAGGAGAACTGGTTGAGCAATATTTACGGGGCACTACTCCCCCGGATCAATACCTGGCGATGCTGCATGAGCGTGCGCAGGCCTACAACGGATTCAATCTGGTCTTGGGCACCCTCACCCAGACGTGGTACTTAAGCAATCGGGATAGTGCCCCCCGGCAATTGGCACCGGGCATTTATGCCTTGAGCAACCATTTACTGGACACGCCCTGGCCCAAACTGGCCCGTACCAAAGCCGCCTTTACAGAAGTGCTACGCCATCCTCATCAACCTGATGTCGCCGCCCTGTTCGCCGCACTGGCCGACAAGGAACCGGCTGATGATGCCGACCTTCCCGAAACCGGTCTAAGCCTCGAGCGTGAGCGCCTGTTGAGCAGCCCGTTCATCGTTAGCCCCGACTATGGCACGCGCAGTTCATGCGTTATTGCGCTACACCACAACGGTCAGGGCGAATTGCATGAGCGCCGCTTTGGACCGGATGGCCAGATGGCGGGGCAGAGTGAACTGGCTTTCAGGCTAAGGGTTAGCCCTGGCATTTAGCTCCGAGTGGGACTATTCTCGTTGGATCATCTGACGGGTCAGTTGATAGCAGTTCAGGCAAGAGATAAGCGCAGCACTCCTGCCTTTTGTCGATAGCTCTATTGCATTTTCGAACCCGATAGCAGGTGGTCTGCGGGCGCCTTACCTCACGCGAAACAGACTGCTTCTTCAAGGAGTCCCTATGAAAAAGCGTTTAGAACGTTGCACTATGGCGGCCGTCATGGCGCTGGGCAGCCTTAGCCTTGTTAGTGCTCTCGCCAGCGCGCAAGCCCAACCGGCGCTGCCACCCCTACAAATGCATGACGGCATCGAATACATGTCGGGTGGCATCGGACAGGCGCAGAGCGAAGCGATGCAACAGGCTTCCAGCAAATTCCCACTGGTCATGACCTTCTCTCAGAAGGCTGGCAACGTGGCAGAGTTTGTGGCGAACGTCACCGTGGTCATAAAGAATCCGGAAGGTAAGGCCGTTTTGCGAACGACTGCGGGTGGGCCGTACCTGTTTGTGAAGCTACCCTCAGGCGACTACGCCGTTTCGGCCACCTATAACGGCAAAGAGATGAATCGCCAGGCCATCGTGAAGGACGGCGCCACTGCCCGGCTATTTTTTGAGTGGTGACGCCGGAATCGCGTAATGTCCGAAAGCAAGGCTAGGTCCCTGCGAACAGAATGGCAATGTTCAGACCTAGCCCGATTGCCCACACCAGCGAGCGGATGCTTCCCATCCCTGCCAGATACACCGCCAAATACACCAAGCGCGCGACCAGCCAGGCGAGCATCAACGATGCCAGGTACGTTTGTGGCGCATCGGCGTAGAGCGCGTACAACACCGCAGCATAGAAAAAAGGCAGTGCTTCGAAGGTATTGCTTTGCGCGGCATTGGCGCGTGCACGCCACCCCTGCTGATGTGCCAACCAGGGACGCGGATCATTATTGTTGTAGGCAGTGCCGCCAGCCTTGGCGGCCACTGCCGCCAATAGCGGCAAAATGGCTGCTGCCAGCAGCAAACTTGCGATCATATTCATCTAGCGCTCCTCAGAAAGTGAAAAACTTGGCGCCATCCGATGACCACCGAGGCACAGCACCCTAAGCGCCATAGTCGCCCAATACTGTGCCAAAAGGAAAGCACCGTACGCGACTGCAGGTTCTACACTGCCTCCTTTTCGCCGGATGCACTGCATGCCACCGTTCATGCCATGGTTCACCTTGTTCTTGTCGGCCGCCATGTTGTGGCCAAGCGCCACGCGCTGGGCAGCCTTGGGGCCGCTCGCCATCACGTATGGCTGGGCCTTGCTTGACGGTAATATCGACGCCCGAGCGCTGCTCTGGATTTCGCTATTGGTGTTGGCAGGATATCTGGCACGTGCCAATCGGTATAAGGCGGTGCCGCTGGGCCACGCTCTTTTTCTTCTCCTGGCGGTGGGACTCACCCTGCATCTGTTGCCTGGGTTTCACAACTTTCTGGCCATTCCGGCCACGCAGTTCAGTCCAGACGCGCAGCCCTTTCGCATGTATCTGAATCTGGACAAACCCCTGGTGGCATTCTGGGTCATCCTCGTGTTGCGTCCGCCCATGCAGGGCCGTAACGTGCGCAGCACCCTGGCTGTAGGCACGGCGGCAGCCGCGGCAAGCGCCCTGGCGTGCCTGGGCTTGGCCGTTGGTGCGCAGTGGATTCGGTGGCAGCCTCAGTGGCCCGTTGAAGGCTGGATCTGGCTTGCGAATAACGCCTTGCTTGTCACCCTGGCCGAAGAGGCTTTGTTTCGCGGCTATCTCCAGCATCAGTTGAGCGTGCGTTGGCGCCAGCATGCGTGGGGTGCCAGCGCAGCCCTCGGGCTGGGTGCCCTCGCCTTTGGCGCGGCGCATCTCGCAGGTGGCTGGCCTATCGCACTCCTGGCGGTTCTGGCAGGAGTGGCCTTTGGCACCGCCTTTCGGTACGGCGGCCTAGGGGCAGCCGTGCTGGCTCACTTGTGCTTGAATGTCGCCCACTTCGCTGGGTTCACTTACCCCTGGTTGGCCACGTCGCCCCCCTGAATACCATTGCGGTATTCTCGCCTTCTCCAGACCTCTCTGCCTCATTCGTGCCTCAAGGAATCGTGATGAAACTGGCTGCCAACCTGTCTTTGCTCTACCCCGGCTTGCCCCTGGCCGATCGTATGGCCTTAGCCGCACGCGATGGTTTTACCGGTGTGGAAATTCTCTTCCCATACCAGCTCGCCCCATCGGCGCTTGCAGATTTGCTCAGAAGCCATGGCCTGGAACTCGTACTGATCAATACCCCATTGGGTGAAAACGGGGAGAAAGGCCTTGCTTGCGTACCCGGTCAGGAACCGCAGTTTCGCCAAGGATTCGAGCGCGCCCTGGCCATCTGCGAGAAATCCGGTTGCCGCATGGTTCACGTCATGGCCGGTATGCCCCCAGCGCAGGAAACGCGCACAGCATGCGCCGAGACGCTGTGTGAAAACTTGCGATGGGCGGCAGGGCTGGCTGAACTCGCGGGTGTCACGATTACGCTTGAAGCCTTGAACCGCCACGACATGCCCGGCTACTTTTACTATTTGCCTGAGCAGGTCGCCGCCGTGATTCACGCCGTTGCGCACCCTGCCGTTCGCCTGCAATTCGATCTTTATCACAGCCTGCGCGAGGGTCTGAACCTGGAGCAGGCATTGGCCGCCGTGCGTGAACAGGTCCAGCATGTGCAGTTTGCCGGCCTGGATGGTCGTCATGAACCCGACATGAGCGACGAGCAAGTGATCAACACCTTACGTGCGTTGGCTCGGGACGGTTATTCGGGTTGGCTCGGTTGCGAATACATACCGCGAGCGGACACCACAAGCGGCCTGGTCTGGCGCAAGCGCTATGAGGCTGTGCTTGCGGACGTGAATTAGCCGTCTTGAACCTTGCCACGCAAGCGCTTGACCTCGCCTTGTTGCACCTTGCGCTGCACGCGACGGCGCTGCGACGCACGCGTGGGCTTGGTCGCCCGGCGCGGCTTAGGCGGCACCGCCACGCTGCGCACGATAGCAATCAGACGCTCAACAGCTTCTGCCCGGTTTTTTTCCTGGCTGCGAAACGACTGCGCCTTGATAACTATGACGCCGTCTTTGGAAATGCGGTGATCGCTTAATGCGCACAGCGCGTCTTTAATGGTCTGCGGCAACGACGAGGCGGGCACGTCAAAGCGCAAGTGCACAGCACTGGAAACCTTATTGACGTTCTGGCCGCCCGCGCCTTGTGCGCGGATCATACTGAACTCAAGCTCTCGCTCGTCCAGATAGAGGGAATCTTGAACATGAAACATAGGCGGCAAGTCTACGCGAATCAGCTTGAAAACGGGCGCCAACCCGTCCCCACTTTACGTCTGCGGCTCCCGCTTACAGTTCCCAAAAGCTGGACTGCCGCCAGACAAGTAAAATACTCGGTTCTCGCTTGAAATGGCGGCGTCAGACCGCCCGATATCTATCCCTAATGACTTACGCTACCAAAGAAATCTTCAAAACCCTACAGGGCGAAGGTGCTCAAGCCGGCCGCGCGGCCGTATTCTGCCGTTTCGCTGGCTGCAATCTCTGGAGCGGCCGCGAGAGCGATCGTGCCAGCGCCGCCTGTAATTTTTGCGACACCGACTTCGTAGGCACTAACGGCACGGGCGGCGGAAAATTTGCCACGCCGGATATGCTGGCGGATGCCATTGCCGCCGCCTGGGGCCCCAACACCGCTGACCGTTATGTGGTTTTCACCGGCGGCGAGCCCTTGCTTCAATTAGATGCCGAGTTGCTCACCAGCGTGCACGCGCGCGGTTTTCTCATCGCTATTGAGACCAACGGCACCTTGCCTGCGCCCGCAGGCATCGACTGGATCTGCGTCAGCCCCAAGGGCCGCGCACCTGTCGTCATTGAACGTGGCCACGAGCTAAAACTGGTCTATCCGCAACCTGACGCCCAGCCAGAGGCGTTCGAACACCTGGACTTCGACCATTTCTTTTTGCAGCCCATGGACGGCCCGAACCGTGCTGCAAATACCGACAAAATCGTCCAGTACTGCATGCAGCATCCGCAATGGCGCCTCAGTGTGCAGACGCATAAATACATAGGAATTCCATGATTTACCGTACTGGCGCGCGGGGTGCACAATGATCTCAGTTACCCGCAAGCTTGAGTTTGACGCTGGGCACCGCATTCCGGACCATCGCAGCCAATGCCGCAATCTGCACGGGCACCGCTATGTATTGGAAATCACCCTCACGGGCGACATCGTCCAGGCACCTGGCGAGTCCGATAACGGCATGGTGATGGACTTCTCCGATATCAAAAGCATTGCCAAACGTCACATTGTTGACGTCTGGGATCATGCTTTTCTGGTATTTGACGGCGACACCGCCGTGCGCGGCTTTCTTGATACCTTACCGGGTCATAAAACCGTAGTGGTCGATCGCATCCCCACTGCCGAGAATCTGGCCACCATCGTTTTCGAAACGCTGGCGCCCCACTATCACGGCCACTTTGGCGCGCAATTGCGCTTAACGCGCGTGCGCTTGTATGAAACGCCCAATTGTTGGGCCGACTGCAACGCCGACAGCCACGATTAAGCGGGTCCATCCAGAGTCCCGGCGCTACGTGCCAACAGCCATCGCCTGGCGGGTACTGACACGTAGCGAGCCAGCACAGCGGCCAGCACGCAGGCGCCGAGAATCGCCAAAACAGCAACCGCCGTCAGCGCACCAGAGCGCCAATGGCCGACCGGAGCGTCCTGCGGCAAGGTGCGAAGCATCTTCGCGAAGAACGGCACTGAAAACAGGTGCGACAAATAAATCTCGTAGCTATGGCGTCCCGCCCAACGCAAGGCCGCCCCGAGTTCGCCACCCACCATATAAATCGTTCTAACGCGCGCCGTAGATCTGGTAGCCGTGTTCGAGCCTACGCGCCCCTCCTCCCTGAATGTAGCGAGCCGTGGCGGAAGACTTGGCTTGATGCCGACAGAATCTACCAACGCGAACAGGAGCAAGGCCGTGCCTGTTGCCAGCAGGGTCACGTCCAGCCCAAATCGCGTCAGCCCCAACTCGGCAATGGGCTCACGAAACAAAAACACACCGACCACGATGGCCGCGGCAATACGCTGCAGGCACCGACGTGTCGTGCGCGCAAGCGAGACGCGGCAAGACAACAGGCCCGCGAGGCATGCTATAGCGATGCTGTCCAGACTCGCTACGTAGCTGTGTGCATTCCATTGTGCGTGATAGGTAAAGACGTAGCGCGCAAAGGGGCCGAGCACGATAAAAAGGATCAGCGCCAGCACAAAGACCATCAGGCCGGGTAAAAGACGGGCCGCCCGGCGCAGGAGAAACTCCCGGCCACGCACCTCAGCCAAGGCTCCCCATCGCGTGATGGACGAGCGCGTAATGACAAAGCCGGAGATGACAAAGAACAGGATGACGCCGTAGTAGCCGCTATGAAACACAATCCTGAATAGCGGCGGCGGCATGACTCTTCCCAATAGGCTGTGTTCTTGCGGCATGCGAAGTTGAATTTGCCAAAGCACCACGCAAAGGATCGCCAGACCACGCATTGCGTCAATTGCCGGTACCCGCGCCGTTCGGGCGTGTTGCACTGGTTCATGAACCATCCCGGTCGCATTCTGACTCACCGTATTCACCACTCTCTAGATTCCACCGGGTGAATCCTAGGGTGCGAGCTGGCGCAATCTTCCCGGCGCTTGTATAGATTTTGTAATCAAGTACCCGCTTGCGTCCCGTCGTCAAGCCTGCGAACCGGTCATTTATTGACGCTGCGACGCTGCCCCTATTTTTTTCTCAACAAATCGATAATCCGGGTTATCCCTAAAAATTAATAGATAGCAGACTAATAGATAGGCTACAATCTAATTTATGACTTCCCCTTCAGATTCCAATCTCATGGCTACCACCGCGAACTTGATAGTGCTTTCTCGTGCCTATCGAGGGGCCGCTGACAAAGCTTTGGTTGAGTACGGCCTTTCGCAAGCCTCCGCATGGCCCGTGATTCTGGCGGGCCGTCTGGGTGACGGCGTGCGCCAAGGCGCACTGGCCGAAGCGCTTGGCGTCGAAGGCCCTTCCTTGGTTCGGATACTGGATCAGTTGGTTGCCGCGGGCCTGATGGAACGTCGCGAAGACATTCACGACCGCCGTGCGCGCACCCTGCATTTGACCGACGCTGGCCACGCGCTGCGCGCGCAAGTCGAAGACGTGCTGGTGAATTTGCGTCGCCGACTATTTGACGGTGTAAGTGAAGCGGATCTTGAGGCCTGTTTGCGCGTGTTTGAAACGCTGAAATGCTCATTGGGGCGTTCCAGTACAGCGCCCGAAGAAGATCAGCAAACATGACACTCCCGAACCTGCGCGAGACCGTCTTTTCTCTCAAGTGTTACTTGGGAGCAATACTCGCGCTCTATCTCTCCTACACCATAGGCTTGCCACGGCCCTTCTGGGCCATGACAACCGCCTACATCGTGTCGCAACCCTGGTCTGGCGCCGTACGTTCAAAGGCGCTGTATCGGCTGATCGGCACCTTCGTGGGCACCGCAATGACCGTGTACATGGTGCCGCGCCTCTCTAATGAGCCAGTGGTCATGACGGCAGCGATGGTGCTATGGGTCGGTGCTTGTCTGTATATGGCTGTGCTTGACCGCACACCGCGTTCGTATCTGTTCATGCTGGCGGGCTACACCGCCGCCATGATCGGCTTTCCGAGTGTCACGGAACCCAGTCTCGTGTTTGATACGGCGCTGGCTCGTGTCGAAGAAATTACCTTGGGCATCGTATGCGCCACGGTGGTTCACAGCATTGTTTTGCCGCGAGGTCTGGCGCCCGCCCTGGTGCTGCGCCTGGACGCCGCCATGCGCGACGCGCGACTTTGGATCCATGACGCGCTTAGCGGCCAGGGCGCCGCACAGAGCAATAAAGATCGCCGCATTCTGGCCAACGACATTACACAATTGCGTCTGCTGTCGACGCACGTGCCTTTTGACACGACTAACTTGCGCTGGACCTCCGGTGCAGTGCGCGCCATGCAAGACCAGATTGCTGCGCTAACGCCCTTGGTATCCGCAGTAGAGGATCGGATGGCGGCCTTGCAAGCGGAGGGTCGTGAATTGCCTGCAGCGGTCAGCGCTGCCCTGAATGACATTTCCGAATGGATCAACGCGGGCGCCAAGGCCTCACATGAAGTCGCGGTGATGCTGCGTGCCAGCATTGCCCGCCTCACGCCAGAGATTAATAGCCGTTCCACATGGAACGATGCACTGCTGGCAAGCCTGACGGCACGGCTGCGCGAGCTGGTCGACACCTACGATGAATGCCTGGCACTGCGCCGCGATATTCACGACGGTTTGAGTGGTGCACGCTTGCGCACCGCCAAGCCTGGTCGCCTGCCTAACGCCGTCTTGCATCGCGACCACGGCATGGCCCTCTTGTCAGCGCTGGCCGCAGGCGTCGCCATCTCGGTATGCGCAGCCTTCTGGATTGGAACGGCCTGGAGCAATGGCGCAACCGCCACATTGATGGCCGCCATTTTCAGCTGCTTCTTTGCCTCACAGGACAACCCAGTCCCCGGCATCATGGAGTTCCTGCGCTATACGATTTACTCGATTCCGCTATCCGCTTTGTATTTGCTGGGCATCATGCCAGCGGTTCATTCGTTTGAAATGCTGGCCCTGTCGATCCTGCCTACGGCCTTCGTGCTGGGCATCTTCATTGCCCGGCCCAACACGGCGGGTAGAGGCATGGCTGTTCTGTTCGGCTTTCTAGGCACCCTGGCCCTGCACGACACCAACACAGCAGACCTGGTGTCCTTTGCAGATACCCAAGTCGCCCAGGTTTTCGGTGTGGGCATGGCCGCGATCATCGCCGCCATCTTTCGCACCGTCAGCACGGATTGGAGTGCACGTCGTATTCAGGCGGCCAACTGGAAAGAACTGGCCACCTTGGCCGGTTCGGCACGCGCGCCCTCTCGCCACACTTATGCCGCCCGCATGCTTGATCGCATTGGCCTCCTGCAGCCGCGTCTGGCCATGAGTGAACGTGCCGATGACCGCGTCGCCACCGATGCCCTGAAAGACCTGCGCGTAGGCCGTGATATTGCCGAACTACAACGTGCACGCCGCCATTTACCGATGGCGGAATCCGCCATTCAACCCGTGCTCAATGGTTTGGCGCAGTTCTTCAAGGCGCGCTCGACCTGGCGTGGCGGTGAGAAAACACCTGAGTTCCTGACCCAGATTGACCGCGCGCTTGCCAGCGTCACGGCAACGGCTGGCAGTTCAGCAGCCCGCGATCATGCCGTGGTGGCCCTGGTCGGCATCCGACGCGCGCTCTTCCCCGAGGCATCCGACTATCAACCCGCCCACGCAACATTAGAAACACACGCATCATGATCGGCGAATTCAATCTTTACGGCATGTATTTTCCCTGGCTGTTTGTGCTGGGTTTGCTCTGCATGGCGGTGGCCTGGGGGCTGCGGCGCGTGCTGGCCCGCCTGGGGTTTTATCGCTTCGTGTGGCACCCCGCCCTTTTTGATTTGGCGCTATTCATCGTGCTTCTGTACGGCGCTTCCCTGATTCCCCCTCACGTTTTCCAGAGATTGGTATGAAACTTCCAAATGCCCTTCGCCCCGCTGCTATCGGCAGATTCGCCGTGACGGCTGTCGTCGTCATCGCGGCCGTGTACGCCGGCTGGCAACTCTGGGTTCACTACGAAATAGATCCGTGGACCCGCGATGGCCGCGTCAAGGCCAACGTGGTCCAGGTGGCGCCTGATGTGTCCGGTCTGGTAACCCAGGTTCCCGTGCTGGATAACCAGGACGTGAAAGCCGGCGACGTGTTGTTTGAAATTGATCGTGCACGTTTCCAGTTGGCCTATGACCAGGCTCAGGCCTCGGTCAAGGCACAGGACGTGGCACACGAACAAGCGCTGCGCGACGCCAAGCGCAATCGCTCATTGGGTCAGTTGGTGGCTGCCGAAGCCTTGGAACAAAGCCAGACCCGCGTACAGCAAACCGAAGCTGCGCTGGCGCAAGTGCAGGTGCAATTGAACATTGCGCGTCTGAACCTGGACCGCAGCCGCGTGCTGGCAAGCACTGATGGCCGCGTCACGAATCTGGACCTTCGGGTAGGCTCCTATGCCACGGCAGGCAGGCCGGTGATGGCCTTGGTCGATGCCAATTCCTTCTATGTGGAAGGCTACTTCGAAGAAACCAAGTTGCCGCGCATTCACACCGGCGACCCGGTCACCGTCACCCTCATGGGCGAAGACCGGAAAATCCAGGGCCGCGTCGATAGCATTGCAATAGGCATTGCCGACCGCGACCGCAGCACCAGTGCCAATCTGTTGCCCAACGTGAACCCGACCTTTAACTGGGTACGTCTGGCGCAGCGCATCCCCGTGCGGATCAAACTTGAGCACGTGCCTGAGGGTGTACGCCTGGTCGCCGGGCAAACCGCCACGGTTGCCGTCACGGCAGACAAAAGCATGGACCAGGCGCAATTGAAATCCGTCACACCTCCTGCCTGAGTCCGTTGCGTATTCACGTAGCCCATTTCATCGAACGCTTATCTACGCCAAAGCCGTACCGCCATGACCACCAAAACCTTCCTGCCACTCTTGCTCGTGCTTGCGCTGGCAGGATGCTCCACTGTCGGCCCCGACTACAAAGTGCCTGAGGCCGCCGTCGCTAAACGCGACAGCGCGCAGGCACCTTTTGCGCAAGCCGAAGCAGGTGTGTTCCGGCAAGACGCTTTGCCCGGAAATTGGTGGCGCCTTTATGACGACCAGACGCTGGACACGCTTATTGAAAAGGCGCTGTCTGCCAACGCAGATTTACGCGTGGCCTCCGCCAACCTGGAACGTGCGCAAGCCGTCATCAGAGAAACGCAAGCGCAGCAACAGCCCACCATTGGGGTGAATGCGTCGCCCACGTTCGGACACGTCTCAGGCATGCAAGAGCTGGCGCCAGACGTGCGCCCGCCTAGCCAATGGTCATATTCAACAGGCGCCAGCATTTCCTATCAAGTCGATCTGGTTGGCCAGATTCGCCGTGCCATTGAGGCCTCAAACGCCGACGCGCAAGCCGCACAAGCGGCATACGATGCCGCCCGCATTACGGTTGTGGCAGAAACGGCGCGGGCGTATGCCAACATGTGCGCATCCGGCATGCAACTGGCGTCCGCCAAACAGTCCGTCAATGTGCAGCAGCAATCGGTTGATGCCGTCAGCCGTCTGCAGCACGCCGGCCGGGGCACCGCGCTGGACATCACCCGGGCTCAGGGTCAGCTCGAACAACTCAAGGCCAACCTGCCGCCTTTCGAGGCCCAACAACGGGTCGCCCTTTATCGACTGGCGGCTCTGACCGGCCAGACACCGGGCGAAATTTCACCCGCCTTGCTGAGCTGCGCCAAGCCTTTGCGTTTGACCGACACGATTCCTGTAGGTGATGGCGCAGAGCTATTGCGTCGTCGCCCCGACATCCGGCAGGCCGAGCGCAGCCTGGCAGCAGCCACCGCGCGCATCGGCGTAGCCACAGGAGATCTCTACCCCAAAATTACCTTGGGCCTTTCCGGTGCATCGGCTGGCCCCACGTCTTACCTCGGTGATCGTGGCACTTTCAGTTGGAGCGCTGGCCCCTTGATTTCCTGGACGATTCCGAACACAGGTGCCGTGCAGGCCCGAATTGCGCAGGCCGAAGCGAATACCAAAGGCGCCTTTGCCCGATTCGACTCGACGGTGCTGAACGCCTTGCGCGAAACCGAGTCGGCACTAGTCACCTATGCGCGTCAGCTGGATCGCGATGCAGCGCTGAGAGCCGCGCGAGACCAGACCGCGCAAGCGGCCTCGCAGGCCCGCACGCTGTTCCAGTACGGCAAAACAGACTACCTGACCGTGCTGGACGCAGAACGCACCCTGGCCACCAACGAAAGCGCACTGGCGGCGTCTCAGGCTGATTTGAGCAACGACCAGATCACCCTGTTCCTGGCCTTGGGCGGCGGTTGGGAGCAGAAAAAGTAAGCCACAAGCACGTTAGGCCGTCACCGAATCGACGGCCGCAACGTGGGAGGCAGGTAGAAGGAAAATCAGTCGGGCTTGGCGGGTGCGCTCATTGACTTCAGCACACCCCATCCTGACTCGATATGCTTGCGCATGGCAATAATGGCCGAAGACACGTCGCCGGCCGCAAAGGCCTGAAGAATGTCATCGTGCTCGTGCGCCGCCATCTGCCCTCGTCCCGCCGCAGAATTAATCAAATCAAACGGGTATCGCGCCCAGAGAATTTGCACGAAATGCAAGGTCTGCGGCATCTGCGCGATGTCATAGAGGCGTCGGTGAAAGCGATAGTTGATGCCACGGGCCATTGCGCGATCGCCCTGGGCAAAGGTGGTGGCGAACTCATCAGCCAGCACGCGCAACTCGATGATCTCATCGCTGGTGATCTTCTCGACCGCGGCGCACACCAGTTGTGACTCCAGAAGCAGGCGTAATTGCAAAATTTCGCCAGACGCGGCCGCGTCGAAGGGCACGACACGCGCGCCACGAAAGGAGGCCCCGCTGACGTAGCCTTCGGCTTCCAGCAGTTTAAGCGCCTCACGCACCGGGGTAATACTCAGGTGCAACTGCTCGGCAATCTCGGCCTGTTTCAAGCGGGAACCGCGCGGGTAGACCCCCGAAATGATGCGTTCGCGCAGAAATTCCGCGACCTGTTCCTCTTTTGTTCGGTCTTCCATCGATTGCGCCTGAATAATCTTGCCTAGCGGGAAAGAAATGTTCTCGGAGCATCAAGCCCCTCGCCGGCATTGTATCGACTATGCGCCGCTCACATTCCGATCCTGCGACAGGATGTGTCTTGCTCGTGCAACAACAGGCTTGTCAATCATTTTTCCATCAACTGAGGTGGCAGCCCCCTGGCTGAGTTCGAACGCCGCGAGCACTCGCTGCGCCCAGTGCTGTTCTGCGGCCGTCGGAAGATAGGCGGCATTCACCGCGGCGACCTGTCGCGGGTGAATGCAGAGCTTCCCGCCAAAACCGAACTGCCGCGCGCGCAACGCGTCGGCGTGCATGGCAGGCGCATCATTGAATTCCAGGCTTACGCCGTCAATCGGTGCGCAAAGTCCCGCATGACACGACGCCAGCACGATCTGTACACGGATCGCGGTCATCGCATCCCCCTCGTCTGCGATCCCGCTTTCCGAGGAAAAATCCACGCTGCCAAACGCAATGCGTTCGAGCCCCTTCACGCCGGCAAGCGTGGACAGGCCCATGTAGCCCTTGACGGTTTCCAGCAGCGCGATCACACGATGATTCGCCATGGAGCCTATTGTTTGAGCCAAGCTTGCCGTTTCTGCCTTGGGCAACATGAGGCCCGCCCCGGGAAAAGACCGCAGCATAGCCAAGTCATCCTCGTGCCATGTCGTGTCGGCGGCGTTGATGCGGACGATTGCCCGATGGCCGGCGCCAAGCCAGCCAGCGACGCAATCTCTTGCCTGACTCTTGGCTCCCGGCGCGACGGCATCCTCCAGATCCAGGATGATGTCATGGGCCCCAGTGGCTGAGGCCTTGGCGAAGCGATCCGGGCGATCGCCTGGCACAAACAGCAGACTGCGTGCGATGGAATCCACAATCACCTCACTCGAAGCTCAGGTCGCGCGAATTCGTGATGCGGCAGAATCGCTGCAAACCCTTGATGGCGGATTCGTGCTCTTCCAGAGATACGCCGCAGCAGCAGTCTTCCAGAACGACCATCTCGTAATCACGATCATGACCATCACGCACGGTGGACTGGACCACGGCATTGGTCGAGATTCCCGAGCAGTAAATGCGCTTGATTCCATTGGCGCGAAGAATGGCGTCAAGGCTGGTGCTGTAGAACGCGCTAACTCTATGCTTGACGATATCGAAGTCGCCGGGCTGTGGTGCCAAGTCGGGATGGATTTCCGTCCCCCATTCGCCCAGTTTGAAAATGCCGTTCTTGCGTGCGCCCGAAAAAATGGGCGAATTGGGCGGACATTCACGGTAGTCAGGAGAGAAGCCGACCCGCACGAAACCGATGCGCACCTCGGCAGCGCGTGCGCGATCGAGGGCGAATCGTGTGTTTTCGAGGATGCGACGAGCACGCACCTGCTCGCCGTAGGCAGCCTTTCCGTTCGGGCCGTCCGCGTGAACCAGATCGTTCTCCATGTCCAGCACGAGATAAATAGCATCTTTCACAGGGAAGTCCTTTTAGTTGGATAGAAGAAATGATTGATCACACAGGCATCACGAAATGACTTCGCGCCTTTCCAGGTCGAGACGCTGCGCCGAAGTCAGCCCAAGCAACTCGCCAAAAACATAATCCTCGTCCTGTCCGAGCGCTGGCGTCAACCGCCGGATGCCAACATTTGTGGCGCGAGTGAAGCGTCCCGGGGGCCCCACCGCCAGCCGGGGTGGGATGTCGGGCGCCGTGACCTCAACCACGGCGCCGCGCGCCCGCACGTGCGCGTCCGCAGCAATGTCCTCCATGCTCCACGACACATGCGCGCAGACGCCCGCCTGCTGCAAGCGCTCCGCCGTCTCGTCCGCATTGCACGACGCGAACCATTGGGTGAGCAGTTGGTCCAGTGCGTTGCCATGACGCAAGCGCGACGACACGGTTGCATACTTGGGATCGCCGCCATCCTGCCCCAAGGTGCGGGCCAGCGCCTGCCATTGAGCGTCAGTCCGTACCGCCAGCGTGAGCCAACGATCAGCTTGCGCGGTCGCATAAACGCCGTGCGGCGCCATACCAAGATCGCTATTGCCCGGGCGTATAGGATCAACGCCCACACTCGCCATGAGCAGCGCATCGCCGATCATCGCACTGGCCACTTCGCGAGCCGCAAGATCAACATGCTGGGCTTGCCCCGTGCGGCGGCGTTGGTGCAGCGCGGCGACGGTGGCCAATGCGGCATGCAAGCCCGCCGCGTGATCCATGACATGGCGCATCTCCACCGGCGGACCGTCGGTGTACCCGCTCATCCATCCCAAGCCTCCCCAGGCGCCGAACAAAGGCGCGTAACCCGCAAAGTGCGAATCCGGGCCACTCTGTCCGCAGGACGACAGCGACAACAACACCAGGTCCTCTTTGGTCTGTCGCAATTCCTCAAAGCTCAGGCCAAGACGTGTCATGACGCCAGGCCGAAAGCTCTCTGCGGCCACATCCGAAAGCGCGACGATCCGTTTTGCCAACACCACCGCTTCGGGCTGTTTGAGGTTCAGCCGAATTGACAGTTTGTTGGCGGAAACTTGATCAAACGTGGCCGCAGACATGCGGCCGTAGACCGCGTGAGGTTTGCGGAACGCGTCTGGACGGGTGCGGCTTTCGATTTTGATGCACTCGGCTCCCAACTGCGACAGCAGATGCGTGCAAAAAGGCCCTGCGGCATGGATCGTGAAGTCGGCGATACGCACGCCAGCCAGCGGTGCAGATAGTGACGGACTTTTCATCATGCCTCCTAAGCCATCTCGTCGAGTACGGGAACTTGCCCGCCACCAGGCAGCGGGGTACAGCGAAACTGGAACGGTGCCACAAGCAGGTCGGCCGATCTCCCGCTTTGGAGCGTGGCTGGCGCAAACAAGCCGCGCGCCCGCTCCTGCTCACCGTTCATCACATCAGTCGGCGTGCGGTACTTGGCCGCAGGCACGCCCAGCTCCTGGGCGCGTTGCACGATATCCTCCACGGCGTGCCGCGCTATCCACAAACGAATGTGGCTGTTTATTTCCGCGCCCCGTCGGCTTCGTTCCAGCGGGTCGCGCAGCCCCTCTTCCTTGGCCCAGGCGGGGCTACCCAGCAGTTCTACCAGGCCTGCCCATTGCCGGTCCTCCAGCGTCAGCAATTCGACGAAGCCATCCATCGCCTGGAACACGCCGCCATAACGAAAGCTGCGCGTTTTTCGATGTTCGAGCGAACCGTCGCCAAGACGTTGCAGCGCGAAAGCCCCAACGGAGAGCACCGCGTCCTGCACTGATACGTCAACATACTGACCCGCGTTGGCGCCCGCGCACAACCAGGCAGACAGCGCGGACAACGCGGCCATGCTGCCCCCCTGGTAGCCGCTGAAATGACCGTAAACCTTTAAAGGTGGTCGATCCGGAAACATCTCGTGCGACAGACCATTGGGCAGCAAAAACCCTTCGCCACCCGCATGCAGCAGATTGATTTCCTCACCATCCCAGTCGGCCTTGGGACCGCTTGCGCCAAATGGCAGGACACTGACGTGAATCAGGCTCGGAAAACGCCTGGCCACGGTTTCCGGATCAAGTCCGTGCGCGCTGTGGTCACGCACCGGCGTGTCGTCGATCAAGATATCCGCGAGCCCCAGTTCTTGTTCGAGCAGCGCGCGACCGTTTGTTGTCGCCGGGTCGCACACCAAGCTGCGTTTTCCTACAGCAAGATAGGCGAAAAGTGCGCTCTCGCTGCTCTCGTTGCCGTCATAGATCAACGGTGCCGCCTTTCTCAGCGGCGATCCGCCTTCGGGTTCTAGCATCACGACGTGAGCACCCATCACGGCGAGCAACCGCCCGGCATAGGCGGCCGCCACCGTGCGTGAACGTTCCACGACACGGCATCCGGACAGGGGCAACGCAGCGGTTTGTGTTACATCATTGAGCTGCATTTTTTTGGCTGCCCTTAGAGTTGCGACGGTCAGTCGTTTAGCGCGTCACGGGCAGTTCGAGATCAATTTCCGAACCGTCAATAAACGCGGGCCAGGTGACGTCGCGTGAAGGCAGCGCCACCGTGGCCAGCCCTGGCGTGGTCATCTCCCCGCGCTGGTTCTCGGCAAACAGTTCGATATCCACAAGACCCGTGTTGTCCTTGACGTACTTTCGAACAACCTTGCCTTTGCAGAATGTCGTGTCGCCCATGATGTTGAAGCGCCGCATTTCAGTGCGAACACGCTTCAGGATGCCCGCATCACCCATCCAGTTTGTGACGAGAGAGCACATCCACGAAGACCGTTGCGGACCGTAGTCGTACGTCCCGGGCACGCCCACCTCTTTGGCGACCGATTCACGATGATGACCGATGCCGGTGTACTCGACTCCGCCACCCGCCTCCGGATTGCGAAAGAAGTGGCCCGGATGCTTAACCGCCGCCTGCAATACCACACCATGCGTATGGCCACGACCGCAACCCACCAGAAAACCCATGGTGTCCATCAGAGATAGCGGCCCGCGAGCGATGGTGGGAAGTTCTTCACCTATCTCCACCTCCTCCCAGTAACGCACATTGGCACCACGAATCTGATTCGGTTCGTCAAGAATCATTTCGTCGATGCGGTCGCGTTCCTCTTCAGAGTATTCATGCTGCACAATTTCTTTGTACTTGCCCGTATCTCGCGCCGCCTTGCGCTCGTGCCGGGTGCAGGTTCCCAACGCTCGCGCAATCAGTTCGCTACGCTGGTTGTAGTAGCTTGCCTCCACGTACTGCAGCACCAGACGGCCCGAAAACTTGCTTTCCTTTTCCTCGACGCCCACCACGCGCTCAATGGCGGTGATTCTGTCTCCAGGCCGGATGTGGCGAAAGATCTCCCAATCATTTCC
>JBEBWV010000027.1:0-49710 GCA_040391965.1 Achromobacter deleyi | reverse complement strand
GATAGAGCACGGGCCTTCTAAGCCCGGGGTCGGGGGTTCGAGCCCCTCCTGCCGCACCAATAAAGCCCAAGAATTACAACAACTTAGGGCTCGTTCGAATAACCTGACGCTGTTCAGCGTTCGAAGAAAAAAGCCTGCGTTGGAATGTATTCGGTGGCTATCGGTCGTTGTCTCTTGGGCCGGTTCCAGTACCGAAGATTGCTCGACATGCGGGCGGGTCCTGCAAAATTCTCTGCATCTTCGCGGCGATGCGTAATTGTCGCGTGGGTCGATCACCGGGTATGACAGCACCTTGTCCTTTCGCACGAATGGGTTTGGTCGTCTGGCCGATGGCAATGATGGGACCTCCACAGGATCACATTGCAGTGGTCCGCCATGCTGTGGATCCATGCGAGGAGCTACAGCGCGGTGATGAACATGATGAATACGGCCACGCCCATCACGCCAGTTGCCACCCAGCCTAGTGCTCTAAGCAAGCCCGTGACGACAAAGTTCCCCATCACGTCTGAGCGTGCCGCAATGCGCATAACGACCACCATGATCGGCACGGAAATTACGCCATTGACGACCGCACTCCAGAACAGAGCCCTAATAGGATCGACGGGCGTAAACGTCAAGGCAACGCCCAATAGCGTGGCCAAACTCAGAATAAAGTAGAAGCCACGAGCCTGTAAGAGCGCCCGTCCCAGGCCTATGCGCCAGTGGAATGCCTCCGCCACGCAATAAGCCGCCGATCCTGCCAGCACTGGTACGGCGAGCAGACCACAGCCGACGATGCCTGCGGAGAAAAGGAGAAAGGCGAAATTGCCGGCAACTGGCCGCAGTGCCTGCGCGGCTTGGGCCGTCGTCTGAATGTCAGTAATGCCATGCTGATGAAAGGTGACTGCCGCGGTGAGCATAATAAAGAACGCGATCAGGTTGGAAAACCCCATGCCTATATACGTGTCTCTCTGGATTCTCTTCAGATTGCGTGGTGCCTGTTTCGGTGCTTGCTTGAGCGGTTCCTCACCTGCTTTCTCTCTTTGCTCCTCGACTTCCTGCGATGCTTGCCAGAAGAAAAGATAGGGGCTTATTGTGGTGCCCAGAACGGCTACGACTCCGGTCACGTAGCTCGTGTTAATCGACAGTGAGGGCAGAACTGTCTCGGTAAGCACTTGCCGCCACGGGATGTGAACCATAAAGACGGTACCCACATAGGCAAAGAGCGCGAGCGTTAGTCCTTTCAGAATCGGCGAATAGCGGGGAAACGGCACGAAAACTTGCAATAGCAGCGAACTGACGCCAAACGCCACGCCATACCAATGCGCCGGCCCACCTATAAGCAAATGGACTGCCGAACCCATTGCGCCAATATCGGCCGCAATATTGATGGTGTTCGCGACCAAGAGCAGCAAGACCAATCCGTATAGCAACCAGGGCGGGTAATGCCTGCGAATATTGGCCGCCAAACCGTCGCCACTTACTCGACCTATGCGTGCGCTCACAATCTGGATGCCGACCATGAGCGGGTAGGTGAAAATGGCCGTCCATAATATAGAGAAGCCAAAGGCCGCACCCACTTGCGAGTACGTGGCAATACCACTGGGATCGTCGTCGGCCGCGCCGGTAATTAAACCCGGACCGAGTTTTCCCAGTAGAGACTGGTTCTCGGAGAAATGCGTTTTGCGTGTTTTCATGACCAGACTCGAGAAACCAGATTTACGTCTGTTGAACCTCTCCGACTGTGCTTTTCCTGCAGCACGTTCGACGTCACCTATGATTTTGGTTGTTTTATTTCCCGTGATTTTTCCGGCGACTTCTTCATCACTCCTTGATGAGCCGCTCTTTCCTGGTGGCTCGGTCAAGGAAAGGCGTCACTGATTGCCTTCCCGTAGCCTATTAACGCGCTCCCTTGTGATCTTTCTGGCCCACATTCTTGTGTCGTCCAAGCACCTCGGCCGTTTCCGCCTTCTCTTGTTGCCGGGCAGCATCAACTTTTGGCTCGGGCCGAGTCTGCTGCGGTTTGGGGGGCGGGCCTTTGATGGGTTGTGCCATGGTGCTCTCCGCTGAAGTGGATTTTCACAACATACTCCGTGCCAATTGCCGACTATGTTCGACAACGCACGTAGGCGGCGATAAATTCATGCGGGCAGTGAGGCGCAGTATTTCAAGGTCGTCTCAGGCGCTGCAAACAGGGGCACTCCAAGACGGGGCCGGATGATGCGTCCACGCAGCATGCCTACAATGGGCAGACTACTGGCTCGAGGCTCAGTGCGACGCCCGGCATGCCAGAGGTAGATCTTGCCCAGCACCCACCAGTGCATCCCGCTCACCGAATTGAAGAGTGCATCCATGATCAAACACGACAAGAGAATCCCAGCCACCCTTATTCCGGGTGACGGTATTGGCCCTGAGGTCGTCGAGGCGACGGTCAGAGTGCTCGCCGAGCTGGGCCAGCCGTTCGAATGGGATGTGCAACAGGCGGGCATGGCCGGTATCGACGTAGCGGGAGATCCGCTGCCAGCCAGCACGCTTGCAAGCATCCACCAGCGGCGTCTGGCGCTCAAAGGTCCGCTCACCACGCCTGTCGGGGGAGGTTTTCGTTCCTCTAATGTCCGACTTCGGGAAGAGTTCGAGCTCTTTGGTAACGTGCGTCCCGCCAGAACGTTGGTGCCGGGGCGCTATGAAGACATCGATCTGGTTCTCGTGCGCGAAAACCTCGGTGGATTCTACGTTGCCCACGAGTACTACATTCCGATCGGAGATGACCCTAAGGCGGTGGCGGTGGCTACAGGCGTCAATACCCGTGAAGGTAGCAAGCGCATTGCACGCTTCGCGTTTGAGTACGCCATCAAGAATGGTCGCAAGAAAATTACCGTTGTCCACAAGGCCAATATCCTGAAGGCACTGACAGGGATCTTTCTGGACGCTGCTCGCGAAGTGGCCAAAGAATACGAGGGGCGGGTCGCCATGGACGACATGATTGTCGACGCCTGCGCCATGCAGTTGGTGCTCAACCCGTGGCGCTTCGATATGTTGCTGTGCACGAACCTGTTCGGAGACATTCTTTCTGATCAGCTCGCCGGACTGGTGGGCGGTTTGGGAATGGCGCCGGGTTCCAACTTTGGCACCGATGCCGCCATCTTCGAAGCCGTGCACGGTTCTGCTCCCGATATTGCCGGACAGGGCATTGCCAATCCCATTTCGTTGATGTTGGCGTCCGCCATGATGCTTGATCACGTGGGCTTGAGAGACTCTGCCGAACGATTGCGTGTCGCCATCAGCACGACTTTGAATGTGGACAATATTCGTACAAAAGACATCAAGGGCACGGCCACGACTCAAGCGTTTACCGACGCCATTTGCCATCGGCTGCAAAACCCATAAGGATTCGCCGTATGTATACACCTGTATTTAACCCTGCTGCCACGGCAAACGTGCTTCTTGATTCCTGGCATCGTGGCACGCAGCTCCAAGAACTGCCCATTGAGCTCAGACCTGGCAGCCTGGCGGATGGCTATGGCGCTCAAGACGAACTATTCAAAGCCGCTGGCGGTGTGCGCGCCGGTTGGAAGCTTGGCGTCGGCAGCCCGGCACTACTGCGCGCCGGCAATCTCGTTCGGCCTTTGGTTGGGCAGCTAGCGGCAAACCGACTGCATCGATCTGGTGCTCATATTCGGTTGCCGTCTGATGGCGCCATAACCGTCGAGTGCGAGATCGCATTTGTATTGGCTCGCGATATTGCCCCGATGCCTGGTCGAGAACCTGAGTCAGACGATATTCGGCATGCCTGCGTCACGTTCGAACTCGTGCGCTCACGCTTTGTGAACCGTCGAACAGTGGGATGGCCGAGTTTTGTTGCCGACAATGTGGGGTTCGAGGCGCTGGTCGTCGGTGAATCGTTTAGCGCGGGCCTTGATCTAGCCTTGCTGCGCAAGCTTGACGCCTCCGCGACGGTTTCACTGGATGGGCACGTCAAGGCGCAGGCACTTGTGGGCGAAGACGCGACGGATCCGCTGCGTTCGCTTGCGTCTCTATATGCGCACGCTGCTGAGCGAGGTGTCACTCTGCTTGCGGGCGACATCATATCTACCGGTGCGATGTGCAAACCCTTTGATGTCGAGGGACGAGGGCATGTTCTGAGCGCAAGCTATCTAGACCGCGAACTCACGTTCAGTATCTAGTCTGCCGCCAAGCCGCGTTGCCGTGGCCTGGATCTCACCTTCTGCTGCATCATCAGGTCTGCACGACGTTTAACGGTTCAGCGGTGTGGATGATGGGGTTGAGCGCAGCGCAGTAACTTCTATCTCAATCTTCATGCGGGGGTCTGCCAAGCCAGCGGAGATCATCATTGCTGCAGGGCGCACGCGGTCGAAGTACTTGCGCAATACGGGCCAGCATTTTTCAAAATCTGCGCCATCTGGCAAAACATACGTCACTCGAACGACATCATGAAAACCAGAGTCTGCCTCTCGCAGGGCAGACTCAATATTCTTCAAACACTGCTCTGTTTGCTCGACGATGTTGTCGGATATAGACATGGTGTCGTAATCGAAGCCTGTTGTGCCTGACACGAAAACCCAGTCTCCTGCCACCACCGCGCGCGAATAGCCGATCTGTGCCTCAAACGTAGAGCCTGAAGTGATGAGCCGTCTTGTCATGACGTTTCCTTTGGAATCTGGCCGAAATAGCAGGGCCATTATTTTGGTTGTCGTTTTTGCTGCGAGAAGCTTAATCTAGCGATAGCCGGTACTTCAAGCGCCCGGTCAGCAGATGGGACTTCTTTTACGCATTGACAGTCCGCGATGGATTGTCTGGGCTTTGCCTTTCACTAAAGAGACGGCCGTGAACACTATTCCCTTCAATGCAGTGAAAAATTTTGCGGCGGCCTTGGTAGCTGTTGGCGGTCTGGTGTTTTTTTCAAGCGGTGCGCTTGCGGCGGACCCGCAAAGTAAAGCGTCGAACCAGACCAAGTATGAGCAAGACGTGGCTGACTGCAAGAGCGGAAAAGGGGAGCAGGACCCCGCCGCTTGTATGCGAGAAGCGGGCGCCGCCCGTGACGCCGCTAACCGCGAGGCGCTGGGCACATCAAGCGACGACGAATTGCAGCGCAATGCAATGGCGCGGTGCAATCAATTGCCGCAGGCGGAACGACCGGATTGTGTGGCAAAAATGAGCTCGCCAGACACTACGGTTAGTGGAAGTGTGCAGAGCGGCGGAATTTTGCGCGAGAAAACGATTCCCGTGCCGGTAGGTACGCCAGGTTCTACCATTCAAGGCACAACACCGTCTCGTTAGACGGCGTATTCAACATCACGTTTCGTAGCCAGTCCGTCAACCTGCACCTGAAACTGTCCTTGGCTGCATCGTTCAACTCGCGCTCGCACGCCATAGACCTCATGCAAGGTCTTTGGCGAGATGACGTTCTGTGGCTGGCCTTCGGACACGACTTGGCCTGCAGCAAGCAGCAACGCGTGATCGGCGTGGCGTAAGGCGATATTCAGATCATGCAGCACCACAACGGTGATCAGATGGTGTCGGCGTGTCTGCTTTTGCAGAACATCCATGACATGGAACTGGAAATTCAGATCCAGCGCAGAGAGCGGCTCATCCAGCAGCAATAATCGAGGGCGCCGCACCAACGCTTGAGCGAGCGAGGCCAATTGACGTTGGCCGCCAGATAATTCGTCTAAAAAACTGCCAGCCAATGCGGCAATGCCAAGCTCGGTAAGCACGGCCAGCGTGTTCTCCATCAAGATGTTCTTGCTGTGGCGGCCATTGCCCCTTGCTGCGCTGGCCGCCACCAATACGGATTCGAACACGGTCATGTGTACGCCTTTTGGTAAGGCTTGAGGCATGTACATGGCGCATTCGGCACGTTGTGACGCGGTGGTGGCAGCAATGTTCTTACCGTCCAGCCACACCTCTCCGCGCTGTATCGGGTTGAGCCCGGCCAGCGTTTTTAACAGCGTGGATTTACCGCTGCCGTTCGGGCCAAGCAGCGCTGTCACGCGGTCTTGTGCGATGGCATTGGCATTCAGGGCATGGAGAACGGGTTTGCCGCCATAGCCTGCACTGAGCTCACGGATATCCAGCTGCATCATGATTAGCGTTGAAGGATCAGCGTGCCGCGCATGTGTTGTGCGTGTGCAGGAAACGAGCAGTAGTAGGTATAGGACTGGCCAGCTTGCAGACGAGCGACAGGGAACGTGACGGTGGCGGTCTCGCCGCCGCCCAGCATGGGTGTCTTGGCAAGAATTCTGGCATCCCCGGGCGCGAGAAATTCGTGGCCCACGCCAGCGTTCAGACCATCGATCATGACTGCATCAATGTCTTCCGTTTTGGCGAGCACCCAATTGTGGCCCGCCTGTGCTTTGCTGTTCTTTCCGGTATGGATCAAGCGAACGGTAAATTCCTGGCAGCTTGCGGGGACGTTGATATGGGAGGGCGAAAACTGCTTTCCTGGACGGCCTTCGACGTCGATGCTGCAGTCGGAATTCGGCGCGGCATGTGCGGCGGCGGCGAACAAGAGTGCTGCCAGGGAAAGTGTTAGACGGGCTTGCATTGGATCGGTTTCCTTGTGAGCAGGGCGTGGTTCAGGCGCGTTTGAGAGCACGCATGACGATGGTGAGAAAGAAGGGAATGCCTACCAGCGACGTCACGATGCCGACAGGTATCAGTGCGCCAGGCAGCACGGTTTTGGACGCTACCGAGGCAAGTGACAGGATTAAGGCCCCAGCCAATGCACTGCCCGGCAGGTAGTAGCGATGGTCTTCGCCTAATAGCAGGCGCGCGATGTGGGGCGCTACCAGGCCGACGAAACCGATGGTGCCCACGAATGACACGGCAAGGGCCGCGAGCGCGCTCACACGTAGCAGGCTGACCATCCGCAGCCGTTTGACGTCAATGCCGAAGCTGGCGGCGCGCTCTTCTCCCAGTCGCACCGCCGTGAGTTTGTGCGCGTCTCGCAGAGAGAAAGGCAGGGCGAGCGCCACTGCGGCGGCCATCACCGCGACCGTTGTCCAGTTTGCGCGTGCCAGACTGCCCATCGTCCAGAACACAATGCCTTGCAACGCTTCCTCGCTGGCAATGAATTGCAGCAGCATGACCAGTGCCTGGAACGCATAGACGAGGGCGATACCAAATAGCACGACCCCTAACGTGGATCCTCCGCGCCAACGCGCCACGCGCTCAAGGATCAATACGGAAATCAGGGTGCAGGCAAACGCAGAGAGAGACACCACCATGCCTGGGGGGAGGGCAGGCAAATGCCAATCCAATGTGATCGCAAGCGACGCTCCAAACGCGGCCGCGGCTGACACGCCTAACGTGTAGGGACTGGCCAGCGGGTTGTCGAGCATGGTCTGCATTTCCGCACCACCCAGTCCCAATGCCACACCGACCAACAGGGCCATTAGCGCGTAGGGTAGGCGGAACTGCCATACGATCACGCGCGTTCCCGCTGCAGCCGCTTCCGGATGCAGCAAGGTGTGCAGTAGCTCGCTTGGTGCCAATGCAGCAGGGCCACTGGCGATGTCGGCCAGAAGGCTGAGCGCGATGGCCAGGATCAGCGCAACGCTGATGAGCATGCGCTTGTTTAGCGTTCGCCGGTATGCGGTGATGATGTCGTGGCCGTCGGCAGGCAGGTCGACACCTTTGGAGGCGAGTGACATAGAGGCTTAAGGCGCCAAGGCGCGTGGCGCCGTCCAATAGGTGCCTGCGTTATCGACGTTCAGGAAATCGCGATAAAGCGTGTCCAGCGTCGCTTGCGGCTGCAAGGCGGCGGCGCGTTCGGGGTACAACCATTTCGCCATGGCCTCCACGGCCGCCACGTTATAGGGCGAGTTGTAAAACGCATGCCAGATACCAAAGGCACGGCCGCGCTGAACAGCGTTCAGGTTGCGGATGCCATCGCGCGCCAGCAACGCGGACAAGCTGTTGGCGCTGATATCCGGCGTGGCACCGGGGCCGACCAGTAAGCCGGGTCGGCCAGGCTCGGAGCGGCTGCCGGTAGCGATGTACACATCAGGTTGTGCATCAAGCAGGAATTCCATGCTGACGTCACCGATAGCGCCCGGCAACACCGGCGCAGCTACGTTGATGCCGCCAGCCGCTTGCAGCAGGTCGCCAAAGCTGCCGTTACCGGTGCTATGGCAGCATGCTGGCCATACACCTGCCAGCATTTCGATAAAGACGCGCGGGCGCTGCGCTTGCGGCACGGGCGCAATCAGTTCTTGCACCTGTGCCAAGTGTGCTTCGTAGAAAGCGATGTAAGCCTCAGCCCGTGCCTGCTGGTCCAGTGCCTGGCCCAGAATGCGCATGCTGGGCACGGTATTTTGAATGGGGTGCTGGCGAAAATCGATAAATACGATGGGGATGCCTGCGTCTTGCAACGCAGAGATCATCGGGTTGTTGCGTCCAGGGCCATGGCCACTGAGGCTGAAGACGGCCAGGTCGGGTTGAAGAGAGACAATTTTCTCGGGGCTGACGCTGGCCTCTGACGTCTTGCCGATCAGCGGCACCTCGGCTGCTTTGGGATAGCGACTGACGAGTTGATTCCATGAGTAGGGGTCTTGCTGCTTGAGTTCGCCTTGCCAACCCACCACGCGCGCCACCGGATCCTCGCGATCAAGCAGAGCCATTGCAAAGACGAAGCGACCTTCACCCAATAGCACGCGCTGAGGGTGGTCTGGCACCTCAACAACGCGTCCTGCCAGATCGGTGACTTGACGGGCTTGCACGCTCTGCGCGGCGCATACCAGGGCGAAGGCGGCCAGGGCTGTGCGGAAAATTGCTGTCGAACGCATCTTGAATCCTCGGTCTGCCACGTGCCCGCGAGCTTGCGGGTAACGCGAACCATTCTTATCAATGCGCAGTGTCCGACAAGCCATCTCAAGAAAGTGTTAAGACCGAAAACAGTGTGGCGCTCATGCTGCAACGTGCAGGCCATCCTTGGAAGAGGCCTACAATATGAGATTGATTATTATTACCGGTGTGCTTTGCCATGCGCGTTCTTGTCATTGAAGACGACCCAGACATTCTTGCCAACATCACGCATCACCTGACCCGTCGTGGCTACATCGTGGACTGCGCAGAAGACGGCGTGCGCGGCTATGCCATGGCTGCGACCGGTGACTTTGATCTGATCGTGTTGGACCTGATGCTGCCGCGCCTGGACGGCTACGAACTGTGCCGACGCTTGCGCGCTGAGGCGGCCTGCCAGACCCCGGTAATTATGGTGACCGCACGCGATACGCTGGACAACCGATTGACCGGCTTTGATGTTGGTGCTGATGACTATCTGGTCAAGCCGTTTGCGCTGGCTGAACTGGCGGCACGCGTCCGGGCCCTGCTGCATCGCGCAAGCGGTGCTGGAGCAGCGCGCGTTTTGCAGGTGGCGGATTTGACGCTGGACACGGGTACGCGGGAGTTGATGCGCGGCGGGCAAACACTACGTTTGCCGCCATCTCCCCTGCAACTGTTGACGCTGCTGATGCGCGCCAGCCCCTCTGTGGTGCATAGAGCGAGACTGGAAGAGGCTTTGTGGCGCGACTCCCCACCCGATAGCGATAGCCTGCGCACGCATATTCACCAGATCCGGCATGTGGTGGATAAGCCCTTTGACTCAGCGTTGCTGCATACCGTGCACGGCATTGGCTACCAATTGCGCGCGGCTGGCGATGCGTAGCACACGGCGCGGGGTGGCGCGCCATCTGATACTGACCTACGTGTTGTTGACCTTGCTGGTGGGAGGAGCATTGTCGTGGGTATCAGTCTGGAGTGTGGGCAAGCTGGAGGCACATCTACAACGCATTGATATGGGTATGGCGGTCGAGCGGGTACGAGGTGATTTTCTGGCGGGAATTGACCCGGGACGTCCTCATCGATTCTTTCACGGCGAGCCACACACCGAGGCATTCCCACAATGGTTGCGGCATTTGCAGCCCGGCTTTCACAAGATAGAGCGCGATGGGCGTGTGTGGCATGTGATGGTGGAAGATAAGGACGCTCAGCGCTACATGCTGCTGCGCGATTACACCGAATACGAGCGTAACCAGGTCGCCTCGCACTGGGCGGCGGTGAGTGGTTTGGCAGGTAGCCTGGCGCTGGCGTTTGTGCTGGGCACTTTCGCCACGCGACGGGTCGTGCGACCCTTGGCGCGCCTGGCGGCACAAGTCAATGCGCGTGCTGACCAGCCAGCACAGACTCGCCTGGCAGAACATTATCCGCCCGATGAGATCGGCCAACTTGCGGCGGCTTTCGACGCCACCTACAACCAACTGGAACAAGCATTGCGGCGTGAACAGTTGTTCACGGCCGATGTCGGGCACGAACTGCGAACCCCACTAATGGTGATTTCCAGCTCCTGCGAGCTGCTTCGTGAAGAGCAGACCCTGGATGCTGACGCATTGGCTCGCGTTGCCCGCATCGAGGCTGCCACTGCGGATATGCGTGAACGGCTCGACACCTACCTGATGTTGGCACGAGGGCAACAAGCGCTTGAGTTGTTCCCTCGGGAAAGCGCGGTCACGGTGGCACGCGGGCAATACTCGGCATGGCTCGGCGTGGCTCAGCGACGGGATATGCACCTGACCCTGATGGTGCCGACAATGGCGGACGTCAAGCCCGATGGGGCAACGACTGCCCCAACGTTTCCCGCTCCGTTATTGCGTGCCGTGCTTTCGAATCTGATTCGAAATTCACTGCAGTACGCAGGCCCTGACGCCAGCGTCACGATTGCAGCGGGCGCAGACTTTATTCAAGTGTCTGATACCGGGCCAGGCATTTCGGCGGAACGGCACGAGGCCATTTTCACGCCGTTTGTGCGCGGCGAACAGCCGGACGCCGGCAATCTTGGCTTGGGGCTTTCCTTGGTGAAACGCATTAGCGAGCACCAGGGCTGGCACGTCTCGCTCCAGTCTGTGCCGGGGCATGGCAGCGTATTCCGAGTCGACCTGGCGGTTGGGCCCGGCATGCACGCCGGGCCCAAGCAGGATTAGAAAGACAGGTCCGCCGTTACGGTGAGCGTACGGCCAGCGCCGGGCACGCCATACAGTTGGAACCCATCCAGCGATGCGCCAATGCGGCTGTAGTAGAACTTGTTGAAGAGGTTGTCCACATTAAGTCCAAGTGTGATGGACTTATCCACTTGATAGCGTGCGGCCACCGAGTGCAGCCAGTAGGCGGGCGCTTTCTCGTCGTCACGCACCCAGACAGGATGCGTGCCAGCCGGGCCTGCGACGGTGGAACTATTGTTGTTCTTGCCACCTACGTACTTGTTGTCGGTGTAGCGACGCTTACCGACATACTGTGCGCCATAGCTTAAAGACAAGCGGTCTGTGGCCGCGTAAGTGGTCCACAGATTGAACGTCATATTGGGTACGTTCTTGGCTTCTTCCCCACTGTTTGCACCTTTGGTGATGCGGCTCTTCATGAGACTGAGCCCCGCAAACGCAGACCAGCGCGGTGTGATGTTGCCTGTCAGCCCAAGTTCGATGCCGTCTACCCGCTTGGCAGGCAAGGCGCGCACGACGTCAGTGGCATCGTCTCCATACTCCCACGAATCGGTCAATTCGCTGCGAAACACCGCGCCCGTCAATGAAAGGTCTCCCCCCGCCACGTCCCACTTTGTACCGAGTTCCCAGGTTTTCGCCACGGCAGGCTTGTAGCTATCTGAACTGGTGGCACCGTAGATATTGTTATTGGTGGACGCGCCTAGCGCCGAGGGCTGCTGGGCCTGGCTATACGCCGCATAAATGCTGCCATTAGGCACCGGCTTATAGGTCAGACCTGTGCGCCCGCTCCACGCGCCATCCTCCACGCGTTGCGTGCTGTGCTTGCCCGCGGTGCCCGTCACTTGGGTCACGCGATAACGGTCGTAGCGCAAGGCACCTTGCAGCAGCCATTGCGGGTTAAGTGTGATCGTGTCGCCGACATAAACGCCGCTATTAAAGATTTCGGCGTTGTTGCCCGAGTCGCCTTTCACGGTCTCGACACCACCCATGTCGATCCCGCCGGTGCTACGCAGGTCCAGGATGGGGTTGGTGGCGGGAGCGTTGATGGTCCGCCTGTGGTCGCCGTAGGTTTCCTTGTAGAACTCCACGCCGGTTACCAGGCGATGTTTGAGGCTGCCTGTGTCGAAGTCCAGATTCAGGTTGGTTTGGTTAGCCAGAATGGTGTAGCGCTTCGAGACGCCAAAGTCGTTGCCTCGCAGCTTTGCATAAGGCGACGGGTCGCTTAAGGATTCAAAGTCGCTGTAGGAAGGGATGCCGTCTGCGCTGTTAACCAGCGGCCCGCGGCCGACGTAGCCATACGATGTGCCTGATGTGGAATTAAAACGGGCGGGTGCCAGTACGCTGATGCGGTCAGTCTGCTGCCAGCGACTGATGTTTGAGAGGCGAGCCTCATTGCTGAAGTCGTGCTCTATCTTGATAGTGGCCTGATCCGTGCGTGTTTGTTCGGTGTAGAGATTGGGATCGCCATACCACGCGTTGCGAGCCACATTCGGCATGCGCTTGCCTCCTGTGCCGCGCTGGATCGGCACGCCACCATCGGGAATGTTGTCGTCTTCCTGGTGCAAATAGTTCAAGGTTACGCGGGTAGGAGTGCCCAAACCCATGGCCAGCGAGGCGGCCATGCCGTAACGGTCGAATTCAGTCACGTCGCGTTCGGCGACACCATTGTGATGGCGCATGAGATTAATGCGCAGGGCGGCACTGTCGGTGAGTTCCTGATTCAAGTCGGCGGTGATGCGTCGGTAGTGATCCGTACCCAGGCCGCCTGACAGCTTGTAGAACGAGCCGAGGCGGGCCTCTTTACTTACGAGGTTAACGCTGCCGCCCACTGAAGAAACACCGGACTCGATGGAACCCGTGCCCTTGAAGACTTCCGCTTGCTCCAGATTGAAGATGTCGTTGCGGCTCGTCAGGCCCGCGTCACGAATGCCGTCTACCGTGATGCTCTGCTCTGCCGAGAAGCCTCGAATGGTGAACATGTCGCCCCAACCCAAGTTCCCTTCACCTGAGCTGAACGTGATGCCCGGAACATTGCGCAGCACGTCTTGCAAACTCTTGGCCTGCTGTTCCTCTAGCACCACGCGGGGCACCACCCAAATGCTTTGCGGCGTGTCGAGCAGCGCTTCGGTGAATTTTCCCGACTGCACGGTACTGGACTGAAAGCGCGGTGCATCGGCTTGCACTGTGACAGGTGCCAACTGCACGGTGCCGTCTGCGCGCTGTCCTTGTTGACTTGCCTGAGCGTCCGTCCGGGCCTGTTCCGGTACGTTCGCCTGTGCATAGGCTTGTGTGCTGGCGGCGGCGGTAAACGCCACGCCCAATGTCTTCAGGGCAAACGCACCCTGGCTCTTCTTTTGCTGTTGCGCCATCGCCTGTCTCTATCAGTTTAATGAGAATCGTTACTGATTATGAGTAAAGGAATCTCAAGATCCTGTTAAGACGCAGCGCATGTGTGCCGACCATGCGAGCAGCATCGCATGCCGGCTTCAGGGCGTGCTGGCTCTGGCAATAAAGTGGGCTATTTCGGGAAGCGTGCTCTCGGTGATGAGCGAAATACCCAACCGACCGGACGGCGAGACTACCAGATGATCGGATGAACCTGGGCTACTTGATCCGGCTGTCGACGGCGCGTGCAGCGCAGGGTCGTAGCTGAAGTAACCACGCTGATGAGTCAGATACGACCAGTCCCAGGCGGGCGCCATGCGGCACAGCGTTCTGTGCAGCGCTATTCGCATCATGGAGATCCGGTCTCGCACGCCCAGCAGCTCTTCTTGCCACAGCCTTCTCAAGCTCGGTTGACTCAGAATTCTTGCCACAATAGGCATGCCCGTCGACGTGAGAGGCGTGCCCTGAGACAGATTCAACGTGTTCATAGTGTGATGCAACGCTTGCGCGTCATGGGTCGACGGGCAATAGATGCTGAGGCTGCCGCAACGTGCTCCTGCGAGCTGGAAAATCTTCGAGCAAGATTGCGCCACCAAGGTGAAAACGCCACGGCGAACCATAGCGGTGATGCCATAGTTATCCACTTGCTCTCCTTCGCCCAAGCCTTGGTAAGCCATGTCGATGAAGGGGGTGTGTCCCAACGCCTTCATGACGTCGGCGATGGTGTCCCACTGATCTTGAGTGAGATCGCTGCCGGTAGGGTTGTGGCAACTGGCCTGCAAGACGATCACGCCGGGTTCGGGCAGGCGGCAGAGAAAGCCGACAAGGCTGCCGATGTCGAGCTCACGGGTTTGCGCGTTGAAATAAGGGTAGTGCGCCACCTGAAAGCCTGCGCGTTCGAATATTCGCTGATGATTGCTC
The DNA here is from genome assembly GCA_040391965.1 of Achromobacter deleyi. GTDB lineage: Bacteria > Pseudomonadota > Gammaproteobacteria > Burkholderiales > Burkholderiaceae_B > Achromobacter > Achromobacter deleyi_B. The sequence continues at coordinate 35,410 of JBEBWV010000027.1, read as the reverse complement.
CAGCTTGGCATAGGCAGGTAAACACGACGTCGGCTAGTGGTGCCCGACAATAGCCGGGCACCCAGCGTCAGAGCGTGTGTGCCGCTCAGCGCTTGGTGTGTCACAAAGCGCTTTGCATCCTGACACTCGCGGCTTTCGCCAAAGACCAGACCACCGACAGCGTCTACATACGTGGCCTCGTCGGCAGCGTTGCGCGCGCCTTCCGACTCGCGCAGTGCTGCCGTTGCCTGACGCACGCACTCGAATTGCGGAATCTTCCCTTGCGCGTTCAAGTAAAGCGCAGGGGGCTCCATTGGAACTGTGATCAAACCGAGGGATTCGAGTGGCGTGTGTGGCATGTTGATACCCCTACTGACGCGTTTTGGCGTGGTCTACCGACATGTGCGTAGGCATCATGTTTTCGTTGGCGTTATGCATGACCCACAGCGAGCCCGCCACAATGATCGCAATGAGCAACGCCGTGCAGATGAATACCCCCGTGTTTTCTTTCTGGTCTTTCGAGCTGCCCAGATGCAGAAAATAGACTAATTGCACGAACAACTGCACCACGGCCAGCAGCACGAGTGTGGTCAGTCTGGCATCTCGTGCAACCAGATCAGACATAACCGTGGCAAATGAGGCCAGGGTCAGCACCACCGAAATCAGGAACCCGACGGTGTAGCTTTTAAGAGAGCCGTGCGCGCCACGAGGCTCGTGTACGCCGGAATCGGTGTGGGTAGCAGACAGGCTCATACGAACTCGCGCAGGTAGACGAAGGTGAAGACGCAAATCCAGACGAGGTCAAGGAAATGCCAGAACATGCTCAGGCAGGAAAGGCGGCGTTGAACAATGCCGTCCAGGCCATAACGATGCACCTGGTGCATCAGCACCAGAATCCACAAGAGGCCAAACGAGACGTGCAGCCCGTGGGTGCCTACAAGTGTGAAGTAGGCAGAGAGAAAGGCGCTGGTGCTTGGGCCTGCGCCCTCATGCAGCAGCACCCGGAACTCATACACCTCCATAACAATGAAGGCCACGCCAATGGCAAACGTAATGCCTAGCCAGGTGATGACTTGTTGCTTGCGACCTGCCTGCATGCCCAGCATGGCCACGCCGAAGGTGAAGCTGCTGGCCAGCAGCAGCATGGTTTCGGTCAGGACGAAGGGCAGCTCGAACAACTCAGCACCGGTGGGGCCACCTGCCGTGCCGTTGGCCAGCACGGCAAACGTGGCAAACAGCACTGCGAAGATTACGCAATCGCTCATCAGATAGATCCAGAACCCCATTGTGGTTTTGGATCCATCGTCGTGGTGGGCCTCATGGCCCTCGTGAGTGCCGGTCAGGGTTAAATGACTCATGACTTACGCAGCCTCCTGAAGTCGGTCGTAGCGGGCGTTTTCAATTCGTTCTACTTCGGCGGCCGGAATGTAGAAGTCCACATCGCGGTCATAGCTGCGGGCAATGAAGGTCACAACGATGCCGACCAGACTGCCGATTGCCACGGCCCACATGTGCCAGACCAGCGCAAAGCAGAGCAGCAAGCCGAAGGCAGAAACGATGAACCCTGCTGCCGTGTTTCTTGGCATATGAATGGGTTCGTACTTGCCTGGACGAACATAGGCGCGCCCCGCTTCCTTGTTATCCCAATGCTGTTCCAACGACGTGATGCTCGGGGTGACAGCAAAGTTGTAGGAAGGTGCGGGCGAAGCCGTGGACCATTCCAGACTGCGCGCATCCCAGGGGTCGCCCGTCAAGTCGCGGTTTTGTTCGCGATTCTTCACACTCACGACAACCTGGATGATGAGCGACAGAATGCCCAGGCCGATGATGACGGCACCGACCAGCGCGACGATCAGATAAGGCTGCCAGTCGGCATGTGGATAGTGGTTCATGCGGCGCGTCATCCCCTTGAAGCCCAGGATGTAGAGCGGCATGAAAGCAAGCAAAAAGCCTGTCAGCCAGCACCAGAAAGACACCTTGCCCCAGAACTCATTGAGCGTGAAACCAAAGACTTTGGGAAACCAGAAGGTCAGGCCCGCCAGGCAACCGAACACCACGCCACCGATGATGACGTTGTGGAAGTGTGCAACCAGGAACAAGCTGTTGTGCAAAACGAAGTCGGCGCCCGGCACCGCCAGCAGCACACCCGTCATGCCGCCAATGGCAAAGGTAATCATGAACCCGATGGTCCACAGCGTGGCGGAGTGATAGCGGATTCGGCCACGGAACATCGTGAACAGCCAGTTGAACAGCTTCACGCCGGTAGGAATGGAAATAATGGACGTCATGATGCCGAAGAAGGCATTCACGTTGGCACCGGAGCCCATGGTGAAAAAGTGATGCAGCCACACGAAGAAGGACAGCACACCAATGGAAGACGTGGCATACACCATCGACGTATAGCCGAACAATGGCTTGCGCGAGAAGGTGGCGATAATTTCCGAGAATGCACCAAAGGCCGGCAGAATCAGGATGTACACCTCAGGGTGACCCCAGATCCAGATGAGGTTGATGTACATCATCGCGTTTCCGCCAAGCTCGTTGGTGAAGAAATGCATGTCCAGGTAGCGATCGGCAGTTAGCAACACCAACGTGGCGGTCAGTACCGGAAACACGGCCACGATCAGGATGTTGGTGATCAGCGCTGTCCAGGTAAAGACGGGCATCTTCATCAGGTTCATGCCCGGCGCACGCATACGCAAGATCGTGACAATGAAGTTAATGCCCGACAGCGTCGTGCCAAGTCCTGATATCTGTAAGGACCATATGTAGTAATCAACCCCCACTGTTGGACTGTATTTCAGTCCTGACAAGGGGGGATACGCAACCCAGCCGGTCGCGGCAAAATCCCCCACGAACATAGAGATCATCACCAGCACGGCGCCGACTGCGGAGAGCCAGAAACCCAGCGAGTTCACAAAGGGGTACGCCACGTCACGCGCGCCGATCTGCAGCGGAACAACCACGTTCATCAAGCCCAGGATGAACGGCGTGGCCACGAAAAAGATCATGATGACGCCATGCGCCGTGAAGATCTGATCGTAGTGGTGCGGCGGCAGGTAACCCGCCGCGTCGCCCACGGCAATCGCTTGCTGGGCACGCATCATGATGGCGTCTGCGAAGCCACGCAACAGCATGATGAGCGCCAGAATGATGTACATCGCGCCGATGCGCTTGTGGTCAACGGTGGTAATCCACTCCGTCCACAAGTACGACCACTTGCGGTAATAGGTGATGGCACCAATCAGGGCCATGCCCAATAAGGTGACGACGACCAGCGTGCCCATGATGATGGGATCGTGGTAGGGGACCGCCTCTATGGTTAGTTTGCCGAACATAATTCGCTCGCGATTGCTTGTTCCAAGGTTTGCGCCCGCGCCACGCGGCTCGGGGGCTTGCCCTGACCGAAGGACCCGGTCATGTATTGATTGACGATGTTCTCGAACAGACCCGGTTGGACCTGGGAGTAGACAGCGGGTTTTTGATTCAGACTCGGTTGCGCCAGACGCTCGTACATGCCGGCGTCGAGTTTGAGCGGGGAGGCCTGCGCCTCTTTGACCCAGGTATCAAACGCTTCGCGCGAGGTGGAGTGCGTCAGAAAGTGCATGTCCGAGAATCCCGGACCGCTGTATGAGGCAGAGAGGCCAGGAAACACGCCCGTGGTGTCGGCAATGAGGTGCAATTGAGTTTGCATGCCGGCCATGGTGTAAATCTGACTGCCCAGTTGGGGGATGAAAAACGAATTCATCATCGATTCAGACGTGAGCTTGAACGCGAGCGGCGTATTCACTGGCACCGGCAATTGGTTCACGGTGGCAATGCCGTAATCCGGATAGATGAACAACCATTTCCAATCCAGCGCGACCACTTCAATGCGCAAGGGCGCCACGTCGGAGACCAGAGGCTTGTAAGGATCAAGGGCATGCGTCGTGCGCCAGATCAGCACGGCGAGAATGGCGACGATGACGCAAGGGATGGTCCAGACCACGACTTCAATGCGCGTTGAATGCGCCCACTTGGGTTCGTAGCGCGCCTTGGTGTTTGAGGCGCGGTAACGCCAGGCGAAATACAAGGTCAGCAGAATTACCGGAATGACCACCAGCAGCATTAACGCCAATGAGATCACGATGAGGTTTTTTGCTTGAATGCCGATGTCGCCCTTGGGCGAAAACAAGGCCATTTCGCAACCGCTTAAAAGCAATGGCAATAGAACGCAGGCGGCCGCCTTGGGCGCTGCGCGCAGGCTTGTGCGCACAACACGAGATGCCTGTGAGTCGTCGAGACGACTCCAGGAGCGAGAGTTGGACATGTGATATCCCTTGGGTTTCGGACACTAAGTCCATACATCGGCAGGGAACGGGTTCGGGGCAGTGCCGTAACAGCATCTATACGGACAATAAAAACCGTACAAGAATTAGAATGTATGGACTTAACTTGAATTTATTGCCATACTAGTTGAAGAACCTAATCCATACATTGCGACATTTTGGCGCACATAAATCCATGCATGAAGAAGACTTGTATGCGCTGTGGCCCTTGAAACTGGTGCGCGGCGCGGGGCCGCGCTATCGCCAGATAGCCGATTTCATTGAGCACGCTGTTGCACAAAACCGACTGCAACCCGGTGACCGCTTGCCGCCCCAACGAGGTTTGGCCACGCATTTAGGGGTAGACCTGACAACCGTCACGCGTGCCTACACCGAAGCGGGGCAGCGCGGTTTGCTTGAGCCGCGAGGCGCGCTTGGTACCTACATTGCCCGCCCTGGTACGCAGGCGTTGCAGCTCATCGATCTGGGCATGAACATGCCGCCCATTCCACTGGGGTGTGACCTGCAAGACCTGCTCAAGCGCGGGCTGGACAAGGTCATGGCGCGCAACGATGTCGATGTGATGATGGCGTATCACCTTGCGGGTGGCGGACCTGCAGCGCGAGCAGCGGGCGCACAGTGGCTGGCGCAAACGTTGGGGGTGCTTGATCCAGCGCTCATTCTGGTGTGCCCGGGCGCACAGGCAGCACTTGCGGCAGTCATTCTTGCCTACAGCAATCCCGGTGAAACCATTGTTGCTGAGCCATTGGTGTACCCGGGACTGCTGACCGCAGCGAAGCAATTGGGTCGTCGCGTGCTGGCTGCTGAGGTTGATGAAGACGGTTTGACGCCTGCAGGCATTGAGCGTGCCTGCCAGCAAAGCGGCGCTCGTTTGATCTATCTGAACCCGACATTGCAGAACCCCACCTCGCGAACGATGAGCGCAAATCGTCGCCGTGATCTGGCTCGCTCCGCGACGGCTTGCGGCGCCATGATCATCGAAGATGATCCCTACAGTTTGTTCCTCGATGAGGCGCCGCCACCCTTGGCGAGTGTGGCGCCTGCGTCGGTGTTTTACATAGCCACATTGGCCAAATGCCTGACCCCTGGCTTGCGCACGGCATTTGTCGTCAGCCCGGATCAGGAAAGCCGCAGGCGGGTGCTGGAAGCCATGCGCGCTTTTGCACTCATGTCTACGCCGCTCATGGACGCCTTGATGACGCAATGGATCGTTACCGGCACCGCGCAAACCATCCTCAACGGCGTGCGCGCCGAAGCGCTGGCGCGTCAGCAACTGGCTCGTCAGATTCTGCCCGGACCGTTCCCTGAGAGACTGGCAGGTATTCACGTCTGGCAGGTGCTACCGGATCACTGGACAGCCGCAGACCTCGCACGCGTTGCGCGTGAGGAAAGGCTGAGCGTCATTTCTTCCGATGTGTTTGCAGTGGGAAGTGGGGCGCCAAACGCCATTCGCATTTCACTGGGTGGCGTGAAAGATCGTCAGGAATTGGCGCAGGCGCTGGAGGCATTGGCCGAGCTCATGCGTCGTCGGCCTTACATGTCGCGCGATGTGATTGTGTAGGTTCCCGGCTTCAAGTGTGAGCGCTTCACATCACTGCTTCGGCATTCATCCGTGAGGCAGGTTCTTCGCGCTGTCTGGCGTTACGTTTTCCCGGATCACGCGAAGCGCATCCAGATTTAGCGGATAGTCCTTCCCCAACCACATCGCACAATCTCGATGATCGCGAAGTGAATCGCCGGTATTGGGGTGCACAAAAATATCCAGTGCGCCGTGATTGAGCGTCAGCCAGGTGACGAGTAGTGAAAACTGCGTGGGCTGAAAGGCAATCTGATAGCTCCATTGTGGATGAGGACCGACCGGGCGCTCATGAAATCGGCCCATCTCCACGATGTCGCTGAACTGCGCAATCACTTCTTCGCGAAACGCAAAGGCAGCATCGCGGCTGGACGCATCGAAGTACACGTGGGCATGCCAACTGGAGACAGCGGACACATCAAGATGGGTCATGGTTTGCTCTAGGTTATCGCCGGGAAACTGCCCGGCCAAGACGCTTTTTCTGATGCCGCGTCGGGGCGGCCATGCATGGGGCTCAGGTCAGCCACCTGCGCGCTTCGCGCTATGGCCCGCTTTTTTAAGCACCTCGATGATCCGCTCGCAGTGGTCGCCTTGCACTTCAATAACGCCATCCTTGACCGTACCACCGGAACCGCAGGCCGTGCGCAACTGCTTGCCCAACGTCTCAAGCGCAGCAGAATCAAGCGCCAGACCTTTCACCAACGTTACGCTTTTCCCGCCACGCCCCTTGGTCTCACGCGAGACACGCACCGCGCCATTGCCTGCAGTTGCGGTCTTCGTCACAGCCTTGCACAGACATTGGGTGATTATTTTCCTGCAATCGGGACACATGCGCCCGCCTTCAGTGGAATAGACAAGGCCGCCTTTAGAACTACTTTTCATGATTGGCTTGCGCAAAAACGCTTGAATAGTGAATGAGCTTGAGTTGTACAGACGAATCTTACCGCTCGGGCGCGACGTACCAAAGCGTAGCGTGGGTGCAGCGCGAGCAAATCGAGACCAGAGCACCTCCATGGAGCGCGCGCAACCCGCGATTCTTGAACAGCAATAGCTCGGGCTTCAGATCGCGGGTTACGCGCGCTCGCCAGTGAGGCCATTGGCGCGCTCCACCCGCGCCCAGCACCGTCTGTATGCGCGTGATCGGTAGCGTGGGTGGAGCGCGAGATGCCCGAAACGAGAGCACGGGTGTGGTCCGCGCGTAACCCGCGATTCTTGAACAGCAATGGCTCGGGCTTCAGATCGCGGGTTACGCGCGCTCGCCAGTATCTCAATGACCAGGCCAATCGCGCGCTCCACCCACGCTACTACTCTTTTGTATTCAAATTAATACGTAATGATATATCATCGCATTTCAATAATGTGATGTTATATCATTTCTAGGAAGAGGCGATGAAGGTCTTAAAGCGAAAGTCGTTGCAGGTTCACAGGCGTGTGGGGAAGGGAAGAATGCCTATGCGGCCTCTGGCCTGGGCCTTGGTGCTGATGGCGCCGGCCCTGCAAGCGGAGGAAATCAGCGAACGAACGGGAGCTACCCGAACCTTGGCGCCAATTACGGTGTCTGCCAATCCATTGGGACTGGATCTGAACAGCACCACGTTGCCAGCCTCGGTTCTGGAAGGCGATGCGTTGATTACGCAGCGCACTGGCACCTTGGGCAATACCTTGGCGAGCTTGCCGGGCGTGAACAGCGACACCTTTGGCGGGGGAGCCAGCCGTCCGGTGATTCGCGGTCAGACGGCGCCGCGTGTCAAAGTGCTCTCAGACGGGTCCGAGCTTATGGACGCGTCCAGCATTTCCCCTGACCATGCCGTCACCACGGAGCCATTACTCGCGGAACGAATTGAAGTGCTGCGCGGCCCGGCGACCTTGCTCTATGGCGGGGGCGCGATTGGGGGCGTGGTGAACGTTATTGATCGCAAGATCCCGACTGCCGTTCCCGTCAACGGGATAGAGGCCGAAGCTGAGGTACGCGGCGCCACGGGCACCAACGAGCGCGCGGGCGTAATTGGTATCACGGCTGGCACCGGCGAATTCGCAGTACGCGTGGAAGGTTTGAAGCGGCGTACCAGCGACTATGACGTGCCTGATTGGCCCGGCGGCAAGCTGCTGGGCTCGTACAGCGAATCTTCACAGGGCACGGTCGGCATGTCGTGGATCACACCGCGCGGCTACGTTGGTTTGGCCGTCACGCACATCGAAAGCACTTACGGTCTGCCAGGGCACAGCCACGAGTACGAAAGCTGCCATCCCCACGGCTCGCATCTGCATTGCGGCGCTCATGGGCATGATGACGAAGATGGCCATGATCACGGTGAGGAACACGGCGGCGTGCCCTACGTTAAGCTGCGCAGCGATCGTCTGGATTTACGCGCCGAATACCAGGATCCCTTTGCCGGCTTCGAAAAATTTCGATTGCGCGGGGGGCTGACCGACTATCGGCACGACGAGATCGAAGGCGGTGAGGTGGCAACCACCTTCAAGAACAAAGGCTACGATTTGCGCCTGGAGCTTCAGCATAAGCCCTTGGCAGGATGGCGAGGTGTCGTTGGCATGCAAACGGCTTACAGCGATTTCCGTGCGGACGGAGAAGAGGCATTCTTGCCGCGTAGTCGAACACGCTCGCATGGTGTGTTTCTGCTTGAGGAATATCAGCTGAACGACTGGCGCTTTGAACTGGGGGCGCGTCAGGACTGGCAGCGCGTGTCGCCGGTGGGTGGGGCGCCCATCAGCAGTTTGTCTGGCACATCGTTGTCCGCCGCCACCATCTGGGATTTTGCGCCACAGTATTCCGTGGCCTTGTCCTTGTCACGTTCGCAACGGCTTCCGTCCGCACAAGAACTGTACGCAGATGGCGTGCACATGGCCACGAACACCTACGAAATTGGCAACCCCAACCTGGGACGCGAAACGTCGCACAACATTGATCTGACGCTGCGCAAACATGCTGGCGACACTACGTTCACCGCCAGCGTTTTTCACAATCGCGTGAAGAACTACATCTACGCCAATACGCTGGACCGCTATGAGAATTTTCGCCTGATTGAGTACACGCAGCGCGACGCCGAGTTCACCGGTGCAGAGGGCGAGCTGCGCCATCAGTTCACGCCGATATTCTCGGCGGCGGTATTTGGTGATTACGTGCGTGGAAAATTGACGGGTGGCGATGGCAATCTACCCCGCATCCCGGCCGCACGAGCAGGTGTACGTGGCAATGTGAAATGGCAGCAATGGTCGGGCGGCGTTGAGATTGCGCGTGTGTTTAAGCAGAAAGACATCGCTTCCTATGAGGAGAGTACGCCCGGCTACAACATGGTTAACGCGATGCTTAGCTACCAAGACCGTTATGGCGCGACGGACTATCAAGTCTATCTGCGTGGCAACAACCTCCTGGATAAGCTGGCATATAACCATGCCTCTTTCATCTCATCGGTGGCCCCATTGCCAGGTCGCAGTATCTTGCTTGGCGTGCGCCTCACGTATTGATTAGCGCATTCGCATATGACCTGCGGATAGCATCATCCGAGCGAGTAGTAGCGTGGGTGGAGCGCGCGATTGACCGAAGCATTGAGAAACTGAAGAACGCGCGTAACCCGCGATCTAAACCCTGCGCAATTGCCTGTTCAAACATCGCGGGTTACGCGCGTTTAACGGCAATTTTCTTGCCTCAATGATGTCGCGCTCCACCCACGCTACGCCGTTACCGCAGGGCAATTTTTAGCGTGACCGAAACGAAATCCAGCAGACATATCCAGCACGTGGACGTGGTCAGTCGTCAGGCCAAATGGCGTCTAGGTAGACGTCATTCTCATGCTCGAATGGTATGGTTTTTTTTGCGTCATTTCTGTCAGAACTTCTCTAAGTATGTTCTCAACAATTTTGACGGCTTGCGTCAGCGGTCGGCTGGACGCGGTGCCCAACATGAGGCGCGTGGAGAGTGTAGGGCCGGTGATGCGGCGTGCAATGAATTTCCCGCTAGCCAACTCATCAGTCACCGCCGGGATACCCAACACCGTATGTGCCAGGCCTTCCAGCACGACTTCTTTCATGAGTTCCAGTGCATCAATCTCAAACACCACATTGAGTGAAATGCCCGCCTGGCTGGCGGCATATTCCAGGGTGCGTCGCAAACCGTGGTTCTTGGTGGGCAGCACCAGCGGTACGTCTTTTAACTGCGAAAATTCAATCGATGACAGCTTGCGAGCCGCTGGTGACAAGCTTTGCCTGGGTGACACCAACGCGAGGTCAAGCTCCGCGAGCGGGTCTACCGCGATGTGCTGGGAACGTCTGGCGTCGTGCAGCACCGCAATGTCTACCCGGGCATTGGTGAGCCATTCAAGCACGTAGCCGCTATAACCAGTGACGATGTTCAGTTGAATTCGCGGGTGCCGTCTCCAAACTTCAGCTACCAGCCGCATGCCGACCATATGGCAAAGCGTGGGGGTCAAACCCAGCATGACCTGACCTGACGGAGACTTTTGATCATTGTGAAACTCCGCGACGACGGAGTCCATCTGCTTTAGCAAGGGCCGCAAGCGATCCAGTAATTTTTCACCGTCTGGTGTCAGCGATACGCCACGTCCGTTGCGGTAGAGCAGGGCGCAGCCGCATTCATCTTCCAATTTGCGCACCTGACGCCCCAGGGCCGATTGCGCAATGCCCAATACCGATGCGGCTTTGGAAAAGCTGCCGAAGTCAGCAACATGAATAAGGTTCTCGATCTTGCGCAGGTCCATTTCATGTGTCCGCTGCACGGCGCGCATGCGGCGCGAAAGTGCATTTTCAGGTGTGCATTTTATGTATATCTGATAGGCAGAGTATGCCTATTGAGCACAGCAATGACAATCTAGACTGGCTTTTAAAGCAGCTATTTTTCACGCCAATCTCATCGTCTTTGCAGAACTCACATGACCAGAACCACGGATTCCAATACCTCTTCTCATGCCATGCTTCGAACTTTCACCGGCAACGGTATTGATCGAGTATTTGTCGTGCCGGGGGAAAGTTATTTAGGCGTACTGGATGCTCTAAGCGATTTTCCGGAAATTGATGTGGTGACCTGCCGCCATGAAGGCGGTGCCAGCTTTATGGCCTGCGCAGATGCAAAGCTGACGGGTCGCCCTGGCGTGGTGATGGTGAGTCGAGGGCCAGGTGCTACCAACGCTTCTATTGGTGTTCATGCCGCGCAACAAGATGGTGTGCCCATGATTCTGCTGGTTGGACAGGTCCCGAAGAAGGACTTGCGCCGAGAAGCCTTTCAGGAGATCGATTATCAGAAGATGTTTGGCTCCATCGCTAAGTGGGTGTGCGAAGTGACTGATGCCGAAGATCTGGCGGCCGCCGCCTTCAAGGCGCTGCGCGTGGCCACGTCGGGCACGCCAGGGCCTGTAGTGCTGGTAGTGCCTGAAGATTTGCAGCAGGCGCAGGTGGCGCAACCAGACTGGGTCGCCATCAAGACAAGCCCTTCACAAGCGTCGCCGCAAGCGCTGAGCCGCGTGCAGGCACTGTTGGCCACCGCACGTAAGCCTTTGATCATCGCGGGTGGGGCGTTTAACGTCGAAGGAGGAAGAGAGACCCTGCTTCAGTTCGCCGAAAAACACCAGATCCCCGTGGTGGTGTCATTCCGGCAGCACGATATCTTTCCCAACACGCACCCGCTCTATGCCGGTGATCTTGACCTGGCCACTCAGCCGGCCCAACTGGCAGCGCTGGATTCCAGCGACCTGATCCTGGCATTGGGCACCCGCCTGGGAGACATCACGACGCAGGGCTATCGCTTTCCCAACTATCCATTCCCATCGCAACCTTTGGTCCACTGTCATAGTGACGATCACATCGTGAATCAGCACTTTGCCGCGCAGGTGGGAATTGTGGCTGATCCGGTAGCGACCACGCAGGCCTTGGCTGAGCTTGCGGCCACTGGCCAAGGTTTAGGGCGAGAAGATTGGGCACAGTCTTTACGCGCCATCCAACAACGCACGACGGTGTGGCCCAACCGGCAGGTCAACGACGGCGTGCCCTTTGTATCGGTGGTGCGCGCCTTGACGAATCAGGCCACGCGCGACGCATTACTTTGTCTGGATGCAGGCACCTTCGCCGCACCGGTTTATCGCTATTTCCCATTCGTTTACCCACAACGTTTGATGGCGTCTCAGTCAGGGGCGATGGGTTACGGCACGCCCGCCGCCATTGCCGCTCAACTACGGTTTCCTGATCGACAAGTAGTGTGCGTGGTGGGCGATGGCGGCTTCATGATGACCGGTAATGAAATGATGGCGGCCGCAGAGCGCGGTCTGCCCATTCTTTTTATCGTGTCCAACAACAATAGTTATGGCTCCATCCGTTTGCACCAGGCGCGGACATATCCCGGGAGGTACGTAGGTACCAACTTGGCCAGCCCCAACTTCGTGATGATTGCTCGTGCTTTTGGTATGCAGGCGGAGCACGTTGCGCAGGAAGATCAAGTAGATGCGGCGATCAGGCGAGGCCTGGCGTCCAGCACGCCTTACTTCATCGAGATAAAGACAAGTCTGAGCGCAATATTGCCCTCCGGAGTGAGCAATGCAGCAGGCGTGAATCTGTTGTCGCGCGAGGAGTAAGCCCGCGTAAGCCGCTTGCGAAAAAGGCGAGGGGCAGCAAAATAGATCGGCCTGACGACGGTTTCATTGCTCCTGAGACGAAAGTCAACGAGCCTACCGACCGGATACTGGCGCGGGCTGCGGCTCTTGTGTAGATTCTTCTGCTGGAGGCAGAAGCTGTTGGATCAGAGCATTGATGTGTTTTCGCGGTTTTTCGAGCGAAATGGTCCCCGCATCTTCTCCCTGCCAGAATGCCCTGTAAAGGGTCAATAACACGTTACGGGCAAGGACAGGCGATTGCTCCAGCAAGGTGCATATCCAATCCAGATAGACAGATATTGCTTTGCTGTGCCCGGAATCAATGGCATTCCTGAGCGACACAAAATAGACCCCTGGTTTCACCAAGGTTTTGCCGAGGACCAAATCTTCCGCCTGTTCGCGAGTTAACAGCCGCTTGTGCAATGCCTGAAACACGCCATCAAAAAAAACGTTGACTCCTTCCACATCGCCATTCTGGAGAATTACGGTCAGCGCGCATATGTTCACACCATCTTGTTCGCCGTTGTTATTCAGAAAACTAAAGATGTCATCTGAGGCTGTCGCTCCATTGATTCTTTCTGCAATGAGGCTACGGGCGTGGGATGTGGCATTAGAGTCGAAAAGATGCCTGAGGATCTGCGGTGCGAAGCGCTGCTCTTCATCCAGAAAATTTCGAACGCAGATTTCAGTGTCGTCTGGTGGCATTACGGCATCAGACGACTCTCCAAATGGAATGACAGAAGTCAGTCTTTCGCTGTCGAAATAGGCGTCTATTTCGTCACTGTCCAGAAAGGCGGACAGCGGTAAACCGCGTAGTTGATCGGCGCTTACAGCGTTTATTTTCAGATGAGATACGGTGTGGTTAGGGTCATAGAAAATCACCGAATACCGCTTCTCTTTTTCCGCAGTCGCTGCACGATGACGCAATAGAAGAGCCATGTAATGGAGGCCGGTTTTCAGGAGGTAGCAGCGCAATTCACCTGGGGAAAGATGCGCGAACTCTGCACTGATGAACTCACCCCATTTCGATTCACTGACAAGGTTCAGCGCTTTCGTCGAATGTTCCAATTGATTATGGTCGTAGGCATACTCAGGCCCGATTGACTGCTCAATGCGGGCGACGGTGCCCACTGACTCTTCTCGCCATTCCGTTCTGGATCTTCCTGTGGCGGCACGCCCCGGATAGTTCACCATGCTTTTGACCTCGTGCATGGCCAGCAGCGGGCAGCTAATGGGCCGTTCGGGCGGGTAAAGGAACTTGACTCGTCGCGCCGTTGCGGGGTCGATGGGTTTTTCGGGGCGCATGGCTTGCAGTGCTTCTTCCCACCCCAGTGCATGTTGATTTCTTGCACCGCCGTTCAAATTTACTTCAGGATTTCCTCGAATCTTGATGTCGGGAAAGACCCTTTCGAGGTCAGTTGAGAACCTGGAGAAATGGGCCGCGTCGTCGTTTTTTAACGCGGCACTTGCTGATGGGGTTGCAAGGGTCAAACCACGCAATAGCGCGGTGAGGGCATTTATCATTATTCTCGCATTCCATCCAGGAGTCGGGTGCGACAGGGACAGCACATCCGTAGCTTTACTTTCGCATCGCGCAAAGCGGTGCATAAGTAGTGGATTGCCATCATGCTCGATTAGGCAGGTTCACCATTGCGAAATTTGCTCATTTCTTTTCTCCTATTTCAGTGCGAGGCACCGCATTCCTCGGCCCCTTTACGTCCGCTCAGCGCCCTGCGGTAGGCCCGCAGGCACAGGGGATGCGCTAGCTAATTTTTATAGCTCGCGTCCTTTCTATCCATCAGACGCAGCATCGCTGGCCATTCCAGTTCACCAAACGGGCGCCGGGTAGTGGGCTGGTACAGGTGCCAGGTTTTCTCCACAATGGCAGCAGAAGGCACGCAAAGTTCGCGGTTCGAGCTTAAGGCGTCCACCTGTGCCTTGCAGGCCATTTCCAGCCAATAAAGCGTGTTGAACGCCTGCGCAACACTGGGGCCCACGGCAAGCAAACCGTGGTTGCGCAGGATCATGGCCTCCGACATACCCAGATCGGCCACCAGGCGCTGTCGCTCACTGATGTCGATGGCGACGCTTTCGTAGTCGTGGTACGGAATTTTGGCGAAGCGCATCGCCGTTTGCGTGAGCGGCAACAGCCCGCAGGTGAGCGCAGAAACGGCCATGCCTGCTCGCGTGTGGGTGTGAATAACGCATTGCACGTCGGGCCTGGCTGCATGCACAGCGCTGTGGATGACGTACCCCGCGGCATTGATGCCGTAGTGTGCCGAGGGATTGCTGATGATGTTGCCATCGATATCAATTTTGACGAGGTTTGACGCGGTGATTTCGTCATACATCATGCCGTAGGGGTTGATCAGAAGATGCTCTTCTACGCCGGGTATGCGTGCGGTAATGTGGTTGTAAATCAAGTCGCTCATGCCGAAATGGGCGACCAGGCGATAGCAAGCGGCAAGCTGGACGCGAATGTCCCATTCTTGCGCCGTAATGTTGTCTCGTGGGTGCATGGCGGGGGTCTTCTTTAGTCGGTAATTTTGACGTTGAATTCGCGGACAATCTTTCCCCACGAGTCATAATCTTTTTTCATCATGGCGCCGAACTCGGCCGGCGTGGCAGTGGTCCGAACTTGGGCACCCATGTCTGTCAACTTGTCGCGAAGCCCGGGGTCTTGCAAGATGGTGTTGACCTCGGCCGCAAGCTTGTCCTGGATCGCGGGCGGCAGGCCGGCAGGGGCAATCAGCCCGAGCCACGCGCCCATATCAAAGCCCGGGAACCCTTGTTCGGCAACCGTCTTGACGTCAGGCAAGGTGGAGGCGCGCGTAGGCGTGCTGACGGCCAGTGCCTTGAGTCGTCCCGAGCGCACCATTGCCAGCGAGGACATCATGGTGTCAAAGCTTGCTTGGGTACGCCCGCCAATAATGTCCGTCTGCGCCTGCGCACTGCCTTTGTAAGGCACATGAATCATGCTGACGCCTGCCTTGGAAAGCAGGACTGAGGTTGCGAGATGACTAGTGGTGCCGATGCCGGTCGTGGCGTAACTCAGTTCGTTCGGTTTGGCTTTTGCCGCAGCCAGAAATTCGGTCAAATTCTGCGCCGGGTCGTCCGGTCGTACGACAAAAAGATAGGGCAGCCAGGTAAGCAGTGTGATCGGCGAAAAATCCTTGCGAGCGTCATAGTTGAGGTTCGGATAAATGTGAGGATTAATCGCCTGCGGGGCAGACGCGCCGATCATCAGTGTGTACCCATCAGGCTTTGCGCGCGCACCCATGCCCGCCGCGATGGAGCCGCCCGCTCCTGGGCGGTTCTCAACAATGAACTGCTGCCCAAGCCGTTGTGACAGGCGTTCGCTTAGCATTCTGGCGACGGTGTCGGTAGCAGTGCCCGGCGGGAAACCAACCAGAATGGTGATCGGCTTGCTCGGGTATGCCGTGTCTGCGTATGCGATGCCAGCCACAGCCAGCAGGGGCATAACGAGCATGCATCTTGCCAGCATGAGCAAGCTGCGGCGACGCGAAGTGGATGAGAGAGCGACAGCAGGGCCAGAAGTCCAGCAGCCTTGCGGCTTCGCATTGCGCATGGTTTGTCTCCAGTGTGGTTTTTTTATTCCCGCACCAGAAAGGTAAGCATGCCGGCATCGGGTTCAGGTGCTGTATGCCCTGATCCATTCACCTTCGCACAGCGACAGGTCCAGCTCAATAACGCTTGCCGCGAAGCAGATATCGAAAAAAGGCATAGCCACGCTTGGGCCGATGTGACACGTGATGTTCAGAATCACGTGTCACATGAACCGGGGGGCAGGGGCTGTCTCGGCCCTTTCCGCCTCAGGCCTTACACGACGCGCTGGCGTTGCGTACCGAGAATGCCGCCTTCGAGCGTCATGACGTCGCCTTTATTCAGGAATTGGGGCGGCTTCATGCCAAGCCCAACACCTGCAGGCGTGCCGGTAATGATCACATCACCCGGTAGCAAGGTCATGAATTGGCTAAGGTAGGACACCACTTCCGCCACACTGAAAATCATGTCTGCCGTACTGCTGTGTTGCCTGCGTTCACCATTGACGTGCAATTGCAACTCCAGCGCCTGCGGGTTTGGCACCTCGTCGCTTGTGACCAGCCAAGGGCCAATTGGGCCGAACCCGTCAAAGCTCTTGCCTTTGCCCCATTGACCATTGCGCTTGATCTGCCAATCGCGTTCGGACACGTCATTGGCCAGGCAATAACCTGCAACATGAGACAGCGCCTGCTCTACTGACACCTGTCGCGCCTGTGTGCCGATGACAAAGCCCAGCTCCACTTCCCAATCAGTGGCAACTGATTCAGGGGGCAGGGTGACATCGTCGTTGGCGCCTGATAACGAAGTAATGGCCTTCGTGAAAACCACAGGTTCTTTGGGGATCTCCATGCCGGCTTCTTCGGCGTGCTTGCGGTAGTTCAGGCCAATGGCGACAAACTGACGCGCACCGGCCACAGGCACCCCAAGGCGCGCACCCTCGGCGACCAAGGGCATCTGCATCAGGTCGATGGCGTTTAGCGCAGCCAGGCGCGCAGGGGCCATCCATTCAGGCGTAAAGTCTGGCACGAGCAACGAGAGATCGCGGATACGACCATCGCGGTCCAACGCGGCGGGTTTCTCTTGGCCCTGTGGGCCATAGCGCAGCAACTTCATGCCTTTCTCCTGATGAGGTGTGTGGTGAGTCAGATTTCTGATCACAGCGACAATATCGTCGCGTGGCATTTTCTACAATCACTTTCGGATAAGGATCTGGGCGCATGTGATGATCGATGTATTCGTTCAGGCGGAGGATCACTCCATCGCTCATCGCGTAACTGCACACAGCCATCAGACAGGCAAGGTGACGGCCCGGAAAAGAGAACGAGCTTCTCCTCCTGGTATGAGAAGATTCGAGCTCAACCATGACGTGCAGGGAGTCTATTCATCGTGAGCAAATACCTTCACCGTGCATCGCGCTTGGCGTTCGTTTTGGCGCTTATGTCATTGACGGTCGCTTGCGGAAAGAAAGATCCGATTCCGCAGGCGTCGCTTGATGTCATGTACACCGCGTGTGTGAGCGGCTACAGAAGCGTTACCTTGGGTAAACCGGAGGCCTATGCGAAAGCTGAGCCCTATTGCGACTGCATCGGGGCTGGCACCAAGAAGAGCTTTTCGTACAAGGACTTCAGTCGCTATGAAACCTTGATCCGTGAAAACGCGTCGGGGGACGAGCGCAAGGCGCTGGATCAAGCCATGAAAAAAGTGATCGACCAGTGCGTAGCGAAGCTCTCTTAGCGCGTTTGCACCTCATCCACCAGATCAATGAACTGCTGGACCACGCGCGGCACGGCATGCTGGCGCAAGGTCGTCAGATTTAAGCGGGTTTCCAACTTGCGATCTTCCAGCGGCACCAGCGTGGGTAGGCCAGCCAACCCTAAGCGGGCAAAACTGCCAGGGGTAAACGCAATGCCAAGCCCGCGCTGCACCATCAACAACATGGGTAAGGTCTCAACTCCCCAATAAATCACATCAGGCGTATAGCCGCTATCCTGGCAAGCGGCGATCAGGCCGTCGGAGATGCCGCGCCCTAGAGGCGACGAATGCATCAAGAACCGTTCATGACGCAGGTCGGCAAGCTTCACGGCTTTGTTTGACGCCAACGGATGGCCTGGTGGCAGCGCTACCAGCAAGGGCTCTGCCAGTAGGGTACGTGTGCTCAAGTCTGCGGCAGCATAGTGGCTGCGGCAAATGGCCAGATCCAGGCGACGGTCGCGAAGCTGCTGAATCAGATAGATGGTTTCGCCTTCCTGCACCTGAACCGTAATGTTCAACGATTCCTCGGCCAATCGGCTCATGACATCAGGAATGATGAACAGACTCGCGGCCGTGGAGCAACCCACGCGCACGGTGCCGCGTGAACCTCCTTCGCTTTCTCGTAGTTCACGGCGCAGGACCTGCATGCTGGCCAGCATTTCTTTGGCGCGATGATAGAAGAGGTCGCCGGTGGGCGTGAGCACCAGACGGTTGCCGACACGCTCAAACAGATTGACGTCCAGTTCGCTTTCAAGCTTGCGAATCAGAATGCTGAGCGGCGGCTGGGTCATATGCAGCAAGCGCGCCGCCGCCGACAAGTTTCCGGCCTCCACGACCGCAACAAAACAGCGCAAACGGTGAGCATCCATACTATTCACAATATATATAGTTAATCGACAAATTATATATTGGACGTTGGTATTGCCCGTTCCTATACTCATTCGCTCTGAACCTCGGCCAATAAGGCCAACCAATAACGAAGAGGAAGGGAGACATGCATACCGTACGCCGTGCCCTGTTGGGTCTTGCTTTGGGCAGTGCGACTGCCTTGTTTGCCGCCGCGCCGCTTATTGCAAGCGCCGCTGATACTTGGCCAGCCCGTCAACTCCGGGTCATGGTGCCGTATCCGCCCGGCGGCTCGGCCGACCTCTTGGGGCGTCTGGTAGCGCGCAAGATCAGTGAGGCGGTGCCCAAAAGCGTCGTGGTGGTCGAGAACGTATCGGGCGGCGCCACCGTGACGGCTGCCCAGACCGTCTTGCGTGATCCGGCAGATGGCCACACCTTGTTCATGGCCAGCGACAACACCCTGAATATCAACCGCTGGTTGCTGAAGTCTCCCCCTTACGATGGCGACCGCGATTTTGTGCCGGTCACCGTACTCAATACCTATCCGCATTGGCTGATCATCAACCCTACCGGGAAACACAAAAACTTTGCGGGATTCGTGGACTACATCCGCAAGAATCCGGGCAAGGTCTCGATCAGTGTCAACACCGTGGGTGGCTCGGCCTTTCTGGCGCTGGACCACTGGCGGCGCGAAAACAAACTTGATTTCGAGATCATTCCGTATCGTGGCTCCCCGCCTGCGGTGTCTGATCTGTTGGGCAACCAGACCGACGCGCACGTGGATGTGGTGGGTTCTTCAGCCGCTTACGCGCGCAGCGGCAAAGTGCTGCCAATTGCTGTGTTGCAGACAGAACCGCTTGCCGAGTTTCCTCAGGCCGTGCCACAGCGCTACGACGATCCGAAGGCGCTCACCGTCCGGGCGAACTTGTCGGTGGTCATGCGTAGCGGCACGCCTCAGGCCGTAATCGATCGTGTCTACGCCATTTTGCAAGACGGCGTGAAACAACCGGATTTCGTGCAGGCCTTGCAAATGCTCAGTTTTGACCCCGTGCTGATGCCACCAGAGCAGGCGCGCAAGTTCTTGCAGGACGAGACCGTCAGATATCGCGATCTGGTCGAGCAGTCTGGCATTGAAAAACAGTAACCCCGCCCAAGGAACGTCATTATGAAATTCGTCGTCGCGCTGATTCGCCACGAGACCAACACGTTTTCGCCTTTGCAGACCGAGCTGGACAGCTTTCGGCGCGGCACGGGCTTGAACGGCCCCGCGTATGGCGAGCACGCTCGCGACGCCTGTGTGGGCACCAATAGCGCGGCCGCGGCCTATCTGGATTTGGCGGCAAGCATGGGGGCCGAGCTTGAGTTCGCCATTTGTGCCAATGCCGTACCCAGTGGCGTGGTCACGCGTGCAGCCTTCGAGAGCCTGTGCACCAGCGTGCTGGATGCGGTGCACGGCGGTTGCGACGCCGTGCTGCTGGACTTGCACGGTGCCATGGTGGCGGAGGGTTATCCCGATGCTGAGGGGGAACTACTTCGTCGCGTGCGAGAGGCGGTTCCTGCGGGCACGCCGATCGGGGTGGCATTGGATTTTCATGCAAACTTCAGCCCGGCCCTTCTTCAGCACGCGTCTGCTATCACCGGGTATTGCACCTACCCGCATATCGATGTGTACGAAACGGGCGTCCGAGTAGGGCGAACCATACAAGCCATGCTGGCGGGCGCCGTGGATCCAGTGATGCTCTGGCGCCGTCTGCCGATGCTGACGCACATGCTGCGCCAGACGCCGCAAACACAACCGATGAAAGACATCATGGATCGGGCCATGCAGGCCGAGGCAAGTGGCGAGGTGCTTAACGCGTCGGTCTTTGGCGGTTTTCCGTTGGCCGATATCCCGCATGTAGGGCTATCGATTGTCGTGGTGGCGGATCGTAGCAAGCGCGTAGCAGGCGAGGCCTTGCTTGACGAATTGGCCGACATGGCATGGGCGCGGCGCGACGATTTTATTTTCCCCACCGAACCCGTGCAGCAATCCATTGCCTACGCAAAATCGCTGACGGAAGGACCGGTCATTCTGGTGGATCATGGCGATAACTGCGGGGCGGGTGGCACCACGGATGTGATGGCCGTGCTGAAAGAAGTCATTGAGCAAGGGCTGGAAGATGTGGTGGCTGGTCCATTCTGGGACCCGGCCGCTGTGTCGCACGTGTTCGAGGCAGGCGTCGGTGCGCAAGTTACGCTGGACCTTGGTGGCAACACGGACATGCCGGCGCTCAAGCTTAACGGCCAGCCTTTGCGTGTGAGTGCTGCGGTTGAAGCGCTCACGGATGGTAACTACACCGTCACCGGCCCGATGTACACGGGCACAAAGCTCAGTCTTGGTCGCACGGCGATATTGCGTGTGGGCACCATCCGAATCTTCATTTCCGAACGCCCGCAAGAGCCTTATGACACTGGCGTTTTTACGCATGCAGGTGTGGACCCGGCTCAGTGCAAATATGTATTGCTGAAATCGCGTCAGCATTTCCGTGCAGGGTTTGAGCCCTTTGCGCGGCACATTGTGCTGGTCAGCGGACCCGGGGTATGTAGTTCCGACTATGCCTTGTTCCCGTTCGAGCATCTGGCCCGTCCGATCTATCCGCTCGATAGCCACACGACGCTTGAAGACGGCGAACGATTGAACTGATTTTGCTTTTGCGCATGAGCCGGATGTATCAACGAGAGGATTCGTACCGTGGGTGAAGCGCGACACCCTCTAAACGATCAAGCACAAGGTGAGCGCGCGCAACCCGCGTCTTGATCTCCGAGCAACTGGCGGTTAAGAATCGCGGGTTACGCGCGCTCAATAGGCGTTTCCTGGTCTCGCTTTGCACGCGCTCCACGCACGCTATGTTCTCCAAAACTATTTCAGGAGTGGACATGAGTCCCTGGGTACTCGCGACCCTATTGCTGGTGATGGCCTTTGCGACGTATTTCCAGACGGTCACAGGCTTTGGCTTATCGATCATCGTGATTGGTGTCGCCAGCGCGTTCGATCTGGTGCCCTTGCAACTTGCCGCCTCGGTGGTGAGCCTGGTGTCGCTCATGAACTGTGCCTTCGCGCTGCCGCCCCGCAAGCTGCGTGATGTGGATTGGCCTGTCGCCCGCGCCGTGTTGGCGGGTGCTATTCCCGCCAGCATTGGCGGGGTGATGCTCTTGCAGTATCTAAGCCGCGAATTTGCGCAAGGCCTGCAACTGTTGCTGGGCACAGTCATTATCGCCAGCGGAATCTTGTTTGCACTGCGCCCCGCGCCGCTTCTGCAACGCTCATCGGCCGGACGTTTTGGCATGAGCGGCATGGTGGCAGGCGTATGCGGCGGGTTGTTCGGCATGCCTGGGCCACCCGTCATTTTTCTGCTCTATCGCCAACCGCTTGCGCTTTCTACCGTGCGCAATCTTTTGCTTGTCGTGTTTTTGTTCATCTCATTGACGCGCATGGTGTATTTGGGTGTGAACGAAGGCTTTGACCGCAACAGCTATCTGGTCGCCTTGTTGTCGCTGCCATTGATTGCCCTCATGACCTGGATAGGGCATCGCTTCCCACCGCCCCTGAGCCCAGCCACCATGCGCCGAATCACGTTCGGTGTGTTGGTACTGATTGGGGTGAGTTTGGTGGTGCCGGTGATGTAGTCATGCCCGCGCGCAGCGCACGGCGCTTTATGAGCCAGATGAAGGCGGGGTTGGTGGCGAAAAACCCACAAGGCCAACGTCACGGACGCCACGGCAGTGGCGCGGACTATCAATGGTGACGCCATGGCAATGGCCACACTTTTGCGCCATTGTTGTCGGGCCGTGACTGGGGAGGCGTCTTGACGGATGCCTACTCGCGGGCGGTACCAAGGTCGGCATTTGAGGCCACATTCATGGTCGATTCGTTTTCCTTTGAATCCGTTTCGACCGCGTCGCCGCTCCGGCGGCAGTTGCTCGCTGAGCGAAAATAAATGTTGGTGTTTTCCCTAGTGCGCAAATAGAATGTGGGCTCTTTCCAATCTTAGAGGTCAATGTGGACAACGACGGATGTAGTCAATACACGACTGCACGCGCCGCTTAACGCAGGATCCGCAGATCTCTCTGCCGTGTCCTGCGATTAGCCAGGATGCGGTTGTCGGCCTGAACGCCGATACCCCCCCTTAAGTACTTCTCCCGATCAGCATCGGCTGTGTGCCTTCGTGCGCACAGAATTCGGGTGAGGGCGCATGCATTGTCGTGGACTTTCCACCGTACTCCCCTTGCAAGGAGGCGATTATGCGCATCACCAAATTTCTCCCCTTCCGGGCGCAGCCGGTCGTGGCCGACGCATGCTCGGTCGCACGTCTGGCGTCACCCACGTATCAGCTCACCATCGTCAGCGTAGACACCACGCTTAACGCTATTCGCAAGCAGCTTTATTTTGAGCTGAAGGCGGTCGATTTACGCGTGTCGCAAGTGCGAATTTCGCGCTGGGATTCCGAGCAACTGGTCTCGACCATTGTCACTGTTGATTGCCCGCCGACTATGCGCGTGGTGCTCAATGCCATTGCACTGCGGCTGGGTCAAAGCCCGGATGTGCGCCGTGTTCAGTGGGAGAGTGACGCAGGCACCGCGCTTGCCGTGCTGCCACGCCAAACCGCCGCCGTTGACCGGAGATTGTCATGAAACTGGCGTACAGATACGTGCAGATTGCACGCGTCATTGTCGTGATCATTCTTACTTTGGTCGCCATCACTCTGACTCTGTTCTCTTACTGGAAGCTGCCTTGAAACGTGACAGGCCGCCCCATCGGCGTTTGGGGTGGCGAGCCTGAGAAAAATCATGAGTAAAAAAGCATGAAAAACTTTGAGAATATCCAATTGATTACGCTGGCCAACACGATGGTGAGCTTGTTCGCAGCCTTTGTGCTGGGCTCTGTCGTGGGGTTTGAGCGACAGTTTCGTCAACGTACTGCCGGTCTGCGCACCAACGTATTGGTGGCGGTAGGTGCGGCTATTTTTGTGGATCTGGCATTTCGCATCAGCGGGCCGGATGGTGGTGCGCGGGTGGTGTCTTATGTGGTGTCCGGCGTAGGGTTTCTGGGGGCGGGGGCCATCATGCGTGAAGGCGGCAGCATTCGCGGTCTGAACACGGCAGCCACACTCTGGGGTTCTGCGGCCATCGGCGCGTGCGCGGGAGCGTCGTTGCTGCTGGAAGCGGTGGTGGCAACGTGTTTTGTGCTGGCTGCAAATACCTTGCTTCGCCCTGTCGTCAGCTATATCAACCGCCAACCTGTCGATTCGCAAACCACGGAAATGACTAACGTCATCCACATCATCGCCAATGTTGAACATCGCCAGGCGGCCATGACACTACTGGAAGAGGTGCTGGAGGCCGAGCAACTGCCGCTATCGGAAATCAAGATCGACCAGTTCAGTGAGAACGAAGTGGAGATCGAGGCGACACTGACCGAAGCCTCGGTAGAGGAAGAAGACCTGGATCGTGTCACCGCGCTGATTGCAGCCAACCCGGCAGTGCGTCAGGCCTTCTGGGCACCGCGTACGGTGTAGGTCACGGCGCTTCCGCACCAGGAGGCATAATGCCGCCACGCTGACGTGGCGGATACAGCAGGGAATTGGCGTGATTCAGTGGTTTACGGTGTTTGTCGGGGGTGGCTTGCGTGTGCTGGAAGTCTTGGCTTATGTGCTGCCGTTGACAAGCTTTGTGGCTGGCGCCGCGTGGGTCTGGCCGGAGAAATTCCCGAGCTACCGCTCGCCGAATTGGCGTCGCCTGCAGGTAGCTGTGCTGTTATGTCCATTCGTCATCACCCTCTTGTATTGCATGGTCGCGTGGTGGGCATCACGTGTGGCTGATCCGTACGCCTTCTTTGCCGTTATTTTTTGCGTGGCTCTAATGGCCGGCGCCATGTTGATGTCGCTGATCGGGCTGGTGTGGGGATGGCTGCGAGCCAGACGGTGCAGCTAACGGGGGGAGCCTTCACGCACCCGTTTCACTAAAGAGCGTAGCGCCCATCAGTACTGCCGCCGTATTGTTCAAGTGGCTGACAATAATGGCTTGTGCTTGCGGCACGTTCTTGGTCAAGACAGCGTCCATCAGCGCTTGATGTTCCGACTTCACATCGCGTGTGGCGCCTGCCAGTGGCGCGGCCAGTTTTCGGTAGCGCTCGCTTTGCTGATACAGCATGTGGTGCATCTTCAGCAGCCATACATTAGGACAGGCGCAGACCAGCGCGCGATGAAATTCAGCGTGACTCGCTGCCCATTCATCACTCATTTGGCTGGGATTTTGGGTATCCAGTTCGGCGATTCGCGACAGGCGATGGAATGCCGCCACAATGCCGCCTTCCCAGGTCAAATCGCCATGTTTGATGGACTCTGCGAGGCATAGCTTTTCGATTTCGATGCGCGCCGCGACCAGATCGCGCAAGTCTTTGAGCGAGACGGGGCTCACCCGATAGCCACGGGCAGGCTCGGAGACAACTAATGCCTCGGCTTCCAGCATGGCCAGACCTTCTCGCACTGCGCCGGCACTTACCGCAATCTCTGTGGCAAGCGCCGCAATGTTGAGCTTCGTATCAGGCGGATAGCGACCCGTGATGATCGCGCTGCGAAGCGTATCCAGGACCATGCGTGTCTGGCCGTGCGTTTTCTGTAGCGCAGTCATTGCATCGCGACGCCTGTTGGAAAGCTCGGATCTTACTCGGAAACCCTAATAAAACTCTTTCTTTAATAAAACAGATAATTCTATAAATAATATATTCTTTGCATGATCATCTATCAATAGCGTGGGTGGAGCTTGTTGGACTTTTCCAGTCTCGCAGCCTTCAGGAAACAGATGATGGCTCCAACGTAGCGGCCAGGGACACGCGCCTTTTTACGCTTCCCCTCGTCAAGCGGGACGAGCAAACCAATGCAGTCAGAAGCACCGACATTCGTGGGTATCGCAGCAACTTCCAATAATGATTCGAGGAGAGACATATGGAGTATTTGCATCGGCGTGCCGTTTTGAAGCGTCTGGCAGGGGTAGTGCTTGCGGCGTTTGCCAGCACTGCTGGCATGGAGGCCGCGATGGCTCAGCAATTCCCGACACGTCCCGTGAAAATTGTGGTGCCATTTGGGGCTGGAGGCACGACCGATCTGGTCGCCAGGCTGATATCCCCCGCGCTATCGGAACAACTTGGTCAAACCGTAGTTATTGAAAATCGTGGCGGTGCAGGTGGCTTGATTGGTGCCGAAGCGGTGGCAAGATCGCCCGCAGATGGTCATACGCTTTTACTTACCAACATCTCATTTCCGCTGGCAGCGTTGACGGCGCAACGCGCCAAGCGTGCAAGCTTTGACCCCTTTACCGAACTGACGGGTGTCACGGTCGTCGTGGACGTGCCGATGATCATCACGGCACCACCCTCTGTGCCCGCCAGCAATCTGCGCGAACTGGCGACGCTGCTGCAAACAGATAAGTCGCTCAGCTACAACTACGGCTCTACCGGGCCGGGTTCGTTCCTGAATGTGTTCGGTGAATTCTTCCAACGCGACGCCAAGGTGGCCTTGGTGCATATTCCGTTCAAAGGCGCGGCTCAACTCAAACAAGAGTTATTGGCGGGTCGTATTCAATTGGGGGGTGATCAGTTGTCATCCTCGTTGGGAGAAGTGAAGTCAGGAAGCTTGAGAGCGCTTGCCACCACGTCGCCTGAACGGTCCCGGCTATTGCCTGACGTGCCCACGGTAAAAGAACTCGGTTTTCCATCCATGCAGGTTGAGGGCTGGAATGGCATTCTGGCGCCCGCCAATACGCCGCCCGATGTCATCGCCAAGTTGCAAAAAGCAGTGGCCATTGTCGTGAGCCATCCTGATATGCAACGCCGCATGCTGGACTTGGGGGCAGAACCTTCAGGGTCAAGCACAGCAGCTTTTAACGAGATATTGAAACGACAGGCCACGAATTTCAGGCCCGTCATTGAAACCATTGCGCTGGACTAGATGACCAGGCGGGCGGGGCAGTGGGCCTCGCAGCGCCTGATTTTCGCGTAACGCTTATTGGCCACGACCGGACTAGTCTGCGGACTTGATCCGGTTTTTTATGCGAGCGGCACGCTGTCTTGCGCGGTTGGCGCTCGGCATTTGGTCGTAATACAGCTCACGGTATATACTCCCCCCCTGTATCGAACGGAGGTTCCGTGCCCCACTCACCCGAAGAGAAAAAGCGCGTCACTGCGCGCTTGCGTCGAATTCAAGGCCAAGCGCTTGCCCTTGAACGGGCGGTTAATAGCGGTACGGAATGCGGCGCACTCTTGCAGCAACTCGCTGCACTGCGCGGAGCCACCACTGGCCTGATGGCCGAGGTTCTGGAAAGTCATCTTCGCGAAACCTTCGGAAGAGCTGGGCAAGCCCCGGGCGAAATGGTGCAATCGATAGACCCGCAGGCCGAGATCGACTTGCTGATGCGAATCGTCCGCTCCTACCTGAAATAACGTCTTAACATCACAGGCAGATAACGTCATGAAATCACGCGCAGCTGTAGCATTTGGCCCTGGGCGGCCGCTTGAAATCGTAGAAATCGATGTCGCGCCGCCTCAGCGCGGCGAAGTGTTGGTGAAAATTACCCACACGGGCGTCTGCCATACAGACGCCTTCACCCTGAGTGGTGATGACCCCGAAGGCATGTTCCCGGTGGTGCTTGGACACGAAGGTGCCGGCATTGTGGTTGAGGTCGGGGAGGGCGTGACGTCCTTGAAAGCGGGCGATCATGTGATTCCGCTTTACACGGCTGAGTGCCGCGAATGCAAATTCTGCCTGTCTGGCAAAACCAATCTTTGCCAGAAAGTACGCGCCACGCAAGGTAAAGGCTTAATGCCCGACGGCACCTCGCGCTTCAGTTACGAAGGCAAGCCGATCCTGCATTACATGGGTTGCTCCACCTTCAGTGAGTACACCGTGGTTAACGAAATCTCGCTGGCCAAGATCAACGCCGCCGCACCGCATGAAAAAGTGTGCCTGCTCGGATGTGGTGTTACGACCGGTCTGGGTGCCGTGCACAACACGGCAAAGGTCAAGGAAGGCGACACGGTGGCCGTGTTTGGTTTGGGCGGGATTGGCTTGGCCGTCATTCAAGGTGCCAAGCAAGCGAAGGCCGGGCGCATCATTGCCATCGACACGAACCCCAACAAATTCATATTGGCCAGCGCCATGGGCGCGACCGACTGCATTAACCCCAAGGATCATGATCGTCCCATCCAGGATGTGATTGTTGAACTGACCGATGGCGGCGTCGATTTTTCATTCGAGTGCATTGGCAACGTGCATGTCATGCGTGCGGCGCTGGAATGCTGCCACAAGGGTTGGGGCGAGAGCATCATCATTGGCGTGGCGGGCGCAGGTCAGGAGATCAGCACACGACCGTTCCAATTGGTGACCGGACGCGTGTGGCGCGGTTCAGCGTTTGGTGGGGTCAAGGGCCGTACCGAGTTGCCGGGCATGGTGGAAGACGCCATGAGCGGCAAGATCGATCTGGATCCGTTCGTGACCCACACGATGCCGCTGGAACAGATCAACGAAGCTTTCGATCTGATGCATGAAGGAAAGTCGATTCGTACAGTCATTCACTTCTAAGGTGAATGACGCCTGGTACGAATGTCATGTCGTGCCAGGCCGTGTAGATGAGGCTGGCGTCTGCGGACGTCAGCCTTTTTAATTGCAGGATCAGGCGTTTTTAAGACTACGACTTGAGCAATAGTCCGCGCAGCATCAATTCCAGGGCCACTGCGCGGCAGTTACGCGCTGGCCGGTGCCGTGTCTGCCACCTTCGTGCACGCTGCAAATCTGACGCGCAGGTCAACGCGCTCCGTCGATTCGGGCGCGTTTTCATTACGTGTTTGGTAAAGGGCCAATCGGGCGTCCGACTAGCGGCGAAGATCAGGCAGGGGAGGCGAAATAGCTCCGGGCCGTGCTTCTTGAGGGGATTACGACAGCTGCAATTCGTGCTTACAAATGCAATGCGAAATGGCGGGCAACAACAACGTGCTACTTATGCGGCAGGCAACAGATATTGGGTAGATACGGCAAGAATTCGCTGCGCCGATTCGTGCAGCTTGCGGGCTTCGTTATGCGCCTGGATGCCAGAAATCACATCGAAACGGCGGGTGCTACGAGGGCCTGCCAGAAGAACGGGGCGGCGCGACAGGATGGGAGAAATGAGACGATGCATGGTGGTTGCTTCCTTGTTGTGGCCGGTGGCCTATCTTATGAACGTCATGGTAAGCGTGCCTGAGAGCTAACCCAACGAATTGATTTCCATATAGTTATCCCAGGTCAAACTTTGCTGCCTTAGTGCTTGGCTTGCGGCCGCCTCCTCAGCGGTTGAACGACACTATGCCTGCCAACTATGACAGCCATATGCCAAGGACCGGACAAAATTAGACGGCTGTATCAATATGTTGAACAGCTGCGCCATGAGGCAGTTGCGGGGCGCGGCTACACTTACACCCGATGCGCATACAACTTCTCTCCGATCTTCATCTGGAAAACTACCCCGGCTTTGAGCCTACGCTGGCGCCGGACGCTGACGTATTGGTCCTGGCTGGCGATATTGGCTCTTATCAGCCGGGCTCGAAACTGCTGGACGACGACTTCGGATTGCGGCGGTTTTCGCCTTTGCTTCGAGGCGCCGTCGAGCAGAAAGTGCTTTTCGTGCCGGGCAATCACGAGTTCGATTCTCTGGAGTTCGAGCCGGCATATGCCCGGCTGCGAGACTTGTGCGACAACTTGGGCATTACCTGGCTGGAGCGTGAAGTCGTGACCGTCGGCCACGTGCGCTTTGTGGGCTCGACGCTGTGGAGCGATTTCGATGCATTAGCCAATGCGCAAAACACGGAAACCAAGCGTCTGCAACAGCGGGAAAAAGCCTATCGTGCCGCCAATTTCTACTTGCGCAAGAACACGACTCTTCTGAACGGTGAGCCAATGCTTGCTGAGCAGATGCGCGAATTGGGCTTGCAAAGTCAGGCCTGGTTGCGGGATGCGCTCTACACCCCGTTTGATGGGACGACTATCGCGGTGACGCACTTTGCACCCAGCCTGCGTAGCGCTGATCCTCGCTACGGCCTGACACCCGGCACGGCCGGCTTTTGTAATGACCTGGATGACTTGCTGCCGTTTGCCCACATCTGGATGCACGGGCACCTGCATTGTGCGAACGATTATGTGGTGCAAGGGGTTCACAACGGACGCGATTTTTCTTGCCGTGTGGTGGCGAATCCACTCGGCTATCGCAGTAAGGGCGAGCAAGAGGCCTTTGTGCCAGAGTGGATGATTGACGTGGCGGAGTAACGCCACCTCGCAAAGGTGTGGCTGTCAGCCTGTCGGTTTCAGGCTGTAGGTGTCGGCCTGCAAATCTGCAGGACCCGGGTCATTGATACGGATAAAAGAGAATGGAACGGCGGTTAATGCCATCAATGATGGCACTTCAGTGCTTTGAGGCCGTTGCGCGCCATGTCAGCTTTACGCGCGCAGCGGAAGAACTGAACATGACGCAAAGCGCCATCAGCAAGCAGATCGCCCAGCTTGAGTCGCTATTGCATCACCCGCTTTTTCTGCGAGTGCGCCGACGCCTGCAACTCACACCAGCAGGCGATCTGTATCTCTCCGAGGTCAGGAAAATCCTGAATCACGTCGATATGTCGTCGCGCCATATCCGCACCTACGGCAGCGAAAAGCAGGTGCTGACCATCGGTACTCAGCCGACCTTTGGCGCCCGCTGGCTGATTCCGCGACTGCAACGTTTCATGCAGGCGCATCCGGATATTCAGTTGCAAGTGCGTAGCGAGACGCGGCCCTTCGATTTGATGCAGGCCAAGATCGATATCTCGTTTTACTTTGGCACGGGCACCTTGCCTGGTGCGCAGTGTCACGAGCTTTTTGAGGCGGAAGTCGTGCCGGTATGCGCGCCGGGCTTCTTGCCGCCCGCCGGCATTCAAGACCTGGAGAGCCTGAGTGCGCAGGTGCTATTGCAATGTGCTTCGCGTCCGGAAGCCTGGCACGACTGGTTTCTGCACCAGAATTTCTCGACCGAACACAGCTATCAGGGCCCGCAGTTCGACACCTTCTATATGTGTGTGCGCGCCGCGGAAGGGGGCGCCGGCATCGCGCTCACCCCTCGTATTCTGGCCGAAGAGGAATTGCTGGCAGGCAAGTTGGTGATTCCTTGGGCCTATGCCCAGCCTAGCGACGGCGCCTATTTCGTGGCTTATTCAGAGCACTCGGCCGAAGTGCCGAAAATCAAGCAATTTGTGGCTTGGGTTCAACAAGAAGCCCAGCTCACACGAGCAGCCAAGCTCCATCAGCACCTCATGCAAGGCTGATCCAATACGCAGCATGAAAAAATAGACTGATTAAGCCGATTTTTTTCATTTGATTGGCTGCAGCGGCCATGATTTGATGCCAACCATATTCCTTTATGGTTGTTACGCCCGCTATGAACGACGCCGTCAAATCACTCTCCTTTGTCAGCCCGGACCAGATTCGCGCCTGGTTCTCTCGTGCCATGTCCGACATGTACAAGTCGGAAGTACCCTTGTATGACGACTTGCTGACCTTGGTTGCCGATATCAATGCGCAAACCTTGACGCAGCAGCCGGCACTGGCTGCACAGCTGACACGTACCGGTGAAATCGAGCGTCTGGATATTGAACGCCACGGCGCCATCCGTCTGGGCACGGCGCAGGAACTTGCCAATACCCGCCGCCTGTTCGCGGTGATGGGCATGCAACCAGTCAGCTACTACGATTTGTCGACGGCGGGCGTGCCGGTTCACGCTACAGCGTTTCGCGCGACCCACGAAGCGTCGTTGCAAACCAGCCCATTTCGCGTCTTCACCTCCTTGTTGCGCCTGGAACTGATCGACAACGCGGCGATGCGCCAGAAGGCGGCTGACATTCTGGCTGCTCGCCAGATCTTCACGGATCGTGCCCTGGCATTGACCAGCCAATGCGAAGCTCAAGGCGGACTGACTGAACAAGATGCGCGCGAGTTCGTGAGCGAAGCCCTGCACACGTTCCGTTGGCACAGCGAAGCGACCGTCAGCCAGGCTGATTATCACGAATTGCACCAGCTGCATCGCCTGATTGCTGACGTGGTGGCGTTCAAGGGTCCGCACATTAACCACTTGACGCCGCGTACGCTGGACATCGATACCGCCCAAGCGGAAATGCCTAAGCGTGGCATGGCGTCCAAAGCTATTGTTGAAGGCCCCCCGCCACGCAAGTGCCCCATCTTGTTGCGTCAGACCAGTTTCAAGGCGCTGGAAGAAGCGGTGTCTTTTGTCGGGGCAGACGGCAAATTCAGCGTGGGTAGCCATACCGCCCGTTTTGGTGAAATTGAACAGCGCGGCATTGCTCTCACGCGCAAGGGTCGCAAGCTCTACGACGAACTCCTGGATTTGGCCCGCAGCAAGAAAGACGGTGCGGCCAAGGACGACAACGCCGTGGCCTATATGGCCAATTTGTCGGCATGCTTTGCTGCGTTCCCTGACGACTATGCCGAGCTGCGCACGCAAGAGCTGGGATTCTTCCGCTATTTCGTGTCGGACAAGGGCTTGGCTGCCAGCGTCGCTGAGCGCGCAGGTCTGGACGCGCAAGCGCTGATTGAGCAAGGCTTTATCCAGTTTGAACCCCTGGTCTACGAAGATTTCCTGCCCGTGAGCGCCGCAGGTATTTTCCAATCGAACCTCGGTGGGGAAGCTCAGGTGGAATACGCCGTGAGCGCAGCTCAAGCCGCGTTTGAACGAGATCTGGGCGCGGCCGTTCAGGATGAGTTCCTGCTGTATGAGGCGATTCAAACTCGCTCGCTGCAAGACTGTCTGACCCAGTTGGGCGCGGCGGCATGAGTCTTCTGGACCGATGCCTGTCCGTCAAGGATTTCGAGGAGCAGGCGCGAAAAATCATGCCGCGCTGCGTCGAAGGCTACGTCTGCGGTGGCACGGAAGAGGGTGCTTCCCTGCAGGAAAGCGTCAACGTGATGCAAAGCCTGGGGTTTCGGCCTCGGGGCTTGCGTAAGGTCGATGAGCGCAGCTGTGAGCAAACGTTGTTTGGTCAAACCTATGCCATGCCGCTTGGGTTTGCACCAACGGGTTTTGCCGCCATTGTGATGAGCCAATGCGATATGGCGCTTGCCAAGGTGGCCGAGGCGGCTCGCATTCCTTTCATCATTAGCGGCGCCTCTAGCGTGCCGCTGGAAGATCTTCAGAAAGCCACCGGAAACCGCTGCTGGTATCAAGCTTATTTGCCCGGCAATGAAGAGCGCATCGGAAAATTGTTGGATCGCTTGAAGCGTGCGTCGATTGAGGTGCTGGTGGTCACGATCGACACCTGCGTCGCAGGAAACCGGGAAAACCTTCAGCGTCTGGATTTCACGGTTCCTTTCAAGATCAGCCCAAGTCTGGTGCTCGATGGCATGCTGCACCCGCGCTGGAGCCTGAATGTGTTCATGCGCTCTTTGCTTAACGGTGGCGTGCCACGGTTCTCCAACCTCTATGAAGATATTGGCCCACCCATCACACAAGACCCGCCAAACGGGTTTCGAGGTGGTCGGGACAAGCTCTCCTGGGACCACATTCACTGGATTCGCAAGAACTGGCCAGGCAAACTCTTGCTCAAAGGCGTAATGCATCCAGAAGATGCCCGTCTGGCGCATGACGCAGGGGTCGACGGAATCATCGTCTCTACGCATGGCGGGCGTCAGCTTGATGCGTGCATCTCGCCGTTGCAGGCGCTGCCAGACATCGTTCAGGCTGTGCCGGACACCATGCCTGTCATGGTCGATGGTGGCTTTCGACGAGGCGCCGATGTGCTCAAGGCAATTGCGCTGGGGGCCACGATGGTCTTCATGGGCAGGCCTCAGCTTTTTGGCGCGGCGGTTGCTGGAGAAAAAGGCATCCGCAAGGTGGTCGATATCTTCCACAGTGAGCTGATGACAAATATGGCTTTGCTGGGCAGCAAGAATCTCAGCGACGTCACGGCAGACCTGATTACCCCGGTGCAAGCGCCCATTCCGACCTCATCGCGCCGGGCATAGAACACCGTAGTGTCAATAAAAACAAAGGCCGACCAATCACGGCGGCCTGACTATTTTCCAATGGAGGAGTCATGAAACCTATTTTTGCAACACTCACTCGTGTCGCGGCCGTCCTGGCTTGCGTCGCCAGCACCCAAGTCTCGGCCCAAACCGCTACGGCGTATCCCGAGAAACCCGTACGTCTGGTGGTTGGATACGCACCCGGGGGCACTACAGACATCAGCGCACGCATGATTGCGCAGGTGCTCAGCAAAGAGCTTGGCCAGACGTTCGTGGTGGAAAACAAGCCCGGTGCGAATAGCAACATCGGT
The DNA here is from genome assembly GCA_040391965.1 of Achromobacter deleyi. Lineage (GTDB taxonomy): Bacteria > Pseudomonadota > Gammaproteobacteria > Burkholderiales > Burkholderiaceae_B > Achromobacter > Achromobacter deleyi_B. The sequence continues at coordinate 1,369 of JBEBWV010000027.1, read as the reverse complement.
GCCGAGTTCGTGTCCAAGGCTGCCGCAGATGGCTACACCTTGTTTGTCGGTTCCATCTCCACGGCAATCAATCAGTCGTTGTATTCGAATCTGTCGTACAACGCACTGAAAGATCTGGACACCGTAGCGCTGTTGAACGTGGTGCCGAATATTTTGGCCGTGAATGCCAATCTGCCGATTAAAACCGTGCAGGACTACATCGATTACGCCAAGAAGAATCCGGAAAAACTGACGTGTGCATCGCCAGGAAATGGTTCGTCTGCGCATCTGGGTTGCGAGCTCTTCAAGATGAAGACGGGCATCTCGGTGCTGCACGTACCGTACCGTGGCAGTGGCCCAGCTGTTGCTGATTTGCTTGGCGGCCAAGTGGACTCCATTTTCGACAACATGCCACCGCTGTTGCCGCAGATCCGCACTGGCAAGCTGACTGGCTTGGCAGTGACCACTGCTCAGCGCGTGCCTTTTGCGCCTGAGATTCCGACCATTGCAGAATCCGGCGTCCCGGGCTTTGATGTGGTTGCCTGGTTCGGCGTATATGCACCGGCTGGTACACCTGCGCCGATCGTGGACAAAGTGAACGCGGCCATCAATAAGGCGCTGAATGAAGACGCGGCGCTGCGTAAGAACTACGAGACCAATGGCTTCTTGATGCCGCCGGCCCCGAATTCACCGCAATCGTTCAAGGCTTTCATGCAAAGCGAAGTGACGAAGTGGGAAACCGTTGTTAAGGCGACCAACTTGCAAGTGAACTAAGGCGCTCGGTAACGAGGCTTTGATGCGCGAACTTCATTCGCGCCATCGAACAGCACCCCAAAGGTTGGATATTTTCCGACGTTTGGGGTGTTTTTTTTGATGAGCCATTGAGTTATTGAAGGCAGGTTGAGGGGAGGGTTCTCGCGCGCTCTTACGCGTAGCGTGGGCGGAGCGCGAGGAAGCTGTGGCAAGAAAATCAAAGTTAAGCGCGCGTAACCCGCGATGCTTGAACAGCAACGGCGCAGGATTCAGATCGCGGGTTACGCGCGTTCGCCGGTGCCTCTACGATGAAGGCCACCGCGCGCTCCACCCACGCTACCTGGGTCATGCCTGGCTTCGTTGATTTCTACCCGCTCGCCTATCCACGTTTGACCAGATTTGCGCGGTCGCTGGCAAGACCTGAAAAATACGTCATTCGACGCGTAGCGTGGGTGGAGCGCGAGGAAGCTGGGACAAGAAAACCAAAGTTAAACGCGCGTAACCCGCGATGCTTGAACAGCAACGGCGTAGGGTTCAGATCGCGGGTTACGCGCGTTCGCCCGTGCCTCTACGATGAAGGCAACCGCGCGCTCCACCCACGCTACCTGGGTCATGCCTGGCTTCGTTGATTTCTACC
>JBEBWV010000026.1:0-52283 GCA_040391965.1 Achromobacter deleyi | reverse complement strand
CGGTTAATCGCGCGTAACCCGCGATGTTTGAACAGCAATTGCGCGGGATCAAGATTGCGGGTTACGCGCGCTTGTCAGTGTCTCTACGTTGAAGGTCATCGCGCGCTCCACCCACGCTACGAACGATCTCGTGGTGTTCTTGCACTTCCTAGGCTCAACCTCGTCGCCTGCGTTTTCTGCCCAGTAGCGTGGGTGGAGCGCGAGCGAGCTGAGACAAGAACACCACGGTTAATCGCGCGTAACCCGCGATGTTTGAACAGCAATTGCGCGGGATCAAGATCGCGGGTTACGCGCGCTTGTCAGTGTCTCTGCGATGAACGCAATCGCGCGCTCCACCCACGCTACGAACGATCTCGTGGTGGTCTTGCGCTTTGTAGGCTCCAACTGCGAGGGGCGTCGATTCAGTGCGTCACAGGCGCCCAAAATCGCGAGCAACGCCTGCCGTCAACGACGCGCCTTTGCCACTATCGCCCAGCCCGCGCCGCTGCTCTTGGCGGCCGCGAAAGATGCTTCGAACATCAACAGCGAAAAATGCGAAGGCCTGGAGAATCGGCCCTCCCGCAGTGCCAAAAGAGCAACTCACGTCAATGAATCAACTGTGATCGTTTCCCAAAAGACTCACCGAAAATGGCAGGCCACCCATTGCGTCGTCTGCCCTTCACCTCCCCGAGGTGTAAGAGCTGGTTTTTCCTGACGACACACAGCTTGCGCCATCGGGCAGCGCGTGTGAAAGCGGCAACCCGAGGGCGGATTGGCAGGACTTGGTGGGTCACCCTGCAGCAGAATACGCTGTGCAGGCGTATGCGGATTAGGCACCGGTACCGCTGACAGCAGAATCTCCGTATACGGATGCAACGGCTTGGAGAAAAGCGTATCTCGATCGGCTAATTCAACAATGTGGCCCAAATACATAACCGCAACTCGGTGACTGATATGACGCACTACCGCCAGATCGTGCGCCACAAACAAATAAGCAATGCCAAACTCTGCTTGCAGATCAGTCAGCAAATTAATGACCTGTGCCTGCACCGACACATCCAGCGCCGACACAGGCTCATCGCAGACGATAAGCTTGGGCTGCACCGACAGTGCGCGAGCAATACCCAGGCGTTGACGCTGTCCGCCGGAGAACTCATGCGGAAACTTCTTCATAGCTTCCGGGCGCAGACCCACCTTGCCAAACAACCACGCCACCCGCTCTTCGCGCTCACGAGCACTCGTTGAACCAAGCCCCGGAAAATTTCGCATCGGCTCAGCAACAATATTTCCTGCCGTCATGCGTGGATTCAACGACGCGTACGGATCCTGAAAAATGATCTGCAAATCTTGTCGGCGTTGTCGCATCTCTTCTGACGACAAACCCATCAACTCCTGACCATCAAGCTTGATCGATCCAGACGTAGGTTGAATCAAACGCAGAATCGACTTGCCCGTGGTCGTCTTTCCGCAGCCTGACTCGCCAACCAACGCCAGCGTCTCCGCACGTCCCACCGAAAAAGACACACCATCAACCGCTTGAATGGTTGGTGGCTGTTTGCCAAAGAGCCGCCGGGTGCCGGCATAGTGCTTCTTTAACTCGTGAACCTCCAAAAGAGGCGTAGACGTCGCCATGTCTGGCGCCGCCGAAGATATAGTCGCGCGGCTCATGCCTGACCTCCCGCGGGCGTTGTAGCCCCTGTCGTTAACGGCACGACCTGAATGGGCGTGGGCAAACGAATGGGCGGGGTGCTTCTTGCGACGTGATCCACTTCGAAACAGGCTACCGTGTGATCCGACGCGCCTGCTTGTACGAGCGGCGGCGTCTCTGTGTGGCAGCGCGCAACCACGAATGGACAGCGAGGTGCAAACGCACAGCCTGTCGGCATATTGTGTGGCGCCGGCACCATACCGGGAATCTCAGTGAGTCGCGCGGCCGACGTGTTCATGGCAGGCATCGACGCCATCAACGCACGCGTATACGGATGCAGCGGTCGATCAAAAATCTCGAACACGCTCGCTTCTTCTACCTTGCGACCTGCATACATCACAACGACCCGGTCGCAGGACTCTGCCACGACGCCCAGATCATGCGTAATCATCAAAATCCCCATACCCAGCTTCTTCTGCAAGCTGCGTAACAGCTCCAGCAATTGCGCCTGAATTGTCACGTCCAACGCGGTCGTCGGCTCGTCAGCAATCAGAATTTCCGGGTTACAGGTCAGTGCCAGCGCAATCATCACCCGTTGACGCATGCCGCCTGACAACTGATAAGGGTATTCGTGCACACGGCGTTCAGGTTCGGCAATCTGCACCAGACGCAGCATCTCAACGGCGCGTGCCATCGCCTCGCGCTTATTGACCTTCTGATGCAGCATGACGGTTTCGCTCAATTGTCGGCCAATACTCAGCACTGGATTGAGCGACGTCATGGGCTCCTGGAAAATCATCGAGATCCGGTTGCCCCGAATCTTGCGCATGTCCTTCTCGGGAAGCGTCAGCAAATCCGTGCCGCGATACCGGATAGCACCACCCGCATACCGACCCGGTGGTGTGGGCACGAGACGCATGATCGACAACGCGGTCACACTCTTTCCACAGCCGGACTCTCCGACCACGCCTAGCGTCTGGCCAGCCTCAAGTCGGTAAGACACCCCGTTTACCGACTTGACCGTGCCTGCCAGCGTTTCAAAGTACGTAGACAAATTGTCGATTTCAAGCAAGGGCGCATCTGAAGCGCCAGTTGATAGGCTCATGGCCATCCCCCTACAGCTGGTTAGCCAGGCGCGGATCAAGCGCATCGCGCAAGCCGTCACCCATCAGGTTGATCGCCAATACCGTGGCCGCCAACATGATCCCCGGGTAAAGAATGATGTAGAACGCCACCGCTACATAATTGCGGCCCTCGGACATCATGTTTCCCCAGCTTGGAATTTGGGCTGGCACGCCGACACCCAGAAACGACAGTACGGCCTCTGTCAGCACTGCCGTGGCGGCAATGAAGGTGGCTTGCACTACCAGCGGTGTTAGCGTGTTTGGTAGCACATGGCGCCACAGAATCACGGGCAGACGCGTACCTATAGCGTGGGCGGCTTCCACGAACAATTGCTCTCGCAGCGTCAATGCCAATGAGCGCATCAATCGCACTACACGAGGAATCTGTGGAATCGTGATCGCAAGAATCACCGTGGTCAGGCTTGGTCGAATAACCGCCATCAGCGCGATGGCCAGCAGGATGTCTGGAATGGCCATCATGCCATCCATAATCCGCATGATGATGCCATCAGCCCAGCGCACGAAACCTGCCGTCAAGCCGAGAATCACACCAAATATGGTGGCCAGCGCGGCCACGGACAAGGCTACTGCGACAGAAACCCGGCCGCCCCAGACCACGCGACTAAATACGTCACGACCCAACGAGTCGGTACCGAAGTAATGCTCGGCCGACGGTGGTTGCAGGCGCGTTAACGGGTCGATGTCCAGCGGGTCGTGCGTGGCAATCCATGGTGCGGCCAGGGAAATGACGGCGATGACCAGCAGGATCAGTCCACCCAGAATCAAGGTTGGGTGGCGCCGCAGCCAGCGCCAACGCAACGCGCGTTGGCGGGCGATGGCGGCCTCTGATTCTGCTGGGCTCACCGGCGGTGAAGTCAATGCATCTGACATGGCTAAGTCTCTCTTTGCAGCATCAATAGCGGATGCGAGGGTCAAACAGGCGGTAGCTCAGGTCGATCAATAAATTGATCAACACATACACGCCTGCCGACAACAGCAGCACACTCTGAATAACCGGGTAATCGTGGTGTTGCACCGAATCAATGACCAGGCGGCCAATGCCGGGTATGGCGAAGACGGTTTCCGTGACAACCACACCGCCAATGAGCAAGGCAATGCCCACTCCTACTGTTGTGGCGATGGGAATGGCCGCATTACGTAACGCATGGCCCAGCACCGGCAGCACGCCCAGGCCTTTGGCACGTGCGGTGCGAATGTAGTCTTCATGCAGCACCTCCAATACCGTGGCACGAGTCATGCGTGTAATGAGCGCGATATAAACCAGTGCCAAGTTCACACAGGGCAGAATCAGATTTCGCAACCAGGGCCAGACACCATTGGACAGGCTCACAAACCCCTGAACCGGTAGCCACTGCAGCTTGATGGCAAAGCCGTAGATCAGCAGATAGCCCACGAGAAATACCGGTACTGAAAACGCCAGTACCGCGAACAGCATCACCAGGCGATCCACCCAACTACCTGCGCGATAAGCCGCCAGCACGCCCAAAGGAATAGCCACCACAATCGAGAGCAGCATCGTCAAGACCGCAATGGATAGCGTGGGCTCCACACGTTGCGCGAGCAGGCCCGTCACCGGCACTTGCGTAAAAATAGAGGTGCCCAGGTCTCCTTGCAGCAGCTTTCCGGCCCAAATGCCGAATTGCCGCCACAAGGGCTGATCCAACCCCAGGGCGATGCGCAGCTTGTCGATGTCTTCCGTGCTGGCAAAATCCCCGGCGATCAACGCCGCCGGGTCGCCGGGCGACAGATGAATCAACAGAAAGACGATGATGGCCACCACCAGCATGACTGGCAGCGTGGCCAGCACGCGTCGGATCAAATATCCCATGACACTCCACTCCGTAACGCGGTCAGACGTTGGTATTACTTATCAAGCACCCAGACATTCGGCAGGCCCCACAGCAACTCACTGTTCTTGATGCTCTTTTGCAAGGCATAAGCGCGCGAGAACTGGCCGATGGGAATGTTGGGCAAGACTTCAAATGCGCGCTCCTGGAAATGGTCCAGTGCGGCACGGCGGTCGTCGGGGTTTACGGCGGCGATCCACGCGGCACGCAACTCGTCGAGTTTCTTGTCACATGGCCAGCCAGGCAGGCTGTTGCCGCAAGGCGCACCCAGATAGGTATTGTTCAGCGGTGAGTTCACGTTGAATTCGGCAGCCGACGAAATCACCACGTTCCAGCCACCTGCATCCGGTGCAACCTTCTTGCTACGACGTGCAATCAACGACGCCCAGTCCATGGTCTGGATGTCGAGTTTGAAGCCGATGTCTTTCAGCGTCTGAATGGCGACCAGCGACGCCGCGTTCAGATAGGCCGGGTCGCTGGGCAAGAGAAACACCACTTTTTCGCCCTTGTAGCCGGACTCTGCCAATAACTTCTTGGCAAGCGTCAAATCGGGCTTCATGAACGGTTCGGCACCGGCGCTCGTATCGTTGGGGCCGCCACAAATAAAGAAGGTGGCGCAGTGCTTGAGACGCATATCGGCGGGGTAGCCCATGGCCGTCATGAACTTTTCTTGATTCACCGCTGCCAACACGGCCTGGCGCGCTTTCGGATTATCAAACGGCGGGAATAAATGGTTTGTGACGATATACCCTTGCGTCTCGCCGGTGACGCCCACGCGGATGTCAGCTTCGGCGCGCAGCGGGTTGATGTAGTCCGCCGGCATTTCCTCAATCATGTCGACTTCTTTGTTCTTCAACGCGGCAATGGCGCTGTTCGAGTCTGGCAGGATCAGCCATTCCACACGATCGACATGCGATGTCTTATTGCCCGCCAGACCCGTAGGGGCTTCACTGCGGCCCACATATTGCGGGTTGCGAACAAAGACGGCCTTGTTGCCGGGCACCCATTCATCGCGTTTGAAGATATACGGACCCGAGCCCACGATCTCTGTCAGAGGCGCTGTAGTTGGCATTTTTGCCAGGCGCTCGGGCATGATGAACGGCGGATAACTGGACACCTTCGCCAGTCCGTCCAGCACCAGGCCGAATGGCGCGCTTAGCGTCAGCGTGAAGGTTTTGTTGTCCACAACGGCCCATTGGGCGCCAGCATCTTGCATCGCACGACCAATGTTGTCGCGCGCTTGCCAACGCTGCAACGAGGCCACGCTGTCAGCGGCCGTGACCGGCGTGCCATCTGAGAACTTCAAATCGGGACGCAGTGTGAAGGTCCAGACCTTGTTGTCATCTGAGGTCTTGAACGATTCAACCATCTGCGGCTGAGGTTTGCTGTGCGCATCCAGGGCAAAGAGGGTGTCGTACACCATATAGCCAAAGTTGCGCGTGATGTAGGCGGTGGTGAACGTAGGGTCCAGCACTTTCAAATCCGCATGTGGCACCAGGCGCAGGGTTTTCGTCTGCGCCTGTGCGGGTGCGGCGCCGATGGCGCACAGCGTGGTCAGCGTGAGCGCGGCCAGCGCGGAGTACAAATGTCGTTTCATGAAACTGCTCCTGGTCTTGAAGGCGGGAACATCAATGAGAGGGTCGAACGCAAGCGGACGTGTCCATTTCAGGGCACGCACAGCACGCGTCTAAAGCGGCCACTTTGGCAGCTTGATTTTCTTGTAGGTGAGGCTCTTCCAATCTGGCGTGGCCGACCCGGGTGCGCCGACATACAGCACGAGCCTGGCCACTTTGGAATACGAGGCATAGAAGTGCTGTGCCGACTTCACGACGACGACATGCTTTTGCGCAAGATCGCAGCCCAACTGGGTGAATAGGTCAGTACTCAGGGCCTGATTGCGTATAGAGATCAGAGCCACATCGATGCCTTGTGCATCGACCAACACGCAATCGCCCAAAGGCACCGGCGTGCCGGCCAAGCCTGTCATCGTCATTTCTGCGTGCACGGCCTTGACCGTGCACAACACATCTACGGGGTCGCCTGAGAGCGCGCTGACCTTGCCGCCAAGTCGCAGCATCAGTGTGGCACCCACGCCTGCTTCAAAGGCGATGCGTGCTGCAATGGGGTCCCATAGCGGTCCCAACGCGGCATTTTTGACGCCGCGCTCAAGCATGCGGCGCAGAATAAATGTGGAGTCGCCTGCGGCACCGCTGCCCGGATTGTCGGCGCGATCGGCCAGCACGACCGGGCTATCGGGCGCGGCGGCAGCCTGGTCCAGTGCCACATCGATGTCCAGGTAATTGACCATCAACTGCTCACGCATGCCGATCACTTCGTCGGCAAGCTGTCGAGCCAGCGTCTGCGCTTTGATTGAATCGCCGTCGGTGTAGACCAGCACTTTGGTGCCCATGTCGGGCACATCGCCTGTCGCAAAGCCTTGCGCGACAGAAATAGAGAGAATGCCATCCTGGCCTTCAAGCGCCTGGATGCGTGCCACGAAGCCTCGTGCTGGTTCGCGCGTGGTGTGCATGGGCACCACCATCTCGCAATCGACCATCGCGGCTACAGGCTTGATGCGGCGCTCGTAGGTGGCCACGCAAAGGTCTACCAGTTCATACGCGCGTTCAAGAATGTCGGTATGGGGGTATTCCTTGAACAGCACCAGTACATCGGCATGCTGAACCATGGCTTGGCTCATATGCGCATGCGGATCCAGTTCCGCGCCGACCACGACATCGGGTCCAACGATGCCTCTGACCCGGGCCAGAATGTCGCCTTCGCAGTCGTCATAGCCGTCTGCGACCATGGCACCGTGCAGCCCAAGCAGCACCATGTCGACGGGAAGCGAGTGGCGCAGGTCTGCAAGCAGTTCTTCGCGCAGGGTCTCGTAAGCATGGCGTGTGGTGGTGCCACCGGGCTGTGCCGACGCGACAACGCCCTCGTGCAATTGCCAGCCCTCGGTTTGAGCACGCTCTCGTGCGACCCATAAAGGAGCGCCGTATGAGGTGACATGTTCGGGGTGCGTGCCTGCCGGATAGTATTCACGATCTCGATAGGAACTCAGCCCGGTCGGCATGGGGGCAAAGGTGTTGGTCTCTGTGGCGAGTCCTGCACTGAATACGCGCATGGCTGGCCTCACGACAATTGATATGAAAGCGTGAAGCGACGGGCAACGCGACTAAGCGCACCTGATGCGCGTTGAACTTGGTGCATATTTCCCCCGGGGGTCTGGGCGTAACCGGATATGCGGGGCTGTATTTGCTGCGCCCCGGATGTTGTGTGGCGGTCTGTCTGGCAGACTCGCTTCGCCAACAGAATGCGTCGCCATTCGGGGCAGGGCCAATACCTAACGCAGCAGTGGCGATAACCATGGGTTATGCGGAAGCGCTATGGGCGTGCGGCCACGCGGCATGAACAATTTTCGCGGGACACGGCCTCATGGATAACCCCTGTGGTGCCCACGCTGCATAGTCGTCTTGCCGTGGTCCGAACAGGGCGAAATGACTAGTCAGGCGATGCCCGCATAGGGTTTGTCTGGGTGCTCTGCCTTATTGACACTCGTTCGCATAGTTAATAAAGTCTGCGCACAGATTTAGATAAAAGACCATCTGTATGGTGGTCTTTTATCGCGTGCCGTTTGCGTCGACCTCATACAGAAATAATTCTAAGAGGAGACGAAGGTGCAAATAAAAACCGTAAAAATACGTGGCATCGATGATGTCATCGCTTTTATTGATTCACGCCCTGGAATCGTAGGGCGGGCCGGCCTGATATGGTGGCTCGCGCTAGGAGGATTATTTCTTGACGCTTTTGCGAACTCTGCACTAAGCGCGGGGTTGGGCCCGATGACGCGAGATCTTGGCCTGAAAGCCGGGCAGGTCGCGCTGATGACTTCGTTTGCCGCTTGGGTGGCTATTGCCTTCAATCCCATCGGCGGTTGGATGGCAGATCGATGGGGCCGCATACGACCCTTGATCTTCGCTAAGTTACTGGCCGTCATCGGCGCCGCACTTGTGATGTTCGCGCCGTCCTTTGAAGTCATTCTCGCGGGCCGCTTTTTTGTCGGCGCGGCTTACGGCATCGATTTTGCCATTGCGATGGCAGTCCTCGCCGAATTCACGCCCGCGAAGTTCAAGAGTCGCCTCAATACCTGGCAGGGCATGTGGTACACGGCCGTGTGCACGAACCTGCTGCTGGCCATGCTGTTCTTCTCTTGGGATGTAGGCGATTCAATCTGGCGTTACTCCGTTGCAGCCACTGCCGTCTTCGCGGTCGTCATTCTCGTTCTGCAGTTGCGCTACATGGTGGAAAGCCCCATCTGGCTGGCTCGCAAGGAACGCGTGGCAGAGGCAGCGCGTGCGATGACCCGGATATACGAGCAGCCCTTTGCGGCGGCGCCGGTGGAAGAGCTTCAGCCCGTCAAGAATCAGGCCAAACGCGGTCTGGCCAATGTGTTGTTGATCTTTCGTGGCGTCTATTTGCCGCGCACCATTCTTGCCGCCACGGTGCAGATAGGTCAGGCCATCCAGTACTTCGCCGTGGGCTGGTACTTGCCCCTGATCAGCGCCGCGTTGTTCGGGAAAGACTTTATCTACGCCACGATTGGCGCACTGGTTTTCAACATCTTCGGTATTTTCGGCGGATTCTTGTCGCCCTATATCGGGCGCAAACTGGGATTGCGGCGCGCATCGGCATTCGGCTTTGCCGCCGTATTCCTGATGCTGCTTATTCTGGGTTCCTTCCACGAAAAGATGCCCCTGTGGCTCGCGGTGGTCGTGCCATCCTTGTTCATCCTTTTCCACTCTGGTGGCCCGGGTGCCAACGGCAAGACCTTGTCGTCCCTGTCGTTTCGCAGCGAGTTGCGGGCAGGTGCCAACGGGTTTATTGGCGCATTGGGCTCCACCGGAGCGGCAATTGGCCTTCTGGTGTTTCCGATCTTCCGCGAGAACTACGGATTGGATAAGACGTTCCTGATCCTGTCGGTTGTCCCGCTGATTGCCAGCATCATCTGCTTTTCGATCAAGTGGGATCCCACACGCACCACGATCAATCCCGACTCCGAAGATGGCGCGCCGCAGTTCAAGGACGATAAGGCAGCGGCCACCCTGGACCCTGCGATTGGAAAAATTTCGTGATGACGACTACGAACGTGATTCTGGCTATCGATGAGGGCACCTCGGGCACCCGAGCGGCGACCGTGTCGGCAGACGGCCAGGTCTCTTTTCTGGAATACATGGCGCTGCATGTTGAGACCCCTCGGCCGGGAGTGGTCGAGCAGGACGCCAACGTCATTCTTGAAAAGACGATTGAAGTCTGCCGAGCCACCATCGACCAGGCCCAACGCGCAGGACAACATATCTGCGCGATGGCGATCGCCACACAACGCGCCACGGCGGTGCTGTGGGATACGCAAAGTGGTCGCGCGCTGGTGCCCGCCATGGTCTGGATGGACACCCGATTCGTGGACGAGCTGAATTAGATGGCGCCCAAATGGGACAAACGCCTCCTGGAGCGGGTGGGGCGTCCAGTGGGCGTCCGATCGCTCCTGCTCTGGTGCACGCACCATCTGCGCGACACCCCGGAGGTGGCGGCGGCATGGCGCGCAGGGCGCCTTGCTTTCGGCACGGTCGACACATGGCTGTTGTGGAACTTCTCGCAGCGGCGTGAGTGTGTCACAACGCCGACCAACGCGGCATCATCCGGCTCTTACGAGCTAGCCGAACATCGGTACTACCTGGACTGGGTGCAAGAACTCGGTTTTCCCTTGGAGCTGCTACCCGCGTTGCGCCAGGATGCCGATGACTTTGGGCGCACTCGCCCAGAGGTATTGGGCGTAGACGTGCCGATACTGGCATCGGCGGGCGACCAGCACGCCGGCGCGGTAGGCCTGGGTTGCCTGGACCCTGGGCAGGCAATGTGCGTGCATGGTACGGGCAGCTTCGTAGACCTGATTGTTGGTAGCAAGCCACCCGTGAACTCGGGCGCACAGGAAGGAACGCTGACGATGATGGCGCGACGCCAGAGTGAGGTCTCGCACTTTGCGGTCGAGACCTTTGTCGCCACCACTGGCGCGGCATTGAACTGGGTCTGCGAAAAGCTGAAATGGTTCAAGGACGCGCGTGAGATCAGTGCATTGGCAGCGACGGTGACGTCTTCGAAGGGCGTGACGTTCGTGCCTGCTCTCACTGGCTTGCGCGTGCCTCAGATGGAGGCTGCGGCCCGCGCATCGCTGACCGGCATTTCGATGGCCACCACGCAGGCTGAAGTGGCCTACGCCATTCTGGAAGGCATCGCGCATTCGGTGGCCAGCTGCATTGAGGCTGACGAGGAAGTGTCAGGCGTTCGCGTGCACGAACTGGTGGTGGGTGGTGGATTGGCGCGCAGTGATGCCTTGTTGCAGATGCAGGCCGATTTGATCGGCATACCCATGCGCCGATTACAGGACGCCGACCGCGCCAGCTTGCGCGGCGTGGCTTACCTGGCGGGTTCGTCGGGCCTGTTGTGGCCGTCGTTACACGAGGCTCGAAAAACCATCGTGACCGAAGCCATTTTTGAGCCCGCGATGGATGCGCAAGAGCGGCTGCGACGCCGTGCGTTATGGCACGCCCGGGTGGGCTCAGAACTTACGCATGTCGCGCTCTTCAAGCAGGAAACTCAGGAGGCTTTGGAAACATGATTGGGTGGTTATCTAAAAAGCCTGGACAGGATCGGGCTCAAATGACGAGCACCGAACCATTACGACTGATGCGCCAGGAGCAGTTGGATCGGTTGGGCAGTGATCAATACGACATCATCATCGTGGGCGGAGGAATCACCGGTGCCTATGCCGCGCTGGATGCAAGTTTGCGTGGGTATCGGGTAGCGGTTATTGAAAAGGACGACTTCGCGTCGGGCACTTCCTCCAAGTCGTCGAAGATGGTGCATGGTGGATTGCGATATATCGAGCAAGGCAACCTGGGTTTGGTGCGCCATTCCCTGCACGAGCGCCAGCGCTTGCGCCGCAATGCGCGGCATCTTGTGCAGCGCCTGCCTTTCCTGTTTCCGATTCTGGAAAAGGATGGAGTGTTCGACAAGCGCATGTCCAAGGCCTTTGAAAGCCTGCTCTGGACTTACGACATGGCAGGTGGCTGGCGCGAGGGAATCCTGCACCAGAAGTTGACCCCCGCCGAGGTGCTGTCCCATTGCCCAACGTTCAAGGAGACCGGCCTGCTTGGCGGTTTCCTGTACTTCGATGCCCGTGTGGATGATGCGCGTCTGACATTGGGCGTCATGCGCACCGCCGCTTTTCATGGTGCGACGGTGATTAACCATGCCAAGGTGATTGAGGTAACGCGCAATGCGCACGGCAAGGTCGATGGCGTCATCGTCCAGGCGGATCAACAAGAGATTCGTGTACGCGCCGCCGTCGTCATTATGGCCACCGGCGTCTGGCTGCGCGATTGGAGCGGCGCCAAGAAAGGCGATGCCGCCGCTTTGCAGATCCGCCCGGCTAAAGGCGTTCATGTGGCGGTGCCTTGGCTGAAGGTGCGTAACGACTGCACCGTGACCATTCCTGTGCCTGGTCGCAACCGCCGCGCCACGATTACGCGCTGGGGCGATGTGTCGTACCTGGGCACAACCGACGAAGATTACGAAGGCGATCTGGACGACGTGTATTGCACGCGGCGTGAGCTGGACTTCTTGCTGGAAGGCGCGCGCTCTGCCTTGAAAACCGACCTGCAAGCCGAGGACGTCGTGGGCAGCATCGCAGGTTGCCGACCACTGGTCGCGCCGCCCGGAGGCAAGACGCTGGAGATCAAACGTAATCACGAGATCCGTGTCGCGACCGACGGTTTGGTCACGGTGGTCGGCGGCAAGCTCACCACGTCGCGCCACATGGCCGAGCAGACCATCGACGCGGCGCAGCAGGTGCTTGGCAAGAAAAACCCATGTCAAACAAAGAAAGCGTATCTGTTGGGTGCCGCGGGCTATGACGCGCAGGCCATTGTGGCCTCGGGTGGCATGTCTGCGCATCTTGGTGAGCGCTATGGAACCGAGGCGCGTTTTGTCAGCGACCTCATGCAAGCGACGCCTGCGCTACAGACGCCGATCATTGACGGCCTGCCATATACCGAGGCCGAAGTGCTGTATGCGGTGCGCCATGAATTGGCCGCAACGGTAGACGACGTGCTGTCGCGCCGTATCCGGGCCCGTCTGATGGCGCGTGACGCCTCGGGGCTTGCGGCCGCACGCGTGGGGCAGATCTTGCAGGCTGAATTGGGATTGTCAGAACTCACTATCGCGCAGCAGGTTAATGATTACCTGGCTGCAATCAAACACGAAAAATCCATCCTCATGGGAGTTGAATAAATGCTTAGCAAAGAAGCTATCAAACGCGGCTATAACCGTGGCAACTACGTCGTTGGCGCACATACACCACCGGGCTATGCGGCAGCCTTGACGGCAACGGGCACCGAGCCCGGCATGCAGCGCGATCCGATCCGTGTGTCGGAGGCGCAGATCGACGCCTTGCGCAAGGTGGCGGCAGAGGTGTTGACAGATATTGCCAGTGTCGTTGCCTGGACGCGCGACTGGTGGGCAGGTTCCATGATGACGGAAACTGCAGGCAAGCCTGCCACGACGCAGGCCGTCATCGTCAAAGTCGTCAGCGTGGAGCAGGTGCGGGCGGTGATGCGTATTGCGAATGCGGAGGCAATTCCCGTCACCGTGTCGGCTGGACGCAGCAACGTGACCGGTGCTGCCTTGCCCGTGCGCGGCGGCATCGTGCTCGACGTCTGCCAATTGAACAAACTGATTGGCGTGGATCGCGAAAGCCAGATCGTAGAGGTGGAGCCCGGCATGTTTGGCGATATCTTCGAGCAGACCATTCAGGGCGAGTACGGCCTGACAATGGGGCACTGGCCATCGTCATTTGGCATCAGCACCGTGGGTGGATGGGTTGCCTGCCGCGGCGCAGGTCAGCTATCTACCCGCTACGGCAAGATTGAGGACATGGTCTTTGGGATGGACGTGGTGCTGGCCGATGGCAGCCTCATCACCGTGGGCGGTTATTCGCGTGCGGCGGTGGGGTCGGACTTGCAGCAGATGTTCATTGGGTCGGAGGGCACGCTTGGCGTCATCGTGCGACTGCGCCTCAAGCTGCATCGTCTGCCGGACTACGGCCGCGCCATTGCCTACGGCTTCAAGACCTTTGCCATTGGCCTGGACGCATGCCGCGAGATCATGCAGCGCGGCGCGAATCCTGCGGCGTTGCGGCTATATGACGAACTGGAAAGTGGCGTGCAGTTTGGTCAGCCCAATCTGAACGTGCTGCTGGTCGCTGACGAGGGCGCGCGCCAGATCGTGGACGCCGTCATGGAGATCAGCAGAGGCGTCTGCGAAGAGCGGGGCGAAAAACTTGACGGCGAAGCCATCTTCGAACGCTGGCTCGAGACGCGATATCACGTAGGCAAGAGTGCCGAGGGCTTCAAGCGTGGTCCGGGTTTCGTGGCGGACACGCTGGAGATGTCGGGGCGATGGAGCGATTTGCCGGCCATCTATACGGAAGTGGTGAGTGCCATCAATGCCGTGCCAGGCACGCTGGCCGGTTCGGCCCACCAATCGCATGCCTATGTTGATGGCGCTTGCCTATATTTCTCGTTGCGGGGCGATGTGGAGGTGGAGCGCAGAAGCCAGTGGTATCGCCAGGCATGGGATGCAGCCAATGCGGTACTCATTAAATATAATGCCGCGCTCAGCCACCACCACGGGGTTGGCTTGCTACGCGGGCCCTATATGGAGGAGTCGTTGGGCGACGCGTTCGAGGTGTTGCGCACCATCAAGCGCACCATGGATCCGAAGAACATTCTTAACCCCGGAAAGCTTGGCTTGGGCGATGAACTCTTCTACGGTCAGGACACACGAAAATGAAGGATAGGTCATTCGGGGCATGCCTGGCGCGTCACCCCGTCATTGCGACGCTCTACGGAATTGAGCAGATCAACGCCTTCGTTGGTTGCGCGGCCGAGATTGGCATTGTTGCCAACGTAGAGCTGCGCAAGCTGGCGGGTGTGATTGCCACGCTAAATCGGGCGGGAAAGTTCGCCATCGTCAATATCGATAGTTGCGAGGGGCTGTCGCAGGATAAGGGCGGAATCGATTATCTGACAGATATCGGCGTGGCAAGCCTGGTAAGCACCCGAGTGGCCACCATCCAGCGGGCTAACCGGGCGGGCATGGTCACCATGCAGAAGGTGTTCGTGACCGACCGCTCAACCTGGCCGCGGAGCGTCAAAGCCTTGGAGCAGAGTGATCCCAATCTGGTCCAACTGATGCCAGCGCTCATGCTGACACATATGTCGGAGCAAGATCGCAAGGCGATGCCGCCGATTATCGCGTCAGGATTTGTGTGCAACCAGACCGATATCACGACGGCTATGGCGCAAGGTGCCGTAGGAGTCTCGACCAGCGACTTTTACCTGTGGAACCTGGATCCCAAGGTATTCAAGCCCAAGGCGGCGGGTGGAACTGGCCCGCAGAAATAGATGGGATTTTGAGAGGCGCTTGACGTAACGCCGACGCCTCTGAGTTTCTGATAATGCTGGAGGTAGCCGCGAGGATGTGGCCATGAGGTGGTGCACGAGGATGTGGTCATGAGGTGGTGCACGAGGATGTGGCCACGAGGTGGTGCACGAGGATGTGGCCACGAGGTGGTGCACGAGGATGCGTTCACGAGGTGGTAGCGTGGGTGGAGCGCGTCCAGGTTTGGAATAGAAAACCGGCTTTAAGCGCGCGTAACCCGCGATTCTGGACCGGCAATGAATGGCACATGAATCATGGGAAATTAACCATGGCACGTGAATCATGGCGACTGATGAATCATGGGAAATTAACCATGGCACGTGAATCATCGCGACTGCATCGCGGGTTACGCGCGATCAAGGGGCGCGTCCTGGTCTCGGTTTGTGCGCGCTCCACCCACGCTACTGCGGGTACTTAAATCTGCTTCATGATCTTGCCGTCTTTCATGATGACGCGCAGGCTTTCGTCCGGTCGGGTCAAAAGTTGCAAGTCTTCCAGGGGGTTGCCGTCAACCAGAAGCAGATCGGCCAAGGCCCCCGCTTGCACCACGCCCAGTTTTTCGGGATACGGATTGCGGGGCCCGGACATGGCGCACAACTCAGCGTTGGCGCTGGTTGCCATGCGTAGCACCTCGACTGGGCTGTACCAGCGGCTCAGTTTGGCAAGCTGGGCACCTTGACGCGTAGTCAGTCTTGCGTCAAACAAGGTGTCTGTGCCCCAGGCAGTTTTGATACCGAATCGACGTGCCAGCTCGTAGGCTTTGTCGGTGCCCGCCACCATGTGGAGTTGCTTCTGGCGCGCCGCTGGCGTTGGAGTTGGCACTGCATCTTCATCGTCCAGGAATGGCTGCAAGCACCACCACACTCCGGCGTCGGCAATACGTCGCGCCGTATCCTCATCAATCAATTGTCCATGTTCGATGCATCGAACACCCGCGTCCAGTGCCATGCCGATCGCCCGCGAGGTGTAGGCATGCACCGTGACGTAGGTGCCCCAGTTCTCGGCAGCCAGAACCGCCGCTTTGAGCTCGGCGACAGAGCCCTCCGTGACATCAATGCCGTCATAGTTGGACATGACGCCGCCGCCAGCCATGTATTTAAGTTGCGACGCGCCTTTCATGAGCTGCTCACGGGCTCGGAGCAGAACCTGATCTGCGCCGTCCGCGATGGCGGTTACGCCAATGCGTTCGGCGTAGCTCAACTCGCCCGCGGGTGCGCGGGGTATTTCGGAGAGCAGGCGGTAGTCGCCATGGCCGGATGTCTGGCTTAGAAACGCACCCGAGGGATAGATGCGGGGGCCGGCCACAATGCCCTCGTCAATGGCCCGCTTTAACCCGAATGTCGGGCCACCCATGTCGCGCACGGTGGTAAAGCCTCGCATCAGAGTCGACCTGGCCTCTGAGATCGCCAGCGTATGCACATAGTTGAAGTCGGCTGTCATGGCCATCATCATGCTTGGGCGAGCCATGATCGCGTGCCAGTGCGCGTCAATGAGGCCGGGCATGAGCACACCACCCGCGCCGTCAATTACCGTGCAGCCTTCCGGCAGCGTCGTGGCGATCGGTTCGATAGACCGAATATGACGACCTTCCACGATGACGTTGACACCGCTCAACAAGGAGTCGGATACGCCGTCGAACACGCGGACATTGGTAAACACGACAGGCGCTGCGGCCCCAGCCTGGGCAGTCCCCGCCTTTTGGGAATTCCCGGTCACCACGTCAACAGCCGCAGCGGCTGCCTGAGCCGCCGCCGTAACCGATGCACCTTGCGTTGCCTCGTGCACCGCATAAAGCGCGCGGATACGCGCCGCCGCCGGGCTGTGGCATCCACAATTCAGGACGCTGCGCCCCACACTGGAAACGTCGTTCACATCAAACATATAGCCTCTCCTTGGGCAGGTCGAGAAAGTCAGCGCTCATTATGCGAAAACCTTTGAATGGAAGCGAATGGAGTACATCGGCAGCGAGATTGTTACGGCGTTGTCAGGTATCCAGACGCAGCCGCGCCTCTTGCAAGTCCAGCAGGCGGACCTGCTCACGTGCCAGCGCATCAGAAATTCGATGCGTTCGGGCCAGATGGAACACGGCCTCGCGCGATGCGGCGATGGCATCAAGACGCATCCGTCGTTCGATACTGGCCTGCTTCGCCAATTCTGCGGCGGAAGCGCCGTTTGTCGCCTCGCCGGCCTGACGGCGTAATGCGGCGGTCAGGCTGTCAGCCACTTCTGAATACAGGGCAGCATCTTCCGCCTCCTCTGCCACGCGGCGTTTGGCGGACGCTGCTACACTATCTACGGCTGCCTGCAGCATGGTGTCCTGAGCGAGAGCCCGTTCTTGCTGCACTCGGTTGTTCGGGGGGAAATGCAGACCTCTCATCAAGCTGGGCAAGCTGATACTTGCCAGTAACAGCGAGAACACGATCACCATCGCCGCCAGAGAGATAGCTAGGTCGCGCGCAGGAAATGGTGTGCCATCGGCCAGCGTGAAGGGGAGTGTCATGACACCCGCCAGCGTCACGGCACCGCGCACACCCGCCACGGAGATAGCCAGAATGACCCGCAACCCCACCTCAGGAGGGTGGGCACCACGTCGCCGTGCCACCGCCGCCGATATCTTCAGGGAAATCGTCACCCACAACAGCCGGAACAGCACCAGGCCGAGACAGATGCCGATGCCGTAAACCGGAAGCCAGTAAAGCGAATGCTCTCCGCTTTCCCTGGCGGCACGAGAAAGACCGGTCAAAATGGTGGGGAACTGTTCGCCCAACAGGACAAACATCATGCCGTTGAGCGTGAACTGCACCATGTTCCAGACCGATTGCCGCTCCATGCGAGTTGCCGCGAGCGTTCTTCCGGATAGTTCGGCATAGCTCATCATGACGCCCGCCGCCACCGCGGCGAGAATGCCCGACGCGCCTGCGTGTTCGGCGACAAAGTAGACGAAGAATGGGGTAATCAGGCTCAACAACACTTCTGCGCCGGGTTCTTCGCCCAGACGCCGCGTGATCAGTGCTCGGGTTCGCATGACCATCCAGGTGAGCCCAGCTCCAATAGCCAAGCCCGCAATGGACACCCACAGGAAAGCCAAGGTCGCGTCGGCCAGTGAAAATGTGCCGGTGACCGCAGCAGCTACCGCGAACCGAAAAGCCACCAGGCCGCTGGCGTCGTTGAACAGCGACTCTCCCTCCAGAATCGCCATCATGCGCCGAGGTATTGCCACCTTTCGGGAAATGGCCTCAACGGCCACCGGGTCTGTGGGCGACACAATGGCTGCAATGGCGAAGGCTACGGGTAGCGGAACGGCAGGGATCATCCAGTGAATCAAATAGCCAACGCCCACGACCGTCAGGAACACCAGGCCAAACGCCAACTGAAGAATCGAGGATGACTCGCGCAACACCGCGATCTTCGATACCCGCCAGCCGTCCAGGAACAATAAGGGTGGCAGGAACAAGAGAAAGAAGATGTCGGGTTCAATCAGCACGCCGCGTTGAAACACGGCGGCAATCAGGAATCCCAGTCCGATCTGCACGAAGGGAAGCGGAATAGCGAGTGGCAAAAGGCGTACGACAACGCCGCTTAGCAAAACCGCAACAAGCATCGCCATGACGACTGTGAACGTTCCCAACAACGACTCCTTCACTACCCAAAAACGAATAAAGATGCACGGTGTGACCCTACCCGTGCGGACGCATTCGCGCAATACCCGGCACACTCATCGTGTTCAGCGGCCTGTTTTCGTTCTTGGTTACGCACATGCCGGTTGCGTGGGTCGCCGCATGCTCAGTGCAGAGAACATGACCAACATCACGCCGCAGGCTGCCAGAAAATAAAACAAGGAATCATCGACCTGCGTACTTCTGCCAGACAAATCTCGGGTCGATGCGATCACCATAATTCCCAGCAATTGGCCAAACTGTTTTGACAGCGTGGCAATGGAAGAAGCACCACCTGATTGGGCTGCCGGCACAGCATTCATCATCAACGCAGTTACCGCGCCGTTCACAAATCCATAGCACAGTCCGGCGAATGCCAGCGCCCCGATGGCGAAATACAGCGATGCGCTGCTCTCCGCGTAAAAGGACAGCATGGCAAACAAGAGCGCCGATACGCCAGCCAGCAACAAGGCTGTGCCCTGACGATTCGTAGCCAGTAGCGGTTCACTGCCGAAGCACGCGGCAAGGCCTGCCACCGCCATGGGTAAACATCCCAAACCAAACACCAACGCACTGTGGTGCAGATCGATTTGTATGAAGTAAGAGGCCCAAATCATGCCGCCCGTGATCGAGGCAAACCCGAGCACACCGCAAGCGATCTGCGGAACGACTCGCAACCCGGGGCGCCAAAACTGCACGCGAAAAACCGCAGAACGTTTGAATGCCAACATCGCAATGAACGCCAGAATCAAGAGTCCGAGCAAGACGGGCCAATTGCGCTCAACGGCAAAGAAGGCCGCTGCTGCCAATGCCAATGAGAACCCAATCTCCTGCTTGATCGGCACAACGGTCGGCCCGGCCGATGCCGCGGACATTGGCCCCCGTAATAGCCAAACGGCTGCCACGGCAATAAGGAGCGCGACAATGCTGGTGAAGATGAACAACATGCGCCAGCCCGAATACGCGACCAACACTCCGCCCAGCACAGGTGAAAAACCA
Organism: Achromobacter deleyi; assembly: GCA_040391965.1. Lineage (GTDB taxonomy): Bacteria > Pseudomonadota > Gammaproteobacteria > Burkholderiales > Burkholderiaceae_B > Achromobacter > Achromobacter deleyi_B. Next base: position 32,449 of record JBEBWV010000026.1, on the reverse strand, counting down.
AACCCGGCCATCCCGGCGGCTGACCAGATGCTCATCGCATACGCCTGCGCAGAGGATGGCACCAGTACACGAAGCAACACCAGCGCCGCAGGCGACAATAGCGCACCAAACGCCCCTTGAAGTAGTCGGGCCGTGATTAATAGGAACTCGGTGTCTGCCAATGCGCACATCAAGGAAGCAAGGGCAAAGCCGGTCATGCCGAAAAGATAGACCCTGCGTGGTCCGAACTTGTCGCACAGCCCTCCTGCTGGACGCAAGGCCGCGATTCGTGCCAATAAATAGCCCGCAATAATCCACTGAACCTGTACTGTCGTGAAATGCAGATCAGCGGCAATTTGCGGTAGCACAAGACTCACCGCGCCCGACATTGACGCACCCAGATAGGTGGCGCTGGCAACGCACAAAATGACGAGGCGTTGTTGAAGACTCAAGGATGGCGTTGGCGACTTCTCGTTCATCGGCTCATGTCTCACAGGAAATGGCCCGCCAAGGTGGCGGGCCATGTGCTCGTTACGTCAGACAGGCATTACGCTGCATAGAGATTGAACCCCATGGCCCGAGCCACCGACGCGACCATTAACTGGCCCCTGACGCTATTTCCGGTTGGGTCCAGCGGCGGCGAAAATGCCGCAATTCCCATGACGCCAGGCACCACCGCCAAAATTCCACCGCCAACCCCGCTCTTGCCCGGCAAACCCACGGTATAGGCCCAGTCTCCCGAGCGGCCATACATGCCTTCCATCGTCATCTCAGCCAGAATGAAGGGTGTGTTGGATGGTGTCAGCACCTGTTCTTTTGTCAGAGGATTGACGCCTTTTCCCGCCAGCGTTGCGCCCATAGTGGCAAGCTGCTCGGTGGTAATCAGAGTTGAGCATTGCCGGGTGTAGACGTCGCAGGCTTCCATGGGGTCGCAATACATGGCGTCTGCGGAGTACAGCAACCAGGCAATGGCACGGTTATGGAAATTGGTGGTTTGCTCGGACTGGTTCACTTCATCCGACAAGACAATGTCTGCGCCCGCCAATTGGCGCTGCATGTGCAGAATTCGGGCCCAACGTTCGTCAGCAGATTTCGCCTTGACGAGACTGACCGTCGACATGGCACCGGCGTTCACCAATGGCGACAACGGCTTGTCTTGATGCAACTCCAGGGCCATCACGGAATTGAATGGCAGGCCCGTGGGGTCGGCACCGACTTTGTCCTGAACCTCAGACGGCCCAACGTCTTCCAACGCGAGCGCCAGCGTGCAGACTTTGGAAATGGATTCCAGAGCGAAGGCATAGTTGGCATCGCCTGCCGAAATGACGTCCCCATTGACGGTCACGGCGGTAATGCCCGCGAGCGTCGACGGCACGCCAGCAAGAAAGGGAATATAGCTGGCGTTCTCGCCGCCGGGGCTGGCATGGAATTGCACATGGGCAGCCGCCACCGCCTGCTTTAACGCGTGTAGGTCAAGTGCCATCGTTACTTCCTCTACGTGCAGGGATTCGAAGCGCGGTTCGAACCCTGGGCGGCTCGTTGGACGAGACGCCCAGAGGGAACTGCATCAGTGTGCGGGCGGCTACTTGCCTGGGGAGGCGATAGGTGCCGCCGCGCGCACGACATCACTGGTGTGCACGGACGACGTGCTGGGTATACCTGGATGCCCTTGTTCGGCCTGCCAGGTGAACGGCGCGAAATCGGTGTTCTCGTCCTTCCAGTGCGGCTTTCTGGCGAGGTAGATCAAGAAAGGAATCACGCAGAAAATGAACGTGGCACCGACCAGAATCTCCACATAGGTCGCCGGGCTGCCGACCGAGATCTGGCTAGGTGGAATAAAGCTGAAAACAAAGGCCAGTAATGAGCCGATGAATCCGGCGCCACCAATGATCCACATGCCAATGTCACCGCCGGGAATCTTGTAAGGACGCGGGCGATTGGGCTGGCTATAGCGCAGATAAATAGCCGAGCTGAACATCAGCAAATACATCACCAGATAGAGAATTACCGTGAGCTGGCTCAGTATCTGATACGCCGCCTGCACCGAAGGCAGAACGACAAACAGAATGGCCAACAAGGTGACGATCACGGCTTGCAGCAGCAGAATATGCGTAGCCATGCCGTTCTTGTTGGTGTGCTGCCACCAACGCGGCAGATAGCCTGCTTTGGCCACTGTCAGCAGACCCGAGGAAGGGCCTGCCACCCAGGTGACAACACCGGCCAACACGCCGATTGCAAGCGCGACAGCAAGCACGGGCCCGAGCCATTCAATGCCCGCCCATCGGAACATGTCGTTGTAGGCGACAAGCAGACTTTGGGTCAGGTTGATGTCCGACTGAGGAATGATGAACGCAATGGCCAGGGTGCCCAGCACGAAGATCAGCACGGTGCCGAGCGCCGCCAACATGATGGCAATGGGGTAGTTGCGCTTGGGGTTGTCGACTTCCTGCACGTGGATCGCATTCATCTCCATGCCGGCGTAGAACAAAAATATGCTCGCTGCCAACACCACGTTGTCGAAATTGCTGAAGTCGGGAACCACCTGATCCCATGAGAGCTCGATTTGCGGCGTGCCCCCTCCAAGCAGATACGCAAAGCCCAGGCCGATAAGAATAATGGCCGGGATGATGGTGCCGATGATGCCGCCCCACTTTGACACCTTCGCAAAGGTTCCCACCCCTTTGAAAGCGATAAACGTGGCAAACCAATAGATGCATAAAACGATCGCCAGCACGAAGAACTTATTGGCTGACAAGGCTTCATCCCATCGCTGGTCCGGGCCTATAAAGGCAAGCGACACCGCCCCGAACGTCAAGGCCGTGGGAAACCAGACGGTTACCTCCACCCACAGCATGAACATGGCCAGAAAGGCAAAGCGCGGGCCAAACGCCTCGCCGACCCAACGGAAAATACCTCCTTTTTCTGGCCAGCCCGTCGCCAGCTCAGCAGCCACCAGCGACACGGGGATCAGGAAAAATACTGCGGCAAAGAGGTAATAGAAGATGGAACTCAAGCCATATTCGGCTTCGGCAGGTAAGCCGCGAAGGCTTACCACCGCGACGATATTCATAATCGCCAGAGTGCCAATGCTTATTTTCTTGATAGATGGCGATCTAGCCACCGTGGTCGAATTGTCGGCCATAGTTCATTCACCTCGAAAAGGAAGCTGGTGCTCGAAATCAAAGCCTGATGACTACGCTTTCAACTCCTAGGTGTGATTGAAACCACTCTGGCTTGCCACGCCCGCCAAGGACGGGTGCTGCTTCAGATAGGCCAGTGCCGTCTTCATGTCGTCGATGAACAGGGCCGCGAAATCCATCTCAAAACCACGTCGGCACATGATGCGCATGACCACGGTGTCAGACATTTGACCGTTCAAGGCAAAGGCAGGAACCTGCCATCCGCGTAGTCTCAGCCGCTCTGACAGGTCGTACAAGGTGTAGCCCGCATCAGCGTCATCTTTCAGCTTGAAGCAGACCGCAGGAATTCCTTCTTTCGGGTCGCCACTGCAAATGAAGTCGTAGGGCCCAAGCTTGGCGACCTCTCCGGCGATAAACCCCGCCACCTGGTACAGCGCCGTCTGAACTTTGGTGTAGCCCTCTCGGCCAAGCCGCAGGAACTCATAGTATTGAGAGATGACCTGTCCGGCAGGGCGCGAGAAATTGATGGCGAAGGTGCCGACCTGGCCGCCGAGGTAATCCACGTTAAAGACCAATTCCTTCGGCAGCGCCGCGGCATCACGCCACAGCACCCAGCCGCAACCCAGCGGTGCCAAGCCGAACTTGTGGCCCGACGTGCTGATGGATTTCACGCGAGGCAAACGGAAGTCCCAGATGATCTCCGGAGCGACAAAGGGCGCTAGAAAACCACCGCTGGCAGCGTCGACGTGTATATCGATATCCCAGCCTTTTTCCGCTTGCAGCTTGTCTAAAGCCTCTTGGAGAGCGAGTGGGAATTCATAGTTGCCGGTGTAGGTCACGCCGAACGTGGGGACCACGCCAATGGTGTTCTCGTCGCAGGCGGCAATCATGCGTTCTGCGTCCATGAACAACTTGCCGGGAGCCATGGGAATCTCGCGAATTTCAACGTCCCAGTAGCGAGCAAACTTGTGCCAGCACACTTGCACCGGCCCGCACACAAAGTTGGGTTTGTCAGTGGGTTTACCGGCAGCCTGCATGCGTTTGCGCCAGCGCCATTTCATGGCCATGCCACCCAACATGCACGCTTCTGACGAACCGATAGTGTTGGTTCCGACGGCTTGTCCGCCTTCCTGCGGCGGGGCATTCCACAGGTCAGCCATCATGTTGACGCACCGCATATCAATGGAGGCGGACTGTGGATATTCCTCTTTGTCGATCCAGTTCTTATTGATGGACAGGTCCATCAACTTATGGACATTCTCGTCGTCCCAGGTTTGGCAAAACGTGGCCAGGTTTTGACGGGCGTTGCCGTCCAGCATTAGCTCGTCATTGACGATCTGGAAAGCGACATCCTCACGCATTTCTTCCTTAGGAAACACCTTTGATTCGGCGGCTTTGCCCATAATTTCTGAGCCAAAGCGGGAATCCAGAACATTCGATCGAAGTGTGTCAAAAGGGGCGTTTGCCATTCGTAAATCTCCAATTAATTTCATAAATTAATAACAAAGACTTTCTGGGTCGCGCTGGGTGTTCGTAAATAACCTAGAAAAGAGAAAAAAATGCGGCCTGGGGCATAGCAAGCGCAAAAAGAAATAACCAGGGAAAACTGCGAAAAATATCTAGGAGAAAAGAGTTTCGACTAGGGGTTGGCGGGCAGGATGGGTATTAATAAATCAATGAATGAAGCTTCGATCAAAGGCGGAAATTTATGTTTTTGGTCGATGAATTAATAAAAAGACATCAGCTATCGCTTAGAGACAGATTCTGGCCAAATATAAAAATTTGAAAAGTCTTTCATAAATTGAAATAGTGTCCAAATGTAACATACATCAAATATACCAATGGTTTCTTAGGTTGTTACCTATGAGATTTAGGCGTTCATTTGGTAACGATTTCCAAACGGACTATCTGAAACAGTTTTGCATTTAGGACTATTTGCAATATTTTGACTTAATGTAAATAGTCTAGCCATATTAAATTAATCTTTTCGATTGATTTTATTAATTGAAAAATGGCGCCGGGATTCGAAAATTATGCAGCGACCGACATCTGCTTTGTTTTGAGTTTGCAGTTTTATTTCTGTTATTTGACGAGGTAGAGTCAATACCTTTTTTCGGATATTTTCGTCCCAGCGCAATAGATACTGGAACCCGTGAGCCTCATGTCTTCGCGCCTCCGGTATTCTGGCGGTCCAAGCAACAATGGTTGGGCGGCGGATACCGTTGCCAGACCTTTGCATCCCTATCAACGAAAGGCGACACGCGGCATGAAGCGCAATCTCAACATCCACGATCTGCGCATCTTCTACACGGTGGTTTCGACCGGTTCGACCCGGCAGGCAGCGTATGTCATGAGCCTGACGCAGCCCGCCATCAGCCACGCTATCTCGCGCCTGGAAGCTGCCACGGGGGTGCTGCTGTTTGATCGGTCCCATAAAACCTTGAGGCCCACCGAAGCAGGGCAGTACCTGTACAGCGAGGCAAAATTCGTACTGGATGAATTAGTGCGCATCGACGAGGCGCTGCACAGCATTGAACAGTTCGGCGGGCGTGGATTGCGCGTGGCGGCTTCGCCAGCGTTGGCGCTCAGCTTTGCCCCTGACGCGGTGCGGCGCTACCTAGATGTCAACGGTACCCGGCCGTTCTCAATAGATATTGAGTCGTCGGTGCAGGTGCTCAGCGCTGTTGAAACGATGCGGGCAGACTTCGGTCTGGGCGCGGTAGGCCGAGACACGGCAAGGCTGACATTTCGGCCTTTTTTGCGCGCGGATGTGATGGCAATCTTGCATCGCGAGCATCCCCTGGCGCAACAGAACGTAGTGGCCATCGGAGACATCAAACCCGAGAGCTTTGTGAAACCGTTGTGGTCTGATTACGTGGTGGCTCAGGGTGATATTGGCGATTCGCTGCTGTTGCGTTCCGGTATGCAGGCGCACATGTCGCTGGTGCCCGGCACGGTACGCGCCGTCAAAGGTGTCAGCCTGGTCAATGCGCTCTCGGCTTCAGATATTGTGGCGGCGTATCCGGAATTGGTGGCGTTGCCACTGGCGTCGCGGCAATGGTTCGATTTTCTGCTGATCACTCGCAAGGAGGCGCAGAACGAGGATCTGGCGCAGCGCCTGTTGGCGGCGCTTCGCGACACCGCCAGCTCTCGCTGTAGCGGTGTCTTTGCGCAAACGATTCAAATGCTTGATTAAATCGCGATCACGCTCAGCGGCAATTAGTCGGTAGGCGGCTGCCAAGGCAGTGACTGCAGGTCGCCGTCGATGCTAATGGCCTGGCCGCTAATCATCGCGCCATAAGGACTCGCCAGAAACAAGGCCATATTGGCGATATCTGATGCCTGAACAAACTGCCGCAGGCTCACGCCCGAAAGCTCCAGTTTTGTTTCCTCCTCCACCGTCAGACCCATGGTTTTCGCCCGCGCCGCAATGACCCGATCAATGCGAGGCCCTGCCACCAGCCCAGGAAGCAGGGCGTTGACGCGAATTGCGTGCGGACCTAACTCCATGGCAAGCGAGCGCGTCAGGCCGATCACGCCCCATTTTGACGCCACGTAAGGGGTACGCATTGGTAAGCCCATGCGACCCGCCACCGAGCTGATATTGATAATGCTGCCTCCGCCAGCAGCCCGAAGCGCAGGTGCCGCATGGCGCAGTGTATGAAACTGCGAGGTCAGGTTGATATCCAGGGTGGCCGCCAGCTCCTCGGGTGTGATATCGGCAATGGCTGCCGTAGGTCCGGCAATGCCGGCGTTATTGACCAGCACATCCAGGCCACCCAAATGTGCCAGCGCAGCCTCCATATAGCTATCAATGTCCTCGCGTCGGCTAACGTCAGCACGGCGCCACGGATGACGGCAACTGGCTAGTGCCGCGTCATTCACATCGCACAGATGCACGTGGGCGCCTCGTTCGGCAAAGGCGTCGGCAATGGCCGCGCCAATACCCGCAGCACCAGCGGTAATGATGACCCGTCGGCCCGACAAATCCACCGGCAGCGACATGGCCAGATTATTCGTGTTCATGTGATGCTCCTGCAAGGCCGACTGCTCATGGTTTCATCAAACGGCAAGTGGACTCTTGTGGCGAGGTGTAGATCTCAGTGCCAGGAATCTGTGCGACCAGCTTGTAATAGTCCCAAGGGCCCTTGGATTCTGATGGTTTTTTTACCTGCACCAGAAACATGTCATGCACCATCAGGCCATCCGCACGCACATGACCGTCTTTCACGAAGAAATCATTGATGGGGTTGGCCTTGAGATACTTCATCACCGTATCACCGTCAGTGCTGCCTGTTGCCGCTACCGCCTTCAGATAGGTAGAGGTGGCGGAGTAATCGCCTGCTTGCAGCATCGACGGTTTTTTCTTCATGCGCTCCTCAAAGCGAGCCGCCCATTGACGCGAAGGATCATCCTTATCCCAGTACCATGCCGTCGTCAGGTACATGTTCTGCGCAGCTTGTAGCCCCAATGCATGAATGTCGGTAATAAGCACCAGGAGGCCTGCGATCTTCATCTTTGGCGTTAACCCGAACTCATTGGCCGCCTTCACAGCATTGCTCGTGTCATTGGCTGAATTCGCCAAACCAAGCACTGTGGCGCCGGACGCTTGCGCTTGCAAAATGAACGACGAGAAATCTGCCGTATTCAAGGGATGGCGCACCCTACCCTTCACCTGCCCGCCCTCTGCCTGCACCACGGCGGCGGCGTCACGTTCCAAGGCATGGCCAAAGGCGTGGTCCACCGTCAGAAAATACCAATCCTTATCGCCTTCCTTAAGCATGGCGCGCGCCGTGCCTCGCGCCAAAGACACCGTGTCATACACGTAATGCACCGTATAAGGCGTGCACTGCGAATTTGTCAGCTCAGATGCGCCCGCGCTCACCACAAAAAATGGCGTCTGCTTTTCCTCGGCGACCTTGGCCATGGCTAGCGCCGCAGCAGAGTTGGCGCCCGCGATCAGCATGTTGACGCCTTTCTGGTCCAGCCACTCCCGCGCTCGTGATGACGCAATGTCGGCGCGGTTCTGGTGATCGGCCACCAGCACTTCAACGCGCTTGCCCGCCACCGTGCCACCCATGTCCGCGATGGCCATTTTGATCGCTTCTGCACCACCCGGGCCATCGGCATCTGCCGACAAGCCCGACATATCCGTAATGAACCCAATACGAATCACGCCATCATCGGCATGCACGCCACCCGCCATGCCAAGCATCATTGCGGTGGTGGCTGCCAGAAATTGTTTTTTCATTTTTGTGTCTCCCCAAGAAATCGAATCGTCCGTTAAAAAGCGACGTTGCTATGGCCCTTCAGTTGCAAGGTCTCACGCGCCTCATCGGGCGTGGCGATCTGCAAGGACAAATCTTCCAGAATGCGGCGAATGCGTCGCACCTGGTCCGCATTGGAATGTGCCAACTCCCCCGGACCATCCCACAACGAATCTTCCAGGCCAACCCGTACATTCCCGCCCATCGTCGCGGCCATGGTGGCAATCGGCGTTTGCTTGCGACCTGCTGCCAGCACCGACCAAATGTAGTCGTCTCCAAACAGCCGGTCTGCCGTGCGCTTCATCATCATCACGTCTTCAGGATGCGTGCCAATGCCGCCCCGGATACCAAACACTGACTGAATCAGAAACGGCGGCTTGAGCAATTTCTTGTCTACAAAATGCGCCGCCGTATACAGATGGCCGATGTCATAGCATTCAATCTCGAAGCGCGTGGCATTGTCATTGCAGGCCATGAGAATTCGTTCGATGTCCTTGAACGTATTCTTGAAGATCAGATCATTGCTCTGCTCGAGATAAGGACGTTCCCAGTCGTGGGTGAAATCCTTGAAGCGCTCAAGTAATTCATACATCCCAAAATTCATCGAACCCATATTCAGTGAGGCCACTTCCGGCTTGAACTGCAGGGCAGGGCGCATGCGTTCTTCCAGAGGCAATATGGGCGAGCCGCCAGTGGTGATATTGATCACCGCGTCGGTGCCTTCTTTAATGACAGGCAGAAACTGCGCGTAAATCTCCGGGTCTTGAACGGGACGTCCCGTGTTCGGGTCGCGTGCATGCAAATGCACAATCGCCGCACCTGCCGCTGCCGCACCCAGCGCAGACTCCGCAATTTGAGCTGGTGTGACGGGCAAGTGGGGTGACATCGACGGCGTATGAACCGAGCCTGTGATGGCGCAGGTGATGATGACTTTCTTGGATTTTTTCATGGAAGGCATGCGAGGTTTTAGTAGGCACCGGCTTGTTTCCTCCGGGCGGAACCCATTCTGTCGCACGCTCTTATGCCTGTCACTTGAACAGAAATTATCAATTGATAGGGTTTTCGGTGCTGCGTTGCAACCCAGGGGGAGGGCGTGTCTATCCAGCGCGGCGTGACGTCCCAGCACGGCTACGACGAAGGGCTAACCCCTAGTCGGTAGCGTGGGTGGAGCGCGAACTGTTCTCCCCTCGGACACGAATGATGGCCGCGCGTAACCCACGATTCGTGATCGGCAATAACTAGCCCAAGAATCGCGGGTTACGCGCGTTTAACGCCCGTGTTCCAGCCTGAGCTTGCTCGCGCTCCACCCACGCACATCGTTCTTGCGGGACGGGTCTTGCGAGCCTCACATCGCTGTTCTTATTCAGCCTGCCACGTCGCCTTCGAACAAGCTCTTCCCATGACGCTGCAGCAAGGCCAGCAGGCGCTCCGCTGCCGGTGACAGCGGCACGTCCTTCAGATAAGTCAACCCAAAATCACGAGTCAGCGTGGTGACGGGCAGGGCGATTTCACGTAGCTGGCCCTGGCTGGCGCGGATGGTTCGACGCGACACGAAGCTGAGTAGATGCGTGTCGGCAATGACCCGAGGAATCAAGGGAATGGAGTTGGTTTCGATCTGTGCCGTCGGAGGAGGTAGCCCTTGGGACTCAAAGACCTTATCCAGCCAGACGCGACTCGCCACGGCAGCATTGGGCAACGCCCATCGATAGTGCTTAAGGGTCTGCAAATCTATGCGCTTGCTCTCGAAGATCGGGTGTTGGCAACCTGCCGCGACGACCACGATGTCCTTTAACAAGGTTTCGCAGGCAAATTCGTTTTCTTGTTCTGGCACAAAGCCCAGCACCAGGTCCAGCCCACCGTCGCGCAGCTCGACACGTAATTCATAGTTCATGCGGATGGCCAACTGAAGGCGCACATCGGCTGCCTCGGCCAGCAGCAAGCGCGAGATGGTTGGCAATAAATATTCGGCCCCGAGTGGCCCACTGCCCAAACGTACCAACCCAGCGGTGCCATTCCCTAGTGCCGCCACCTCAATACGCGTCGCTTCCGCTGCCCCGAGTAACGGGGTGGCCCGTGCCAGTAATGCCGTGCCCGCCGCGCTCAGTCGCTGGCCACGCCCATCGCGCTCAAAAAGCCGCGCACCTAACGACGCCTCTAAGCGGTCCACGGCCTTGGTCAAGGCAGGCTGACTCCGATGAACCAGCTCGGCCGCGCGTCGTATGCTGGAAGCGTGCGCAATCGCCACGAAGTACTTCAGGTCTCGCAGGTCCATCGATTCGGCCTCGTCACCGTCTGCATTAAATGATCAATAAAAGAAATCAGTTGATCAATATTCTAAAGTAGACCGAATCAATAGCAGGGAAACACAATGGCACAGCTCCGGCCCACCCGCGCAGCCGGCCCACTCTTCTACTCAGATGACTATGCAGCACACAATTCTTGTCACGGCGCCCAAGCTCGCTCAGGCTGGCGTGTCCCTGCTGACACGCTCGGGCGCTCGCATTCTCTATCTGCCCGATGCCGACGACCCGCTGGCCCTCAAGCGAACTCTTGAGCGTGAACCCGTCGATGCCATCATCTCCCGCACAATCACTATCGACGCACCGGCTATTGCGGCGGGCGCGCAGCTCAAAGTGATATCCAAACATGGCGTCGGCGTGAGCAACATCGACGTAGAGGCGGCGACGGCACGCGGAATACCCGTTTATGTCACGCCAGGGGCAAACGCTCAATCGGTGGCGGAGCTCACGCTTGGCCTGATGTTCAGTGCCGCGCGTCGCATTCATTGGATGGATGCAGAGCTTCGCAGCGGTCGCTGGTCTCGCGCCCAGGATGGCCTGGAATTAAGTGGCCGACAACTTGGTCTGGTGGGCTTCGGCCAGGTAGGCCAGCGCGTCGCCCGGCTCTGTTTGGCGCTGGGCATGGGCGTACACACCTTTGATCCTGCTTTGCGCGACCAGACGGCCCCGGTGGTGGGCGTGCAGTGCTGGGACGACCTGGACGCCATGCTCGCGCATTGCGAGGTGCTGAGCCTGCATGTGCCTTTGAACCACCATACCCGTGGCTTTATCGACGCATCCCGATTGGCACGCTTGCCACGTGGCGCCATTCTGATCAATACCGCACGCGGTGAAGTCATCGACGAGTCCGCTCTCATTGAGGCGCTGCGCAATGGTCAGCTCTATAGCGCTGGACTGGACACCATGGCAGTGGAACCGTTGCCCGCAGACAGCCCGTTGCTCAGCTTGCCAAACGTGGTGCTCACCCCTCACGTCGGCGGCTCAACCCCCGCTGCATTGAACGCAATGGCAGCCGGAGCAGCACGCAATGTGCTCGGCTTCCTGCAAGGCCAACCTGTCGACCCCGCCGCTTGCGTCAACCCGCAGGTCTTGTCGATCTGAACGTCTCTCACTTGCTCCAGGAATTCCATGATGAACAACGACACTTCGCCTAAAAACTGGCCCGCCGGTTACCGCATTAATCCGCGCATGGCGAGCATTGCCCCGGAAACTGTGGCGGCATTTCAAACGCTGCCCGTTGCTGCCATTGGTGACGCGATGAGTCGCAACGTGGGAACCCTTGGCCTGCGTCAGTACCACGCTCGCCTGGATACGGTGATGTGTGGTCCTGCCGTGACAGTGCGGGTGCGACCAGGCGACAACCTCATGATTCACAAGGCGCTGATGATGGTGCAGCCCGGCGACGTGCTGGTCATTGATGGCGGCGGTGACGTGACACAGGCCTTGGTCGGCGGCCTGATGCGTACCACCTGCGTGGCCCGTCGATTAGCCGGTCTGGTGATAGACGGTGCCGTGCGCGACCTGACGGAGTGGGCTGAAGAGGGCATGCCGCTGTTTGCCAAGGGCCACACGCACCGAGGTCCGAGCAAAGACGGCCCTGGGGAAATCAACGTGCCCGTCAGTTGCGCCGGTATGGCCGTCATGCCGGGCGACCTCATCGTGGGCGATGCAGACGGTGTTATTGCCATTCCCGCGGAAGAGGCGGTGGCGGTCCTGGCAAAGACGCGTACCCATTTGGAAAAAGAGGCCGCCATCCGAGAAAGTAATCGCATGGGCGCAGCAGACCCGGAGCGTTTTGATGCAGTGCTGCGGGCGAAGGGTCTGCCCGTCTAAGCAGCAGTAGGCGCAACTGAAAAAATCGACAGGGCCGTCGTAGCCCGATCGATCAAATACTAAAACAGAGCACCGAGGAGACAACAATGAAACGACGACAATTTTTGCAGGCGAGCGCCCTGGCCATGATGGCGCCGACGGTATTGGCGCAAACCTCCTGGCCACCCTCTGCCATCCGACTCATCGTGCCCTTTCCTCCGGGCGGCGGCACGGATATGGTGTCCCGGCTACTGGCCGAGAAACTCACCGTACTAAAAAAATGGTCAGTCATTGTTGATAACCGACCGGGTGCCGCCGGCAATATCGGCCTGGATGCGGTGGCCAAGTCAGCGCCGGATGGCTTGACGCTAGGCATGGCGCAGACCTCAAACCTCGCTATCAATCCCGCCCTGTATACCAAGATGCTGTTTGACCCGTTGACCGACTTTCAGGCAATTGGGAAGGTGTGCGCCCAACCCATCGTGCTGGTTGTGCGTGACGTATCGCCCTTTAAAACTCTGCCTGACTTCGTGAAACAGGCCGCCTTGTCTCCGGCCAAGTACACCGTGGCACAGGCAGGAATGGGAACCGTCGGCCACCTGGCCGGAGAAATGCTCGTGCGCGCTGCCAAGATAGAAATTCTGCAGGTGCCATACAAAGGCGCTGGCCCCGCCATGAATGACCTTATGGGTGGACAAGTAGACACCTATCTTGGCAGCGCCGCCTCCGTCATGCCGCAATTGCAGACCGGCAAAATACGTGCCTTGGCCGTGACATCCGCACAGCGCCTGCAAGCCTTGCCCGACATACCCACGGTGGCCGAACTCGGCTATCCCGACTTCGAAGCGACCACCTGGCTAGGCTTGGTCGGGCCATCTGGCCTATCTGCCGACATCGTCAATAGGATCAACAGCGAACTTCTGGCGATTCTCGCGCGGCCAGACGTGCAAGAGCGCCTATTGGCTGAAGGAAACGTGCCCAGCCCCGGCACCCCACAGGCTTTCGCGCAACTCATCCGCGACGAGCACAGCAAATGGGGCAAGCTGATTCGGGAGGCCAACATCAAGATTGATTGAAGGTTTGGGGGTGGAAGCACCTGAAGGGACGGAAATGGTTGTGACCCAGGCACACGTGATCGCAGTACAACAGGAGTGAGCAGGCCCGGTGCTGCGCCGCCCTGGCTGAACGGGGGCGCAGGCTAATGGTCTACCCCTCGCCGCGTTCGCGGTACGCCTCTCACGCCGTCGTGCGACGGCCGCAGACAGAACACCGCCGTCAGCCTAGCGAACCTTCCATCGATACAAGATAAAGGAGCAACGCCATGTGGAACCTGAGCTTCACGCCGCCGCAAATCATTGAAGCGACCATACTGACCAGATTGCCTGACAAATATCGGAACACTCAGCGCACCGATTGGGGGGATGCCAACAAGCCGGGCCAAGTGGTCGACAGCTTTCTCGAAGGGCCATCGTTTGATAGAGACGGCAACCTATGGGTGGTGGACATTCCCCATGGACGCCTCTTCCGTATCGACCCCGCCCTGAATTGGTCAATAGGCGCTGAATATGATGGCTGGCCCAACGGCAGCGCGTTCCATCGCGATGGCAGCCTGTGGATCGCCGACTATCGGCGCGGCTTGCTGCGTCTGGCACCTGGAGGCACGGTGCCCGTGCCAGTGCTGGCCAATCGTCATAGCGAGTCTTTCAAAGGCATCAATGACCTGACCTTTGACCCGCAAGGCCGTTGCCTATTCACCGACCAGGGACAAACCGGCTTGCACGATCCCTCCGGACAAGTGCTGCGTCTTGAAGAGGATGGCCGACTTGAAATCCTGATTCGCAACGCACCTAGCCCCAACGGCCTGGCGCTCACGGCAGACGCCAGCACACTCTACCTGGCCCTCACCCGAGCCAATGCCATCTGGCGTGCACCATTGCCAAGCAGCGGCGGGGTAAACAAAGTCGGCCAGTTTCAAACCTTTTTCGGCACCAGCGGCCCTGATGGATTGGCCGTGGACGTCAACAGCGGTGTGGCGGTGGGGCACGCCAGCCTGGGCGGCGCGTTCGTCCTGAACGCAAAAGGAGAAATCACCCACTTCGTGCGCAGCCCTATCGGTGCAATCGTCACCAACCTGGCGTATCGACCCGGCACCGGCGAGCTGATCATGATGGAGTCGCAGACCGGCACCATATTGACGGCCACCTTGCCCATCGAAGGCCTACCGCTCTATTCGCATGCATAAAGGTCAACGATGAACGAGCAAGAAAAGAACGTCCCCTTTGAAGCACTGCTCACGCAAGTACACGATATCTTCGCGGCCTATCTCAAACCGGATGCAGCGGCCCAGGTCGCTCACTGCCTGGTGGACGCCGAAGCCCGAGGCGTCGCCTCGCACGGCATCGGCCGCATTCCTGTCTACACCAGACGCTTGCGCGAAGGCCTGGTGAACCGATACCCCAACATCGTCGTATCCGGCAACGACGGCGCGACGGCGCATGTGCACGGCGACAACGGCATGGGCTACGTCGTGGCACAGCACGCCATGAACGAGGCCATAGATCGTGCACAGCGCTTTGGCATCGGCATGGTCGCGGCCTCGCACAGCAATCATTTCGGCATGTCCGCCAGCTACTTGCAGCAGGCCTTGGACGCCAACTTGGGCGCATTTGTGTTCACCAACGCACCGCCCTTAATGCCGGTCTGGGGCGGACGCAGCCCATTTCTCGGCACAAGCCCCTTTGCCTTCGCGGCACCCGGCCCAGTCCCTGTCATGCTGGACATGGCCACCTCCGTCGTCGCCTTCGGCAAAATACGCCGCGCCGCAAGAATGGGCGAACCCATCCCCGGCGACTGGGCGCTGGATGCACAAGGCCGCCCCACCACCGATCCCAACGCGGCGATTGATGGTGTGGTGCTGCCCATGGGTGGCCCCAAAGGCTCAGGCCTGGGACTGATGATGGAAGTGCTGGCAGGCGTCATGTCCGGATCGGCATTCGGTGGCGAAGTCCGTAATCAGAATTCCGACTTCACGGCGGAACAGAACGTAGGCCACTCGTTCATCGTGTTCAACCCAGATGGGTTTCTGCCGATCGCGAGCTATGAGGATCGGATGGCGGCTCTGGTGCAACGCGCTAAAGCGTGTGAGCGGGCGGAAGGCGTTGATGAGATTTATATGCCGGGTGAACGAGAGAATCGTGCGGCAGCCAGGGCGAGGGAAGAGGGACTGTTGATTGGCGAACAGGATGTGGGGATGTTGTGGGAAGAGCAAAAAATCGCCGGTCAGATGACGAATTCGACAGTTAGCCGATAGGGTCGGCTTGGCACGTTGAGTATGGTCGAGCGCGGCGCCGATCGTTTTCGCATCTGTCGTGCCGCGCTGACAAAATTTCTTTACACCACCTCAGTCACATACTTCACAAACGCCTATTCCAGCGATGTAGCGTCGTTCTCAAGCAGCAATTCCGTCGTCGTCTCGAACCGCGTGGCCTGGCCATTTCTCAAGAAATAAAAGTAGTCGCAGTTGTGATCAATCTCTGATGCCTGATGCGTAGAGAAAACAATCATCTTCCCCATCGCCTTGATCGCCGCAAGCGCTTCCCAGATGTAAAACCGGTACTCCGGATCTACACCGGCCGTCGGTTCATCAAGCACATAGAGATCTGCGTCGAGTGACAACATGATCATCAACACAAACCAACGCTTCTCGCCATAACTGCAACTATTCGCACGTCTTGCGTACAGCGCGCGAAACTTCTCCTGTTCTTTTGCCGTAGCGTTTGCCAGCAGGGCTTCAAGCCTTGCATTGTCGGTTGAAGACAAGCCCGCGATCACCTCGGCCAATTCTCCCAGGTGTAACGCGTCAGGTACCGTAATCGCCTGAGTGAGGTACGCAATCTTGTCGATGCCGGACAAGCCTGAGATTGATCCTTCTGCGGCATCCTTCAGCCCGCACAAGATGTCAAAGAACGTGGTCTTTCCTGCGCCGTTAGAACCCAGTAAGCCGACCAGCTTGCCTCCCGACATCTCCATAGAAACGTTATCCAGAATGACACGGTCACCACGATAGAACCGAATATCTTGTGCATGACACTGCAATGAATGTCTCATCATCGATTACTCCATTCTGGATTCAGGCGTAGTCGTGCAATACCGTAGGTACCTAACACGGTGAGCAAAGCCACCTGCCCCAAGAGGACAAAAAAAACCTTCGCTGAGAACAGATCACCTCCAATAAAGCGCGATGCGGTAAAGAACGGATTGACGTAGGAAATGCCAATGCCTGGCGCGGAAAGCGCAAACGTCGTCAAGCCCGCCACCACCAAAACCGTCATCGTGATCGACATCACGCTACCGGCGGATTGAAACGTCAGCGGCAATGCGGCAAAGAACATCGCGCCGTACATCAGCACGGCACACGTCAGCGAGAACCAGACGAATAAGAACCACGCGTCCTGAGGGATACCTCCCAATAGGAACCACGAGGTGACCAGCAGAAAGGCGATGCCGTAGAGATTCGCGACAAAAAAAGACGCTAAAAACTGTGCCAACAGAAACCGCCGCCGCTTCGCCGGGCTGACCAGAAACGACCGAACAAAACCACTCTCGCGGCGGCCCACGAGGTACAGACCAAACCCCATGAAAGACACCGACAACGCGATATAAGCCAGGCACAACGCGGCTTTGTCGACATAGGTGTGTAAAGGCATCGTCGCGAGGTCGTCTTGGGCCGATGTGAGCACCATGTAGGCAATGGGTGCGACAAACGCCCAGACGACGCCAATCGGTTCACGGAACTGTTCGCGCACGAAGAATTTTGCGCACTTGAATATGTAAGGCATAGGAAAAAGGAACCCTTATCGAAGGCTCTAGAAAGCGACACGCGGTGCTGATCCACCGGCGTGCATCCGTTTGGAGGTGCTTATTGCTGAGTGAGTCTCAGCCATAAGCACAAAGGGATAAATCGCTTTAGCGATGCAAAAGAGTGAACCAGTACATCCAACACCTATGCGTGTGTGACTCGCCGTTGCGACGAGTTCGTGTTGGGAAACTAGCAAGGGTTGCTGGATGGTGTCGAGTGCGAGAAACGCATCGGGAGCTGGGTGTTTGCACAGTGCTGCAGAGAGGGAATTCCGGGTGTTTCGGACTTGGTCCTATTTACTTTCGGATACGTCACGAGGGTGCCCATCCTGCCCACGATTGGGGAGATTTGGCGTGTACAGCGTCACCACCGTTATCGGCGGTGTAAGGGCCTCATTAGTATTCTGCAGATCTTTGTGCCACGGCTCAGATTGGTAATGCGGATGAAAGCGTGCGAGCTGAAAAGGGCCTATGAGCGGCTGTATCCACGAGCTTTTGCTCGGCCCGGCTAGGTTTGAATTTTGCCCAACGAGGAAAAATTCAAAGTGCCTTCAGCGACTATGGTCGCGGCTATTCATCAGCGTTTTGTGCCGTGATCTTCCCAGCACCTGTGGATAACTCATAACTCGTACTGCGTCCGCCAGCCGCCAATTTCTGAAGCACACCGCGCTCCACCAACTCATTGATGTCGCGCAATGCCGTGTCTGTCGATGACTTCGCCAACGCTGCCCATTTACTGGTGGTGAGCTTGCCTTCAAAACCATCAAGCAGCCGATTCAGCACCCTGATCTGCCGCTCGTTCATAGGCACGGCCGCCATCTGCTGCCAGAAACGCGCCTTGGCCAACACGCGATCCAAGGTCTGGTGTGCCTGTAGCACCGCAGCGTGCAAGTTCGCCAAGAACCACCCCAACCACTCGGTCACATCCAACGTGCCCTTCTGAGTGCGCTCCAGAATGTCGTAGTAGGCCTTGCGCTCACGCTGAATCTGCGCCGACAAACTGTAAAAGCGTTGCGAGCTGCCATCCGCACGGGAAAGCAGCAAGTCGCCAATGGCTCGCGCAATGCGACCATTGCCATCATCGAACGGGTGCAGGGTGACAAACCATAAATGCCCGATGCCAGCTTTGATAAGCGCGGGTTCCTGCGTCTGGCTGTTAAGCCAGTCGAGAAATCGTCGCAGCTCTGCCTCGATATTGCTCGCGGGCGGAGCCTCATAGTGCACGCGCTGGCGGTCTATGCGTCCGGACACCACTTGCATTGGCCCATTGGCGTCGTCCCGAAATCCTGCCACCTGGACGCGGCTCATGCCCGAATAGCCGCTAGGGAAGAGGGCGGCATGCCAGCCGAACAATCGATTTTCTGTGACAGGAAGATGGGCATTGCTGGTGGCATCAAGCACCATTTCCACGACCCCATCGACATTGCGCTCAACAGGCGTCAAGCCGCGGATCTTCGCTTGCACGCGGTGAGCTACAGCTGGGCGCACCGACGCGATGTTGAACGCTTCGCCTTCGATAGCGCTGGTGTTGATAACTTCTTCGCTTAACGCGGAGATACTGAATTTATCCCGAAAGGCGACGCTTAAGTCGACAAGACGTGCCAACAGCTTGGCCTGAGAGTGGCTAACTGCCGCCAATGGCTCGGTAAGAGAGGCGATGTTGTATTGCCAGTTAGGCCACCGCGGGGATTGCCAGATGTATTCACTATGGATCACCCGGCGATTCTCAGGATGATCCGCCGTAAGGTCAAATATGCTGTCGGCGTCGTAGAGTGTTCGTGGCTGTCTGGGGCATTTAGATCGCCGACGAAGTTAGGTATTTTGACTGTGGATTGGTACCAAAATCTCATTGGCGAATGACTGCATTCTTAGCGAAGTTTTCGGAAATAATTCTTTCTTTATGTGTTGGACAACATAGCTGTTCAATTCACGTCCTTCGAGAGCGACTCCTTGCATCCGTTGTAATACGGCCGGATCGGAAGCATCGCTGTTGTAGAGGTATGCTGCGTCATCCAAAAACGCGACCGTAATTTGATTAACGACGATTGGAGAGGAAGCAACGTTCGAATTGCCACCATGGTTCTCGTATTTAGGCATTGCAAATAACCCTCCGAGACTGAGCGTTTTTTATCATTCGCAACTGGAGGGCTGATCGGGGATAAGTCCTCACTAGCCCAGAGCTCTATTGCGCGCTCTCAAAATGAGGGAGTTCCTCCTCCCCTATACTTGCGGCCACTACTAACTTCAAGTGTGGTACGTAATGACGGTAGCCCTGCTTGCTCAATCGAAAATGCCAGACCCGTCTCTCGATGCGGTATTCACGCACCTATCGAGCCGGAGTGATCTTGGAGATGTGATTGCCAAGGCGCTTCGCCAGTCGCTGGATGAGGTAATTGACGGGCCGCGAACAGGTCGGTATTGCGTAGAGCAATTGGAGAAAACTGAGAAGACCTACATCGGTACCAAGGTTGAGATTGTTTTGCGTGATGAACTTGCGTTAGAGCGCGGGAAAGTCCTGGACAACCTCATCCAAGGTTATGAGGTTGATACCAAATTTTCTTTATCGGGTGGGTGGATGATTCCTCGGGAGGCCGTCGGACAGATTTGTCTACTCGTCACTGGAAACGACCATACTGGACTCTATAGCGTTGGTCTATTGCGGACCACGCTGGAGGTTTTGACACGCGGACAGAATCAAGATGGCAAGAAAAGCGTTTCGGCCGTTGGAAAGCAGAACATCCGGTGGCTGTTGCACCAGCAACCAATGATTCGAAATTTCTTATTCGATATAGACGACTCGGTGCGCGAGGCGGTGTTAAGCCCTACAAGTGGTAAAGCTCGATTGAAGGCGCTTTTCCGAAAAGTGAATGGTCAAATCATTCCGCGCAGTGCGATCTTGCAAGTTGCTCAACTGAAAGGTGATCCATTGCGGCGAGCACGTGAGGCCAAAGAACCCTTAGCGGCTGAAGGTATTCAGGTATTGTGCGCCGCCTATATGCAAGATAGAGAGGATTTCTTGCGTAACGGATTCTTTGATTTCAAGGATGACGATTGGCTGAGCATTCGCGTGCAAGATGCCAGTGTGTGATAGCTACTTTCGGCGCGTGCATTGGTGCTGATCGTTCTAGGGCACTCCTTCGCGCGAAACTTCATGCCATCGCCAACACCTGCTGTTCCAACTATTTTCAACCTCGTTGGAGTAGCTGGCGTCGACTACCGCTCGCCTGATCAAATGAGTTGGTCAGCGCCAACAATTATGTAGCGCTTCACATCGTTGGTGTTTATGCAATCGGCAGTGCCGAAAACGGGCTCAAACAGCCAGGTCAAGTGGCAAATCTGAAATATCTTTGAGACGTTTACCGTCGATCATTATGGACAGTAAATCTGCGGCATCGCTCATTCTGAGTGCTTGAACAGTATCTTGCAGTTCGTATAGCGCAAAGTGATAGACGCAATCAATATCCCCTGTACCTAGAGCGATCGATGCGAGGCGACTTGGCGTTGGTTCAGCGGTTACGACCATTACGTTGGGAAGTCGCCCCTTTCTATTGCGGATGAGGTTCAAGGCTTCTGAACGGGCGTTCTGTGCCCTGTCGCTGCGAATGGTCCATTTGCAAGAAATGCTAGCGTGCAGGAGGGGAAGGCCACGGTTTGCTTGTCGTAGGCTCGCGTGCTTCGCAACCTCGCTATCGATGAGGAATGTATTCGCGTTAATAGCCTCATCGCTTTCCGGATGTCGCGAAATAACGATGTCAGGGGTAATGGTGTAGTCGCTGCCCAACGCTGCGGCAAGCTCAGGATCGCTTTTGGCTGCCCTGTCTAATGCTACAAGGTGGGCATATTGTTCATGTCGGGCGATCTCGAGTCGATTTCGGCCGGAGACTTGTCGAATGTCCCAGTTCCCAGGCCTAAGATGTGCGAGTTTGGGGAAAGTCTCTTGTACAAACTGCGCGCAAAGCCCCTCAAACTGATTGCCAGAGCTTTGACCGGCGATGCGTTCGCTAACAGTCTCCGCTTTGAGTCTGTCCGCAATGCCTTTAGCAATCGCCTTGCTTAGGACACTACTTCCGTCCGCATTGCTCACGACGCCGGACTTATCAATGGTGAGAATCGTCGTAAGTAGTCGGGCGTGGAATGCCTTGCGTGCCTCGCTGAACTGGGACTCGACCGTCATTAAGCTGCCTTGAAAATGCGTTTACTGGTTAGTGCAGTAAAAATTTGACTGGCCACCGCGGCAGCCACAGGGGGAGGGAAAGCATTTCCAATTTGGCGATAAGCAGCGGTCTTACGCCCGAAAAATTGCCAGTCGTCAGGAAACCCTTGAACGCGTGCAGTCATTCGAGGAGTAAGACGGGGCATCCCTACAAAATCTTGATCTGGAGCTTCGTCGCGAAGTCCCATTCCGTCAACTCCGAGCGCTGCCCACGCGGCTTTGGCACGTGTGGGTCCAAGGTCGGGACCGCCGTGCTTTTTGGAGCCTCCGACCAACGTGGGGGCAATACGGTTTGCAATTTCCTTCCATGCATCTGCACCGTTCCAGCCGTTTGCTTTCATCAAGTCGTGAAGCAATTCACCGACGGTAAGTGGGGCATCTACTTGAGGCTCTGGCCATTCAAATGTGCCCGCCGCATTCTTATGCATGCCCACGAAGACTACGCGAGGCCGAAGCTGTGAAACACCAAAATTGGAGGCGTGGAGCAGGCGCCATCCCGAAACATAGCCAAGCTTCGTGAGTTGATTTTCTACGTTCTGACGGTACTCAGCAAAAACGGGATCTAACAGACCGCGCACGTTCTCCAGCATGACTGCTTGAGGTCGGATTTCGTCAACGAGACGAAGTGCCTCAGGAAACAGGTCGCGTTCGTCGTTCGCACCCAGTTGCTTTCCCGCTTTAGAAAAAGGCGGACACGGAACGCCGCCTGCCAGGAGATCAATATTCCCGTGGTATGGACGACCATCAAAGAGGCGTAAATCGCCTTCAATGACATTCCAGTTGGGCCGGTTGAGGCGTAGTGTGGCGCATGCAGGCGGTTCTATCTCGATCAATGCAGCGTGATCGAAACCAGCTTGCTCTAATCCTAAGGCTTGCCCACCTGCGCCAGCGCACAGCTCTAGCGAAGTGAATTGACTCATTTTGAATTTCTCGTTGGTAATTAACGCGGTTCCCGTGGCGCCAAGGTGGCAAACAAGTCTGCTTGTTTGCCGCCTTGGCGCCGTTCGGCGAATTCCTTCATGAATTCCCGCAGCACCTCAGAGGCACATTTGTTTTCTGCCATACAGGCACCTTGAAACTCTTCTCGGAGTTCCCTTTCTACACGGATACGAAGTCCAACGTCTTTGCTTGACATGCTGGCAAGATAGCATGGATACACATATGTGTATCCATGCGGGATGTACATATTGGCAGATGTCGGATCGAAGATATGGCATGTCCCCACCGAGTTTTGAGGCATAGATATACTGTATGAATATACAGTATATCTATCTTCCCGCTCGAGCAATGCATCATCAAGGAGGAAGCTGCGATACATCGCTGCGTACTTCAGCTCATAGCGCAGCACTTCGAGCAGGCGCACAAGCTTGCGCGACCTAAACTCCCCAATGCCATCGGTCTCAAAGCGCACACGAGTGTATTTCTTCCTCTCGCTCATGGTAGCTAGTTCTTTCTGCGTCATGCCACTGGCCTCGCGCAATCGCGCAAGTTCGCGGCCTAGGCCGCGAAGGGGGCATATGCTTTATTTGCTATAAATAAATTTCACAAAAAAGCCAATTTTTAAGTGATTTCCCAATGGGAGAAGGTGCTTCTTCTAATAATGTGTAATTATTTTTATAGCAAATAAGGCAAATTCTTAGCCACTGATTTGGCGTTTTCAGGGAGCGATATGCGAGGGTTATTTCGCTACGTCGAGGGCACCAGCAGATTGACCAGCCCTGCGAAAAATCTGCTTTTCCATGCGCTCCCAGGTCCGACAGGGCTGCTACGCGCTACCGCAGTCGGTGGCGAGAACACGAGCAGCCCGCCCCAATTTAGGTGTCTCTACGCTCGTCGTCTTCACGCATCGCTTCGACGGCAAACGAGATATACCCGCACAAACTCTCCACCCCGCCCATCAGTTTGCCCACAATCCATTGATCCAACGGTGCTCCTCCTGACATTGCGGGTTCACATGCGCTGTTGCCGATGATTCTGGCAATAGCTTCAATGGAATGCATGCTGCGTTCTATATCGCAGAGCCGGGTCATTTCTACGTTGCGATATTCGGGCTCATCTTCGACAGCGTATCGGTCGAGAGCAAGGGGATGCATCATCATCGAACTCGCCATGGTGTGCAGATTGATGCAACGCTATCGGGGGAAATGGGAACAGAAGTCCGCAGGAAGTAATCAGCCATATCTGGCTCCTCTCGATTTATGAGGCCCGCACGCCTAAGGCCGCTTTTCAGCAGACGCGCAAAGACGCGTGGACGTGAAAATACTGCTTTGCTGGCAGTCGTCCGCCTATCGAGATTCGGGGTTCCAAGCCCGACTACCTCTTGTCAGGTAGTGCGGGCAGTATATGGGATGACACGAGTGTATAGATCGTCCTTGCGGTACATCAGAACTACGCTTTAGCGGTAGGCCTACAAGGTGAAGGAAGGCTACGACAACAATGAGCAAGGCATGCGCGCCACTTCTCACCCCAAGCCAAGAAATCCAGGCATCTAAAAAAAAGCCCTCAAAGATTGAACAGGCGTCCAATCTCTGCGTGCAGTTCAACCCGAGAACCGCTCGCTTTTTTTATCGTCCTTGTCGGCACCGACGCATAGGTGAATAACGACGACCTGAGCCAACGCATCCCGGGCAGAGCTTCCCCTGGCCGTTGGCTTCAAGTCCGTAGCCGTCACATCGAGTCGTCTTCGTCTTTCAGAATCTGCCATGCCTTCTTCAAGGCCGATTCGTAGCGCTGTCGTTCTCGCGCAATGGCGGCATCGTCCCACTCGTAGAATCCCTTCTTGCTGGGTGCCTTGACGCCGATATCGCCTTGTTCAACCAGCTTGCGCATCAAGGCGCTGGGTTGGGTGTCGTTGCGCAGATGCGGGTACATGGTGGCCGCCGCAGCGCAGTGGATATCGATACCGGCCAGGTCCTTCTGCAGTAGCGGGCCCGCTGCTATCAAGCGAAAACCGAAACCGTAGCGGACTGCGATGTCGACATCCTCCGCGCTGGCAAAGCCTTCTTCAACTAGCGCAATGGCTTCGCGCATCATGGCGTGCTGAATGCGGTTGGCCAGAAATCCGGGCACATCTCGTTTGACCTGTACGGGCTTTTTTCGGACTTCTCTCATGATGTCGCTGACCTGCGTCACGATGGTTTCGCTGGAATGCTCACTGCGCACGACTTCGACCGCTGGCACCAGATGGGCCGGCATGAAAAAGTGCAATCCAATCATGCGGTCCTGCGAGTTCAGACCAGCGCCGATGGCGCTGATCGGCAGGCTGGAGGAGTTGCTGGTCAGTGGGACATGCGCGGGCGCACGTTTCTCCAGCTCGGCAAAGATCGCTTGTTTGAGCGTCAGCGTCTCCGGGGCGCATTCGATGACGAGAACTACGTCTCGCCAGTCAATGTCGCTTAACTCGGCGAGCGGCGTCTGTGGTTCTGAAGCAGGGTTTGCGCCGATGGCGCGTGCCGCCGCCTGGATGCGCGCCGCCAGCGTAGCGCGGGTTGCGGCCGCAGGCTCCACGATTTGAATCGGCCATCCCGCGGCGTGAAAAATGGCCGCAACATCGCAGCCCATTGTTCCCCCGCCAACGATCACGACGTTTCGTTCCTGTTGCATGGTTTGTTTCCTGCTGGTTGGGATCATCGAGCGTGGATTCAACGCGCTTGCGCGCCGCCGTACATCTGTTTGCCCGGCACATCGAGGCGGGCGGTCAGGATCGTGCCACTTTCAGATTCGGTGATGTATAGCGTCTGCAAATCGGGCCCGCCGTAGGCCACGTTGGTGGTATGCATTCCCACGGTCGAACGAATGCGCCAGGCGGGCTCGCCTGTCGGACTCATGACCCAGACCGCACCTAATCCAACATGAGCAATGACCAGCCTGCCTTGCGCGTCGAGCGCAAGCCCATCGGGGCCGCCGCCGCCCGAGAGCTGAATATAGGTACCCACCTTGCCGACGGTACCGTTGCGCAAAAGTGGCACTTTCCAGACGGCGTTCGCGCGTGTGACGGCAACATAGAGGGCAGTTTCGTGGCGGTCCATGACCAGGCCATTTGGGCTGGGCAGATTGTCCAGCAGACAATTTATCTGGCCGTCGGGGCGAACCCGGAATAGGCGGCCGGTGGGGTCTTGCCAGCCTGTCAGCCCTTGGTCGGTAAAGTACATGTCGCCGTTGGCTGCGAAGAACAGATCGTTCACGCCCTTGAAACGCTCGAGATTAAAGCGCACGACAAAGGGCGTCACCCGGCCCGTTCGAAGGTCGAACTCCATGATGCCGTTCTTGTAGTCGGCAATGAATATTCGGCCATCCTGGTGAAATTTCAGTCCATTGGGCCAGCCATCGTATTCCGCCAATACCTCGAATTGACCGCTCGCGGAGACACGCAGAATGCGTCCGTTCAGAACATCCACGCAGTACAGCAGGCCATCGGGGCCGAAAGAAGGGCCTTCGAGTAGCGATTTTGCCGGGCTGCCGTGAGGTTGCCCCGTCACCCATTCGTTGTCGCTACGTGCCGATTGCAATGCATCGGGTAAACGAGCGAAGACCGTGGTCTCCAAAACGGGGGGCGGCGCATAGAACATGAGCAAATCTCCATTTTTGGCTCCAACGCCCCATCCGTAGGCGGCAGCTCGTTAACCCCGGAATCTGGGTCTACGAATTCTAGGGATGCCTCTTTGATAATGGAAATTGAATTTATCGAACACAGTATCCCGAATTTTCGATTGATGAAAGAATAGGCGGCGTTCGCATCCGAGTGCTCTCGGGCGTAGTCCGAGGACGCGAATCCCGAAGTGATGTCGTCGCGTCAAAGGAACGTTCCATGCTTGGAGAGTTGCGGCAATTGAAGGCTTTTCTTGCCATTGCGAGATTGGGGAATTTCACGCGGGCCGCGCATGAGCTGCATATCTCGCAGTCAGCGCTGAGTGTGCAGATTCGGCAACTGGAGACGGTGCTTGGGGTCGCACTGTTTGATCGAAACCGGCGCCGCGTCACGATGACGCAGTCCGGTATTGAGTTGCTTCCTCGCTTCGAAGCGATCGTGCAGGATATGGATGCCTTGATCACGGATGCGCGCGACTCAGGGGGGCCGACACGCGGCGTGGTGACGGTGGCCGCGTTGCCTTCTGTGGCGTCGAGCGTGCTCCCGGTGGCTATGCGGGAACTGGCAAAAAGTCATCCCGGCATCTCGCTACGGGTACGGGATAGTGCTGCATTGCGGGTGATTGAGCTGTGCAAGAGCGGCGCGGTGGATTTCGGCATAGGGTGCGTCGAAAAGAATGACCGCGATCTTGTCATTGAACCGCTGTACGCCGACAAATTCTGTGCCGTGGTCGCCGCGAGCCATGCCTTGGCGGGTCGCAAGGTGTTGTCTCTGGGTGAGCTCGCTCGTGAGCGCTTGCTATTGCCCGTTCGCGACAGCAGCATCCGGGTTCAAATTGAGAAAACAGCCGCGCAAGCGAAGATCGACATCACCCCCACGTACGAGGCGGCGTTCAATTCCACACTGATCGCCATGGCCAGAGAAGGGCTGGGCGTTGCGGTGTTATCTGAGCTGGTAGTCCGGCATGACGACTCGAGATCGCTGGTGTCCATACCCATACGCCGCCCCGTCGTTCAGCGCGACATTGTCGTGATTGCCAGTCACGGAAAACCCATGTCACGAGCAGCAAGAATCGTAGTTGACACCTTGCACAAGGTGCTCTGAGCACACGAGCCCGAGGGAAAATACTAGTAAGAAAAACCGCAACAACACACTATCGTGTGAAACCGGTTTCTTAAATTCCGATCGTGTAGCGAAACAAAATCGCCCAGACATACACGTGATCGACATCGATAAATGTCGTAGCCATCGGAACATTATTCGCATTCGCAGGTTTCACCTATTAGCCTTAGTTCTCCATTTCATGGATCGTCTAGGAGCAAATGAATGTTCGAAGTAAGCGGTTACTCATATTCAGCACAAATTCCCACGGTAGAACCTAGAACGATGTTGGTCCATGCAGGCATGCTGCGCGCCCGCTTGAATCATCACGACTTCTTCATCGGATACGCCGCACAGCGATCTGATAACGAGCTTGTGAAGACTCGAATTTCAGGTGCCGTCGGTAGAACGCCGGAGCAGCGAGTGGCGTTAAGACAGAAAAGACAGGCATGGACTTCCGGCGTCAGGCCAGGCCTTGAACTTCCCAAAAAGCAGGTTCCGAAGTCCGAGATAAAAGGATGGTCCTGATGAAAATATCTCTCGCACAGAAATGGCGAATAGGAGAGCGCGAGCGCTTCATGCTGATGCTCGTGTCGCCCGCGGTGCTGGTGCTGTTGTTCTTTCAGATCGTGCCGATCGCCATAGGCGCGAATGCCAGTTTTCGTGACTGGATGTTGAACAATCCGAAGAAAACCTGGGTGGGTCTGCAGCATTACATCAGCGTCTTGACCGACCCGGCTTTCCTCAAGATCGTGTTGCCTAATACCTTCATGTTCATGTTCTCCAGCGTCACGATCTCGCTGGCCCTGGGGCTTGGCCTGGCTGTGGCATTGAACCGGCCGTTTCGAGGGCAAAGTCTGGTGCAAACCATGTTGCTGCTGCCGTTGATGATCGCGCCTGTCATCGCCGCCATCATGGTGCGCTGGATGTTCAATGACCAGTTCGGGATTGTTAACGTGGTGTTCGAGGCGATCGGCCTGGAACCCAGAGCCTGGCTCGCGGAGCGCTGGACTGCCTTCGGAATCATTCTCTTGACCGACGTCTGGCTCTGGACGCCGTGGTTCACGCTATTGCTGCTTGCCGGTTTGCAAAGCCTTCCCAAAGAGCCCTTTGAAGCGGCGGCGATTGACGGCACGACGCGATGGCGTGTGTTCCGCTATTTGACGGTTCCCATGCTGCATCCGGTGATTCTCGTATGCGTGGTTATTCGAGCTATCGACGCGTTCCGAGTGTTCGATATCGTGTGGACACTGACTGGTGGAGGCCCGGCGCGGCAAACCGAGATGTTTAGCCAATATGCCTACCAGAGCGCCTTCGTGTATTTGAATTTTGGACGAGGATCTGCCGCCGCCATCATCGGAGGCGCCATTATTTTGATCGTGGGCATGATCTTGTACAAATTTCTTGACCGAGTGTCGAAGGTGTCAGCATGAATGCGATCTGGCAATCCCTCTCCAACCTGGGGCCGACCTCTCGCCGAGTCTGTTTCGGTCTGGGCATCGCGGTGGTGTGTTTTCTGTTCGCGTTTCCAGTGCTTTGGCTGGTTCTGACTTCCTTGCGTCCACAGTCCGGCGTGTTCTATGTGCACCAAGGCACGGAGTTCACCATAGACAGCTACGTTCATGTGCTGGGTGACCCACGTATTTTGGCGGCGTTTGTAAACACCGCCGTTATCGCCACCCTGGCTACGGTGTTCTCCATTCTGATCACCGTGACCAGCGGATATATGTTGTCGCGGTTTAGCGGACCCATCTCCCGCAGTTGGTTCGGCACCATCTATGTGTTCCGCTGCATTCCCTACATTTCCTGGGTCTTGCCCTTGTACTTCGTCACGCAAAGCATAGGCGCGTATGACACCTACCTGGGCTTGCTGTTGCCGCACATCGCCGTGCATATCTGCTTCTTTTCATGGCTGATGAAAGGGTTCTTCGACGGCATTGATCCTTCTATGGAATACGCGGCGCTGATCGATGGTTGCTCGCGTTGGGGGGCGTTCTACAGAGTGGCATTGCCGTCGGCCATTCCTGCAATTTCTGCATTGGCGGTGCTGTGCTGGTTGTTTACGTGGAACGAGTTTTTGTTCGCGCTTATTTTGACGGGTCAGAACACGCCAGTGTTGACGGTAGTCATTGCGCAGTTCGTGCATGAAATGGGCACCGAGTGGCACTTAATGAGCGCTACCGCGGTGTTGGGATTGGTTCCGGCGTTCTTCCTGACGCTGTTCGGCCAGAAGTACGTCATACGAGGTTTGAAGATCTGACGATAGATTCTTCATACGGCGCAGCAGAGTAGGCAGTGCAGTACCTAAAAAAACGAATAATTCCCCATGAGAGGACGAGACAATGCATACATTCAAGAGAGGTGCCGCGCTCTGCGCGGTCGCACTAGGGCTATTAACCGGTGGGGCGCATGCCCAGGAAAAAGAACTGCGCATCGGTTACCAACCCAACCCCATCCAGACGGCTGCCGT
The DNA here is from genome assembly GCA_040391965.1 of Achromobacter deleyi. GTDB lineage: Bacteria > Pseudomonadota > Gammaproteobacteria > Burkholderiales > Burkholderiaceae_B > Achromobacter > Achromobacter deleyi_B. The sequence continues at coordinate 2,722 of JBEBWV010000026.1, read as the reverse complement.
TGAGCTGCTGGAAAAATGGGGTAAGGCCAACGGCGTGAAGATCATCAAGGTTCCGAACTCCTATGGGGTGTATCTGGAGAAGATGACGTCGGCGCTGACGTCTGGATCGGATCAGTTCGATGTGATCTGGCACAACGACGATTGGGGCCAATTGTGGGCCCATATGCTGGAGCCCGTGGATGACGTCAAGGGCATCGAGAATGTGGATCCCTTCGCCTCGGCCGGCATTATTTTCAACAACGCCGAAGGACGAAATACATTTGTGCCGATGGCGCATACGTATGGCGTGTTTTTTTATCGCACCGATCTGGTCAAACCCGACGAAGTGCCTCAGACGTGGGACGAGCTGGTCAAAGTAAGCAAGCGTCTGCAAGCAGAGAACAAGGTCAAGTACGGATTCGTCGGCAGTATGTCGATGAACAACTCGTGGAATACCTGGTTCTGGTCGATGTGGGCGAATAATTGCGACGTGCTCACGCCTACCTACGAACGATCGAACGCCGTCCTGAAGCAGAACGGCTGGAAATCAGGCATGACCGATCAGTGCATGCGCGAGGTGGCCGAGTTCTGGTGGGATGCGATCAACACACACAAGATCAGCCCCAAAGGCATGCCTGCCTATGACCGCAACGAGGCCAATGCCATCTTCACGTCTGGCAATTCGGCTTTCACCGTGTCCGACTCATCAAACTGGGGCAGTTTCGATGACCCGGCAAAATCGAAAATTGCTGGCAAGGTCGGTGTCGGATTCCTGCCGCTGGGCCCTAGCCGCAAGGAACATATTTCCTGGAACGACGCATGGGGCTGGGCCATTCCGAAGTCTGCCACGCCAGAGCGCAAGGCCTTGGCCAAGCAGATGTTGTCTGGCATGTTGCAAGACGAACAAGGGCAGATTGAGCTCTTCGCCAAGACCGGCGCGCCTCCACCCAATATGAAGTTGTGGGACAAGATTGCGGCGGTAAATCCAAAAATGGTGGAGCTGAAGAAGCACAGCCTGGACGTGCCTTTCCAGATACATGGGGGCTACTACTTTGAAGCCTGGCCAGCCGTGCACAAGGCATTCTCGGATGCGGCGATCAAGTCGGTAGTGGGCAAGCGCGAAGACATTCCAAAGGCGCTGGCTGAAGGCGCTCCATTGGTGACTCAAGCGGCTCAATAATCCCGTCGCCCAGAGACTGACGTGTGGCGCGGTCGTGAGATTTTTTCAAATTAACGGCCGCGCGCCAAAGAAGGTCCAGGCGCCCGGAACCACGCGTTCTACATCGGAACTATGCAGATGGCTGAAATCGTACTTACCCAGTTGAACAAGCACTATGGCACGGCCCATCACGCGGTGAAGGATGTCAATCTGACCATCGCGGACAAGGAGTTCGTGGTGCTGGTTGGCCCTTCCGGATGCGGAAAATCCACGACCTTGCGCATGATCGCCGGTCTGGAAGACATCAGCACCGGAGAGATCCGCATCGGTACGCAGGTCGTGAACCGCTTGCCCCCCAAAGACCGCGATGTAGCGATGGTGTTCCAGAACTACGCGCTTTATCAACACATGACGGTCTACGACAACTTGGCGTTTGGGCTGCGCAACAAGAAAGTCGATGAGGCAAAAATCAAGGTCGAGATCGACCGTGCTGCAGAAATACTGGGGCTTAACGAGCTGATGCAGCGCAAGCCAAAGCAGTTATCTGGCGGTCAACAGCAGCGCGTGGCGTTAGGGCGATGCATCGTCAGAAAGCCCAAGGTCTTTCTTTTCGATGAACCACTATCCAATCTGGACGCCAAGCTTCGCACGCTAATGCGGCTAGAGATCAAGCGCTTGCGCACGCGCATTCCTACGACGTCCGTATTCGTGACGCACGATCAGGTAGAAGCCATGACCTTGGGCGATCGCGTCGTGGTGATGAAAGACGGCAATATTCAGCAGGTGGGTACGCCGCTTGAGGTCTATAGCCGACCTGCCAATAAGTTTGTCGCCAGCTTTATCGGCGCGCCCTCAATGAACTTTATTCGTGTGACCTTGCGCAACGGAGAGGGTGGTGCGTTGCACGCGTCGGCACCCGGGTTGGATGTACGGATTCCCCCAGCACGCGCTTTGGCGCTTGCGGCTTGGCAAGGCAAGGAGCTCACACTGGGTATGCGGCCAGAGCATCTGTCGTTGGCGGGTGCTGAGGGCGGAACTGTGGCCGCAACAGGTGATCTGCAGGTGATCGGCAATGCCACGGTCGATGTCGTGGAACAGCTGGGTGTGGAGATTGTGCTGGAAGCCAGACTTTCCAGCTTTCCATTGACCTTGTCACGGGTGGATGCCAATTCGCTCGTCGCATCGGGCGACACCATTCGCGTAGCCACGTCCGGCGAGAACTTGCACTTCTTCGATACCGACACCGAACTTGCCATCAGATAGAGGGAAAGCATGCAGAACAAAAACGAACACGAAGAAGGCGCGATGCGGCGCATTCTGATTACCGGCGCGGCTGGCACGATAGGTCTGGTATTACGGCGACATCTGCGTGGCCAGTACGATCTCCTGCGCTTAGCCGATATCGCGCCGCAAGAACCGGCGGGGCCCGGAGAAGAAGTGTGTCACCTGGATATTCGCGATCCGGAGTCGGTTCAACGATGCATGGAAGGGATTGATTGCGTTCTGCATTTCGCGGGCATGCCTGAAGAAGCGCCGTGGCCGCAGATTCTGGCCCTCAACATTGACGGGGTGTACAACGTATTC
>JBEBWV010000025.1:0-54363 GCA_040391965.1 Achromobacter deleyi | reverse complement strand
CGATCTGGAGTTTTTTATCGCCAATCAGGCTATACGAAAACCATAGAATCTACGACACTCTCGTTGAACCGTAGCGTGGGTGCAGCGCGAACGACTCAGGGCAAAAACACAAATGGCGAACGCGCGTAACCCGCGATGCTTGACCAGCAATTGCCCACACCGCGCGTCTTAGCGCTTGGCGCGCGCGACTTCAGCCAGGCTGTCGAGCAACACCTCAAACTTGCGGGCAATATCGCGTTCCGGCACACAGGCATAACCTAACAGCAGACCCTGACGTCGCTGCTCCGGGTTGATGTAATAACGGGATAGAGCGCGGGTCAGCACCCCTTTGCTGAGCGCCACCTCCACCACGCGCTGATCATCCATGTCCGGCGGCAAGTCCAGCACCAGATGCAATCCCGCTTCGCTTGTATCCGGATGCAGCCAGCCTGGACCCAGACGGCGCTCGATCAAGTTGACCAGCATGGCGCGGCGCTTGCCGTACAGCATGCGCATGCGCCGTATATGTGCCGCGTAATGCCCTTCCGTAATGAACGTAGTCAAGGCCGCATGGGTCATCAAGTGACCCTCGCGATACAGCTCGGCGTGCGCGGCCTGAAAGGCAGACGTGAGTGCTTTGGGCAGCACCAGATAGCCCACACGCAAACCCGGATACAAGGTTTTGCTGAACGTGCCCATGTAGATCACCGGCGCATCCGGTTCAAGGCCTAACAGCGACGCAATGGGACGGCCGGAAAAGCGGAATTCGCTGTCGTAATCGTCTTCGATGATCCAGCTGCCACACTGGCGCGCCACAGCCAGCAATTGGCGCCGACGAGCCAGGGACATGACCGGGCCCAGAGGATATTGATGAGAAGGCGTGACGAAGATAAAGCGTGGCGGCGTACCCGAGGGCTCGGACGGCAATCGCATGCCTTCCTCGTCGACCGGCAGGTGCACCGTTTGAATGCCATTGGCCTGCAAGACCGTGCGTGCGCCCCAATAACCCGGGTCTTCAACCCAGGCCGTATCGCCGACCTCGCCCAGAATCCGGGTGGTCAGGTCGATGGCCTGGTGCGAGCCCTCGGTAATCAGGATTTGATCGGGGTCGCAATCAATAGAGCGCGTCAGCGCCAGATGCTGTGCCAGGGCCCGACGCAGCGCCGGTAAACCGCCACCATAGGCATAGGTCAGTAATTCAGGGGCGGGATTGCGCCAAAGCGCGCTGAAAATGCGGCCAAACTTCTTGTGGGGAAATTCTGTCAGGTCGGGCACGCCCGGCATGAAGGCCCCCCATTGGTAAGGGGACGCCGAGACACTATTCACAATATGCGCGCCACGCTCCGATAAGACAGCACGCGCAGGCACGGGTGGCGCCCGCCCTGGGCGCCGACCACTGGCCAGATAGGAGTCTGGCACGGACGCATTCACGAAGGTGCCGTTGCCTTGCCGACTGCGTGTGTAGCCCTCGGCCAGCAACTGGCTATAGACATGAACCACGGTATTGCGAGCAATGCCCAGCTCTGCGGCGAGATCGCGCGACGCTGGCAATCGGGTGTCTGGCGCAATCGCGCCTTCCAGAATGGCTTCGCGTATGCCGCGATACAGCCGCCGATTCATGGGTTCTTTGCTTATGACGCCAACGCGGGCCTCACGGTTACCCGAGCCGCGAAGGGGCAGGTCACGAGGGGACGCGTCATCAATAGGCACGTCGCTTAAGCGCAGCAAGAGCAGGTCACCCACAATCGAGCGCAATTGGTTCTACCTATTTTATAAAAGTGGTTCCCAGAAATGGGGCCATCTTAGCATTAAATAAGGCCATTCCCGATAGGTCAGAACGCCGCGCCGCCCGAGTGCAGCTCCCGGTCAGACCTAGTGTTCCAACCCCTATGTGTCATTCGAGACTGTCATGAAAAATAAGGATCTGAATACCCGCCGCTCGCTGGCCACGCCGCGCGGTGTTGGCGTCATGTGCGACTTCTACGCGGTACGCGCCGAAAACGCGACGCTGTGGGATACGGAAGGGAAGGAATACATCGATTTCGCAGGCGGCATTGCCGTGCTGAACACCGGCCATCGCCACCCGAAGGTGACCGCGGCCATTGCAGCGCAACTGGATAACTTCACCCACACGGCCTATCAGATCGTGCCCTACGAAGGGTATATCTCGCTGGCCGAGCGCATCAACAGCATCGCCCCCATTGATGGCCTGAAGAAAACAGCCTTCTTCACCACAGGCGTTGAAGCCGTCGAAAACGCGGTGAAGATCGCGCGTGCCTCCACCGGGCGCAGCGGCGTCGTGGCGTTCTCAGGTTCCTTCCATGGCCGCACCATGCTTGGCATGGCACTCACCGGCAAGGTCGCCCCGTACAAGCTGGCATTTGGCCCCATGCCTGGCGATATTTACCACGTGCCCTTCCCCAATGCGACGCAAGATATCTCGGTGGCGGATTCGCTCAAGTCGTTAGACCTCCTGTTCAAGGTCGACATTGATCCCAACCGAGTGGCAGCCATCATTATTGAGCCTGTTCAAGGTGAAGGTGGCTTCAACATTACGCCGCCCGAGTTGATGGTGGCCCTGCGCAAAATTTGCGACCGATACGGCATTTTGCTGATTGCCGATGAAGTGCAGACCGGCTTTGCCCGCACCGGCAAGCTGTTCGCCATGCAACACCACAGCGTGCAGGCTGACCTGATCACCATGGCCAAAAGTCTGGGCGGTGGTATGCCGATTTCCGGTGTGGTGGGACGTGCTGATGTCATGGACGGCCCGGCAGCAGGCGGTTTGGGTGGCACGTATGCAGGCAACCCGTTGGCCGTTGCGGCCGCGCATGCCGTGCTGGATGTGATTGAAGAAGAAAAGCTGTGCGAACGCGCTGAAGTGCTTGGCCAGCGTTTGATGGCCCGCATGGAAAGCCTGCGCGCCGCTTGCCCCGCTATTGTGGATGTGCGCGGCCTGGGTTCGATGGTTGCCGTGGAACTTAACAACGCTGACGGCCAGCCCGATGCTGAAGCCGTGAAACGCGTTCAAGCTTTTGCCTTGGCGCGCGGTCTGATTTTGCTAAGCTGCGGTGTGTACGGCAACGTCTTGCGCTTCCTTTACCCGTTGACCATCCCCGACACCCAGTTTGACCAGGCATTGGACATTCTGGCTGATGCGCTCAAGGCGTAAGCGACACGCTCACCATCAAGAGGCTTACCTATGACGCAATTGAGTCACCCCCTGCGCCGCGCTGAATTACTGCGCGATGCATGTTTCATTGACGGCAAGTGGATCAGCGCTGGCGACGGCCCCAATATTCCTGTCACCAACCCATCTACGGGCAAGACCATTGTTTCAGTTCCCAAATTCGGGCGCAAAGAAACAGAAATGGCGATTGCCAGCGCGCAGGCTGCCCTGCCCGCCTGGAGCGCCAAGACGGGCAAAGAACGCGCCGCCATTTTGTTGAAGTGGGCGCAACTGATGATGGCCAATCAGCAGGATCTGGCCATCATCATGACGTCTGAGCAAGGCAAGCCGGTAACGGAAGCTGCGGGTGAAATCGCCTACGCCGCCTCGTTTCTGGAATGGTTTGCAGAAGAAGCAAAGCGCGTCGACGGCGATGTGCTGCAAAGCCCGAAAGCGGGTCAGCGCCTGCTGGCGCTCAAGCAACCTATTGGGGTTACCGCCGCGATTACGCCGTGGAATTTCCCGGCGGCCATGATCACCCGCAAAGTGGGTCCGGCGCTTGCCGCTGGCTGCACGATGGTGGTCAAGCCTGCGCAGCAGACTCCACTTACCGCCTTGGCCCTGGCAGTGCTGGCCGAAGAAGCCGGTGTGCCCGCAGGCGTGTTCCACGTCATCACAGGTAGCTCGCGCGATATTGGGGCCGCGTTGTGCGAAAGCGAAGTCGTGCGCAAGCTCAGTTTCACCGGCTCGACTGAAGTCGGTCGCACGCTGATGGAGCAATGTGCGCCTACCATCAAGAAATTGTCGTTGGAACTCGGCGGCAACGCGCCCTTCATCGTGTTTGACGATGCCGACCTGGACCGCGCCATCGATGGCATTTTGGCCTCGAAGTACCGAAATGCCGGCCAGACCTGCGTCTGCGCCAATCGCATTTACGTGCAAGCAGGCGTCTATGAAGAAGTCGCCAAGCGTCTGGTCGCCAAAGTGCAGGCCATGAAAGTGGGCGACGGTTTCACCGACGGCGTGACGCAAGGTCCGCTCATCGACGAAAACGCCGTTTTGAAGGCCGAAGAGCATATTGCCGATGCCACCGAACATGGAGCCCGTGTGATTGCAGGTGGAAAACGCCATGCATTGGGCGGCACGTTTTTTGAACCCACGGTCGTGCGTGACGTCACGCAGTCCATGCGTTTTGCGTCGGAAGAGACCTTTGGCCCGGTGGCGCCGCTGTTTCGCTTCGAGTCGGAAGCGGAAGTTATCGGCTATGCCAACGACACCATCTTTGGCTTGGCCGCGTACTTCTTCACGCGCGATTACGCCCGCGTGTGGCGCGTATCGGAAGCGCTGGAATACGGCATTGTCGGTATCAACACCGGCCTGATTTCCAATGAAGTCGGCCCGTTTGGCGGCGTCAAGCAATCGGGTCTGGGGCGCGAAGGCTCCAAGTACGGCATCGATGAATACTTGGAAATCAAGTACTTATGTCTGGATCTGGGTGCCTGAGCACACGGCAGGTGCAAGTTTGACGCGCGATTCTCTGTAACGCTATTGCCAAGAGAATCGCGCGGCATCGCAGGTATACAACGGCCCACTCGTGGCCGTTGTTTGCTTGGTCGCCACCTAACGATGCGGGTCCAATCGTGATAGATTTGCGCGTTGCGTAGGTAAGGACGTATATGAGTAAATCGTTTAGCCGCGAAGAAATGCGCCGCATTGGCACCATTTTGGCCGACGTGGCCAAGGTGGAAGTCATGCCTCGTTTTCGTAATCTGCCTGAAACGGCGGTGCGCGCCAAAACATCCCCGCGTGATCTCGTCACAGACGCTGACGAAGCCGCTGAACGGCTCATTGCTGCGCGCTTGAGCAAGCTCTACCCGGGCGCGGTAATGATCGGTGAAGAAGCTTCCACCCTTAACCCCGCCCTGCTGAACATCCTGGTTGACGCCGACCTCGCGTTTCTCATCGACCCCATCGACGGCACCAGTAATTACGTAGCGGGTCTGCCATTGTTTGGCATGATGGTCGCCGCGTGTCACCGGGGCGATGTTATTGCCGGCATTATTTACGACCCCATTGGACGTGACTCTGCCATTGCAATCCGCTCAGAAGGTGCCTGGATGGAGTATGAGAATGGCCAGCAATCTGTTTTACAGGTTGCCCAGCCGGTGCCACCCGAAGAAATGACGGCGATGATCGCAAGCGGCGCATTGGCTGAACCCTTGCGAACCACGGTAAACAGCAATCTGGGCCGAATGGGCAGCACCTTGTCCTTGCGTTGCGCGGCACATGAGTACCGCACGTTGGCAGCGGGCCACTGCCACGTAGCCCTCTATAACCAGTTGACCGCCTGGGATCATGCCGCAGGTTGGTTGCTGCACCGTGAAGCCGGCGGTTATGCCGCACGCTTTGACGGCACGCCCTACAAACCGACGCATCGATCCGGGGGTCTGCTATATGCGCCAGACGCAGGCAGTTGGCATGCCGCCCGCAAAGCGCTGATGGGCGATGACGCTCCAGAGACGGCCGCCTAATAACGGTGTTACGGCCTGATGACCGCATCACTTCAAACTTAATAGGGTTATCCCCAAGTTCTGTGGACAACTCTTGCAAATTCCTTGTAACAAGGGAAAAAAGGCATTAAAAAACAATGCCTTATATAAACCGGTCAAAAATCGGTCTGATTACACCCTTGTTACAAGGCAGAAAGTGCCTCATCGCACGGTAGTTCCACCTTCAAAACCAAGAGCGGATCTGCGCGAGTACGCCCCAGATTAATAGCCGCCACCGGAATGTTGCTGCGCGTGGCCGCCGTCACAAAGCGATAACCCGAATACACCATCAGCGACGACCCAACGACCAACACTGCGTCAGCGGTCGCAAGTGCCTCATTGGCTTGCAGCACGCGTTCGGGTGGCACCGTCTCGCCAAAAAAAACCACGTCCGGCTTCACAATCCCGCCACAGCGCGGACAGGGTGGGATATGGAAACTCGCAAAATCCAGCCCTTCAAGATCGGCGTCGCCATCGGGTGCATCCAGGGCATCTAACGCGAGCCAGTCCGGGTTGCTGCGGTCCAGTTCGGTTTGCCAAGCGGCACGTGGCCCACGCCAATCGCATTGCATGCAACGCACTTGATCCAACCGCCCATGCAGATCCACCACGCGCTTGCTGCCCGCCGCCTCATGCAGTCCATCGACGTTCTGGGTCACTAGCAGAACAATGCGGCCTGCTGCCTCCATGCGGGCCAGCGCGAGATGCGCTTCATTAGGTTTGGCATGACCAAAACGCCGCCAACCCACCATGCTGCGTGCCCAGTAGCGGGCACGCGCCAGGGCATCTCCCATGAACGACTGAAGGTTGATGGGGGGCTTGCGCTTCCACTCTCCTTCGGCATCCCGGTAGTCCGGAATGCCGGACCCGGTGCTCACCCCCGCCCCCGTCAGGACAAACAATCGGGGATGACGGTCAATAAAGCCGCGCAAGGCGGCTAAATCGGAAACGCGTGTATCCATGCAGACTCCTGTTTCGACACGGATACGCGCAATGGCGCGCGCCGTGCCGCGTGCCGCTTAGCCACCAACGTTAGCCACCCAAGCCACAATCCGGCATATCGCTGACCAGGCTTGCCTGCGTGACATTGCTGCCGGCAGGCACGCTGCGCGTCAACCAGACATTGCCACCAATGGTCGAACCTTTGCCAATAGTGACGCGGCCCAGGATCGTGGCGCCCGCGTAGATCACGACGTCATCTTCGATGAGCGGATGGCGTGCAAGCCCTTTTTTCAATTCGCCGTTTTCACCAGGGGGGAAACGTTTGGCACCCAGCGTGACCATCTGATAAAGACGCACGCGGTCGCCGATGATGGCCGTCTCGCCGATCACAACACCTGTACCGTGATCGATAAAGAAACTGCGCCCGATGGTGGCTCCGGGGTGGATGTCGATGCCCGTATCGGCGTGAGCAATTTCGGCAACGATGCGCGCCAATACGGGCACGCCGAGCCGATACAGCACGTTGGCCAACCGATGGTGAATCATGGCCACGACACCGGGATAGCAAAGCAGCACTTCATCAACGCTGTGGGCCGCCGGATCGCCTTGATAGGCCGCAGTCACATCCAGATCTAGCGCATGCCGCACGCTGGGCAGTTCTGCACCGAATTGCCGCACGATTTCAATGGCGCGACTTTGTGTCTCGCGGCGCAAATCCGGATCATTCTTGTCGACGTACTGGAGTTCCAGACAGACTTGCTGCAATAGCGCATCAAGCGCAGCACCGATGGTGTGACCCACATAGAAGTCTTCGACCTCCTCGCGCAGGTCTATCGGCCCGAGTCGCATCGGGAACAAGGCACCGCTCAGGTCTTTGATAATCTGACGCAGGCTATCTTGAGACGGGAACTCACGTCCGCCAGATTCGCCCCGCAGTCGGCCGCGTGGGCCGCGCCACTCCATCCGGGCAGCGTGCAGGTCGGACACAATGCGGTCCAGATTCCAGTGGGCTGGCGGAATATACACAGGACCGCTCATCGTTGCGGCTCCGAGATTGCGCCACGTCGGGACACGGGAGAAATTTTGATAAACATGAATGAGCCTCGCTAACGTTGCGAGACGTCTGTCGTGGGGCTGGAAAACAGCCACCACGATGCAGCGCCGCACTATGACGTTAACTGTAACCGCAGCGGCGCAATTCGGAAAAAACAACCGATATGGCGTTGGGGTTATCTCCTCACGCTAGCTGGCTGAGAGGCTCGGGCTGGGGCTTGCCGCCGTGGCCTCATATCCCTGCGGATTACTTTGTTGCCAGCGCCAACCATCCGCACACATCTCTTTGACGCCATGTACTGCCTGCCAGCCCAATAATTGATGCGCCAGACTCGGGTCTGCCCATACCCGCTCAACATCGCCAGGACGACGCGGTTGTGCCTGCAGCGCGATTTCACAGCCATTCACCGTTTCAAAAGCGTGGACCAATTCCAGGACGCTCGTGCCCGTGCCTGTACCCAGATTCAGGGCAACAAACCCCGGGTGATCCGCGGAATACGCCAGGGCTCGCACATGGCCTGCCGCCAGGTCCATGACATGCAGATAATCTCGCACGCCAGTGCCGTCAGGGGTGTCATAGTCCTGCCCAAACACTTTCAGATAAGGCTGACGCCCAACCGCTACCTGGGTGATAAAGGGGAACAGATTATTGGGTACGTCGCGCGGGCTTTCTCCAATTCGGCCACTGGGGTGCGCGCCAATAGGATTGAAATACCGAAGCGTGATCGCGCTTACACCGGGGTCTGTCGCGCACAGGTCGCGCAGCATCTGCTCAACCATCAGTTTGCTTCGGCCATACGGGTTGGTCGGCGCCAAGGGGTGAGACTCGGTAAACGGCAAGGTTTGGGGCTCGCCATATACCGTGGCCGATGAACTGAACACCAACCGCCGCACGCCCGCCGTTTGCATGGCACGCAGTAGTGCCACCGTACCCACCACGTTGTTATCGTAGTATTTCAGCGGATCCGCCACCGATTCCCCCACCGCCTTGCAACCCGCCAGATGCAGCACCGCCTGAATGGGTTCCCCTCGTCTTTCAGCGGCTGCAAATACTGACTCCACGAGTCCTGCACGTCGAATATCGCCTTCGATGAACGGCACCTCCACCCCACATAACTGGCCCACGCGGCGCAGCGCTTCCCGGCTGCCGTTGCTCAGATTATCGAGCACCAGCGGCTCATACCCTGCCGCAATCAGTTCTATCAAGGTATGCGCGCCGATATAACCCGCGCCGCCTGTTACCAGCAAATGTGTAGCCAAACTCGCTGCTCCCGTTTTCCGATGGACCTTGCCCAAGCGCTCAGAGATGAACTGCCACACCAGGCAATCCCGCATGCCGACTGCGTGGTGCCTGCGCATGCCCGCGATACCGATCTATCCAGTACGAGGTTGACGGGTCATGGCCCCAATCCACAACACCTGCCGCGACCGGCACGGCCAGCTCTCGCGCAATACCGTTAGCCAGCTGTTTACCGAGTTCGACGCCCCATTGATCGAACGGGTTGATACCCCAGACCACGCTTTGCACAAACACTTTGTGTTCATACAGCGCGAGCAAGGCACCCAGCGTGCGCGGCTCAAGCTGGCGCAGCACGATCAGGGTTGACGGGCGCCCACCGGGATGCACTTTGTGCGCCGCCACGTCGAGCGTTTTATCGTCTGCCGAGCCCACCTCTTTGCTTGCCGCCTCCAGGCATTTGCCGCGCAACAGGGCTTGCCGTTGGGCCAGACAATTGGCCAGCAGCATGCGGTGTGCGTCCGGACTATCTGCATACCCTTGCAGGCTGGCAATGAAGTCCACCGGCGCACCGCGCTCACTTTGGTGCAGCCATTGGAAGAACGTGTGCTGCCCGTCCGTGCCTGGCATGCCCCAGACAATGGGTGCCGAAGGCACACCTATCGCTGAGCCATCGGCCGCCACGCATTTTCCCAACGACTCCATTTCCAGCTGCTGCAGATAAGTCGCCAGATGCAACAGGCGCGCACTGTAAGCGGCGATATTGAGTGAGCCATGACCCAGCACACTGCAATTGACCAGACCCGCCAAAGCGAGTTGCACCGGTGCATTCGCAGCCAATGGCGCGGTCTGGAAGTGCTGGTCCATGGCAGCCGCCCCTGCACGCATACCAATCAACACGTCCATACCTACCGTCAGTGCAATAGAAAGCCCCGCTACCGACCAAATCGAATAGCGGCCGCCCACCCAATCACACATCTTGAATACCTGCGTAGCGGGCACACCCAGGGCTCTTGCGGCCGACACATTGGCGGTCACGGCCGCCAGATGCGCCGACACGTCGGTGATGCCTGCATGCTTTAACCATGCAATCGCCCCGCGGGCGTTATGCAGTGTTTCCTGGGTAGTAAACGATTTCGACGACACCACTACCAGCGTGCGACGCGGATCAAGGCCGACCAAGGCGTCGTGCAGCGCGTGACCGTCAATGTTCGATACGAAACGGATCTGCCGACGCTGGGTTGGGCCACCGAAAGCCTGAATTGCCAGTCGTGGCCCCCAGTCGCTGCCGCCAATGCCAATGTGCAGCACCGTCGCGTAGTCGCCTGCCTGGTCAAGATGACGCACAAAATCCGCCATGCGCGCGTATTCACGAACCGAGTCCTCGTCCTTGCCGTCCGGTTCGTCTTGCGTGCGTCCGGCGCGCAAGGCTGTATGCCAGGCGGGTTTGCCTTCGGTCCAGTTCACCACGTCACCAGCAAACAAGGCACGACGCGCCGCCGCGAACCCACGTGCCTGCAGCAGGGCCTGTGCCGCCTCGTCTAACTCGGGAGACTGGCGCTGCATAGTCAGGTCTACGCAGAGACCGGCAGCGTCAATGACCTTTAGTGTGCCGCCATCCAGCGTTGCCGCATGGGCGGCCGAGGCAAAACTCTGCCAATAAGGATTGCCCGCCAAACCGCAGGAATTACCCGCGACGGGGTCCAACGATTGTTCATTCTTTCCCATTACCTGGTGCTCCTCAGAACGGTAAACGGATGTGCGGCGACACGCGCCGAAACTCTTTTCGGAAATCTTCCTGAATACGTGACAACGCGGCCACGCTATCGCCCTCAAAGCGCATCACGATGGTGGGCGTCGTATTGGAGGCGCGCGCCAAGCCAAAGCCGTCGGCGTAATCAACACGAATGCCATCAAGATCACTGATGCTCGTTGCCCCTGGAAAATGACCGTTGTGGCGTAAGGCCTGGATCATTTCAAAGACTTCTTCCTCGTCCATCTCCATCCGTAGTTCCGGGGTGGAGCAAGACTGCGGCAAGCTTTCGAGCAGACTGGTGGGATCTGGCGCTGCCGACAGAATCTCCAAGAGGCGCGCTGCCGCATAGAGACCGTCGTCAAAGCCATACCAACGTTCTTTGAAAAACATGTGACCACTCATCTCGCCGCCCAACAATGCACCGGTTTCCTGCATCTTGGCCTTGATCAGCGAATGCCCTGTCCTGGACATCGTGGCGTGGCCGCCGGCCTGCGCCACTGCTGTCGCCACGTGTCTGCTGCACTTAACGTCGTAGATGACCTCCGCTCCCGGATTGCGCGCCAGCATGTCGCGCGCAAACAGAATGAGTTGACGATCTGGCCAAATAATCTGGCCAGACTTGGTGACCACGCCAAGTCGGTCGCCATCACCATCGAAAGCCAGCCCCACTTCACAATCGGAATAACGCAAGCAATAAATCAGGTCCTGCAGATTCTGCGGATCGGCGGGGTCCGGGTTATGCCCGGGGAAAGACCCGTCCACCTCGCAAAACAACTCTGTAACGGTGCAGCCCAGCTCTCTGAACAACGCAGGCGCCACAGCGCCTGCCACGCCGCTGCCGCAGTCAATCGCGATTTTCATGGGTCGAGACAGACGAACATCACCCAGAATTCGGGCGAAATAACACGGCAGAATCTGCATCTGCGAGCGTGTGCCCGAATGTTGGGGAGCAGCCGTTGGACGCCGCATCTCGTCACGCAATGACGTCAGGTCATCGTCGTATAAACATGCGCCGTCCAACATGATCTTGAAACCGTTGTACGCAGGCGGATTGTGGCTGCCAGTGACCATGATTCCTGCGCCGGTGTCCATCAAACGAGTGGCGTAATACATCATCGGCGTGGTCACCATGCCGATATCAATAACCGCCATGCCCGACTCACGAACCCCTGCCTGCAATGCGGCCGCCAGCTCCACACTGCTCGTGCGCCCGTCACGTGCCACCACAACGGCACGCGTTTGCTCTGCCAGCGCCCGTGCCCCCACCGCCATCCCTAATCGATGCGAAAAACGCGTATCGATTTCATCGGGTACGGTGCCGCGAATGTCATAAGCCTTAAACACCGTATCCCGAACATCAGGGGACTCCCATCCAAATGAACCGTGCATGCCAGCTCCCAAAGTGTTGCGCTATCGGAGGTTATTGTTTTTGATTTCGCCGTAATAAGCCGCGCTGGAGTAACGGTAGCTGCCATATTTAGAGCGGAATCCGAAACGCTCGGGCATCAATTTCAGGCCGTTGAACACCACGCCATCAACGGGCGCACCGGCTTGAATCAAGCGCTTGGCCGTTTCACGGATTTCCCCCACCGTGTTCATGCCAGAACGCACCACCACCATCACAGAGGCTGCATGAACACCCACAGCGGCCGCATCAGGCGAAGACAACACAGGAGCCGTGTCGAGCACGACCATGTCGTAGTCCTTGGCCAAAGCACGCAGGGTCTCGCCAAACACGGGCGACGCCAACAGTTCTGAAGGATCAAACGTGACAGCACCGGTTGAAATGAAATCGACGCCTTCAGACACACTGTGCTTTCTGATCTTCGCCAGCGGCACGGTGCCGGACAGCACTTCAAACATGCCATCGTCTTTGGGCACACCGAAATACCGGTTCAACTGACCTTTACGGAAATCGGCGTCGATCAAGAGAACACGCTTACCCACACCGCCTTGAATGAAGGCAAAGTTGGCCGACAGGAACGACTTGCCTACACCTGCCACGGGTCCGGTGAACATCACCATGTTGTTTGCGGAATGCCGTAGCGAAGACTGCAACACGTTGCGAAATGCGCGAAGACTCTCGATAGGCGGTGAGTTCCCCTGACTCTGGGCCAACAACGCAGGCACGGACGCATGCTTGCGCCGACTACGACGCCACAGTTTCTCCTGCACATCGCAGTAGGGAATCGTGGCCAACACTGGCAGGCCGGTATAGCGCTCAACATCATCGGGCTCAGACAAGCCACCAAACATGGCATTGCGAATGAACGCCAGCAACATCGCCAAAATCAAGCCAATGGCTGTTGCCACACCGATAATCACAGCGCCTTTTGGCCGAATCGGCTTTTCGGGTTGCACTGCTTCATCCAGGATGCGTACGGTGCCGACCTTGCCTGCCTTGATAAGACGCAGCTGCTGCGCATTACCCAACAGCGCGGTGTAAAGCTCCGTGTTGACGCGCACGTCTCTCACCAGGCGCACGACATCTTGTTCCAGATCGGGCAATTGCTTGATGTTGTTGCCAATGCGATCGACATCACTTGTAAGGGACGCAATCTGACGATCAATGCTGACAATGCTGGGATGAGTCGGTGAAAAGCGCGTAATCAATTCCTGACGTTTCTGACGCAGGTCCATGACCTTGGTCTGGGTCTCCACCGATTGCGCCAGAATCAGCTTGGCTTCTTCGCTCAGATCAATCGTGCCGCGCTTATTGCGCAGCGCGTTGTACTTGGTCTCAGATGCGTCAAGCTCGCTCTTCAGAATAGGTAATTGTTGATCCAGGAATTTCAAAGACTTCTCTGCCTGGGCCGATTTTCGATTCACGTTTTGCTTGACGTACTCCTGTCCGATTTGATTGAGTACAGCTGATGTCTGGGCCGGATCATTGCCTTCCAGGGTGATGCCAATCACGCCAGACTGGCGGCCGCGTTCAAAAATTCCTAAACGAGATTGCACATCTTCAATAGCCGCCAGGCGGGAAATTCGCGTGGCCCCATATTGTGTTCCCGGCTTGCCCGTCATGGCGTCGATATGCACGGCAATCACGCCGCCACCGGGTAGTGCGAAGCTTTCGGACCTGCCCACTACCCCTTCAAACGTGGTCTTCGAGACGTTGTCAGTGAACGAGTATTTACCGTCACCCAGATTCGTCACGCGAAACGGCTTGCCCAACAAGTCATCAGGCACATCCAGTTGCGAGACGGCAATCGTTTCGCCCCCCCATGCAAAGCTGCCGCGTGGCAATACGCCAGGCAAAGGCAAACTTTCATGACGTTTGGCCAGCCACTCCCCGATAACAGGGAAGTAGCGTGGTCGGGCATTGATGTAGAGCTGGAATCTATCGACGGCCGGTCCGACCACCATGCGTGATCGCAACACTTCCATTTCGCCAGACGTTTCAGTCTTTGTGTCGAACATCTGAGACACGTCGCTCAGCACACTCGATTTCTGTCCTGTTGGGCGCTCTTCCTCAACCTGCACGGTGATGTCGGACTGATACACAGGCGGCGTCATCATGACGTAGAGCGACGCCCCCAAAAAGGCGATCAGCGTAATGGTGATGATGAGCCATCGATTGGAAAATAAGGCGTCCATATGCGAGGTCAGTGGTGTTTCCAACTGTCGAGCCGGGACGGGCGGCTCGAATGATTCAATAGGCAACGACATGTGCAGCGCTCCGAAAGTTGAGGCGCCACCGCAGTCGCGGCGCCTCGAGTAAACGTTGATGCGAATTACTTGACCGAGTTGACGGTCTGTACGGTCTGCGCGCTGGGGAACAGCAAGCTGATGAAGCGGTTCCAACGCACCAGGCCGCCTGCATCGACAAACACCACATCTTTGGGCTGCAACTCAAACTTCTCAGCGACTGCCAGCGCAGCGGGCGATCCGCTATCCAGGTGATAGACCAACGGAATAGCCGTTTCTGTGCTGCGCACCACAAACACTTGCGACGGATTCGAACTCACCTGGCTCGGACCTCCAGCTTCGCCAAGCGCTTCGTTCAGCGTCATGCGTCCGTCGCGCATCGTCGCCACGATGGGACGAGTCACTTCTCCCATCACGAAAATCTTGCTGTCATCGCGCGGCGTAACGCGAACAATGTCGCCGGGTTTGAGCATCACCTGATTCAAGTTTTGTCCACGCTCGATCAGCGCCGGCAAATTCACACGAGTGCGTCTGCCATCACGGATCACGTACACACTGCTGCGATCGCCTGTTGGCAAAATTCCGCCAGCCCGATTCACGGCTTCGAGCAAAGTCATGGGCACGTCATTAATGGCGACAGTGCCTGGAGTCTTGACCTCGCCTTCCACGTAGACGCGCTGGCTGCGGTAGCCCAGCACGCGGACCGTAATTTGCGGATCTTGTATGTATTTCCCTGAGCTATTCACTATCAGATTGCGTGCCTGAAGTTCCGTCAATCCGGCCACTTTGAGCAGTCCGGTATAGGGAAATTGGATATATCCAGAAGGCGATACGACGTAGCCCGGAATGCCTGCGGCTGTGTCTCCAAAGGCTAGTTCGGTCACCCCTGTGCCAATGGCGTAGGTTTGCGTCGGAAGCACGAGCTCCGGGTGATCCCATACGACGATGGACAAGATATCTCCGGCCCCGATCTGGTACGGATGGGCTTCACCCAGCAGGTTCTGCACATTGTTGTTGCTTATCAAAAGATCTTGTCGAGCGCGCTCTTCGTCCAAAACGAGCGTTGGCGTAATTTGTTTCATGATCGGTACCGAACCAGGATCGGCCGGATCAACCGGGATGCTGGCATCGAAATGCATACCGGGTGCGAGCGCACATGCGCCCAATGAAGACACGAGCGAAATTGCTGCAATTGCTCGGCTCAACGTTGCAAAAAATGTCGTCATGGCAAACCCACTGTGAATGACTTCGTTGCTCAAATTGGAGCCCGATGCGTAACGGGTTGCGACATTCCACTCTCTTTTGCCAACGCCGCACATTCGACGGATGCCCTAAGCCTTCTCCTACATCGTTTGGAGGTTTCGGTTGTGGCTGACTCCCAATAAGCTTTTTGCATGAACTCGAATGGTGGCGCGCACCGTGTATTGGCGCGCCATTTGCCCCACCCGTATAGGAGCGACCCATGGATTCTCAGCAATCCGACCCGTCCACAAGATTTCCCGGCACGAGCTATCTCTATCGCCTGGTGGATGCGGCGTTGGTCATTGGTTGCGGTCTGACGGCCACCGGGCTGAAATTTGCAGGAGAAGATGCAGGAGTCACGCCGCCCATACATCTTTTTCTTGTTTATCTATGCGGCATGGCGGCATTGGCCATCTTCCCTTCATTTCGCCTCTATGAGTCCTGGCGCGGGCGCCGTCTGATCGATCTGGCCTTCAGCAGCCTGGCGGCATGGGCCACCGTGTTCGCCCTTGGCATCGTGGTCAGTTTCCTCACTCACCAGACGGCCGCTATCTCACGGCTGTGGGCAGCCTCCTGGTTCGGGCTGACAGCACTGGGGCTGGTGGGTATACGTCTTGCGACCTACTCCATGCTGGGTGCCATGCGTGACCGGGGTCTGAATCAGAAGCGCGTCCTCATCGTCGGATTCGGCCCCTTGGGACACGAGCTTTGGCGGCGCGTCGCACGCATGCGTGGCACGGGTTACGAGATAACCGGCATTTTTGCGGGTCCCAACGAAAGTGTGCCGCCCCATGTGCGTCGGCTGCAGCTCCTGGCGGACCTCCACGACTTCGTGCTGCAACACAACGTCAAGGAAATCTGGGTCGTCCTTCCGATGGAGGCCGGTGCCCAACTACGCGAAGTGCTCTATCACTTACGCAATGACCTGGTTGATATTCGCTGGATTCCCGATGTGATGACCATTCAATTGCTCGGGCATCGCATTGGCGATTTCCTGGGCCTGCCTGCCATCCAGTTGAATAGCCTGCCGGCGGAGGGAATCCGGGGCTGGGCCAAGGCCTCTTTTGACCGGATGTTCGCCTTATGCGCCGTGCTTGGTCTGTCACCCGTATTGATTGGCGTGGCCGTCCTGGTCAAGTGCACCTCAAAAGGCCCGGTGCTGTTCACGCAGCCTCGCCTGGGTGTGGATGGCCAGGTGTTCCATGTTTACAAGTTCCGCACCATGACCGTGCATCAAGAACACGGCACCGTGACCCAGGCCAGCAAAGATGACGTGCGTATTACCCGGCTGGGTGCCTTCCTGCGGCGAACCAGTCTGGACGAACTGCCGCAGTTCTTCAACGTACTCAAGGGGGAAATGTCGGTGGTCGGGCCTCGCCCGCACGCCCTGGCACACAACGAACTCTACAAAGATCTGGTCGAGCGCTACATGATGCGCCACCGCGTCAAACCAGGCATTACAGGTTGGGCGCAGGTCAATGGCTTTCGAGGCCAGACCGACACCTTGCGCAAGATGAGCGACCGCATCGAGTACGACATCTATTACATCCAGAACTGGTCCTTCCGGATGGATATGCAAATTATTGCCCGCACCGCGGTGTCGGGCTGGACGGGTAGAAATGTCTATTGAAGCCATGGGTTGGTCCTGCCCCTCTCAAGCTGGACACCCCCACCCTGCCAACCGGCAGGTTCCCGGAAAATTGAGCATGGCAGATTTCCGCGCCGCCGTGGAGATGCTGCCTCTTGTATCGCTTGACCTCCTGGTGCGCGATCTCGACGGCCGCTATCTCATCGGCCTACGAACAAACCCGCCTGCCCAAGATGCCTGGTTTGTACCGGGCGGCCGGGTCATGAAGAATGAAATGCTGCACGACGCGCAACGCCGATTGATGCTCGATGAACTGGGCTTGCTTCCTGACGCGGCGGTATGGACGCCCTTTGGCGTGTACGAGCATTTTTACGAAACCAACTTTGCCGGCGAGGCCGATCGCAGCACGCACTACGTCGTGCTCGCCTATCAAGTGGCATTGATTCGGCCCATTACGAGCTTTCCACAGATTCAGCACCAACATTACCGCTGGATGCTGCCCGCCGTCATTGCGACGAGCTCCGGCGTTCATCCTTATACCCAGGCCTACTTCAAGGAGTTAGCGCCATGACTCAGCCACACCCTCCCTTTCGTGCTGTCATTCTGTGCGGCGGCTCCGGCTCACGCCTTTGGCCCTTGTCACGCGAGCTATTGCCCAAGCAGTTCATCCGTTTGACCGGGGACGGCAGCCTGTTGCAAAACACCTTGCGCAGGCTGGAAAGCGCAGATGCTCAAGCAAAACCGACCCTGGTTTGCAATGACGCGCATCAGTACATCGCAGCGGAACAGGCGCAGGAGTTAGGCTTAAAAGACGCCCAGATCATTCTTGAGCCTTGCGCCCGCAACACCGCACCCGCCATTGCAGCCGCCACTTTGCGTGCCATGCGGGATGGCGATGACCCCATCATGCTCATCATGCCGTCTGACCATGTATTAGAAGATGGTCCGGTGCTGCGCGCGGCCTTCGCCGCCGCCTATCAAGCGGCACGAGATGGCGCGTTGGTCACTTTCGGTATCACTCCCACTGAGCCTATCAGTGGCTATGGCTACATCCAGGCCGCAGCGCCCGAAGCAGGATCACCATCGCGCCAGGTGCTGCGCTTTGTGGAAAAACCCGCCCCTGAAGTCGCCCAGCGTTTCATAGAAGAAGGCAGCTACTTCTGGAACAGCGGCATGTTTGCCTTTCAGGCCTCTGTATTTCTCCAGGAGCTTGGCCGTCTGGCGCCGAAAATGCTGGCGCAAGTCCAGGCCTCTGTGTCGGCAGGCCACGGCGATGACGCGCTGTTTCACCTTGACGCCGCCGCCTTTGAAGCCTGCCCCAGCGACTCAATGGACTACGCCGTCATGGAGCGCACGGATAGCGCTGTGGTCATCCCCCTGGCGGCGCCCTGGAGCGATGTCGGTGCCTGGGATGCGGTGTGGGGCATCGCCCAAAAGAATGTGGAGGGCAACTCCACCTCTGGCGACGTCATGGTGGAAGACTCGCGCAACTGCCTCATTTACTCGACGAACCGCCTGGTTGCTTCCATCGGTCTGGATGACATTGTCGTCATCGAAACTGCCGACGCCGTGCTGGTGGTGCACAAGAGTCGCTCGCAAGAGGTTAAGCATCTGGTTGAAGTGTTCAAGAGCCAACACCGTTCCGAGATGAACCACCACCGCGAAGTGCAAAGACCTTGGGGTTCTTACGACTCGGTTGGGCGTGGCCCTCGGTACCAGATCAAACGGATCACCGTGAAGCCAGGTGCGCGCCTTTCTTCGCAAATGCACCATCACCGTGCTGAACATTGGGTCGTCGTGTCAGGAACCGCGCGCATTTACAACGGCGACAAACAATACCTGCTGACCGAAAACCAGTCTACCTACATTCCCTTGGGTGAAGTTCACAGCCTGGAGAACCCTGGAAAGATCCCGCTCGAAATTATCGAGGTGCAATCCGGGGCATATCTTGGGGAGGACGACATCGTGCGTTTGCAGGATATGTATGGCCGGGCCTGAGCTCCGGAAAACGCAAGACTCGTCCTTTTTTCGACCCGCCCTTGCCCGGTTTTGCCTGCCTGCCGCGGTGATCTTCTATCTCACGATGATCATCGTCGGCAACTGGCCCGGCCTGGCTGCCGAGCTCTCTGCCTCGGTAGGCGACAAGTTTCTGCATTTCGGGGCCTATTCCATCCTCAGCACGCTCATCTACGTATCGGTGGCCCGCAGACGGGGCTTAACCACCCTTTTGACAATCTCTGCACTAGGCCTCGTGGATGAGGGTATTCAGTCCCTATTTCCTTACCGCCAAGCCGATTTACTAGACCTTTTGACGGATATCTTGGCCGCAAGCGCGACGGTAATCTCACTGAACATCTGGTCGATGGCCTTCGGGTCTTTACGTACAGCTTCTAAGTCTTAAGGAATAACCATGGCAAAAAAACGGGCACTGATCACGGGCGTGACCGGTCAAGATGGCGCTTACCTGGCCGAGTTCTTGCTCGAAAAGGGCTATGAGGTTCATGGCATCAAGCGTCGTGCGTCGATGTTCAACACCGCTCGCATTGATCACTTGTATCAGGACCCTCACGAAAGCGAGAGGAGCTTCGTATTGCATCACGGCGATATGACGGACTCTTGCAGCCTCATCCGCATCGTGCAATCCGTGCAACCCGACGAGATCTATAACCTGGCGGCACAAAGCCATGTGGGCGTTTCGTTCGAGGAACCGGAGTACACCGCCAATGCCGATGGCTTAGGTACGTTGCGCCTGCTGGAAGCCATTCGCATCCTCAAGCTCGAACAAAAAACACGCTTCTATCAAGCATCAACGTCCGAGCTCTACGGTCTGGTGCAAGAGACACCGCAACGCGAAACCACGCCGTTCTACCCGCGCAGCCCGTATGCCGTCGCCAAGCTGTATGCCTATTGGATTAGCGTGAACTACCGCGAAGCCTACGGCATGTATGCCTGCAACGGCATTCTGTTCAATCATGAATCTCCAAAGCGTGGCGAAACCTTCGTGACGCGCAAGATCACTCGTGCCATGGCGCGCATCGTGCTCGGACTGCAAGACTGCCTGTATTTGGGCAACCTTTCTGCTCTGCGTGATTGGGGCCATGCCCGTGATTACGTCGAAATGCAGTGGCTCATGCTCCAGCAAGAAACACCGGAAGACTATGTCATTGCGACCGGGCTGCAGTACAGCGTGCGCGAGTTCATCAATACGGCGGCGCGCGAACTGGGACTGCTGCTGGCATGGGAAGGCGAGGGTCTGGAAGAAACCGCAACCGTGCTCTTTAGCCCCATCCATGATGTCAAACCGGGCCAGGTCATCGTGCGCGTGGACCCACGCTACTTCCGTCCCACGGAGGTCGAAACATTGCTGGGCGACCCCACCAAAGCACGCGAGAAGCTTGGCTGGTCACCGCGTACGACCTTCAGTGAGCTGGTCAAGGAGATGATCGAGAGCGATCTCAAAGAAGCACGCCGAGACGCTTTGGTGGAACAGAACGGATTCGAAATCTTTGCCTACAAGGAATAGCGCGCCATGACCAAGCACCCGTCACGCATCTTCGTTGCCGGCCACCGGGGCATGGTGGGCGCAGCCATCGTGCGTGAACTCCAGCGCCAGGATGCCGCCCACATCATTACGCGAACCCACGCGGAACTTGATCTTGAAAATCAGGAGCAAGTCTCGCAGTTCTTCGCCACGCAGGAGGTGGACGTGGTCTATCTTGCCGCAGCCAAAGTTGGCGGCATTCTGGCCAATCAGAATCATCCGGTGGACTTTCTCTATAAGAACCTGATGATTCAGAGCAACGTCATTCATGCGGCGCACGCCGCAGGGGTACGCAAGCTTCTGTTCCTGGGCTCGTCCTGCATTTACCCACGTCATGCGCCGCAGCCCATACGGGAAGATGCATTATTGACCGGTCCACTCGAAGCTACCAATGCGCCTTATGCGATTGCCAAGATCGCAGGCTTAACGCTGTGTGAAGCGTATCAACGTCAGTACGGCTCGCAATACATATGCGCCATGCCGACCAATCTTTATGGTCAACATGACAACTACGACTTGCACAGCAGTCACGTTCTACCGGCACTCATTCGCAAATTCCACGAAGGCGTACAAAACGATGCGCCGCAAGTCACGATCTGGGGCACAGGACAACCGCTAAGAGAATTTCTCTACGTCGATGACCTGGCCACGGCCTGCGTGCGCTTGATGAATGAACCTGAAGCGCGCGGACTCTACAACATTGGTGCAGGACGAGATATCTCCATTGCCGATCTGGCGGCCTTGGTGGCCGAGGTGGTGGGCTATCAGGGGCAGACCGTCTACGACACCAGCAAACCTGACGGCACGCCCCGCAAACTGCTGGACTCGTCACGGATGCGCGATCTGGGATGGCGACCTGAAGTGGGTCTGAAGCACGGTATCACCCAGGCCTATCAGCACTTCTTGCGCGAATGCGCCCCACAAACCCCAGTGCAGGCATAAAGCCCGCACGGCAACGAGGCCAACAGGTCACCCGATGCACGGATTCGTCAAGAAACATATCACCGGCAATGCCTCGTTCTGGGGGCTGGTGGAGTACAGCATCGGGCCGTTTGCGGCCCTGGTGTCGATGCCTATTATGTTTCGACAGTTGGGAACCGTGGGCTTTGGTCAATACGCCATGATCATCGCGCTGGCAGGCTTTGGGAACGCGGCGAACTTGGGCGCGTCTGTCACGGCAACCAAACTCGTCTCTGAGCGACTGCATGAACCGGGTGGGGCCTATCGTGCGGCTGGCGTAGGCATGACGCTGATCGCCTACGCCTTGGGCGTCGTCGCACTGATCACCTTGCTGGCATGGATGATCATCTCGCTCGCCTGGCCACACTCCAGCTTTGGTGGCGTGCCCGTCACCACGCTGTTGGCGCCCGCGCTCGCCATCTACCTGACGCAGCAATTCGATCAGCTCTTCTCCGGATGCCTGAAAGGACGCGAAGATTTTTCATCAACGGCACTGTGCGAAGTATTCAGCCGCACCGGCACCACCGCATTGGCCTGCATCGCCGCATGGCTAACGGCCTCCCCAAGCTGGACGGGCTTCGCGCAAGCGGCTGGCCTGTTGCTGGCAGGAACATTAAAGATGGGTGTGTTCGCTCGCAGCTATGACCGTTGGATTGTCCGTCCGGTACGAGATAGTCAGGCCATGCTTGAAGCGTTTCGTTTCTCTCGCTGGTCCTGGGTGCACAGCCTGAGCGGCCTGGTGTTTGGATCGATTGATCGCGTGCTCGTGGGTAGCCTGCTTGGCCCGGCGGCCCTGGCCATCTATACCGTCGGCGTACAAGTCGGCCAGATGATTCACACCGCCTGTGTCGCTATCTTTCAAAAGACCATGCCGCGTGTCACCAGATTGATTTCCGCTCCCCCATTTCCCGGCGCCGCCGAACGCGAAATCCGCCGGATGATGATGTGGAACCTGATCGTCTCCTCCTCGGCCACGCTGTTTGTGCTGGCGATCAGCCGCCCCCTTTTGGGTCTCATGCTGGGTCACGACCTGGTGGCGGCTCATCTCTCTACGTTTCAGCTCCTGATTGTCGCCTCCGGCGTGTTGTCGTTAAACGCAGCGGCGCATTTCTCATTACTGGGCTTGGGCAACTCACGTGCAGTGGCCGTGCTGAACGGACTGGGCGGCCTGGCCATGCTTGCCGTCATGGCTCTGCTTGTACAGGCTGCTGGCGAACACGCTGCCGCCTGGGGCCGCATGACTTACGGGTTGATCACGCTTGCTGGCGTGGCCATCGCTATCCGCCAATCCCGAACCGACTTTCCTGGCGCCTTGCCTGTCGCTTCCCGCTAAGTACATTACAGAGATAATCCATGCCTAAGCGTCACCACGAATATTCCCGTGAACTCATTGACTTTGTCAGTGCGCTGCGCCCGCCCGCGCCAATCGCTGATGGCTTGATGCCAAAGCTGACCATCGTCACGCCTTCGTACAACCAGGTGAAATTCTTGGAACGCACCATTGTTTCGGTGTTGAACCAAGGCTACCCACGGCTGGAGTACATCATCATCGACGGCGGCTCCACCGATGGCAGTGTCGACATCATCCGCAAGTACGAGAAGCACCTGACTCACTGGGAAAGCATGCCGGATCGTGGGCAATCGCATGCCATCAACAAAGGGTTTGAACGCGCCACAGGTGAGTATGTCGGCTGGCAGAACTCTGACGACCTCTACTTCCCCGACGCCCTGCGAAAACTGGGTGCGGCAGCCGCCAAGGGGCGCGCGCCAATTGTGAGTGGCAACCTCCTGATAGGCGACGCTGCCAACCACATTTTTCGCAAGATCCACTACACACCTGTCAACCGCGGAACCTTAACCGTCGTCAAGGCATCGATTCCGAACCAGTCCGCCATTTTCAGGCGCGACCTGCTGAAGAAACACGGCTTGCTGCAAGAGAGCATGCGCTACTGCATGGACCTGGAGTTGTGGAGCCGCCTGCTGACAGAAGGCAAGAACATCATCGTGCCGGACGCCTTGGGCGTGTATACCGCCCACGACGAAACCAAAACGGCACTGATGCAAGACGTGCTGCTGGAAGAACGCCAGCAAATCGTCAATCTCATCCGAAAGACCGAGCCGGGTTTAGGTCCTCTCTTTCAGTTTTCCTGCCGTGCGTCGCAAGTTGCGGCGCATGCACGCCAAGGAGATCTCTCATATCTGTTCAATAAGTTGACCACCAAGATCTTCGGACGCGACGACTGGACCTCCCACTAGTTGGAACTGCCATGAACCAGCAACGCCACTTATCCACGCTGCATCTACTTGGGCTCTTCGTCTTCACCGCACTCGCGCTGAATGACGACAGATTCCTCCTGCACGTCGGCAGTTTCAAGCTTTCCCCTTTCGACCTGCTGTTCGTGGCGATGGTCGTCGTCAAGTTCATGCGCCTGGCCAACCCGGGCGCCTATGCGCTACCTCGCGGTGCACTGGGCGCCTTGCTTGGCGTGCAGTGCATTACCGTCGTGTACCTGCTGTTGGTATCGCTGCATCATCCAGGCATTGAAACGGGCGATGTCGCGCGAGATCTGCGCATCGTTTTCTATTTCTTGTGCGTACCCTTTCTTTGCTACAAAGATATCGACAGCCCCCACGCCTACGCAATCTTGCAAAAGTACATCGTGGTGTCTTGCGTGGCCGTGGCAACGTTCATGTTGGTCGAACAGATGGCTGGATTCAGCCTTTCCAATCCGGTGCGCAACGTGCGTCTCGGCGTCTGGGCCATTCCCTTTGGCGTTGTGTCACTGCTCTACTTCCGGCGCACCTTGAACGTCTCAGGTCCCAAGGCGTACCTGCTGACCGTCTACATGTTGTTGGCGCTGGTGTTCTCGCTGAATCGCAGCCAATACCTTCAATTGATGGTAGCGGTTGCCTTGGCCGTTCTACTAGGCGCCAATCGTGACGTTCGAAAGCGCGCCACCTTGATCTTCGTGCCGGCCATTGTGGCGGGCACCCTGGTCTTTGCCAGCATTGGCTATCTGGACATCTTGACCAACCGGGTTTTCAGCGTTGAACGCCTGGATGAAGACTCAAGCTACGGCGCACGCATCGAAGAAATGCAAGGACAGATGGACTTCTTCGCAGAGAGTCCGGTCTTCGGCAAAGGTGCAGGTTTTCGTAGTTGGGTCATGGGAGAAAACGGGTTCGAGCTCAGCACTTTTGCGCACAATTCGTGGGCCTTCTACCTGATGAAATTCGGCGTTGTCGGCACGATCATGATCATGCTTCCACCCTTGCTGATTCTGCTGCTCTCGCTATTTCGACGTTACGCGAACCCCGGTCTGGAACTGCACCGACGTTACTTATTGTCGACCGTACCCGTCTACGTATTCATTGACTCTCTATCGGGTGGGCTGGCCTATGCGCCGAAAACGGCCTTCACCGGATTCTTGCTCTGCTATTGCTTGTCCTTGCTTCGAAACGCCCGAGCGATGCCAACGCATGCCACCGTGCCGTCAAGCCCTTCAACCCGACCGGACAGCCCCGCGCGCCCGGCTCTCACCCGAGTGCTTCCTCATGGCTGATGTCTTGTTTGTCGCACCTGACCTGCATGGCGGAGTCGGCAGATGTGTCGCTTTCATCGCTGACGCCCTACCGGAACGCGGCATCGATACCTCCTTGTTCCTGCTGCGCAAGCGAGCCCGCGAGTACACCGTACGTAACACAAACGTCTCTCGCGGCCTCCCTGAAATCGAATCAGGCAGCCTCTTGCGCCTGGCCCTGCCGCTGGCATTCTGGCGCTTGCTGCGCCAGATCCGCCGGGATGACCCGGCCATCGTCTGCTCGCACGGATTGCTTTGCAACATCTTGGTAATCGCCGCCAAGAAATTGCTGCGCAAGAAATTCCATACCGTGGCGTTCGAGCACAGCAGCCCCGCCGAACACTATGCCGACACAAAAATGCGCCGCCTGAAATGCTGGCTACTTGAGCAGTCCTACCGTCGCCACGAGGCCGTGGTTGGCGTGTCTCGTGGCGTCGCAGATGATCTGGTCTCCATGTTTCCGGTGCTGCGCGGCAAGTGCCATCACATTTACAACGGCGTGCCACTAGACGAAGTTCGCCAGCAAAGCAAAACGACTTCACCACCCGCGCGTCGGGACAATGAGCCCTATCAGGTAGTGGCCCTGGGCCGCCTGGAGGCCGTGAAGGACTACGCCACGCTGATTGATGCAGCCGCCATTCTGGATGATCCGAAAATTACCTTCACCATTGTCGGAGAGGGTTCGGAACAGGCCGCTCTGGAGCGACGAATCGCCTCCAGGCCGTCGCGCTCAACGGTGACACTGGCAGGACATATTGACAACCCGTTTCCCGTTCTTTCCCGCGCCGACACCTTTGTACTGACGTCCACGCGCGAGAGCTTTGGCAACGTGCTCGTAGAGGCCTTATGTCTGGGTGTTCCCGTCGTGTCGACAGACTGCCCTCACGGGCCCTCAGAGATTCTCGATCGCGGTCGCTACGGCTTATTAGTGCCCGTCGGGGATGCTCCAGCACTCGCCGCCGCGTTGCGGCAACTGGCCTACAACGGTGCTGTTCGCGAGCACTTTGCCAGCCGGGGGCCAGCGCGCGCCGACGTCTTTTCACTCGAACAGCATTGCCTCAACGTCATCGCCCTCTTCACGCCCTTGCTTCGGCGTCCCGCGTCCTGATCAGGAAGGCCATCATGCAAAAGATACCCGTCTCTGTCGTCGTCATGACGAAGAACGAAGAACGCAACATCACGAAATGCCTCAAGGCCCTCAGCGCCTTTGAGGAAGTCTTTGTGGTCGACTCCAACAGCACAGACGCCACCTGCGCCATGGCCCAGGCCTTGGGTGCGAAAGTGGTGAATTTTGACTGGAACGGACGCTACCCGAAGAAGAAACAATGGTGTCTGGAAGCGCTACCGTTTTCGCATAAGGTCATCCTTTATGTCGACGCCGACGAAGAAATGACGCCAGCGCTCGCCCGGGAAATCGCCGATACACTTCCGAAATTCGACGCAGGAGCAGGCGGCGCATTCGTACCGTTTGACTACGTTTTCTGCGGCAAGAAATTGCGCCATGGACACCGCGTTTACAAATTGGCGCTGCTGGCACGCGATCAATCCCGTTTTCTGGACTACGACGACCTCGACGTGGCGAACATGTGGGAAGTGGAAGGGCACTATCAGCCCCAAGTTCAAGGAGAAACGTTCGTGTGTCGCGAACGCATGGTCCACAATGACCACGACTCGCTCTATCACTACTTCGACAAGCACAATCGCTATTCCGACTGGGAAGCGAACCTGCGCGTGAAAGGGCTCATCAATGACCCGCGCGAAGCCAACGTTGGCGCACGTGCGTTGTTAAAGCGCATTTTCCAGGCGTTGCCCTTCAAGGCCCCCTTGGTATTCGTCCATAGCTACCTGTTTCGTTTGGGACTCCTGGATGGAAAAGCGGGATTTGACTACGCCATTGCCAGAGCCGTTTACTACTGGCAAATACAGCTGAAGACAGCTGAAATTCAAGCGGCCAAAACAGCGCAACCTCCGGCCAAGCACAACACTGTTGCAGGTGTCGCGAAATGAGCGCACTCCAGCGTCTGGACCAATTCAGCGTGGCACCCGGCCAACGCGGACGATCTGCCTTCACCGTGCAGTTATGGTGGATGGTGCAAAGCTCCCTATTCCGTTGGTCGCCTCAAATCGCCTATGGTTTCCGGCGCTGGCTATTGCGCTGCTTTGGCGCACAAGTGGGCCGCAACGTGCTGATTCGTCCGACGGCAACGGTGACCTATCCCTGGAAAGTCGAAATTGGTGACTACACCTGGATAGGTGACGATGCGGTGCTCTATAGCCTGGGCCCCATCAAGATCGGGGCGCACGCCGTTATCTCGCAACGCAGCTATCTTTGTGCCGCCGACCATGACCCTGCTGTGCCGGAGTTTCCCCTTCGCGAACGCACCGTTCGTATCGAAGATGGAGCATGGGTTGCCACCGACGTTTTCGTCGCACCGGGTGTCACTATCGGGCATGACGCCGTCATCGGTGCGCGCAGCTCTGTCTTTCGCAATATGCCGCCAGCCATGGTGTGCCACGGCAATCCTTGCCGTCCCATGCGAGCGCGCGTGGCCTGATCGTCATGAAAATACTGATCTACGGCATCAACTATGCACCGGAGTTGACCGGCATTGGAAAATACTCCGGGGAACTGGCCGAATGGTTGGCCGCGCGCGGGCATGAAGTGAGTGTCATCACGGCACCGCCCTACTATCCGCAGTGGAAAGTCCAACCCGGCTATCGCGCCTGGTCGTTCCGAAAAGAGGTCCGCGAGGGCGTCCACGTGTATAGAGCACCGCTTTGGGTACCGTCCAAACCTGGCGGAGCCAAGCGCTTGCTACACCTGGCCAGCTTCGCGCTCACCAGCCTGCCCTGCCTTTTGTGGCGAGCGGCCCATCGCCCGGACATTATTCTGGTCGTCGAACCCGCCTTGTTTTGCGCGCCTGCCGCATGGGCCGCGGCGCGCCTGTGCGGTGCCCGCGCCTGGTTGCATATCCAGGATTACGAAGTGGACGCCGCTTTCGAGCTGGGCTTATTGAAGGGTGGCGCATTGCGCCGCGGTGTCTTGAGCATAGAGCGCTGGCTGATGCGCCGCTTTGATCGCGTCTCCAGCATTTCATCGCGCATGGTAGAGCTGGCGCAGAAAAAAGGCGTGGATGCGGACAAGCTCACGCTGTTACCCAACTGGATCGATATTCACGCCGTCGCACCTGGCGCTGCACCCGGCAACTATCGACGCGCGCTTGGCATTCCGGAAGATGCCATCGTGGCGCTCTACTCGGGCAATATGGGCGGTAAACAAGGTCTTGAGACCTTGGCCGATGCCGCAGAACGCCTACAGAACAATTCAAAACTCTGGTTCATTTTTTGCGGTCAAGGCCCTCAGCGTGCAGTACTACAAGCCGGCTGTGCGGCACTCGCTCGAGTGCGCTTTCTTGACTTGCAACCCGCCGAGCGCTTGGGTGAACTCCTGGGCACCGCCGATATCCATTTGCTGCCACAACGCGCCGGCGCAGCCGACCTTGTCATGCCGTCCAAATTAACGGGCATGCTGGCCAGCGGCAAACCCGTTGTCTGTGGCGCAGCACCGAATACGGAACTGGCCAGCGTAGTCGCCCACTGTGGTCTTATTGTGGCGCCAGAAGACGGTGCCGCCTTTGCACAAGCCATTACTGAACTCGCAGACAACCCGACACAGCGCGCCACCTTGGGCGCGGCCGCCAGGCAATATGCCTTGGCGCATCTGCACATTGATGCGGTGCTCGGTCAAGCTGAAAGGGATTTTCTGAACTGCATAGGGCCGACAGTCGGGTTGACTAGCCCCTGATTTGCTCGGCGCAGGATCGCAAGTCCGGATCACATCACGAAAAATCAGACAAATACCCACAAGGGCGGCGCCTGCAGCCCCGTGTCAGGCTGCTGACAATGTCCTCTCCCCGGGTCTGTCCGCTCGATTTCCTCGCCGCAACGCCCCAGCGTAAAACTCGTTGGGCAATGGCAGAACGTAGCGTGGGTGGAGCGCTAGAAAACCGAAACCAGGATTCGCCTGTTGAACGCGAGTAACCCGTGATTCTTAAATGGCAGCGGCTCGGAACTCAGTACGCGGCTGGCGCGCGTTCATCATGTGCTTAATCGTTTAGACGCTATCGCGCTCCACCCTCGCTACGACCCCTATCGTTGATACATTCAACGTTATCAGCGAGCCCGCATGGGCGGCCCATGCCGCCCGCGTTGCGAACGACCTATTTGTCCTTGGCAGACTCATCGAGCACAGGCGGGACTCCGCTTTTCACCAACCCCAACTGCACGGCGATATATGCCGCCTCAGCCTGATTGCGTGCGTTCAATTTCCAGTACAAGGTGCGCGCGTGACTTTTGACAGTAGCAACCGAGATACTGACTTCCTGGCCAATCTCTCGCATTGTCTTGCCTTGGACCAGCAGCGCAAGAATCTCTTCTTGCCGGTGTGTAAGTTCGCGCACCTGATGCGCAGGCGTCGCAGCCACTTGCGTCACCACACGGGCTATCGGCGGCGGGAAGCACTCTCCACCGGCCAGCACCAGGCTGACGGCGGCAGACAGTGCTTCAGGGCTTGATGCCTTGGGTGTGTATCCAGAAACCCCGGCAGACGCTGCCGCCCTCATCACAACTTGGTCCAATACGGAATAAAGCACCAGCACCAGACGCGGCATAAAAAATGCCATTGATTTCGTAAGTAAACTCACATCCTGCTCTGCCTCACCGCTACAGCCGAGGACTAACAACTCGACCGGTCGATGCGTCGACGTCGGCATGGTTAACAGCTTGCCAGGGGAAAAAGCAAGGACCTCGTCCGCTTGTCGGACGTGCTCCAACACATGTTGGATCGCCACACGAAGCAGCGCGTAGTCTTCGATCAGTACGGTTGTCATCCTGAGAGGAACCTTGTGGCACTGGGTCCAAACGCGGTTCCCGTGATTCGACGGATCGATAACTGATAGTAAGCGCCTCGTACCTCAGCCGATCCACGGGATTCTCGTCTGCACTCTGAGCCGAGTGCGCTGCTAATTAGCACCACTCGGTCCCATGCTTGCAGACACAACCCATGCTATCAGCGGCAATCTCTGTTGCCTCTCGTTCTGGTGGATGATCATTGGGGGGGAGGCTCGGTACCGTGACCACGGATACCGATGTAAATGGTCTAGCTATCAGGGCTGAGTTACACCCAGATCGGACTACGCCTGCTTACGACCGTACAAATGTGGCTCCGCATCCTTGCTACTACCGTCCTGCCACTCCAACGTGGCGCCGCGCTGCAAGGCCGCGTAAACGGCTTCACCCTTGTTCTTCACGTGCAAGCGTTGATACAGCGTGCAGGCATGGGTCTTGGCAGTGGCCACTGAAATATTGAGCAGGCGGCTTACCGTTTTGATTGGATAGCCTCTTGCCAACAACACCAGCACTTCATATTGCCTGGGCGTAATTTTCAGCAATTGCGCACCGGCACTCACCGGCATAATGCCCTTGCCCGCCGTGTCCTCGACATCATGACTTGGCAATGCACACACCGCCGCAGTGGGCTGTTGCAACGTCTGGTCACTGGGGAAGCACTGCCCCCCTGCCATCACCAGCCGAATCGCCGCCTCAAGAATTTCAATTGACGCCGTCTTCATCAGGCAGCCGTAAATACTTGCACCGGGTACGCCTTGAACGGGCATCGGCAACGGCATCACGTCCGTCAGAAGCAAAATCCGCTTTGGACTCAACACACGCTTGATTTCGTTTAACGAACTCCACGCTGCATCGTTGTCCACAGGCACGCCGTAGATCAGAAGATCTGCGCCCGCATGTGCACCATCCGCATTGGATATATCCGCCAAACCCATCCCTTCTATTTCCCAGACATCATCCAGCTTGCTGAGAATTTGCCACAATCCTAAGCGCAGGAGTGGATGAGCTTCAATCAGGACCATCTTGGCCATGGTGTTCTCCCTCTTTTCAGAGGCCTTTTAGGAATCTTCGCTGCACTGAAGATTAGTATGTAACCAACCGGGACGGGGGTGGGCCGCTATATTGCTGACCATCACATCTAGAACGGTGAGGCAATTTGGTTGGGGCGTATTCCAAAACCATCAGAACGGATGGCACAGGACCCATCTTATTTGTCGCAATTGGCAAAATCAAGACACCTGGCGTCGATATAATCCGACAAAAAGAGTAATCATTCGTGCACTCTACACAGCTCTAGTATATTTGGATGAACTGCTTGCCTCATACTTAATACTGCTAGGGTTCCTACGTACGTCACTGCTGAAAGCTGGATTCCACCCCGGAAAACGGCAGATTTTCCAGCTTTATAGGGTCTCAGACCCCAGTTTTCCCTTGTTACCGGCCGATAAGATATGCCTTGATACGAAAAAAAGCCCCGATGTCGGGGCTTTTTTTTGTCTTCATATTTTTTGTAACATGTATTTCGCATTTAGAACTACATCCTATCGACAACTGAAAACGTTGTTATATTCTGGCGCGCTTACATTTATTCCATATATGCAAAATCAAAAACGGTATTTTCACCTTCATTATGCCAATGGTGCATTGAAGCATATCGTTTTTGGAGGAATCCGGCGTAATGAATTTTTCCGTCAGATTCAGCATAAGTTGAAGGAGATAGCTCTTCAATGCGATTAAGTGAAACCCCTTTGCCATAATGGCAAAAGCCCTGTGTCTGTGCGCAGCGCGCCACGTCCCCATTGGGAGAAAGCACGATTCCGGCGTTGCGGGCCTTGCTGGGATTTCTGACGATGGGGTTGCCGGTGTGAGGCGTCCACTTGTCTGACCGTGGGGAGTCTGAAAAATAAGCGAATAATTCGTCGCAATGATTCTGGCCATCAGTCCGATCAATATTGGTTAGCAACCACCAATAACCATCTCGTTTAAAAATCATGGTATCGACCGCAGAAATATCGGTCATTAACGTCTTATCTAATTCCCATTTCAATGGAAAATCCGTACATTTCCATAGTTCTATTGTTCTATTTCCACAGCTTTCAGGAACCATATAGGTTGCTCCTTCATATTCAAACATGAAGGGAAACGATAAATGATATGGAAGATCAAGCGCTGTTCCCAACACGCTGAATTGCCCATTTTCATAGGAGGCAACCGAGATCTGCCCCTTACGTCTTGCAAAGTCGTAATCTTCAAAAAATATATATGTTTTTTCGTCATGCATATATACAAAAGGGTCAGCATAGAAATGCCCCTTCGGAGGTTGCAAAATGACGGCTTCAGAAACAACCGCATTTGAACGGGTAGAAGGGAAGAGCCCTATCCGCCACCTGATATTGCGCTTCATGATGCGACGCACAACAAGATCCGTCATTAACCATGCCTGACGCGCAACATAAGCCGCACTAGCCCATTCTTCTGGATCATTTCTGCGGTGACCCGTCGATATCTGTACAGTCGGCGGCGCAGCCAGCTGACGCACGTGCGCCAGTGCCTCCAACGCATCGCACACCATGAAATTTCCAAGGCTAAATGCACGCGCCTGATTCTTCAGCCAATACAATTCTGTGTTGAAACTGCGCTGATCCAGCAACTGATCCTGTTCAACTTTTTCAGCCAAACGCCACAGTTTTACAGTGGTATGGTCTTCACGCTGGAATACCTCCCAGAATCCGGCAAAGTTGCTCGCCGCCAAAGCCATATCAGAATGGCTCAATTGCCATACGCCCTGCTTCGCCCAGCCAAGCATGTCCTCGCGCGGCAACCGGCTTGGGCCGAGCGTAATGAGCAGATCCAGGGCCAAGCTTTTGATGCGGGCGCGCGCCTGAGCGCCAGCCTCTCCCTCTTGCAGCCCTATGGCCTGCACCTTCGCCAGGTTGAGGCTCTCCCCAAGATCGCGGCACGCAAGCATTTCACGCTGACGAGGCGCGAGAAGGCGCTTTTCCAGCCGGGACAGGGTGGCAAGCATGGCCTTGGCGCTTACGCGCTGGCGCCCGCCACCCTTGCCTGGCGTATCAATCACCACCGTGCATAAGTCGAAGTGGGGACTCTGCACCAACCAGGCCAGCAGGTCGTGTATCCAGCCAGGGTGCTCGTTCCCTTCAACCAACAGCCCTACTCTATAGGTCTTCATGTGCCTGCTCCGTGCGCGTGAGCCTCATTGGAAACAACCTCCTAGATCCTCGCGTTGATACTGCAGGGATATTGCTCAAGATTCCATTCTGCTTTCAGACTAATTCCTTTGTTTGACGCAAAATGTGGCATGCACAAACTGACACAAAGCGAAGTCTCATCTCGGTGGTGTAAAGCATGTCTAGTGCAAATGGTTGATGCGTCATACGTAGCATCTAGGGTCAACCCTATTGGGGATAGCCAGGGTCGCAGTGGCTGGATACTTGCTTGATAATCAATTCAAACGAACGTTTGAATAAAAAGGGCATCATGCAAGAACTCAAATCGAGCTCCACACGCGATGCCATCCTGGACGCGGCAGAATCTTTGTTCGCGCTCCAGGGCCATGACGGCACCTCGATGCGGCAAATTACGGCCGCCGCGGACGTCAATCTAGCGTCCATCAATTACCACTTCGGCTCGAAAGACGCTCTTGTTCAGGCTGTCATCAAACGCCGACTTGAAGTGCTCAACAATGAGCGCCTGCGGCTCCTGGACGAGCTGGAAGCCCATGCAGACGGCTCCCCCCTGAAACCGTCACAAATTGTGGATGCCTTTTTCGGCACCCTCTTGCGCCTGGCCGCAGACCCCAATCAGGCAGGGAGCACTTTTCTGCCTTTGCTGGAACGCACCATGACAAACCCAACCGGGTTCATCCGTGCGTTATTCGCAGAAGAATACGGCGACGTTCTGGATCGCTATAAAACTGCGCTCTTTAACGCCCTGCCAGATGTCCCTCGTGCCGAGATCATCTGGCGCTTCCAGTTCATGCTTGGGGCTACCTCTTACGCCATCATCGGCACCGACCTGCTGCGCATGGTGACCGGCTGGAACGTCGATGACGCCGAACAGCCCAACAACCCCGATTTACTGCTGCCCCGCCTGATGAGCTTCCTGCTCGGGGGCTTGCGCGCGCCACTAGCGCAGTTATCGCCTACCTAGGCTGCGTCCCCCCACAAAAGTAAATCCTGGAGAGGAGACACAATGGTTTTTTTCAGCACCACGCTAGTCGTCATCGCGCTCGTACTCGCTGTGCTCTTTGGCGTGCGCCCAATCCGGCGCAGTCTGATCAGTGCACCTATTTTTCGCATGTACCGCAAAGTACTGCCACAAATGTCCGATACCGAACGCGACGCCCTGGAAGCAGGCACGGTCTGGTGGGAAGGCGAGCTATTCAGCGGTCGCCCAGACTGGCGCAAGTTGCTGGCCTATCCTCGACCGCGCCTCACCGAGGCCGAGCAACATTTCCTCGACCACGAGGCCGAAGAGGCCTGCCGCATGGTCAACGACTGGTCCGTCACCCATGAACACCATGACCTGCCGCAGGACGTCTGGGCTTACCTGAAGCACAAAGGCTTTCTGGGCATGATCATCCCCAAGGAATATGGGGGTCTGGCTTTTTCCGCCTTCGCGCACTCCGAAATCGTCACAAAACTCTCCACGCGTTCATCCGCACTTGCGGTCTCGGTCATGGTGCCCAACTCGCTTGGGCCCGCTGAACTCCTGCTGCACTACGGCACGCAAGCGCAGAAGAATCATTACTTGCCACGTCTCGCGCGCGGCGATGAGGTCCCGGCCTTCGCGCTGACCAGCCCCTGGGCTGGTTCTGATGCCGCCGCCATTCCCGACAGTGGCATCCTCTGCAAGGGCGAATGGCAGGGTCAGGAAGTCATCGGCATGAAACTGAGCTGGGACAAGCGCTACATCACGCTCGCACCGGTCTGCACCTTGCTCGGACTGGCGTTCCGCCTCTATGACCCTCAGGGTCTGCTCGGCGACAAGAAAGACCTCGGCATTACGTGCGCCTTGGTGCCGCACGACCACCCGGGCGTCGAAACAGGGCGTCGCCACTTCCCCTTGAATGCCATGTTCATGAATGGACCCACGCGCGGCACCGACGTTTTCATGCCGCTGGATTTCATCATTGGCGGACCAGCCATGATTGGCCAGGGATGGCGCATGCTGATGGAATGCCTGGCGGCCGGTCGCTCTATCTCCTTGCCCTCCTCGAACACGGGCATGTCCAAGCTCACCGTCAGGGCCGTGGGCGCCTATGCCCGAGTGCGTAGCCAATTTCGCACGCCCGTCGGCAAGTTTGAAGGGGTGGAAGAAGCACTGGCCCGCATTGGCGGACACACCTACATGATGGATGCCGCCCGCATCATGACGGCGGGTGCCGTCGACCTGGGCGAAAAGCCCTCGGTAGTATCCGCCATCGTCAAATACCACGTGACCGAGCGTGCCCGTCTTGTCGTGAACGACGGCATGGACGTCGTCGGTGGCAAAGGCATTTGCCTCGGCCCCTCCAACTTCCTGGGCCGTGCCTACCAGCAGATACCCATTGGCATCACGGTAGAGGGTGCCAATATCCTCACGCGCAGTCTCATCATCTTCGGGCAAGGTGCCATCCGTTGCCATCCGTATGTGCTCACCGAAATGCGAGCGGCCCTCTCCCCAGACAAAGCCCAAGGCCTGCACGATTTCGACAGCGCGTTCTGGGGCCACGTACGCTTTGTCGTCGGTAACAAGCTGCGCACTTTAGGCAGGGCACTCACCGGCGCGCGCCTCATCCGCATCGAAGCGGATGTCGCGCCCGAGATGGTTCGCTACTATCAATTACTTAGTCGCTACTCCAGCGCGTTTGCCTTGCTTGCCGACATGTCCATGCTGTCGCTGGGCGGCAGCCTCAAGCGCCGCGAACGCTTATCTGCCCGACTGGGCGACATCCTCTCG
Organism: Achromobacter deleyi; assembly: GCA_040391965.1. GTDB lineage: Bacteria > Pseudomonadota > Gammaproteobacteria > Burkholderiales > Burkholderiaceae_B > Achromobacter > Achromobacter deleyi_B. Next base: position 18,246 of record JBEBWV010000025.1, on the reverse strand, counting down.
CAGATGTACCTCGTCAGTGCAACGCTCAAACGCTATGAAGACGAAGGCCGCCAGCAAGCAGATGCACCGCTTGCGCATTGGTCCATCCAGGATGCATTACTCAAGCTGCAAGAGGCCTTTGAAGGCGTCTTGCAAAACTATCCAAACCGCCTCATGGCGTGGGGGCTGCGCCGTATTGTGTTCCCTTGGGGACGTACGCAAGCGGCACCCTCTGATCAACTTGGCCAGGACGTCGCAAAACTGCTGGTGAACCCAAGCACCACTCGAGACCGCCTCACGGCGGGCTGCCACTTGCCCGCCACGGCCAACGAACCTGTTGGGGCCATTGAACAAGCCCTGGCTTCCACGCTCGCCGCTGAACCCGTTGAAGCCAAGATTCGCGCGTTTGAGAAGCGCGGAACCCTGAGCGGCAATCCCCAAGCGAACGTGCGCGACATCGCAGATGCCGTTTATGCGGCAGGTGGCATCACCGAAGCGGAATTCACCATCGTGAAGCAACGCAATGCCTTGCGCGACACCGTCATCAAAGTGGATGACTTTCCCTTCGATTTCGGCACCAATGACGCTGCGCGCGCAGCCGCTGAACGCAAAGTGGCCCAGGAGGCTTGAGGATGACATTCCAACCGGTTTATGTGGTGGACGGTGCCCGCACGCCTTTTTTGAAAGCGCGCACCGGCCCTGGCCCCTTCTCTGCCGGCGACCTCGCCGTGCAGGCCGGGCGTGGCCTCTTGCTGCGCCAGCCCTTCGCACCCACCGACCTTGACGAGGTCATTATCGGATGCGCCGCGCCGTCACCTGATGAAGTGAACATCGGGCGCGTTATCGCGCTGCGCCTGGGTTGCGGAAATAAGGTGCCCGGCTGGACAGTCATGCGCAATTGCGCCTCCGGCATGCAAGCGCTGGACAGCGCCATTACCAATATTCAATGCGGTCGTGCGTCATTGGTGCTGGCGGGCGGAGTAGATGCCCTCTCACGCGCACCCGTGCTGTTCTCTGACGACATGGTGCGATGGCTTGCGAACTGGTACGCGGCGCGTGGTTTAGGCAAAAAACTGTCGACCCTGACCCAACTCCGACTGCGCAATCTTGCGCCGGTTATCGGCTTGCTCAAAGGTCTGACTGATCCCGTCGTCGGCTTGTCCATGGGACAAACTGCCGAGAACGTTGCGACCCGGTTCAACATAGATCGTGCAGCCATGGACGCCTATGCGGCCAACAGCCACCAGCGCGTGCTTGCCGCCATGGCAGAAAATCGCTTTGGGGAAATCCTGCCGCTTGTCGATAGCCAGGGCAAGGTGTATCCCGCCGACGACGGCGTACGTGAAGATTCAACACCAGAACGTCTGGCAAAACTGAGACCGGTATTCGATAAACCCTGGGGCAACATCACCGCAGGCAACAGCTCCCAAGTCACGGACGGAGCAGCCATGTTGCTCCTCGCCTCCGAAGCCGCTGTTCAACAATGGAACCTACAGCCCATAGGCCGCATCACCGATGTGCAATGGGCGGGACTGGACCCGGCCCAAATGGGCTTGGGGCCAGTGCACGCAGCCACCCCTATCCTGCAACGCCACGGATTGGGCCTGAACGACCTTGATCTCTGGGAAATCAACGAAGCCTTCGCCGCTCAGGTGCTCGGGTGCCTCGCCGCCTGGAACGATGAATCGTATTGTCGTGAGCATTTCGGCACGGCAGCCTGGGGGCAACTGGACCGCGCCCGCCTGAATGTCGATGGCGGCGCCATTGCCCTTGGGCACCCGGTAGGCGCATCGGGTGCGCGCATCGTATTGCATTTGCTCGACGCCCTTAAGCAGCGCGGTGGCAAGCGCGGCATTGCCTCTATATGCATAGGCGGTGGCCAAGGTGGCGCGATGCTCGTCGAAACGCTGAACAAGGAATGACCATGAGCACCAACAATACGTTCACGCATTGGCGTCTGGCCCGAGAGGCCGACGGGCTCGCCTGGCTCACCCTCGACCGGAAAGGTAGCGCCGTCAACGCCTTGTCCGCTGACGTCATGGCAGAGTTTGCTCTCGTCCTTGATGTGCTGGATGCCAATGCCCCAACGGGGCTCATCATTCAATCTGGCAAAACCAACAGCTTTATCGTAGGTGCCGATGTCAACGAATTTGCCGAACTGAAAACACCCGAACAAGGTCGCGCCTTGGTCTCTCGCGGCTGGACCCTCTTCGGGCGGCTCGCCGCCTTGCGCTACCCCACCTTGGCCCTCATACAGGGACACTGCCTGGGCGGCGGACTCGAACTCGCACTGGCGTGTCGGTATCGTATTGTGGCCGACCAGCCGAGCACATCACTAGCACTGCCCGAGGTCATGCTGGGCATTTTCCCGGGATGGGGTGGCATGCTGCGTTTACCAGCCCTGATTGGTCCCGCCGCCGCCCTGGACATGATGCTCACCGGACGTGGGGCAGATGCGCGTAGAGCCACCAGTCTGGGATTGGCAGACGCCCGTGTGCCGCCACGCCTCTTGAACGCAGCAGCCCGTGCCATGGTGCTTTCCGGCAAGCCGCGGCGCCGTGCTCAAGGGATCAAGGCATTGATGAACATCTGGCCGCTCAAAGCCCTTGTCGCCAATCGCGCCCGTACACAAATCTCCGCCAAAGATCCACTGGGCCACTACCCAGCCGCCCCGGCTATCGTCACAATCTGGGAAAAATATGGCGGCAACGCCGCCAACGCCCCCGCACTCATCGACGCCATCATTGCGTCGGACACCGCCCGTAATCTCTTGCGCGTATTCAAGCTGCAGGAACGTCTGAAGGCTTGCGGCAAACCGGCGGGGGTGCCTCCGGTTCGTCACGTTCACGTGCTAGGAGCGGGCGTCATGGGTGGAGACATCGCGGCATGGTGCGCCCTCAAAGGACTCACGGTCACATTGCAAGATCAAGACATGACGCGCATCGGGCCCGCGATTAAACGAGCCAATCAACTTTTTACGCGTCGGCTAAAAGACCACCGTGTCGTTCGCGCAACTTCCGATCGTCTTATTCCTGACCCAAATGGCGCAGGCGTCCCAAAAGCCGATATTGTGATCGAAGCCATCAGCGAACAGATCGACGCCAAGCATATGCTCTACGCTGCACTTGAACCGCGCATGAAACCCGAGGCCATACTCGCCACAAACACCTCCAGCCTGTCGCTGGAATCGCTGTGCACCGTCCTGGCGCATCCCGAGCGACTTGTAGGCATTCACTTTTTTAACCCGGTAGCCAAAATGCCCCTGGTGGAAGTTGTTCGCAGCGCCACCAACACCTCTGAAGCCCACGCAAACGCCTTTGCAAAAGCCTGCGCTTTCGTGGGTCAAATCGACAAACTTGCGTTGCCCGTCAACAGTGCGCCGGGCTTCCTTGTCAACGCAGTTCTGGCACCCTACTTGTTGGCCGCCATGCGCAGCATCGACGAAGGCACATCGGCCGAAACCATTGATTCGGCCATGGTCGCCTTTGGCATGCCCATGGGGCCACTGGAGCTGGCCGACACCGTTGGGCTCGATATCGCCCAGGCCGCGGGTGCAGCGCTCGCCGGCACTGATGCCTCCCCGCGCTGTCTTACAGAACATCTTGCCAAACATGAACTCGGGCGCAAAACAGGTCGTGGCTTTTACGAATGGCGCGATGGCAAACCCATCAAAGGCTCTGCCGCAAGCGCTCCCCCCGGTCTCGCTGAACGCCTTATTCAACCTCTTATCGAACAAACCCGCCGACAACTCGATGATGGCGTCGTCACCGATGCCGACCTCGCTGATGCTGGCGTCATTTTTGGAACCGGATTCGCGCCTTTCACGGGTGGTCCGTTGCATTATCTGGGCAGCAAGCAATGCTCAGCAGGCCCGCAGTAAACCGGCTCGTTCCGAATCACGGGATCGGCAACACCGGCACCAAGAAAAAAGAAATTCAATTCCCATTCGAGGAGGCAGTTTCATGAGAAGTCGTTTATTGGCCTTGAGCACCCTTTCCGCCGTTGTTGTGGGTTTGGGTGCAACCACTGTCGCCCACTCTGCCGGCTTTCAGCTGCTAGAGCAAAATGGCAGTGGCCTGGGTAACGCCTATGCAGGTTCAGCAGCTAACCCTGAGAACGCCAGCATCCTTTACTACAACCCCGCTGGCATGACTTACCTGCCGGGCGTGAACGTGTCTGGTGGCTTTAACCTCATCAAGCCGTCGTTCAAATTTACCGATGACGGCAATAGCCGCAATCCCAGCGTGCCAGGCATTCCCGGTTCGGGACTGAGTGGCAGCAAACCTACAGGCGGAAGTGGCGGAGACGCTGGCAATCTGGGGGTTGTTCCGAACGCTTACGTGTCATGGCAACTTAGCGAACAATGGTTCGTAGGTCTTGGCATCGGCGCACCCTTCGGGCTCATGACCGACTACGACGAAGGTTGGGAAGGCCAATATCATTCCAACAAATTCGACATCAAGACCATTAACGTCAACCCCTCGATAGCCTATAAGGTCAACGACAAATTCTCGATGGGTTTCGGTGTGAACTGGCAACGCATCGAAGCCGAGTACAAAAAGAAAACCGTCATTCCCATAACGGCAAGCCCATTGGGTCCATACAGCAATGGAGATGCCGACCTGAACCTGAAGGGCGATGCGTGGGGCTGGAACATCGGTTTCATGCTTCAACCCACAGACGACACGCGTATTGGCTTGTCATACCGATCAAAGGTCAAGCAAAGCCTGTCCGGCGACACTGCCATCAGCAATATCCAAACGCCGCTGGGCACCCAATCACGTTCCTTTGATGCCAAAGCAGATGTCACCCTCCCCGACACGCTCATCCTGAGCGGCGCACATCAGTTGAACGAAAAATGGGAACTGCTGGGCGATGTCTCCTGGACCGGATGGAGCAGCATTCCCAACTTGAAAATCCGAAACTCTGGTGTGGGTGCCAAAGACGACGATCTACCGCTGAACTTCCGTGACACATGGCGTGTTGCCGTCGGTGCAAACTATCAGTTCGCCCCCCAATGGAAGTGGAAAGTCGGCGTCGCCTACGACCAATCTCCAGTGCATAAAGCCTCCGACCGGCCAACCTCCCTGCCCGACAACGACCGTTACTGGCTTTCCACCGGTCTACAGTATCAAGTGACCAAGAGCACCACGGTCGATTTGGGCTATACCTATCTTTACCTGCGCGACACGCCCATCGACACAACCTCAGGCAGTCCGGCCACCAAGGGCCGTGTCTCTGGCGAGTACAGCAGTAGTGGCCACATTTTGGCCATGCAGTTGTCGTCCCGTTTCTAGCAAGAGACAGGCAGCCGAGTCCGTCACGCCGCCTCACGGCTGACGGACGCTATCCCGTCAAAGCGATACGCCCCGGCCCCCTTTTCAGGAGAATTCCTTGAGCAAATTCATCGTCAAACATGCCGCCGTCCTTGGCGCCGGTGTTATGGGTGCGCAAATTGCCGCTCATCTGGCCAACGCCGGCGTGCCGGTCATGTTGTTCGACCTGGCGGCACCCCAAGGAGACCGGGACGGCATCGTGAAAAAGGCACTCGCTGGCCTGAAAAAACTCGAACCTGCGCCATTGGCGGGCGCCGCCCGTCTAGCCCTGATTACCCCTGCCAACTACGACGACCACCTGGAACAGTTGCGTAACTGCGACCTGATCATCGAAGCCATCGCAGAGCGCATGGACTGGAAAACCGCCCTGTATGAGCGCATTGCGCCCTACGTGGCACCCTCTGCCGTCATTGCATCGAACACCTCAGGCCTGTCCATTCACGCCTTGGCTGCCGCCTTGCCTGCAAGCCTTCGAGCGCGTTTTTGCGGTATCCATTTTTTCAATCCCCCGCGCTATATGCGCTTGGTGGAAATCATTGCCACGCCTGACACCACACCGGTGGTGCTGGACCAACTCGAGACCTGGCTCACCTCACGCCTTGGAAAGGGCGTCATCCGCGCCAAAGACACACCCAACTTCATTGCGAATCGCATTGGCGTGTTTTCCATTCTGGCCGCCATGCATCACACCCAACGCCTGGGTCTGGGTTTTGACGAAGTCGACGCACTGACTGGCCCAAAAATTGGCCGCCCAAAGAGCGCCACCTATCGCACCGCAGACGTCGTTGGCCTGGACACGTTGGCGCACGTCATCGCCACCATGGAAAAAGGTTTGCCCGATGACCCGTGGCATGCCTACTTCAAGCTGCCAACCTGGCTGGCTGCACTCATTGAGAAAGGCGCCCTGGGTCAAAAAACCGGCGCAGGCGTGTACAGAAAGGTCGGCCGCGACATCCAGGTACTTGATGTTGCCGCTGGCGATTACGTCCCAAGCAATGCGAAGCTTGCCGACGAACTCAATGTCATCCTGAAACAGCGCGATCCGGCAGAACGCTTTGCGGCATTGCGCGCCAGTTCGCATCCTCAGGCGCAATTCCTCTGGAGCCTGTTTCGCGACGTTTTCCATTACAGCGCTACACAACTCGAACACATCGCCGATAACGCGCGCGACCTTGATCTCGCCATGCGTTGGGGCTTCGGCTGGTCGCAAGGGCCACTGGAAACCTGGCAAGCCGCTGGCTGGCAAGGCATTGCCAAAGCTGTCGCCCAAGACATCGAGGCTGGTCTCAGCATGAGCCCCACACCGCTGCCGGCGTGGGCTCTGGAAGCGACCCGCTCCGGTGTTCATACGCAAGAGGGCTCCTACAACGCCGCCACGGGCCAGTTACGCCCCCGTTCGGCCCTACCGGTTTATCAGCGCCAAATTTTCCCCGAGCGCGTGTTTGGCGAGCGCCAGGATGCACGTGGCACCACCGTGTGGGAAAACGAGGGTGTACGCCTTTGGACACTGCCCGAGCATGAAACGCGCATTGCCATTTTGTCCGTCACCTCCAAAATGCACACGATTGGCAATGAGGTGCTGGATGGCATCTTGAACGCTGTGGCGCTGGCAGAGCAACAATTTGATGGTCTGGTCATCTGGCACGAAGCGCCTTTTGCAGTGGGTGCCAATCTGGCGCAAGTCATCGAGGCATGCGTCGCGGGCCAGTTCGACATGCTCGAAGCCACCGTCGAGAAGTTCCAGCGTGCTTCGCAAGCATTCAAGTACGCACAAATTCCTACCGTGGCGGCGGTACAAGGCATGGCGCTTGGGGGAGGCTGCGAATTCCTGATGCATGCGTCGCATCGGGTGCTGGCTCTGGAAAGCTACATTGGTTTGGTGGAGGCCGGTGTGGGTCTTATTCCGGCTGGCGGTGGCAGCAAAGAGTTCGCCGCACGCGCCGCAGCACTGGCTGCCACCACCAGCACACCCAGTGAAGTGTTCCCTTACCTGCAGCCCATATTCCAAACGATTGCCATGGCGCAAGTCGCCAAGAGTGCTCTTGAAGCCATCGATATCGGGTTTGGCAAGCACCACGACATTGTCCTCTTCCATCCCGATGAACTTCTCTATGCCGCCATAGGGCAGGCGCGTGCGGCAGCAGACGCTGGCTACGCCCCTCCCTCGCGCATTAGCAATATTCCGGTTGCGGGCCGCAATGGCATAGCCAACTTTGAACTGATGCTGATCAACATGAAAGAAGGCGGCATGATCAGCGCGCACGATTATCGCGTTGCCCGCAGCGCGGCCGTCGCACTCTGCGGTGGAGAAGTCGAAACCGGCACCCGTGTCGATGAAGAATGGCTGTTGGCCGTCGAACGTCGGGAATTCGTGGCGCTGCTGCGCACGCCTGAAACCCAGGCACGCATTCGTCACACGCTGGAAACCGGCAAACCTCTGCGCAATTAAGGAATCGATCATGAGCAACCAGATTCAAGACGCCTATATTGTGTCCGCCACCCGCTTACCCGTTGGCAAGCGCAACGGCATGTATGGCACGGTCAGACCTGACGACATGCTGGCCGCCGCGCTGAACGGTGCACTGGCCCAGTTGCCGGGGCTCGACCTGACCCGCATTGACGACGTCATTACCGGCTGCGCCATGCCGGAAGCCGAACAAGGCATGAACGTTTCACGCATTGGCTTGCTCCTTGCGGGGCTGCCACAAAGTGTGGCGGGCGTCACCGTCAACCGCTTTTGCGCCTCCGGTTTACAGGCTGTTGCCGATGCCGCCGCACGCATTCGCATGGGCGACGCCGACATCATGATTGGCGCGGGCACCGAATCAATGAGTGCCATGCCACAAATCATGGGCAATAAAGTCTCCATGAACCCGGCCATCTTCGAGCATCCGGAGAACCTGGGTATGGCCTTCGGCATGGGTCTGACGGGTGAAAAGGTTGCCGAACGCTGGAAGGTATCTCGCGAGGACCAGGACGCCTTTGCTCTGGCGTCTCATCAAAAGGCCTGCGCCGCCATTGCGGCCGGATACTTCCGCGCAGAAACCACGCCCTTCAACGTCGTGTCGCACTTGCCCGACGGTCATAGCGGCGCCATACGCATCGTGCAGCGCCTGGTAGACCAAGACGAAGGTCCCCGACCAGACAGCAGCGCCGAGGCGCTAGCACGCCTTAAGCCCGCCTTTGCAGCAAGAGGCAGTGTCACGGCCGGCAACAGCTCGCAAATGTCTGATGGCGCGGCGGCGGTCATCCTCGTGTCTGAACGGGTATTGCGCGAATTCAACCTGAGCCCGCTCGCCCGCTTTGTCAGCTTCGCCGTAGCGGGGGTCCCGCCCGAGGTCATGGGCATCGGACCTATCGCCGCCATTCCCAAAGTATTGGCGCGTGCAGGCATTTCACAAGATGCCCTCGACTGGATCGAACTGAACGAAGCGTTTGCGGCTCAATCGCTTGCCGTCATCCGCGAATTGAAACTGGACCCCAGCAAAATTAATCCGCTGGGCGGTGCCATTGCATTAGGGCATCCACTAGGTGCCACCGGGGCTATTCGCACGGCCACCCTGACCCACGGATTGCGTCGCACAGGTGGAAAGTACGGCCTGGTAACCATGTGCATTGGCACTGGCATGGGCGCCGCGGGCTTGTTCGAGGCCATGTAATCCGGTGAAACCGTACTGGTTCAAAAATCTACCTGCTACGTGGCGCGCGCGTTTGATGCGAGTGGGCTTTAACTTGCATCCGGCGTTTCGCGCCACAGGGGGCCGCGTGGTGTACATATCGCCTGATTTTCACCACATCCGAATCAGGCTAGCCCTGACTCGGCGCACCCGCAACATAGTGGGTTCCATGTACGGCGCTTCATTGTTTGCTGTCACCGACGGTCCGCATCCAACCATGCTGATGTCCGCACTAGGCCCCAATCATATTGTTTGGGACAAATCCGCCACCATCCGCTATCGCAAGCCCGCCTATCGCACTTTGCACGTTGATTTTCGTTTGGAATCCGGTGAAATCGCCGACATTCGCAAGACCTTGGCACGCGACCATGAAACGACACGCACATACACCGTCGACCTTGAGGACGACGACGGTGTGGTTTATGCCAGCGTGGAGCGCACGGTCTATATCGCGGACAAGCAGTTCTATAAACAAAAAATCACAGGAGACAAAGCATGCATCGCACCCACAGAGGGCGACTTGGCGCCCTGAGCCTTGTTGTTTCGGCTTGCCTGCTGGCCCCACCAGCATTCGCCGACATTGAACTCGCTGGTGTTCGCTTCCCTGAGCAGATTACAAGCGCTTCGCACCCGCTGGTTCTGAATGGCGCCGGTATCCGCAGCAAATTTGTCATCAAGGTTTACGTCGCCGCCTTGTACGCGCCGTCCCGAACCACCAACGCGCAGGCGCTCATCAACAGTGATGAACCTCGTCGCCTCAGATTGCATCTGCTGCGCGACATCGACAGTAAAACGCTGGACGACGCCATGCAGGAAGGTCTGCAGGACAACAACTCGCCAGCAGAACTTGCCGCCCTGAACGCCTCGACCAAACAGCTGTCCAAATTAATGACCGACGTTGGCAGCATGAAAGAAGGTCACATCATCGACCTGGATTTCGATGCGAAGGGCGTCACCGTCACCGACAACGGACATGTCCGCGGGCGAATTGATAGCGTTCCTTTTGCACGTGCGCTGCTGCGTGTCTGGCTCGGCGAGCACCCGGCGCAGGCGTCTCTGAAAAAAGCCCTACTGGGCAATTAAGCGGAAACCCCCACCCATGGAACGAATCTGGCAAAACAGTTACCCCCCTGGCGTGCCGCATGAAATCGACACAGGCACCTACACCTCGCTCGTGTCGCTCGTGCAGGAAAGTTGTCACCGCTTTGCGAATAGCACCGCGTTCATGAGCATGGGCGCAAGCATGAGCTATGCACAGCTGGATGCGCGAACCCGTGATTTCGCGGCTTGGCTGCAAATGCAAGGTTTGAGCAAGGGTGATCGCGTCGCCCTGATGATGCCGAATCTGCTTCAGTATCCGGTATGCCTGTTTGGTGCACTTCGCGCCGGTTGTATTGTCGTCAATTGCAACCCGCTCTATACCGCGGCAGAGCTTTCTCACCAACTCGCCGACTCCGGTGCCACGGCCATTGTCATTGCCGAGAACTTCGCCCACACCTTGGAAAAGGCGCTGCCCGACACCGCGTTGCAACACGTACTGGTTACGTCAGTGGGCGATATGCTGGGCCCCGTCAAGGGCCGCCTGGTCGACTTCGCCGTGCGCCACATCAAACACTTGGTGCCGCAATGGTCTTTGCCGCGTGCGCACCACTTTCGAGATGCCATGGAAAAAGCGAAAGCCGCGCCCTTCCATGCGCCGGTCATCACACTCTCCGACATCGCCTGCCTGCAATACACCGGAGGCACCACCGGCGTGGCCAAAGCCGCCATGCTGAGCCACGGCAATCTCGTGTCAAATGTGTGTCAGGCCTACGCGTGGGTAAAGCCCCTGGTGAAGGAAGAAAAAGAGTGCATCGTGACCGCACTCCCGCTGTATCACATCTTCGCCCTCACGGCGAACTGCCTGACCTTCCTGAAACTGGGCGCGAGTAACCTGCTCATCATCAACCCTCGCGATATCGCAGGCTTGATCAAGGAAATGCGCAAAGTCCCTTTCAGTGCATTTACCGGCGTCAACACCTTGTTTAATGCGCTCTTGAACCACCCCGATTTTGCCAAACTCGACTTCTCCAATTTACGCCTGACAATGGGTGGAGGCATGGCGGTCCAGCGCGCCGTGGCAGACCGTTGGCGCAGCATGACCGGCCGTTCGCTGGCACAGGCCTATGGGCTGACGGAGACTTCACCAGCCGTCACTATCAACCCGCTGGACGTGCAGGAATTCACAGGCTCGATTGGGCTACCCGTCCCGTCCACCGACATTTCAATTCGCGACGACAACGGCCGTGAACTCGGCATTGGCGAAAGCGGAGAAATCTGCGTGCGAGGGCCCCAGGTCACTGTCGGCTATTGGCAGCGTCCCGACGAAACAGCATTAGTGCTCTACCCCGACGGTTTTCTGCGTACTGGCGACATCGGCTACGTGGACGAGAAGGGTTATGTTTTTCTCGTTGATCGCAAGAAAGACATGATTCTCGTGTCCGGCTTTAACGTGTACCCAAACGAGGTCGAAGACGCGGCAGCCTTACACCCCGGAGTTTGCGAAGTGGCCGCAATCGGTGTACCTGACGAACGTTCTGGCGAGGTAGTAAAACTGTTTGTCATCCGCAAAGATCCCAACCTGAGTGCCGAGACACTGATTGCCCATTGCCGCACGCGACTGACCGGCTACAAAGTGCCTCGACATGTGGAATTTCGAACCGAATTGCCGCGTACCAGTGTTGGAAAGATTCTGCGCCGCGAGTTGAAAGCACACTCAACGTAAGGTCCTCCTGATTGGCATTCCTGCAACGTTCCCAACCGGCGTCGGGCCACTGACGCCCGGTTGGGTGGCACGCCCCGGTACCTTCACTTGTTACCCTAGCGAAAGCGTTCCGGCACGTGCATCTGCGTATCCGGCGCCTTCGCCCTAAGGAAATTCATGTCTTTCTGCTCCGACGCCTGGGCGCGCAACGCCGCGCGCTACGAAACCACACTGACCATGCCGTTTAACCGGGAGCTTGCCACCGGCGAGCTGCCCGCAGACGTGTTTCGTCAATACATGATTCAGGATGCGCACTACCTGATCGCATTTGGCCGCGCCTTGGCCGTGGCTGCGGCAAAGGCCGACAACAGCGATGGCGTGGTTCAGTTCGCTGAGGCGGCTCGCGTCGCCGTAGTGGTAGAGCGGGGTCTGCATGCCGGTTTCATGCGGCAGTATGGCGTGAGTGCTGAAGACTTTGCCGCCACGCCGCTCTCACCCGCTTGCCATCATTACGCAAGCTTTCTGATGGCCACGGCCTGGAGCGCGCCCTACCCTGTGGCATTGGCAGCCTTGCTACCCTGCTTCTGGATCTATGCTGAAATTGGCAAAGACATCCATTCGCGTGCCACACAGCCAAACCCCTACAGCGCCTGGATTGAAACCTACGCCAGCGCTGAATTCGAGGCCGCCGTGAAGGCCGTTATCGACACGGTTGACCGTGTGGCCGAACTTGCCAGTCCCAGCGTGCGCGAAGACATGCACCAAGCGTATACCCACGCCGCGCAACTGGAATGGATGTTCTGGGACTCCGCCTATCGGCAGGAGACCTGGGCTATTTGACATTGCCCTGCATAGTGCGCCTGCTCACGAGGTGGTCGCACTGTATTTATTCGGACCCCGAATGCCTGAAACAAAGACCAACCCGATTTTTCGTCGTTTCGAAAGCCTGATTGACCCTTTCAAAGACGCCCCCGACATCACCCCGCCCGGGCGAGTCCTGCGTTTTTACGCGTACTACCTGATGCAAGTCTGGCCTATCTTCGCCGCACTCCTGGTGGTGGGGCTGGGTGCGGCACTGGTGGAAGTAGCACTGTTTAGCTACCTGGCCACAATCGTTGATCTGGCGCAAGCCACGCCACCGGCACAGTTTTTCCAGGCGCATGGATCTGAACTCATCATTATGGCCGTGGTCACCTTGTTGATCAGACCGGTGTTGTTTGGCCTGCACGATTTACTCGTACATCAAACCATCACACCCAGCCTGACCACGCTGATCCGCTGGCAGAATCATCGCTATGTGCTCAAGCAAGGGCTGGGATTTTTCCACAACGACTTCGCCGGTCGCGTCGCCAACCGGGTCTTGCAGACCGGAAGCGCACTGCGGGACTCTGCGGTGCAATCCGTAGACGCGTTATGGCATGTTGTCATTTACGCCGGCAGCGCCTTGTTTCTGTTTGCCGAGGCAGATTGGCGCTTGATGATCCCCTTGTTAGTCTGGATTGCCGCCTATTGCCTGATTCTGGCGTACTACGTACCTCGCGTAAAAGCGCGCGCCGTCATCTCCTCAGAAGCGCGTTCCAAGTTGATGGGGCGCATCGTTGACGGCTACACCAATATCGGCACGCTCAAGCTGTTTGCGCATGCTCGCCACGAGGAAGATTACGCACGGCAAGCATTGGCAGAGCAAACCGAAAAACAGCGGCTGGCGGCTCGCGTCATTACCGCAATGGATGTGGCCACCATTAGTATTAATGGCCTGCTCATTGCAAGCACTGCCGCGTTGGCGCTCTGGTTGTGGAGCGATGGACACATCAGCCTGGGCGCAGTCACCTTAGCCTTGGGCCTCGTCATTCGGATCAACAACATGTCCGGCTGGATCATGTGGGTGGTCAACGGCATCTTCGAAAACATCGGCATCGTGCAAGACGGCATCACGACCATATCTCAGGCGCGCACTGTGGTCGATGCCCCTGACGCAAAAGCCCTTCAAGTCACTAAGGGTGAAGTGAAATTCGATAACGTGTCGTTCCACTACGGCAAAGGTAGCGGCATCATTTCGGGACTGAATTTAAGCGTTCGACCCGGCGAAAAAATTGGATTGATCGGGCCATCCGGCGCTGGAAAATCGACGCTCGTCAATGTATTGCTACGTTTATACGACCTGGAAGGCGGCCGGATTCTCATCGATAATCAGGACATCGCTCACGTTACCCAGGAAAGCCTGCGTTCGCAGATCGGGGTAGTCACGCAAGACACGTCTTTGCTGCACAGGTCCATCCGCGAAAACCTGCTTTACGGACATCCAGGTGCCACCGACGCCGATCTGCAACTCGCCATTCATCGCGCACGCGCGGACGAGTTCATTCCCATGCTGATCGATGCCCAAGGTCGTCGTGGGCTGGATGCGCATGTCGGCGAACGCGGTGTGAAGCTATCGGGCGGTCAGCGTCAGCGTATTGCCATTGCACGGGTACTACTGAAAGATGCTCCCATTCTTGTCATGGACGAGGCGACGTCTGCGCTGGACTCTGAAGTCGAGTCTGCCATCCAGGAAAGTCTGGATACGCTGATGAAGGGCAAGACCGTCATCGCCATTGCTCACCGACTCTCGACAATTGCGCGCATGGACAGGCTGGTGGTGCTGGATCGTGGCAAGATCGTCGAAACAGGAAGTCATGCCGAACTCATTGCCAGTGGCGGACTCTACGCACGACTCTGGAATCATCAGACAGGCGGTTTTGTCGGTTTAGATTAAGGAAAGCTCTGCTGCCCCAAAAAGCGGCCGGGCCAACCACGCGATAGTCCATTGTGCGAGGTGGTTTGTCCACCTCGTCAACCGCCTCGAGCACCATCAAGCCTCTCAGCAGTGTCTTATCCGTGCAAGCGCTTTCCTGTGTGCATCACGCTCAAACCGCCGCATGGGTCGATGCTGCCCTCAGGGCCGCAGAGCGGTCCCAGAGATTCGGCAACGTGCTCGATGAATAGCCAGAGACAAAAGGTTTGGCCTGCCCTGTCACCGGGTCGTACACATGACGCGACACACCGGCCAGATTGCCCCCATACATGTGCACACTGATCGAGACTTTGTCTTCGAAGGCATTCGTCACCTGATGAATATCGCCCTCATCGGGCGACAGTACCGCCACGTCGCCGGGTTGCAAGGTGTGGGCTGCGCCATCCGCCCGTATTTGCCCACTTTCTGTGCGGACATACCTCTGGTTGATTTCTGCGCCGCGCAACATGCCCACGTAGCCCCAGACCTCATGATCGTGCACGGGCGTGGACTGGCCTGGCCCCCAGACAAAACTGATCAGGCAAAAACGTTCCAGCGGATCACAGTGCAACAGATACTGCTGGTAATACTGAACGTCGGGCACCGTGCAGGTCTCGGGCAGCCAATCGTCATGGGTGATGAGATCCTGAAAGGCGGTGCGTAGCGCAGGGCTATCGTCCAGCGTCGTGTTGTCGGCCAGACGTGTGGCGGTGGCGATAAATTCGCGCAGGCGATCCAGACCAGCAAAAGATTCAGACATGAAAGCGCTCCGGGTGATTTGCCTGAAAAGGACCATACGCCCCATCCAAGAATTCCCACATATTGAATTGTTATTTGATAATTTGGGATAAGAATAAAGGAGAAGGCATCTTGCATCAAGCGGGCATCGCGCCCCGACGTGCCGTCATATTCCGACGGTGCCCAGAGACAAGAATTTCAACTCCAAACGGCCAGCCCTTTATGGCCCCAAGCGCACACGGGTGACACTCGCGGGGAAACCCTACATCTTTTTTATGGCGCATCCGGCTAAATTCGAAGAAGGTAATTTGGTCTTACGGAGGCTGCCCCTTGTCGTTTTCCTGGAGATTGCCCGATGTGTTCGTGCACTCGGCGAGCGGTGCATTGCATCGCGTGGTTCGCCACGCCACCAACGCCATGACCATTGCACAACTGGAAAGCACCTCCAGTACGGCGCACTTGGCATGCGATTGCATGCTGGATAACGGCCAGCCTGTTAGCTGGATTGGTGGTGGGCAGTATCAGCAGGCAAATAGTGGCGAAATTTTCGTCGTACATGCAGCGATGTCGACATCTGCCGTCCCTGCCGCAGCGAAACGGGCAGTTGCCCTATCGCCGGGCGGCGTCGCAACGCATGCTGTAGTCAAGCGTCCTGAAAAAGCCGTTCCTGTAGCGGTGCTCCTGCTAAAAAACAGCCATGGCTGGAGCCTGATTCGCGCGTGGCGCGAGCACCTGCACATCAGCACCGAGGAAATGGCAGAGCGGCTAGGTGTGCCACAAGCGGTATATATCAACGTGGAGCGCGTACACCCACTGCCTAGCCTTGGGATTCTTGAGCATGTTTCGTCTGCGCTTGGTATCTCAGTGGAACAGCTGGAAGAGAATCTGGACTAGGCAAAGTTAGCCACTGTGTAACACTACCGTTCGGCGTAGGCCATTCGCTTCACTGCGAGATTAGGTACAGGAAACATTATGCTTGGGATGACTAGACGCTTGACTGATGTGCTTGCCGCGGCTGCCGATGGCAAAATTTACCGAATTGAACGCTTCATCTGCGACCCGAATGCCGCAACGCCGGGTGGTCGGGGTACTGCGCAATTCGAACCCGCACTTGATTGCACGTGCAGAACTTCGTCTGGCGATCCGGTCACGTGGCTGGGCGGGCGCGATTATCGCCTTATAAAAACGGGCGCCGCCTTAACGGCAATGGATCGCCGGACTCGCTAACCGGCGCGAAGCTCCAACCCCGGCGCTTCCCTCAACGTGATAAACGCGCCATGATGAAATCCACAAAGGTGGTGAGCTTGGGCAGCGCTTTACGATCTCGCGGATAAATGATGCTGATAGGCCGCGGTGCCGGCCAGTAGGGCTGCAAAATGGCAATAAGCCGTCCTGCGCGTACATCGTCGGTTAGCAGCAACTCAGGCTGCATGATGACTCCAAACCCCGCCAGGGCCGCCTGCCGCAAGGCCTGGCCGTTGTTGGATTGAAAGCGGCCCGCAGGAAAACTGATATCACCACCGTCATCTGTGCCCAGGCGCCAACCGCTACGCCGACTCCATTGAGACAAATTCAAGCATTGATGAGCCACCAGATCTTGGGGCGTGGCTGGCACCCCCATACGTGACAAATAAGCGGGTGCGGCACAAATCATCATGGCGTAGGGACCAACATGGCGCGCGACCAGTCCGGAGTCAGCGGGCTCGCCAATGCGCAGCGCCAAATCGTACCCCTCGGCAACAATGTCTTGAACATCATCACTCAGCATCAGCTCCACACTGACGTCGCGATGGGCGGCTAGATAGTCCGCAACCACCGGAGCCAGCAGCATCGAGCCAAACGACACCGATGATGTGACCCGGAGGTGCCCCCTGGGCGTCGCGCGCAAGGCTTCTACTCCTTGCTCGGCCCGACGAATCTCAGCCAGGACAGCTTTACAGCGCATGAAGTATTGCTGCCCGCCCTCGGTAAGGCTTTGCCTTCTGGTCGTGCGGGTCATCAAGCTCACGCCCAAACGCTCTTCCAAGGCCTTGATATGCTTGCCCGCCATGACGGAAGACATCTCAAAATGTGCAGCGGCGGCCGTCAGGCTACCCAGCTCGACCACGGACACAAATACTTCCATGCTCAACAAACGGTCCAAGATTTCAACCTCCTGGTTTCTAGTGTTGCAAGAATTCTAGGCTTATTCTTTTGCAATGGGATGCCCAGAATGGGGGTGCTTACGAAGCCTTCGCGCTTCTATCACCACAACACTGACAGGAATTCCCCATGAAAATCATCCTCATCGGCGCCACCGGAACCGTGGGCCAGGCCGTCGCCCGAGAGCTTGGACAACGCCACGACGTCATCGCAGTCGGGCATCGAGGTGGCCAACACCAAGTCGACATTACGAGCAGCGAGAGCATTCGCCAGTTGTTTGAAACCGTGGGAAAGGTCGATGCCATCGTGTCCACGACGGGCCAGGTACATTTTGGTCCGTTGAGTGAGATGAACGCAGAACAATTCAAGGTCGGCTTACGCAGCAAACTGCTTGGCCAAGTAGATGTCGCACTAATTGGGCAGCATTACCTGAATGCGGGCGGTTCCATCACGTTGACCAGCGGCATTCTCAGTGACGAACCCGTCCGGCAAGGTGCCAGCGCCTCCGCCGTCAATGCCGCCATCAACGGTTTCGTGTGCGCGGCTGCCATTGAGCTGCGCCATGGTAATCGCATCAATGCCGTCAGCCCAACGGTGCTGGAAGAGTCGCTGGACACCTTTGGCCCCTTCTTTCAGGGGTTCGAGGCAGCTCCGGGGAGCCGTGTAGCTCTGGCCTACAGCCGCAGCGTCGAAGGCGCACAATCGGGCAGGGTATATCGCGTTTGGTAAGGTGCTCTCGTCGCACACAACAAAAAGGCCTTTGACGTGTCGTCAAAGGCCTTTACTGTTATTACTCACTAAATTTGGTGCGCCCGGCAGGATTCGAACCCACGACCCCTTGGTTCGTAGCCAAGTACT
>JBEBWV010000024.1:0-56544 GCA_040391965.1 Achromobacter deleyi | reverse complement strand
GATCTGGAGTTTTTTATCGCCAATCAGGCTATACGAAAACCATAGAATCTACGATTTCCAGGCACGGACGCTGTTCTTGCGCTTCGCAGACTTGAACAGCTCTCGCCGATAGCGCCGCCCCAGCAAAATCTTCCGAACATAAGACGCACGTCATTCGAAACGTAGCGTGGGTGGAGCGCGATCAAACTGAGGCAAGAGAACCACCGTAAAACGCGCGTAACCCGCGATGTTTGAACAGCAATTGCGCAACATTCAGATCGCGGGTTACGCGCGCTCACCAGTCAGGTTCAAGCGGAGAGCATGTCGCGCTCCACCCACGCTACGATTTCCAGGCACGGACGCTGTTCTTGCGCTTCGCAGACTTGAACAGCTCTCGCCGATAGCGCCGCCCCAGCAAAATCTTCCGAACATAAGACGCACGTCATTCGAAACGTAGCGTGGGTGGAGCGCGATCAAACTGAGGCAAGAGAACCACCGTAAAACGCGCGTAACCCGCGATGCTTAAACGGCCACTGGCGCAGGGGGGATCGCGGGTTACGCGCGCTCGCCAGTGTCTCTATGGTGGAGGCAATTGCGCGCTCCACCCACGCTACGTGAAAACACCCCAAAAATTGGAGCAAAGTCCAACTTTTGGGGTGCGGTTCAATCGCGGTGCAATAAAAACTTAACTCACTCTACCGTCACGCTCTTCGCCAGATTTCGTGGCTTATCCACGTCCGTGCCACGTGCGCACGCTGTGTGATACGCCAGCAACTGCAGCGGCACGGTGTGCAAGATCGGTGACAGCACGCCATAGTGCTCCGGCATACGGATCACGTGCATGCCTTCTGCGCTTTGAATCTTGCTATCAGCGTCGGCAAACACATACAACTCGCCGCCACGTGCGCGCACTTCCTGCATATTGGATTTCAGCTTTTCCAGCAGCGCATCCTTGGGGGCGATAGTTACGACGGGCATATGCTCCGTGACCAGTGCCAAGGGGCCGTGCTTTAGTTCACCTGCCGGATAGGCTTCGGCATGGATATAGCTGATTTCCTTGAGCTTGAGCGCGCCTTCCAGAGCGATCGGGTAGTGCATGCCACGGCCCAGGAACAGGGCGTTTTCTTTGGTGGCGAAGCGGTCTGCCCAGCCCATGATCTGCGGTTCCAGCGCCAGCACCGAGCCAATGGCAGCGGGCAGGTGGCGCAGGGCCTTGATGTGGGCCGCTTCTTGTTCTTCCGAGAGGCGGCCACGGGTTTGGGCGAGAGCCAGCGTCAACAGGAAAAGTGCCGTCAACTGGGTGGTGAAGGCCTTGGTGGAGGCCACGCCGATTTCTACGCCCGCACGCGTGATATATGACAGTTCGCATTCACGCACCATGGCGCTGGTGCCCACGTTGCAGATAGTCAGCGTGTGCGTCATGCCCAAGGAGCGCGCATGCTTTAACGCTGCCAGGGTGTCGGCAGTTTCGCCAGATTGCGAGATGGTCACCACGAGGGTGCGCGGATTTGGCACGCTGTCGCGATAGCGGTACTCGCTGGCAATTTCCACCGCCACGGGGATCTTGGCGATGGATTCGATCCAGTACTTGGCAGTCAGGCCAGAGTAATAGCTGGTGCCGCAAGCCAGAACGAGCACCGAGTCGATATCGTTGAATATTTTGTACGCGCCATCGCCAAACAATTCAGGCGTGATCGATTCGATATCTTGCAGCGTGTCGCCCACGGCGCGCGGCTGCTCGAAGATCTCTTTCTGCATGTAATGACGATAGGGGCCGAGTTCAGCCGCACCGGTGTGCACATGCACGGTGTGGACTTCGCGTTCGACCTGGCGGCCGTTCGCGTCGACGATCCAGACGCGCGACAACTGCAGGTCAACGACATCGCCGTCTTCCAGATAAATGATCTGATCCGTCGTGCCGGCCAGCGCCAAAGCGTCGGAGGCCAGGAAGTTCTCGTTCTGGCCAGCACCCACAACCAGGGGCGATCCTTGGCGAGCGCCAACTACGCGATGCGGTTCGTCGCGGCAGAAAACAGCAATGGCATACGCGCCATGCAGGCGGCGCACGGCGTGTTGCACGGCTTCGAAAAGGTCACCCGCATACAAGTGATTGACCAAATGCGCGATAACTTCAGTGTCGGTCTGGCTCTCGAACACAAAACCGACCGCTTGCAGCTCTTCGCGCAGCTCGTCATGGTTCTCGATGATGCCGTTGTGCACCAGTGCAATGCGCGGCTCTTCGTTACCCAGGCGCGAGAAGTGCGGGTGGGCATTGTGCGTGGCGGGGGCACCGTGCGTAGCCCAGCGAGTGTGTGCAATGCCCGTAAAACCAGTCACATGGTCTTGTGCTACTTGCTCGGCCAGTTCGGCTACGCGTTGCGTGCTGCGCGTGCGGCGCAGATGGCCGTCTGCATACACGGCCACGCCGCAAGAGTCGTAACCCCGGTATTCCAGGCGCTTGAGGCCTTCAACCAGAATAGGGGTGATGTCGCGCTGGGCGACGGCGCCAACAATGCCGCACATAAGGACTGCTCCGAAAGAGTTCAGGTATGGCAGTCATTGTGCGTGACCCAACAAGAAATATGATTTCTTAATTAGGCGATATGTGAACGATTATTCTGTCACATAAATGTGATTAAATATTATTTCATTTAATACTGAATTTTGGAATTAATCATGCAGAATGTCCAAAAAACACTCCCCGAGCTGGATGATTTGGATCGCCGCATTCTGGAGCAGCTGCAAATAAATAACGCGCTGACCAATCAGGATCTGGCCGCGTTGGTCCATGCGTCGCCGCCCACGTGTCTGCGCCGGGTCCGCCGATTGGTAGATGAAGGCGTTATTGCCCAGCAAGTGGCGATTCTTGCACCCGAAAAGCTCGGCAGTACCTTAACGGCCATTGTCGAAATTACGCTGGACGTGCAGGCTGCGGAAAGTCTGGATGCGTTTGAGCAGAACATGCTGGCAGAACCCGCCGTACTGCAATGCTATCGGGTGTCGCCCGGGCCGGATTTCCTGGTGATTGCTCAGGTAAATGACATGCCTGCCTATCACGCGCTGGTGCACCGGGCGTTTACGGCTCAGGCGAACGTGCGCAACGTGCGCACGTTCTTCTCGGTGCATCGCGCCAAATTTGAAACGCGTATTGATGTCGGTGCGCGTTAAGAAGCGTTGGGCAAGAGGTTTTACGAGGTCTTGGTAATCAGCCGCTGAAACTGAGCCAGGTACCGGTTGCCCATTTCTTGCACGTCATGCTCAGAGCGCACATAGTCATAAGCGCGTTGCGTGACCTCTTCACGAAAGGCCGCGTCATCCAGGCAGCGAGCCATGCCTTGCGCCATGGCGTGATGGTCGCCCACGGCAACCAGCACGCCGCGCCCGTCAGCCAGGCTTTCTTTTAGGCCACCTGCGTCGGTAGACACCACCGGCACGCGCTGCAAGAAGGCATCCAGCACACTGCTGCCCAGGGCCTCTTCTTCTGAGCTCATCACGAATACATCCATGATGCTGTAGAAGTCTTCGACACCTTTTCGAAACCCGGCGAATCGATACACGTCTTCAATGCCGAGAGCGCGCACTTGTTCGCGCGCCTGAGCCTCGCGGTCGCCGCTTGCACCGAAGTGCAGAAAGATAAAGTCCTGGCGCGTTTTCGCCAGTTCGCCTACGGCTTTCACCAGCGTGACAGGGTCTTTGTCGCGAATCAGTGCGGCGGAGGTCGCCAACACTTTTTTGCCAGATAGGTCGAACTCACGTACCAGTGCGGCCACGTTTTCAGTGTCGATAGTGTGGGGTTCGACCGCGCTGCGGATGATGACCGGCTCAAGCCCCAAACGACGTGGTTCAGCGGCCGCCATCTCGCTGATGGCCACAAAGAGATCCGTGTGCCGCCATTTGAAACCGGTTTTCCATTCGTCGCCAGGCTTGACCACAAACGAAGTGCGACGGGAAAACACGACGGGCTTGCGGTGCAGGGGTTTGGTCAGCACCGCCCACGTAATGGTATTGGCCGTTTGTGCATGGATGATGTCGTAGTGGCGCCCGGCGCTTGCCAGAAAGCCCAGTTGGCCTGGCACGTTGCGCACGGTATGCACACGAAAGCCTTCCTGGCTGGCGCGTGCCGCCAATGGGCCGCCTTCGCGGCAGAGAACTTCTACCTCATGGCCCGCGTTGCGAAACGCACGCATGCAGTACAGCGTTTGCCGCTCGCCGCCACGCCAGCCTTTTTCGAAGTTGAGCTGCAGAATTCTCATGCGCGCCCGATGCCCGAGTATTCAAAGCCCAGGGCACGCACATCTTCTGGCGTGTAGAGATTACGCCCGTCAATAATGAGCGGGTTCTTCAGAAGGTCGCGCACGCGGTCGAAGTCAGGCGCACGGAACACCTTCCATTCGGTGGCGATGAGCAAGGCGTCAGCGCCATCCAGCACGTCGTACATATCGGCGCCAAAGCTCACGTCTGCGTTGCCCTTTAGCACTTTGCCGGCTTCGTGCATGGCAACCGGGTCGTAGGCGCGAACGCGCGCACCGCGTCGGGTCAGTTCCGCAATGACGGTCAGGCTGGGAGCTTCGCGCATGTCGTCAGTGTTGGGCTTGAAGGACAAACCCCACAGGGCAATCGTGCGTCCGCTCAAGTCTTCGCCAAGGCGGGCCACCACTTTCTCGGACAAGCGGAACTTCTGCGCGTGGTTGGCGCTTTCTGCGGCCTCAATGACGCGCATGGGCAACTGGTGTTCAGCGGCTGTGCGCACCAGGGCTTGTACGTCTTTCGGGAAGCACGAGCCACCGTAGCCCGCGCCGGGGTACAGAAAGTGATAGCCGATGCGGGGATCTGCACCGATGCCGCGTCGTACCTGTTCGATGTCGGCGCCAAGCACCTCAGCCAGATTGGCCATTTCGTTCATGAACGAGATGCGGGTGGCGAGCATGGCATTAGCAGCGTATTTGGTGAGTTCGGCGGACTTGATGTCCATCACCATGAGACGGTCATGGGTGCGCTGAAATGGTTCGTAAATACGGCGCATGACGCTGATGGTGTGCGCATCGTCTGCCCCCACCACGACGCGATCCGGGCTCATGAAGTCCTTGATGGCGGCGCCTTCTTTCAGAAACTCGGGGTTGGAGGCCACGCCGAACGGCAGGTCCAGGCCGCGCTCTGCCAACACCTCGGCCACCGCCTTGCGCACGCGATCTGCTGTGCCTACGGGTACGGTGGACTTGTCGACGATGACCTTGCGGGTGGTCATGTGACGGGCAATATTGCGCGCCGCTGCCAGCACGTATTGCAGGTCTGCTGAGCCGTCTTCGCCAGGGGGCGTGCCCACGGCGATGAACTGCACGTCGCCAAAAGCCACGCTTTGCGCCACGTCATCCGTAAAATGCAGTCGACCCGCCTGCACGTTGCGTTTGACCAGGTCTTCCAGGCCGGGCTCATAGATGGGAATGCCGCCTTGGCGCAAGAGCGCCACTTTGGCCGCGTCCACATCCAGGCACATGACGTCATTGCCCATGTCGGCCAGGCAAGCGCCCGACACCAAGCCTACATAGCCGGTTCCCACCACCGTAATTTTCATGCCTGACCCCGCCTCTCTATATTCAATTCAGTGCGCTGGTGTGCGCTGATGGGCATTATAGAAGCGTCAACCCGGGCGGCGCTTACTGCGTCGCCCGAGGGCCTACGTGACACGCAGGCGGCTGAACCTGACAGTATTGACTGCAATGGCCAGCCCGGCGCACACCGTGCCGAGCACCAGGGCCAGTGTCGGCCCGTGCTGGGTACTGACGCTAAAGGCAATGGCGACCAGCGCCGTGCCAAAGCTCTGGCCGAACACACGGGTCGTGGCCTGAAGACCACCTGCCGCCCCACTGCGTTGGCGTGGCGCGGCAGACAACAGCGCGCGATTGTTCGGCGTTTGGAAGAATCCAAAGCCCACGCCGGCGATGAACATGCCAATCATGATGCGCACATTAGAGGCGTCGGTAGGCAAGATGGCCAGCCAGCTCATGCCCGCCACCATGCCGGCGGCCCCTATGCCGCTGAGCGTGGCCGCCGAGAACCGATCTGATAATCGGCCAGCCAGGGGGGCGATAAGAGCCGTGCCAATAGGCCACGCACCCATGAGCAAACCGACTTGCAGATAGGGCCTGCCCATGACTTGCTGAAAATAAAATGGCAATGAGACATAGGACGCCATTTGCGCGGCAAACGTGCATGCCGATGCCGCCACGGCAAATGCCAGGGGGCGGATGCGCAGCAGGTCAACGGGCACCAGGGGCGATTCCTGCTTGCCAGCCCGGCGTACGAGCACTACGCCAGCCACGACGGCAATGGCAACCAGGCCAATGCCTCGCAGCAAATCCTGTCCCATGTAATCGACGCCGGAAATAAAGACACCCAGTACCATCATGCAAAGCAGGGCACTTATCCAGTCCAGGCGCACCTTATTGCGCGGGACTTCCGGCAAGAAGCGCAGGCCGAACATCGCCAGGACGCAGATCGGCAAGTTGACAGCGAAGATCCATGGCCATGGGGCCACCGACAAGATGGCGGACCCGATGGTTGGACCCAGCACCGACATAATCGCCACCACCGTGGCGTTAATGCTGATGCCGCGTCCCAGCATTTTCAGGGGATAGATGTTGCGCACCATTCCGCCGAACATGCACATCAGGGAGGCCGCGCCTATGCCCTGGAACACCCGTGCCATGGTGAGCTGGAACAGATTGCCCGACAGGGCGCAGGCCAGGGACGCGATGGTAAACAGCACCAGGCCGAACGTGAACATGCGCCGAAAACCAATGCGCTCAGCCAAGGCTGAGAGCGGTAGCAACATCATCACTACAGCCAAGTTGTAGGCATTGACCACCCAGACCGCTTCGGCCGGGCTGGCGTTCAGGTCAACGGCAATCGTGGGCAGGGCCACGTTTGCAATAGTGGTGTCCAGCACTGACAAGCTGATGCCTATCAGGATGGTGCCTGCCGCCCAGTATCGGCGCGGCGTGGGCAGTCCGTCCGGCCGCGCTGCTGGTAGCGTCGGGGACTGCCTCGCTCACGATTTTTTAACCGGACGCTTCCAGCCTTCGATGGTGAGTTGTTTGGCACGCGAGACGGTCAGTTTGTCAGCCGGCGCATCGCGTGTCAGTGTGGTGCCCGCGCCCAATGTGGCCCCGCGGCCAACGCGCACCGGAGCGACCAATTGGGAGTCAGAACCAATGAACGCATCATCTTCAATCACCGTGCGGTGCTTGTTCACGCCGTCGTAGTTGCAAGTAATGGTGCCTGCGCCCACGTTCACTCGAGCGCCAATGTCGGCATCGCCGATATAGGCCAGATGGTTGGCTTTGCTGTCTTCGCCCAAGACGCTTTTCTTGATTTCCACGAAGTTGCCTACGTGGCTGCGGTCGCCAAGTTCGGCACCGGGGCGCAGACGCGCATAGGGGCCGACGCGAGCGTCGCGGCCGACTTGGGCTTCGCGCAGGTGGCTGAAGGCGTCAATCTGGGTGCCAGCGCCTATGGAAACATCGTGCAGCACGCAGTGGGGGCCCACGCGTACGCCGTCTGCCAGAGTGACATGACCTTCAAAGACGCAACCGACGTCAATGAATACGTCGCGTCCGCAGGTCAATGAACCACGAACATCGAAGCGGGCCGGGTCGGCCAGCGTGACGCCAGCTTCCAATTGGCGGCGGGCCTGCTCGGCTTGCCAGCGGCGCTCAAGCTCCGCTTGTTGAATTCGGCTGTTTACGCCCAGCGTTTCCCAGGAAGCACCCGGATGGGCCGTGCCAACAGGCACCGCATCGGCGACGGCCAGACCAACCACGTCGGTCAGGTAGTACTCACCTTGGGCATTCTGATTATTAATGCGACCTAGCCAGTTCTTCAACTGGGCAGTGGGGGC
This sequence comes from Achromobacter deleyi, assembly GCA_040391965.1. Taxonomy (GTDB): domain Bacteria; phylum Pseudomonadota; class Gammaproteobacteria; order Burkholderiales; family Burkholderiaceae_B; genus Achromobacter; species Achromobacter deleyi_B. Next base: position 48,668 of record JBEBWV010000024.1, on the reverse strand, counting down.
CGCCAGAATGCCGGTGTTCACTTCCTTGATCTCGTGTTCAGCCGCGGACGCATCTTTGTGCTCCACAATTCGGCACACGTTGCCACGGGCATCACGCACGATGCGGCCGTAGCCCGTGGAGTCCGTCAGCACTTCGGTCAGCACAGCCATGCCATTTGAACGTGCCGCCAGCAGGCGTTCGAGGGTATCCGGTTGTACCAGGGGTACATCGCCGTAGAGCACCAGGGTGATGTCGTCGTCGCCATCGCCTTCCAGCAGGTAGGGCACCGCTTGCTGCACGGCATGGCCCGTGCCCTGTTGGGGCTGTTGCAAGGCAAATTGCAGGTCAGGCTGCCCGGCGAAGGCCGCTTTTACGCGGTCCGCGCCATGGCCCACCACCACCACGATGCGGGCAGGGTCAAGTTGGCGCGCGCTGTCGAGCACGTGGGCGAGCATGGGCCGTCCGGCCAGAGTGTGCAGCACTTTCGGGAGATCGGACTGCATGCGTTTGCCAAGTCCGGCGGCGAGAATAACAACGTTAAGCATAGGAATCTGTTTGGTCGTGGAACACAAATTAGGCGGAAATCCGGCCCGTGCAAGCGATGTTGTCTGCAGGGCGCGTACGTGAAGCGCGATCAGCGATCTTGGCGAGAAATGTGGCGTGGCGCCTGGCGCAAGTTGTTGCCACTATGGGCCACAGCAATCTGGTTGAAGGCAAAGGCGTCAGGCGCCCATGCCGGTGCATAACGGGGCAAAGGATGCGCGATGCGTCACCCATGATCGTACCTGAAGCCACCCTCTGCTTTTTCCTGATAAGACGACAAAAATGTTAAAGAACAGGGGCTTGGCCCCTGTTTGTTTAAGAAAAAGTTACGATTTCGGGCGTGGAGACGATTTTTTTGCCGCGGTTTTTCGTGGTGCAGCAGCAGTTTTCGCTGCCGCTGGTTTGGGACTGGTTTTTTCCGCAGCGGCAGGTGCCGCCTTCGCTTGCGCCTTGGGCGCAGCCGCAGCATGGCTGTCATCTGCGGCTGGCATGGACGCGGCGGTGGCGGAGGCGATCTGAGTGAATTGCTGCTGCATCAAGTCCCACCAGGCGCGCGACGCATTCGCAGCGACGCCCAATTGTTCATTGAGTTGGGCAGCGGGATCTTCACCTGCCGCCGCTCCAGCTTGCGCGGCGCCGTCTTGCGCACCGGCGCCTGCAGGGGCGGGCTTGGGCTCTGCTTTGGCCTGGGCCTGCTGTGCCGGTTTCAAACCCAGCACGATTTCCAGTGGCGAAGGGCCGCCGGGGGCGATGGCCGCGCTCTTGTCCATGTTGGACACACTATCTACAAAGGAACGTAGGGTGGCAATGGTTGAACGCTGTACTTCCATGCCCTGGATGGTGCTGGTCAACATGGACAAGTTCATGCTCAGCCAGCTTTCTACGGAGCGCAGTTCGGCAATGCGTTTTTCCAGATCTTCCAGGTTTGTCGGGGACGCCATCGGAAGGCTCTGAGTCAAGCCGCCCGGGCCGGTCAAGCCCGCCCAGGCCTGGCGCATCATTTCCATGCTTGTAAGCAACGGGTTACCCGACAAGTCGGAGCTCTGGCCCATGCCGGGCAGAACGAACGGATTGGTGTTTTTGTCGCTCATCCCTGGTCTCCTCAGTGGCTGCTCGGGTTGTCTTGTTGAGACGTTTTATCCCGGCAGCAGTTGATCATTCTCCACGCGCACCGCAGTGCCTGCGGCATAGGCAAAAGGCTGGGCGCTGCGGAACCGCCGCGTACTGCCATCACTCATGCGCACGGTCAGCTCGTAGTGCGTCACCGTTTGTTGCTGTCTGATATTACGCTCGATTTCCCTACCTGCCAAAGCACCTCCAACCGCGCCCAATACGGTTAAGGCGCTTTTGCCATTTCCCCCGCCGAACTGGTTTCCGACGACGCCACCGGTCACGCCGCCGGCAATAGTGCCAATCAAGTGGTCACTCTGATCTTGCACCGGTACCTGTACCGTACGCGAGCCTTGTACAACGCCGCAGGTGCTGCACGTTGAGGTCGCACGCGGGGCTTGCGATGGCCGCGGCGCAGAGTCAACGGGGGCCCGGTTGGCCTGTGCAGGGTCGCCTTGCGCGGCAAGTGCCGCATCGGGTGTGGTCGTTGCGGAAGGTGCCGTCGCTTGTTCGCGGACTGGCGCTGAACCTGCCGTGGTGCCAGGTAGCCAACCAAGCACCGCTGCGCCGCCGATGGCGCACATTACGATAATGGCAACCGCCGCCACGGCGACCAAAGGATGCAGTCTTGCTGCCTGGCGGACTGAGTCGTTGCGTGCCGTCATGGGGTTCTCCTGGATGTCATCGGCCTGTTGTATAGCATCCGTGCACCGTATCGGCATGTTGCGTTGGTGACCCTTTGCAAAGCTGTCTACGCCCGAGCTTGATCACCAGTAGATGCATGGCGGGGGTGGCCGGGCCTGGGGTCTGGACAGCAGCGAGCATTCTGGGACAATAGGTCGCATGGAAAACGCAATCTCTCTGCCAGAACTTGAACAGGCCATCAATTATTGGCGTGTCCTGTCGCCGTCTGTTGGGGAAGAAGCCCGTCTATGTCCGGAAGCGGCGGCGCTGGCAACCCCTTACGCGCTGATGATATTCACGCAGCAGCGTGAAATCCCACCTTCAGATCTTAGCGAGTCCGCGCGAGCGGCCTACGAAGGCTGGCGTGCCGCACAAGCGGCACGTTCCTAAGCATTGATACCGAAAAAATCGAATAAAACACTCAGCACGCGCTTACGCGAAGCAACACAATTCGCGACCACGTTGCACATCTAATCGGCCCGTGCCGTTCACCGTGGCAAATCCGTCAATGCCACAGCGCACTATTTCGGTCAGTGGGTTGTTCCAGCGTAAATCAGCCAGTAGCACTGAATCCACATCGTTCGGGTAGCCGACATCGGTGGGCTCTCTCGCATCCAGCAGCCCCAGCACATGGAGCTTCCCGGTGAGCGTGCTGCCTGTTTCCGAGACGTCGGGTCGGGTAGGACTTGGCAAACCCGGTTTGGCCACGCAATAGACGTGATGATCCGTAGCGGCGTTTAGCGTACTTGGCGTGGGCATCACCTTGTATTTCTTTGAAGACCCTGCTGCCATGCCAATAAGGTTCTGCGTTGGTACGCCGAGTATCACGCCAATCTTGCGGGTCAGGGTGGCCCTGTGTATCACCTGCGCTTCGCTCGACATGCGCGATAAATTTACTAGCGACATGCGTAGCAACGCGTAGCTATTCATCACATGCGCTGCTCGATTTTGCATGAGCGCCGCACTGGGGCTGCGGTGGCGGGGGTGAGGAAGCTGAACCCAATACACCAGGAACAAGCTGTTCTGGCCCATCGTTTTCCAATTCCACTGCTGACGGATGTCATGGCACCACACGCGTGGCGCAAGAATGTTGGGCACGGTCAACGTGAGTTTCCTTTCTTAATGGAGCACGGGCGGATCGATGGCCTTCACTGCCACCAGGGGCTATGTACGCCTCGCTGAATATGTAGAACGGCATCTTCGTCGCTGGCGCTCAGACCATCCACGCCAAGTCGGATAATCGTGGTGGCGGGATCGTTCATCTGCAGCAATGTCAGCATGGTGCTGATGGGATCTGACGGATGTTTGTGATGGTGCTCCCCTCTTGCATCCAGAATGCCGAGCACGTCAATCATGCCGGTGTCGGACGCGTGGCAATCGTCGTTCAGATTGGCGGCAGGGGCTTTGATGCCGGGGCGGCCAACACAGAGAATGTGCTGAGGAAAATCAGCCCGCGTGTGTCGAAGGATTTCATCTGGCATTTGCAGCGCGTGACGACGAAGCCACAAGCGCGAGCTGGTACCAATAATGTTCTGCACCGGCACATTCAAAATAAGACCCAGTTTCCGAGTGTGGTCACGCCGTCGACTTTGCTTGCGCGCGACCGGAGAACAGATCAATTGAATCAACGACAACTGCAACACGTCTTTGCTGTTGATGGCATTAATGGCAGCGCCACCCAATTGCACCGAAAAGCGCGACAACGAGGGGATGTCTTCGGCGGACAACCAGTACACCAGGAAGATATTCTTTCTGGCCATGTGCTGACACTGCCATTGTTCAGTCATGTCATCCCGCCAGGTAGGTCGGGTAATGCGTTTCAAGGGGCTCATTGTTAACTCCCTGTGTGCGGCACGCCGCCGTGATGCACGTAGGTGTTCGCGCAAACACATTCGTAGTGGAAAGCGATAGCGCTCATTTCACTTGGCTTCGATCATCCGCGTCAGAGCGCGTCCAGGACTCAGGCAGATCTGATGCGCGAGGCTTGAAGACGCGTGGAGCCGTGCGTGCTGTTTTCCGGTGTGACGCAAGCCACCAGCTTGACGGAGCGGGAAGCGCGTTTTGTGCAAAGGCTTGTGCTTCTTCCAGCGTATTCGCGTGGCCAGATTGTTCATTGCAATACCAGGAGTAGCGCATGTCACCCTGGTCGGCGAAGTCCACCATGGCGATCAGCACGTCGCGGCGTGTACCCGCCCATATGGAATAGCAACTCTCTTCGCCAGGGGTCTGGCAGCGGCCCACGCAGGGCCAGCATTGCTTGTGCCAAGTCAACGACGAGGATCCATCGCGCAGTGGGGCGGTCAGCGTCGTGAAGAGTCTCGCTAAGGTTTTCATAAGGCGCCTCAATGATTACGTTGGCACGCGCCTCGTCAAGCAGGTCGCGCGCATTTCATCATTTACGGCGCATCAGGCACAGGGTGCATCAAGACTAGTCCTGTTCCTGCGGGAAATTTCAAGGTTTTGCAGGGACTACAGACGAAGTTTCTACGTATTGAAATAAGCGGCAAAGCTGAGAAATGCTATGTCCCTAATTTTCGAGACTAGTCCGCTGTTGGAGGACATTCCGGATCTAGAAGATTGAGTTTTTTTTGCTCATCTATCTAGGAATTTGCATGGCTTATCAATCACTGCGCGACAACCTCATTTCGAACGTATCGAAGCCCAAGATGGCCCTGCTGGCTGTAGCGCTTTCCAGTGCGTTTTCGGGCGGCGTAATTGCTGCAACGGCACCGGTTATGAGCGTGTCACCGCACTACTCTGCAGATCAAGCAGACAAAGACGCAGAGGTCGCTGCCATGGTCAAAAAAATATTGCCTGATTGGAATAACGGCAAGGGCGCATGGGCCAGGATCAAAGACACGCAGAAAATTGGGCTCCTTGCGCAAGCGCTGATGAAGCCGACAACAACAAACGCGAACGGGACAAGAAACCAAGGCGGCATCGTTGACGCCATGGTGCGTAATTCATTCGCGATTGATGATATCGGGCTGGTAGTTGCAGAGCACGGCCAAAAATTGGCGGCGGTGAAGTCGTTCGATAAGGATGCCAATGCCTTAGTCTTGAACGACGTGGCTCTGTCGGGGCTGACTGAAACAGCATTGGCAGAAGGGGGGCACGCTGCTGCGACCACGGGTCAGATGTTTTCGATGAGTCAGCAAGTGACCGGGCGTCTGGACGGAGACCTGGTGCAGTTGGGGCGTGACGCTGCAGCAACTGCTGCAGGCACGATCGCAGTCGGCCGCGGAGCGATTGCCAAAGATACTCACGGCGTCGCCATTGGCGCACGCGCACTGGCTTCACAGTTTCGTGCTGTTGCGATCGGTGCCGATGCGAATGCCAGCGGCCGGTCTAGCTTGGCAATCGGTAGCGATTCTGATGCAAACGGAAAAAAATCCCTCGCACTAGGAGACATGGCGATTGCGAATGCCGAAAGCAGCGTTGCCTTGGGAGCGGGCTCCAGGGTCTTGTTGGCGGACGGCAAGAATGTAATTTCCGTGGGAGATAGTGCTGCAGCAGGCATCAAGCGCAAGCTGATTAACCTTGCAGCAACTGATCTGGCGAAAGAAGGCACTGCCGCTGCAACCACGGGTCAAGTGTTCGCAATTCAAGAGAACGTTAATACGGTAGACGTGAAGTTCAAGGACTATACGAATACGTCGGAACTTGAGAAAAACTATCTGAAAGCAGATCAACTGGACGGCAAAGTCGTTGACTCCATTGACAAGAAACTGAGCACCTTGTCGTCGATCACTAACGAGGCGACTGGAGTCGCTTCGATTGCGCTGGGTGGTGGTGCCGAGGCCGTTGGCATTATGGCCACGGCTGTTGGTCATGGGGCAACAGCGGGCACGCAATCTGTCGCAATTGGTAGCTACGCTCAAGCTGATAACGCTACTGGAACGGCTGTTGGAGTCGGCGCACTGGTAATTGGCCAGCAGGGCGTGGCCTTGGGCTTTGGCTCCATTAGCCACGACAACGAAGTCAGCGTTGGCAATGACGTCTGGAAGCGCAAGATCGTCAATGTTCGCGGTGGCAACATCGAGTCGGGCAGCCATCAAGTCGTGACGGGCGGTCAGCTTTTTGATCTGACGACCCGAGTTGACGGCATCGAGCAGAGCAGTGTTTTGATTAGCGATGTGGATAAGCGGATTGACGCGCGGATCGCTGACGTTGGCACCCGTGTTGCGGGTTTGGATCAGCAAGTGACCCAGGCCGTGCTTGATGTGAAAAATGACGTCAACCAGAACGTAGCTACTGCAAAGGCGGAAGTCATCGAGCACGTGGCAGGGGTGAAAGCGGAAGTTATCGAACACGTTGCTGGCGTAAAGGCAGATATTACGGCTGACATGACCAAACGGATCGCCAAGGCGAGTAATGGTGTGGCAATCGGTGCTGACCGTGCCACCACCTACACCCGCGATGTGAATGCCAACGCCCGGGCCGATGCCGCAGGTAGTTGGGCGGCGGGCAAGGGCTCCGAGGCAACGGGCCTGAATGCCACCGCGCTGAATGGCGGCGTGGCTTCCGGCAATAACGCGACGGCGGTGGGATTGGACGCCACGGCAAGCGCAGACAACACGGTGGCCATGGGCGTAAACGCACAAGCGACTGCCACGAATTCGGTGGCAGTCGGCGTGAACTCGCAGACGGACCGTGCCAACACCTTTGCGGTGGGTAACGTGGGTGGCGAGCGTCAAATGGTGAACGTGGCAGCGGGCACGCAAGACACGGATGGCGTTAATGTTGCTCAGTTGAACAAGGGCCTGGATGGCGTTCGTGGCGAAGTGGAAGGTGTGCGTGGCGATGTCGCCAAGGTGCATCGTTCACTGAAGGGCGACATCAACAAGCTGCGCAAGGACATGAGCGCAGGTATTGCGTCCTCGATGGCCATGGCTGGCATTCCGCAGGCTTACATGCCAGGCAAGGCCTTGTTGGGTGCCGGTGTAGCGAACTACGGTGGTTACTCGGCGCTTGCGATCGGGGGTTCGGTGATCTCGGGCAACGGCCACTGGATTACCCGAGTTCAGGCAGGTGCCAGCACGAGCGGTAGTGTTTCGGGTTCGGTCGGAGTTGGCTATCAGTGGTAATGCTTGTGGCTAGCAAATAGCGTTAGGTTCAGACGGGGAAAGCAGCAATGGCTTTCCCCGTTTTGCATGTTGCGGCGCCGTTCGTTGTGGCGTAGCCGGTGTTGTCGGTCTGCACCGCGGAAAATCATTCTGATCATGCACCAATGCGGTGCGTGGTTGCTACTGTGGGTCGACCCGTTCGCGAATGGCGCGTGCCGTGAGGGCGGCGACATCGTGCAGGCTCAGTTTGGACGTGAGACTGTGTTGATGTTTATGCACGGTGGATTCTGTGACAGCAAGTTCTTGGGCAATTTGTGCGCTTGAAAAACCACACGCAATGCCCGCCAGGATTTCCATTTCGCGTGGGCTGAGCACCGAGGCGGCGGCCGCGTCGCCAGATTCCCACTGGGGAATCAGACCCTGACTGACATAGCGAACGTGTGCCAGCACCAAGGCCACGGCGTGCAGCAACTCGGTAGCGTCCTGGTGTTTGATCATGTAGCCATCGGCGCCTGCGGCGAAGGCGGCATGAATGGCGCCCAGGTTGGCGTTCCCGGTGAGGACCAGAATTTTCAGGTTGGGCTGGCGCTGTTTCAGGCGCTGCATGATAGTCATGCCGTGGCTGCCGGGCAGGTCAAGATCAAGCAAGAGCAGGTCTGCCTGGCTACGGGTGACGCAGTCTTCAACCGCCGCGCCATCTCCTGTTTCTGCCACGACCCGCCATTGTGGTCGGGTGCCTAAAAGCATCTTCAGTCCGTCCCGGACGACGACGTGATCTTCAGCTAATACGATTTTTTTCATAGTTCACTGCATGGTCAGGCGTAGTTGGTGCTGTGCCCTGCGGATTGAAGCCAGTATAGTGACTGCGCCACGGGGTGTCCCGCTTATGCAGCACTTTAAATCTTGACGATGACTTTCACGCCACCTGCTTCAGGCTCTGACTTGCGTACGGAGCTGATCAACACGTTGTACCGGCAATCACCACCTATATTTCTCGGCAACACTGCAGTGGTCAGTTTGTCGATTTTTTTGCTTTGGAATGAGGTTTCACACACGCATTTGTTGAGTTGGGCAGCCGCTATTTATGTGCTGACTGCCATTCGCATTTGGCTCGTGTGGCGTGACGGCAAGATAGCCCATACGCCGGCCACCACAGCCCGTCGCGCTTGGGTGTTCGTGGCGTTGTCCGGCGTGTCAGGGTGCTTGTGGGGCATGATGGGTGTGCTGTTCTTCTCGCCGGACGATACGGTGGTGACGGCGTTCACCTGTATTGTGCTGGCGGGCATGATGGGCGGTTCGGTGGCCTCCCTGTCTTCTTTTTGGCCTGCCTACTACGCCTATGCCATCCCTACGGTGCTGCCATTTACCGCGCGCTCACTCATGCACGGTGATGCGCTTTTTACCGTAGTCGCGGTGCTGTCCTTGTTTCTGCTGGTCGTGAACCTGGCTTACAGCCGCAACGTTCAACGCATCATGCGAGATGCTATTTCATTGCGCTTCGATAACCTGGACTTGATCGAGCAGCTCACGGCCGAGAAAGAGCGGGCGGAGTTGGCGAATCGGGCCAAATCGCAATTCTTGGCGGCGGCCAGTCACGACTTGCGCCAACCTACTCACGCACTGGGCTTGTACATCACGACGTTAGGCGTGTTGACGCAAGCGCCCACGCTTGACCGATCAGCCATTCGAAATATTGCCGATCGTTTGCAGACGGCGCTTGGGGGCATGTCGGGGCTCTTGAACGTGCTGTTGGATATTTCCCGGTTGGATGCGGGAGCCATTGAGGTCGCGCCCAGTCAGTTTGCGCTGCAAAAAGAATTTGATGCGCTGGAAAACCAGTTCGCACAAGAAGCGGCGGCTAAGGGGTTGATGTTCCGCATTCGGCCAACTGACATCATGCTGCATACCGACGCGGTGCTACTGCACAACATGCTGTCGAATTTGCTCTCCAATGCGCTGCGCTACACGGCCCGGGGCAAGATTCTGGTGACGGCCCGCCGTCGTGGCGCGCGAGTCGAGATTCGGGTTATCGATACCGGTATCGGCATACACAGCAGTCAGATCAAAGCGATTTTTCGCGAGTTCTATCAAATCGGGAATACCGTGCGTGGAGCCGAGCAGGGGCTGGGCCTGGGGCTGGCCATTGTGGCGCGTACGGCTATTTTGGTTGATGCCGAAGTGGCGCTGCGTTCAACACCCGGGCGTGGGTCAGTGTTCTCATTGGCCTTGCCTGGTGGCCCGATGCCGCTTGGCACGGTACCCGTTTTGCCCCTCGTGCAGCCCAATCAGGTCAAGAAAACCATTCTGGTTATTGACGATGACCTGCAGGTGCTGACCAGCATGCAGATGCTCTTGCTGGCGTGGGGACACACCGTGCTGACCGCGTCTTCCCTGGCGGAAGCGCAATCGGTGACCCGGGAACATGGAGACCGGTTTGAGTTGATTTTGACGGACTTTCGCCTGGCGGAACGTGTGACCGGAATCGATGCCGTGCAGGCGGTATGGCGTGAGGCGGATCGGACCATACCGGCCATCATCATTACCGGTGATACCTCGGCTAACGGTATCAAGACGGCTGCCGCCAGCGGATTTGCCGTACTGCATAAGCCGTTAGACCCGCAGAAAATGCGGGCACTTATTGATGCGTAATGTTCGGGATACCGAGCGCGTTACCCCGCATTAATGCCCCCGGAAAGTCTTCAGATGAATACTGGTCTCAGTGGCGGCAATACCCTTGGTCATGCGTATCCGGTCAAGGGTTTCTGAGAGTTTTTCAATGTTTGGTACCCGCAGTTCGGCCAGCAAATCCCAGCGGCCATTGGTATCGTGCAGCGATGCCATGCCTGGCTCGCCCAAGAGCAAGTTAACGATGCGCCGGGTTTCGTGCCCCTCGACGGCGATACTCATCCAGGCAACGATGTCATCAGGTTGGGCGTCCGGGCGCAGGCGCACTGTGTAGCCCACGATGATGCCTTCTTGCTCTAACTTGGCAATACGGTTGGTGATGGTGCCGCGCGACACGCCGAGCTTCTTGGCGAGGGTGGCTACGGATAGTCTGGCGTCGGCGCGTAATAGGCCCAACAGGTTCTGGTCAAGCGTGTCCATTGTGCAAATCGCTAAATATCGTTGACATAACGTCAGAATAATAGCGTTTTCTGCAAATAGTTGACGCTATTAATTGTTCTGCAGATACCAGAGAATCTTTACTCCGAAACAAGGGGAGAGAAACTTGACGACATTACTGACCACCAAAGATGTGGCAAAGATCGTGGCGCAACGAGGATTCGCGGCGTGTTTTGAGCAACTGGTGGCCTACTTGGAGGACGATTTCCGACGATGGTCCCAATTCGACAAAACTGCGCGTAGCGCCAGCCATACGAAGGATGGCGTGATTGAGCTGATGCCTACGGCAGACAGTCAGCTCTACAGTTTCAAGTATGTGAACGGCCACCCAAAGAATCCCGCACTGGGTTTACCGACGGTGATGGCGTTCGGCGCATTGGCCGATGTCGCTACGGGCATGCCTTTGCTGCTCAGCGAATTAACTCTGACGACCGCGCTGCGCACTGCAGCCACGTCGGTGATGACAGCCAAAGTATTGGCACGGTCGGATTCGCGCACGATGGCGCTCATTGGTAGCGGTGCACAAAGCGAGTTCCAGGCGTTGGCGTTTCATTATGTGTTGGGTATCGACACACTGCGAATCTACGACGTGGATCCGCAAGCCATGGATAAGCTGGCGCGCAATCTGGCGGGCGTGACAGGGCTGACGATTATTCGCAGCGACAGCACGGCGCAGGCGGTGAAGGGTGCAGACATCGTGACCACCGTGACTGCGGATAAGGCCTACGCCACCATCTTGACGCCGGACATGATCGAGCCGGGCATGCATATCAATGCGGTTGGTGGCGACTGCCCGGGCAAGACGGAATTGCACGCAGATGTACTGCACGGCGCGTCAGTGTTTGTAGAGTACGAGCCGCAAACCCGTATTGAAGGGGATTTGCAGCAGATGGATCCGGACTTTGCCGTGGTGGAGTTTTGGCGAGTGCTGAGCAAAGAGGCACCTGGGCGCGTGTCGGCCAGTCAGGTGACGGTATTTGATTCGGTGGGCTTTGCGCTTGAAGATTTCTCGGCGTTGCGCTTTTTGCAGGACAGCGCTCGGGAACTGAATCTGGGCCAGACTGTGGGCTTGATACCCACGCTGGCTGATCCGAAGAATTTGTTCGCCGAATTCAGCCAGTCGTAGTCGACATTGACGCGAGTATTGCCTGTGTCAGGTGGCGGGTTTTGGCGTTTCTTGAACATCTGCCGAGAAGCGTAAACGGCAGAAGCTGGCGATGCAGGCCAGGGCGGCGGCAATGCCGCCTAGCCACAACGCCATGATGGCACCCTGCGTGCTCGATACGTTAAAGCAGGCGGCTACCAGTGCTGCACCCGTAGCCTGACCCAGCAGCCGCACGGTGCCGATCATGCCGCTTGCGCCACCTGCCCGCGAGGGCGGTGCCGAGGTCATGATGGCGCGCAAATTTGGCGATTGGAAGAATCCAAACCCTGCGCCGCAAATGGCCATGCGCCACACAATATCCAGCACTGAAGGGTTGGCTGGCATGAGGGCCATGAGCATCATGCCAATAGCGAGTAATGCCAGTCCGAAACCGCCCAGAATTCCAGCCGGGTAGTGATCGGACAGTCTGCCCGCAATAGGTGCCATGATGGCCACGACCACTGGCCACGGCGTAATGAGAAAGCCGGTGTGTACCTGGCTGTACCCCAGGACGTTTTGAAACAGGAAAGGCAAGGAAACAAATGCCAAGGCTTGCGCGGCAAAGGCGCACACGGCGGTGGCCGCCGACAGCGCGAACAAGGGCCGACGCAGCAAGTCCACGGCGAGAATGGGTGCGGGGTGATTGGCCTGGCGCTTAATCAGAATGAACAGCGCGACGGCGGCAATTCCCCATGCCAAGAGCGTATGGGACCAGGGTGACTGGTGTGCCCCTTCGTTCAAGGCCATGACGCCCATGCCAAGTGCGACGGCACAAAGCAACGCGGCGATGGCGTCAAACCCATGTGTGGCACGCGTGGTTTCAGGCAAGCCGCGCAAACCCAGATACATGGCGGTGATGCCGATAGGCACATTCACGAGGAACAGCCAGTGCCAGGACGCCGCCATAAGAATGAGTGAGGCCACCGTAGGCCCGGCGGCAAAGGAGAGTCCGACCACCATGGCGTTCAAACCCAGGCCTCGACCCAGCATGTTGGACGGAAAGATGAATCGCAGCAGCGCCCCATTTACGCTCATGAGCGCGGCGGCACCAAGACCTTGCACAACGCGCGCGCCCACCAGCAGGGGCAGCGTTGGCGCCAGACCACAGGCAAGCGAGGCCAGCACGAACATGATCAGACCCGTCATGTAAATGCGACGATGACCGATGATTTCGCCCAGTGCGGCCGCAGGCAATATGGTGGCGACCATGGCCAATTGATAGGCGCTGACGACCCAAATGGAACTTGCGGCGGTCGCGCCGAGATCGTTGGCAATCGTGGGCAGCGCGGTGTTGGCAATGGCGGTGTCCAGACTGGCCATGCTGACGGCAATCATGACAGCCAGCATGGCGCTTAGGCGCTCGGCAGGCGGCACGCCCTGTCCGAGTGGATAGGGGGTCTGGCGGGCAAAAGAAAGCGGCATGATTCGGGCAGTGGCGGCTGGTGCGCGAGCGGAATGGGTCGCGCTAGAAATTGATTCTAATGCCACCCGCGATTTTCAAGTTTGTGTCAGCTTGCGCGCGCGGTCTCAGGCGGCTGATCACACCGGACTCTGTTCGCTCGACGTCGCGGCTGCAACGCTACTGATTATTCGAAAACCCCATTCTGCAGTAATGGGACATAGCGTGGGTGGAGTGCGAGAAAATCCAGACTGGGACACGCGCACTGAGCACGCGCAACCCGCGACTCTTGACCAACAACATCTCGGAAATCAACACGCGGGTTACGCGCGATCGTCACTTGTTTTTTATTTTCGAATTTCTCGCGCTCCACCTACGCTACGAACCCTCTCGCTGGTATGTGCCGCGTTGTCAGCAGGTTCAGACGCGTCGTGTGCGGACGGCGCGTCTGAATGCGGAACCTTAGTTTGCGAGGGTGGGCGCGAAGAGGCCGAACACGCGGTTGGGGTTGCGCCAATCTGCACCGATGATTTCTGCAACAGCAACAGGCTTGCGCGGATTCAACTCCAGCTTGGCTGTTTTATCTTCACCGCTTGCGAAGTTGGCGAGTGCTTTGCAGGCGTCTTTATTGTCGTCAAAGCCTTCGAACCACTTGCGGTCGATGCACTGTTTTTTGCTATCGCTGACCATCGTTTCGAAATTGTTGTCGCGCTGCTTGTTCGCACTGCCCTTGTCTGGCACGACCGGCACGTTATAGCGCTTGTAGAGTTCAATACTACGCTTCACGTAGCCATCGTCTTTGATGGTGAGGTCACCGCTTTTGATCTGGACCGCTGCGAGTGATGCAAGCGCGTTGCCTGCGCCGCCCATGCCCATTGCCATCAGCACGAACGATTCACCTGAACTCAGCGTACCGATGACGTCAACAGCGTCTCTCATGCGCTCCAGTTTCAGGTTCAGTTCCGCGTTCAGAGCCTCTGGCTGTTCCAGAACGGCATGCACCCGGGCGTTGTCGTCTGAGCGCTTGAAGTCCCAACGCAGTTTGATCGTGGCGGGCGGCAGGTCAGTCTTGCCGGCGCGTCGGATCAAGTCCAGCTCACCGAGCGGGCTCAAACCGTTCGCACCGGTCAAGCCTTTCATTTCCACGTCACCGCTTTGGCGTTCGTGCTCGTTACGGAAGTCGCTGATCTTCAGCGTATCCATTTTTACATAGGGCTTTCCGACCGGACCGATAGTGACCTGGTCGATAGTGGCCGAACCAAACGGTGAGGCAGAGACGCTCTTCCACTGCACCATCTTGCGTTGGCCAATGCTCTCCAGATAGGAGACCAGCTCCTCTTCTGCTTTGCTCGATGCGTAGCTGCCAGCGCCCCACCAGGCGGCGATGAGCCCGACGACTACCGCGCCCGCAATCAGGCCTTTTTTCTGTGTATTCAATGCCATGGCTGTGTTCGCGATTAAAGTTGGGTTGCCTGATCAATAACTGCCTGCGCCTTTTCGGGCGACCAATCTGGCAGGCCCAATGCGAAACGCGCGCCAACCAGCGGCTCGTTCAGTTCTGAGCAGCCATCTTTCTGGCAGGCATAAGGCTGTGTTTTGCTTATCGTGACCAAGGTCAGCGGCAATTTCTTGTCGTCCAATTGCTTGGGATCAAGCGAGGCTTCGCCTGTGACGAGATACCAGCCAGATTTCAAATTCTGCTGGTTTTGCAGGTGCATTTCGTAAGGCCAGTCAGTGACGGCGGCATCGCCTTTTTTGCCGTCAACACGCACGACCATGCGCGTAGCTACTTTGCGGCCCTCGGCCATGCGGGCGTAATTGCCACCGACGAACGGGTTGTAGCTAACGTTATTTTCCAAACGGGCAAGCATGGCTTTGGGATCACGCTTGGCCTGCTCGACCAGATTCTGATACTGGCGCAGGTTCTCGCGTTCCTGCGAGGCCAGACGCATCAGTGCATCTCGCTTTTCACGCGCGACGCGGGCGTCACGCTGGAAGACATAATTGTTGGCGCCTTGTAGGTTGTAGCGCCACTCTCCTTGGCCGCGGCCGGTCTTCCAGTCAGAGCTTCGAGACGCCTGGATGGTGTAGAGCATGTTGTCGCTCTTCATCTGCACAATGCCCTGTTGGAAATCGTCGGAGAAGACGATGCTCACGTTGGAGGCATAGGGCAGAGACTCGGCCTGCATGGCGCGCAGCGCTTCATCGACAGCCGCTTTGATCTCGGGTGCCTGACGGAATGCTGCCACCCGGTCCGTGACAACTTCGATACGACGAACGCGCCAGGCGTCCAGGCCAGAACCATAAGACGTGCGCTCGGCGCGCATCAAATAGTGCGACCGGCTTCCTGCGTCGCTGCCCAAATTGAACCAGAGCGTATCGCTACCTTCGGAGTGGGCCAGCAACGCAGTATTGACCGGGCTGGTAAACGCAAAACCCGACGCCATCCAGAGGTCGCCGCTCTGCGCCAGGCGCGCACCGTCGCTGCGCTCCAGCTTTAAGCGACCGCGTCCCGTGGCGAAACCGTCAGGACCACACGTCAGGCCTTCCGACTTCAGCGACACGTAGGCGGCAGCATCGCCCAGATTGAAAACCGAAATGATCTTGCAGCCATTTTGGTCCTGCATGACCTTCAGCGACGTGTTCTTCGCCATGGCTTCAGCCGGTGTCAGCGGCGCCCAGCCGTTGATCTCGAAATGCGCAGGCAAGCTGGCGATCGGGGCAGGAACCGGGGGAGCTACTGGCGCGGGTGCAACGGTAGGGGCAACGGGGGCCGCGACGACAACAGCGGGAACCACAGGAGCGACAGGCGCTGCGAGCACAGGGGCGACGGGAGCGGCGGTTGGTTCCGGGGCGGCAATGGCTGCGGGCATGGGCGCAGCCATTGCGGGAGCGGCAACTGGGGCAGGCGTCGGCGCAGGAATCAGCGCAGGAGCGGGGGCCGCAATGGTTGGGGGCGCAGGCTCTGCGGGTGCAGCAACCTGGGCGGCTGCGGGTGTAGGAATCAATGCCGGCGCCGATGCCGCGATGGGCGCGGGCGCGGGTGCTACGGGCGCCGCAACAGGCGCGACAGGGGGCGCGGCTACAGCCGGGGGTGTCACCGCAGCGACGGCCGTGGTCGTTTGCATGGCCCAGCCGTCAGCTTTCGAACTAGCACCCTGCGCGACCAACGCACCTGCCGCAGACGTGCTGATCCATTGGAGTTGGGTGGCTTGAGGGCATTCTTTGCCAAGCAGCACCCCAATTTTCGGCAGCAAACGGCCTAACGCTGATTGATCCGGCGCACCGCCAAAGACGGCACGCATGCTGAGATTGGCTGAGCACCAGGGGGCATTTGCCGCATGGTCTACAAAAATCTCAATGTTCTCGGCTTTCGAATACGCCAATCGGTGCGAATCAGCCATTGCTGACGCGCTGGCAAACGACGATGCCAACGCCAGCACCAAGCAAACCTGTTTCATGTGGGGCCCTTTCCCTTGCAAATTGTTTTAAAGTATAGCCGCGAGAAACATATGGTTATTTACTGTATTAAGTAACGCTCACTTGTTTATATGCCGCATCGGCGAAATTCGCTGCTCAAAAAGGTCTGCACAATGTTTGTTTCAACAGTTCGCCATACGCTTGCCGGTGTGTGGAAAAAGTTGTCTTCTTCCCGGTTGCTGCGTGCGTCGGCAGCAGGTGCAGGTGTGCTGCTGTTGGCAGGTTGTGTCACCAATGGGTCTGGCAAGATGGGCCTGGATCTGGGTGAAGTTTTCGCAAAAGATCAGCAGGTTTTCATGGTTAACGGCGAGCGTGCCGCCCTGCGTCGTTATCCGAACGACAGCTACGACATCAAGCTGTACGGCCCCAAGAAAGTCATTGATCTTGAGGTTGCCGGGCACGCTGTCTGGGTAGCAAACGTGAGCGCCGTGGACGGTGGCACGATGCTGGCGCTGGATGTGCCGCAAGCGGATTGCGGTCACGTATATCAGATCTACCGAATTACGGGCAGCGAAACGAAGAAATGGCAGACCAACTACCGTAGTTGCGATGGCCCCATGGCGTTTGCAGTGGTAGACGGCCAATGGTCTGCGCGTCAGACGACCGCGCCGCGTACAGGGCAGCGTTACATGCTGGTCTATCAGAACGGCAATTTGTATACCCGCCCCATCGCGGTCGCGCCTGCAAAACGCGTGCCGCCCAAGCGCGCAGCGCAACCTAAAACGCCAAAGGCCGCACCCAAGCCCGCCGCGGCACCTGGAACCAACCTGGACGACGTCGCTGCACCGGCGGCAGCCAATTTGGATGACGTCCGCGCGCCCGCCGCCTCCAGTGCAAATCTGGATGATATCGATGTGCCGGCAGGCAAGGTAGACACGAGCGGCCTGAAGGCCGACCGCGCCAACGCCGTGATCATGAAAGACGAGAAATAAGTAAAAGAACAGACCGGCCCGCAACGGGCCGGTCTCACGCGGCCGACTACCCATACGCATTCAACGTCCATGACGCGCTCCACCGACGTAGCGGCAATCTCTGCATACGGATGCCATCTCGAACAAAGTGAGGCGTGGCGTGGCGTGGGTGGAGCGCGAGATGTTTTCCACTCGTGCTTGAGCGCTGATCGCGCGTAACCCGCGATATAGCCGCCGCAACATGCTGCAATGCAATATTCTTTCGAATTGTGGCGCGTCCTGTGACATCGACATGAAATATCTGGCGCTGATGCTGTAATTTTTGTGCTTTGCATCTTGTCGTACAGCCTTTTGTTCGCGTATAAACACAGGGCTTGTGTGCGGTGCAGCATCGAATTACCCAGGAGTGCCTCGAACCTCTTTTCTGGACGTTGATGGCGCCTGGCAACCAGGAGTTTCCATGGCCCGTCCGCGTGAGTCTTCGGCTGAGCAAAAACCCGTGCTTGTTGATCTGGCCTTGCAAGGTGGGGGAGCACATGGTGCGTTCACCTGGGGAGTGCTGGACCGTCTGCTGGAAGAACCGTGGCTGAGTTTCGATGGCATATCGGGCACCTCCGCCGGGGCCATGAATGCGGCAGTGATGGTGCTTGGCCATGCCCGCGGTGGTCCTGACGGCGCTCGCGCTGCACTTGAAGACTTTTGGCGGCGTGTCTCACAAGCGGCCACATTCAGCCCTTTTCGGCGCAGCCCGCTTGATGTATTGCTAGGCAGCTGGACGCTCGATAACTCGCCGTTGTTTGTGGCGTTCGATATGGCGGCACGCTTGTTCTCGCCCTACGACTTGAACACTGGCGGCTTCAACCCCCTGTCTGAAATTCTCAACGAGGTCATCGATTTCGACGAGTTGGCTAAGACACCCATCCACCTTTTCATTACCGCTACCAATGTCCGCACCGGGCGCGGCCGTGTATTCAAAAACGCGGAAGTGACGAGCGACGTGTTGCAAGCTTCGGCGTGTCTGCCAACCATGTTCCAGGCGGTCATGATTGACGGTGACCCCTACTGGGACGGCGGATACAGCGGTAATCCAACCATCACGCCGCTGGTACTCGAGTGCAAGTCGCGAGACACGATTCTGGTGCAGATCAACCCTGTGGAGCGCGCGGGAACGCCGCGAAGCGCCCGCGAAATTCTGAACCGCTTGAATGAAGTGTCGTTCAATGCTCCGCTGCTAAAGGAGTTGCGCATGATTGCCTTGCTGCGCCAGGCGGCAGATCCGGGCAAGGGCGAGGGCGCGTTGTGGGCAGATATGCGTATCCACAGAATTTCATCTGAGAAGATGGCCGAACTGGGCTACTCCTCGAAGTTGAATGCGGAATGGTCGTTCCTGTGCATGCTGCGCGACGAAGGCCGAAACGCCGCCGGAAAATTCCTCGAAGCGCACGCGCATGACTTGGGCAAGCGCTCAAGCTTCGACATAGACGAAATGCTGGGTGAGGTCTGACATCATGGGTTTGTTGGGAATTCTGCTTGGGCTGGCCTTCCTGATCTGGTTTGCCTTTCGAGGATGGAGCATTCTGCTGCTGGCACCGATTGCGGCGCTGGTGGCGGCGGCAGCAGCGGGTGATCCGCTGCTTGCGCATTGGACGCAAACCTTCATGGGAAGCGCGGCAGGTTTTGTCGCGCAATTCTTTCCCTTGTTCCTGCTCGGCGCCGTGTTCGGCAAGCTCATGGATGACAGCGGCTCCGTCACCACGATTGCGGACTTCATGACGCGCAAGCTCGGCGCGAAGCGTGCCATTCTGGCTGTCGTTCTGGCGGGTGCCATTCTCACTTACGGCGGCGTGAGCTTGTTCGTGGCCTTTTTCGTGTTGGCTCCCATGGCGCACGCCATGTTCAAAGCGGCGGGCATTCCGCCACGCCTGATGCCGGCCGCCATCGTGCTGGGCACCTCCACGTTCACCATGTCTGCGCTGCCTGGCACGCCTGCCATTCAGAACGCGATTCCCATGCCATTTTTTGGCACTACGCCATTTGCGGCCCCAGGGCTGGGTGTGGTCGCCAGCATCATCATGCTGTCCTTTGGTCTGTGGTGGTTGTCACGCGCTGAAGGCCTGGCTAAGCGGGGGGGCGAAGGATATGGCGCAGCGGTACCTGCAGGGGACGTTTCGGAAAACGTGTTGGTGCGCGAACGCGCCACCGTGGCGCGCGAATTCGATCCCGCCGAAATACATCATGGGCAACGCTCTCGTAGCGGGCCGTCGCCCTTGGTTGCCGCGCTGCCTTTGATAACCGTGGTGCTCGTCAATCTCATCATGACCATGGTGATACTGCCTCGCATGGACACCGTCTGGTTGGCCAAGGCGCAATGGGGCAGCACCAATATTGCTGCCGTCGGCGGTGTGTGGTCCGTGATGGTCGCGCTGTTGGCGGCCATTGCTGTGATGGTGGCACTGAACTACAAGCGCCTGCCTTCCTTGCGCGACACCATGGATGCCGGGGCGAACGCTTCCGTGCTGCCCCTGCTTAGCGTGGCGAGCCTGGTCGGTTTTGGGGCGGTCGTGGCGGCCTTGCCGGCGTTCGAGGTCGTGCGCAACTGGGTGCTGTCTATCGAGGGCGGTCCCTTGGTGTCCCTGGCCGTGGCGACGAACGTGCTGGCAGCGCTGACGGGCTCTGCGTCAGGCGGCCTAACGATTGCATTGCAATCATTGGCAGGCACGTATATGCAATTGGCCCACACCTTAGGCATTGACCCGGCGCTGATGCATCGCGTGGCGGTTATTGGTGCAGGCACGCTCGATAGCTTGCCGCACAACGGCGCTGTCGTGACGTTGCTGGCCGTTTGCGGTACGACGCATCGGCAGAGCTACAAAGACATCGTGGTGGTGGGCATCATCGGCCCGATTGTCGCGTTGGTGGCGGTCATTGCGCTGGGCAGCTCCTTGGGCTCGTTCTAGGGATTCGCAGAGCGCTCTGCGCCCAAAAGGTGGTTCAAATTTTGGCCGCAAACTCCGCAAGGGGTTTGCGGCCAAATGCGTGTGGAGCTCGAGGTATCTGTGCTTCTCTGCCTAGGACAACCACGTTGGTGTCGCACAACAATGCGCTAAATAAATAGTAAACGAAATCATTATCAATTACAGTTTGCGCTCTAAAACAACTGCCACCCACGGTTTGTCATGCGCGCCATATCTCGCCGATTTTCCCCAATTCTTACCGTCAGCCTATTCGCGGCGACCGCTTTTTCCAGCTCATTGACCCTCGCGCAGACCGCCGCATTGGCGCCGGACACCACAACCCTGGCGCCAATTACCGTGTCAGGCAGCGGCGAGAGCTTGTCGAGTAGCGTGGCAAGCGGCGCGTTGGGCACGCGCACCGCATTGGATACGCCGTTTTCTGTGAGATCGGTGAGCGCCGAAGACATGGCGGACCGTCAGGTGAATTCGTTGGGGCAGGTGTTTGCCCGCGACGCCAGTGTCGTCAGCGCTGGCAGCAGCTATAACAGTCGGCCCTCCACCTTAATTGTGCGAGGCCTCACGTTAGACGCGTTCAATAGCTACAAAATTGACGGGCAATCTATCGTCAATTACGGCGTGGAATTGCCGCTCGAACATTTCGAGCGCGTTGATCTGCTCAAGGGCGCAAGCGGGTTCATGTACGGTTTTGGGGCACCGGGTGGCATCGTTAACTACATTACCAAGAAGCCCACCGATGACACTTTCGTAAGTGTGGACGCCGGTTATCGATCTGACAGCATTTTTTCGCAGCACGTTGACATGGGTGGGCGCCTGGGGCCAGAAGACCGTTTTGGCTATCGCGTCAATTACACCCACGAGAACGGCGGTACTTATAACAACGGCGATGTCGACCGCAATTCGTTCTCGCTGGCGCTGGATCTGCGCCTCACTCCAGATTTGCTCTGGACGTTTGAAGGGCTGTATCAAGACCGCGAAACTAGCGGCACGGTGCAAGGCATTTCAGTCGCGGCTTTGCCAGGCAGCCGCTTGCCTGGCACGATCAGCGGCCGCACGAATCTGTCTAGCGATGGCTCGTCGTATAAGGCGCGCAGCCAGTTGGCGAAAACAGGCCTGCAATGGAAGTTTGCGCCCAAGTGGACCGCCTCGGTGTCGTATGGCTATAGCGATGCCACACGTACCTACAAGGAAGACACGCTGAACCTCATCAACACGGCCGGTGATTACAACAACTTCTTGTACGACCAGAAAAACGCATACCGATTCAATCAGTTGCAGGGCATGGTGCAGGGGGAGTTCGAGACCGGACCCATCAAGCACGAGGTGGTGCTGGGTGCCGTGACGCAAACGCAAACCAACGATTTCAACGCCAATAGCTTCTACGGCTCGATTGGTGCCGGCAATATATTCACGGGCAAACGTCCACCTGGGTACAACCGCAAGCTCACGCCGAAGATGTACCAGGGCGCGATCTACGATCAAGATGCTTTGTTCGCCAGCGACACGATGTCATTTGGCGAAAAGTGGTCCTTGCTGGCGGGCGCGCGATACACGGACTATCGTCAGCGCAGCTTTAATGCGGCGGGCTTGCAGACCAGCGAATACAAAAAGTCGCCAACGACGCCGACCATTGCGCTGATGTACAAACCCGAGCCGAACACGACCCTCTACACCAGCTACGTAGAAGCGCTTGAACAAGGCAGCGTCGTGGGCAGCCTCTACACGAACGTGGGGCAGGTGCTGGCACCACTCAAGAGCAAACAATACGAAGTGGGTGTGAAAACAGAGCAAGAGCGCTGGAGCGCGTCTGCTGCATTGTTTCGCATTGAACGCGGCGCGGCCTACGTGAATGGCAAGAATGAATACGTGCAAGATGGGGAGGCCCGCTTGCAAGGCCTGGAATTGGGCGGGCGCGCGCGCGTGCTGCAAGACTGGTCCATCGCCGCAAACATGCTGTGGCTGGACCCGCGTTATCAAAAGGGAAACAGCGCATTGGAAGGCAAACGATTGCCCGGGGCTCCGCGCATTGTGACGACGGCGCAGCTTATTTATGACGTGCCAGTGATGCCAGGCCTGAGTCTGGCGGCGGGTGGCCGTTATGTGGGCGCATCCAACATGGACTCAGCCAACAGGCTCGAGCTGCCAAGCTACTACACGCTGGATGTGGGGGCCGTGTATCGGACGCGCATATTGGACAAGGCCGTGACGCTGCGTGCCGCGATCGATAACGTTACGGATCGCCGGTACTGGTATTTCGTGAACGAAAACGGTATTTTGCCTGCCGCGTCGCGTACGGTTAGCCTTAACGCCCAGGTCACGTTCTAAGACAGGCATGGCCCGAGCCGCGCTTGACTCGGGCTGGCGAAGCGAGAGCTTGTGCTGCCCTCAGGGCGCGACGTGCAGGGCCTGAGCCAATCCGTGCAGGCAGGATTGCACTGCGGTGCGTCTCAGATCAGACGGTGCGCGCGCCAACAGTGCAATGCGGCGCGTGAGTTCGGGTTTGACGAGCGGCAGGATAGTCATGCCTTCTATGCGCTGACCCAAGGTATACAGCCGCGAGATCAAGCCCACGCGCAGGCCGTTGCGCACCAACGAGTAAAGCGTGTCAGTAAAGCGCAGGGTGTCCAGGAGTGCCAGACTGATGCCTTGCTGGTTCAGCGCTGCCGTGATCATGTCGTAGGTGCTGCCGCGCGACAACACGGCCAGGGGCTCATCCGCCAGATCTTTCCAGGTAATGGCGCTTCGTGTCGCCAGCGGATGGGCGCTGGGCACGACTGCGACCAGCTCATCTTCTGCCACAAAAATAGATTCAATCTCGTCGGGCAGGTCATAGTCCAGCCCCAGACCGAGGTCGAGGTCTCCATTGCGTAAGGCCGTGGCCAACTCGTCATTCAGATAGTCGCCCAAGCGCACCTTAATAGTCGGATTCGCACGTTGCCATTGCGCGACAGCGGGTGCCAGCAAATGCATGGTGGAGGGGATGCAGCCAATGCGCACCGTAGTGGCCAGGGTGTCGATGAGGTGACGCAAGTCTTGTGCGCCGTGCGAAAAACTATTGAGCATCCATTCGATTTGCGCCTGCACGGCTTGGCCAGCATCGGTCAGGCGGACGTGATGCGTGCTGCGGTCAAACAGCGTTACCCCCATCAAGGTTTCCAGTTCACGTATGGCAGAAGACAAGGCCGGTTGACTGAGCGACAGGGCTTCGGCCGCCCGACTGAAACTGGCATGACGCGCTACTTCGGTGAATCCGCGCAATTGCCGCAGCGACGGCTGCCGCAAAACTGGTGTCGGGCGCACTTGGGCGGGGATTCCCGGTTCGGTGGATTTGGTCATAAATTTATCTAATGAATCTATAAAAATATAACATTTCAGTTATGACTACTCCCTGGTTACGATGGCGCCATCCTCCAGCCGCCCCTGCCAGGGCAAGCCCACGCACAGCGCCCGCACTCTTGTGCAACCGCGCCTGCGCTCCTGGCCCGCACTCTGATCGTTGCCCTCATGTTCAAACGCCTGATTTTCTCCGTGTCCGCAGTGGCGGCCGCGCTTTGTTTTGCGCCTGCGGCGCATGCAGACGATGCCTGGCCCAATGCCAAGCCAATTACCTTGATCGTGCCGGTCAGCCCAGGCGGCAACGTGGACAGCACGGCACGTCTGGTAGCGCAGAAATTGGCCGAACGCCTCAAGCAATCGGTGATTGTGGATAACGTGGCCGGTGCCGGTGGCGTGCTCGGTGTGGCTAAAGCCACGCATGCCGCGCCGGACGGCTACACCGTGGTGATCGGCTTTGATGGACCCATCAGCGTCGCCAAATTGGTTAACCCCGCCGTGAAGTACGACGCCGAGCAGGCCTTGATTCCTGTGGGACTTGTCACCACGGCGCCTGTGGTGATGCTGGCACGTCCCGGATTGCCGGTGAACAACATGAGCGAACTGATCGCTTTGGCGCGTAGCAAGCCCGATACGCTGACCTACGCGACATCTGGCGTGGGTACGGTCTTGCACCTCGCCGTTGAAGTCATGCAAGAGCAGGCCGGCGTCAAACTAGTGCATGTGCCGTATCGGGGGGGCGCACAAATTACGAATGACGTCATGGGCGGTCAAGTGGACTTAGGCATGTTGGTGACCACCAGTGCCACACCGCTTGTGCAGCAGAAAAAGCTCAAAGGCTTGGGCGTGACGTCCGCGCAGCGCGTGAACTCCTTGCCCGACGTGCAGGCGTTTTCAGAAACGCCAGAATTGAAGGGGTTTGAACTGAACACCTGGACGGGCTTGTTCGTGCCAGCGCAAACACCGCCTGCCGTGGTGGAGCGTTTGAACCGCGAGCTCAATGAAGTGCTCAACATGGAAGACGTCAAAAAGCGCCTGCTGGATGGCGGCGCCATTCCTGGCCAGAGCACACCCGAGGAATTCACCCGTTTCCTGAAAAAAGAAAAGACGGTGTACGAACACATCGTGAAAAGCGCCGACATCAAGCAAGAGTAAGTCTTGCGCCAGGAGGACACGTCTGTCATGAGTACCCAAAAACGCGGCCCTGTGCTGCCCGAAATTGCGCAAATTCAGGACGAGATGGTGGCGTTGCGCCGCCAGATCCATGCGCATCCTGAGCTGGCCTATGAAGAACACATCACCGGCGATCTGGTGGCGCAAAGACTGGCCGCCTGGGGTTATGAGGTGCATCGTGGTTTGGGCCAGACGGGTGTTGTCGGCACCTTGAAGCTTGGCTCGGGCAATCTTCGCCTGGGTTTGCGTGCCGACATGGACGCCTTGCCTATTCATGAAACGACAGGGCTGTCCTACGCCAGCCAACACCCAGGCAAGATGCATGCCTGTGGCCACGATGGCCATACGGCCACCTTGCTGGCCGCGGCCAAGGTGTTGGCGGAGCGACGTGATTTCGACGGCACGCTGCACCTGATTTTTCAACCGGCAGAAGAAGGGCACGGCGGCGCGCAGAAAATGATTGCCGACGGCCTCTTTGATCTGTTCCCCTGTGACGCGCTCTATAGCTTTCACAACGAACCGGGCTACCCGGCCGGGCATTTTGGTTTTCGCTCGGGCGTGATGTACAGCTCGTCGGACACCGCGATTTTGACTGTGCGCGGTCTGGGCGGTCATGGGGCCATGCCGCATGTGGCGGTTGATCCCATTGTGGCGGCGGCGCACATTGTGCTGGCGCTGCAGACCATCGTGTCGCGGGAAATAGACCCGAACGATATGGCAGTGGTGAGCATTGGTGCTATTCATGGGGGCGATGCGCCCAATGTAATTCCGCAGTCAGTGGAGTTGCGGCTAACGGTGCGTGCGCGTCGACCCGAAACGCGTGCCTTGTTGCGCGAGCGAATTACTACTATTTCACAGGCCCAGGCGACCGTGCATCGGGCGACCGTCGATGTGGATTACCGCTGGCGTTATCCGCCCGTGGTGAATGACCACGACGCCACTCGCTTTGCCGAAAACGTGGCGCGCAACTGGTTGGGCGATGCGCTGGTGATTCCCGATCTGCAACCGCTGCAAGCCAGTGACGACTTCGCACTCATGCTTGAGCAGGTACCCGGCAGTTACTTCATCGTGGGCAATGGTGAAGGCGAGGGCGGTTGCATGGTGCACAACCCCGATTACGATTTCAATGACGACATCTTGCCCGTGACCGCCAGCTACTGGGTGGCCCTGGTTCAGGCCTATCTGATGGGTAATCGCGCCGAGCGCGTTGTCCTCGACAGCAAATAAAGATCGGCGCGCTGCGCGCTGGTCCAGGAATATTCCCCGCATGACTTCTTCAGACGTTTCCGCATTGGCCCCGGCTTCTTTCGATGCCACTACGCCGTACTGGCAAGAGATTGTCAGTGCCGAGTCGCTAACCGTGCCGATGCAGCCGCCGTATCAACGCAGCTACCCTGCGGCCCTGCCTGACGGCCGTTTCCTGGTGTTGCCGCTGCGGGGCGTGCCATCGGACCCGACGCGTTGCGTGGCCTCCTTGATTGCCAATCACGCCAGCTTTGAGGTTGTCCACACCCTGTCCGCATTCATGGTGGAGCGTGCCCGTGCGTTTGGTGCAGAGGTGGTGGTGGGCCTGCCCACGCTGGGTCTTACGTTCGCGCCTTCTGTCGCACAAGGCCTGGGATATTCCCGCTATGTGCCGTTTGGCTACTCGCGCAAGTATTGGTATGACGAGCAGTTGGCGGTGCCGGTGCAATCGTTGACCTCGCCGCAGGCGGGCAAGATGCTTTACGTAGACCCGAATCTGGCAGCAAGCTTGAAGGGCAAGCGCGTGTTGGTGGTGGACGACGCGGTCAGCACCGGGCAGACCATGGTGTCGGCCTTGACGCTGTTGGCGCGTTGCGAAGCGGAGGTAGCGGGCATTGTGGTCGCCATGTTGCAAGGGCAGCGCTGGCGCGAGCATTTGCTTGACCCGCAAGGGCACCCGATTCCCGTGGCATGCGCGTTTGAATCGCCGCGTATGCAGCGGGTCGAGGGCGGTTGGGCCCCCGAGGCGTAAGCCGATGGCCGTCTTACTCTGAGGCGACGGTTGGGGATGTGGACGGCGCGGCAACTGCCGTGCTCTTAACGGCCCATGACACCGCAATATCGCCATTCACGAACGTCTGGCAGGCCATGCGATAGCCGTTCTCGAAGTCTTCCGGCTTGAGGTGCTTGCGCTCTTTCGGCTTGATGGCGTCTGTATTTTCCAGCCCTTCTTCAATACGGCACTTGCAGGTGCCACACAGACCGCCGCCACATTTGAACGGAATGCCACCTCTTTCTTTTAGCGAGACGCGCAGCAAGTTGCTGTTCTCGGGAGCGCTAACGACTTTGGCGCCGTTGGTAAGAAACGTGATCTGAACGGTCATGCTGACTGCCTGTCTTGATTGGCGTCTGGGCGCACCACAAGGGTGGCCTCAATACTGCCGAAGTGAGTCAAATGCCGAAGCTCTTTGCGCGCGTCTTCCAATGACGAGAATTTCTCAAGAAATTTGGAAGGCACCCGGTTCACAATATGAGGCGGTGCCTCTTCCGTGATGACGAGGCGGATGTCGACATCCGTCTCAATGATCTGGAATATGGCACGCAGGCGACCATAAAACACATAGTCGTAGGTTTCGATTACGCGGGCGTCGGCCGGAATATCGGTGCGAAACAGCCCGGGTTTGCTGGTCACGATCATGTACATGGCGGTCATGGCCTTTACGCGTCGACGTCTTGCGTTAACTCGATGTCGCTGGTCAGCCAGAGCTGACACGCCAATCGATAGCCCTGATCAATGCGCTCGCCCAACTGCTTTTTCTCTTTCCAGTTGACTGGTGGCAAATGCTCTGCACCGGCAATAATGCGGCACGCGCACTTCGCGCATTTGCCCATGCCGCATTCATAGCGAAGGTGCGGAAACGGAAATTGCTTGATGCCAGCCCGGACTACCAGATTGGTGTTGTCTTTCACCACATCGGTATAGGTCTGGCCACCTTTATGAAACACAACTGTGGGCATATCTTGGAGTTCCGTTTTTGCGGCTCTAGACCGGGAAGCGCTGATGCAGCCACCCGGTCGTCTTTTCTGCTGACTTACGCAGCCAGGCCCAATTCAGGCAAGGTCACTTCCTGCTGCACGTAATCCGTGTAGAGCGCCGTGGTGTAGAGCAATCGCATTTGCGCGCCGACTTCACAGATCTTCAGGCAGCGAGTCTGTAGCTCCACCGTGTTGGCGTGTTCCAACACGATCTGATAACCGCGTTCGCCGTGGATCTCGTCAGACACAATGTGCAAGTCGAAGAATTCCACTTCCTCATCGGTAAAGCCGTACTTATCGCGAAGTGTCGGAGTTTGCTTACGATAAATGGATGGCACTTGCGACTCCAATCCCACCACCAGGCCGGCAACGGCCACGATCGGATCTTCACGCATGGCGACGGCGTAGCACCAGCTTTGCAGGGCACGGGTCGTGGGCGACATGTTGTCCGGGTTCACGACGCGCTCGCGAGTTGTGCCGCAAGCCTCGGCAAAGCGGATCAGCAGATCGGTATGACGATCGCCGCCGATTTCCTCTTCATACATATTGGCGAGCAGGAAATCCTTGGCTTCGGTGTAGGTGTCCGGCGTGCGGGCGTACAAATAGGCCAGGTAATCGGCAAACGGGCCAACGTAGTGGTAGTGGTTTTCTGCCCAGCGTTGCAGATGCTGGCGGCTGAGCTTGCCTTCGGCCCAGGCGATGCTGAAGGGCGACGCGTTGGCGCTCTTACCCTTAATCGCGTTTTCCAACGCAGTGCGGAATTCATCTCTGTTCATCAGTTCAGCCATGGTGCGCTCCTGGGCGGCAGTGGGTGTGGGTCAAAGCATCCCTGGACACACGGTCATCAGGGCACTAGATGAACATTGTATACCGTCTACTATTTTGATCGATCAGGGTATTCCCGCGAAAAATAGGGCTTTAACAGGGTCGGTCCCTTGATGCGCGCGTGTTTACGAGTGAATTAGGGTTTGCCCTTATTCTGGCATTTCCGGTACAATGGATACAGTTTCAACGCAATAGGGAGAAACCATGAAAACCACTCATCCGCTGGGCGACGCCCCGATTGGCCAACAATTGCTCGTGCATTTTGAAAAGCGTAATGCCGTGCGCCACGCTACCTCGCTGTTCCCAAGCTCGTGGGCAGAGTTCTTGTCGCCATTTCGCAAGATGCGCGCACAAGCTGAACAGCAAAGCCGGGCAAACCAGAATGGTCGCAATCCGGTCTGCCAGGCCAACTAAGCCTGCTTGGCGCTACCTGAGCATTATGTTTCGACAGGGCATGTGGACGGCGTCCATCGCACTGTCATTTCCGCGCGCCTAATCACCTAACCGGGTGAGGGCGCGCAGTCGCGTGGGCAAGGGGCCGTCGCGGCGCGCGAGTTCAATGGCCAGCACCAGAAAAAAGCCCAGCGTGTAGGCCAGCACATCCCACCAGTCGGCCACACTGCCCAAAACGATGCGCAAGACAGGCTGCTGAATTTTCCAGCCATACAGGGCCGCCAGATACTGTCCGAACTCCACGGCGTAGCCCGTGAAAAGCCCTGCGAGCGCGAGCTGGAGTACAGGGGCCCGGATCACGGTTGCAAAGACCAGATATGCCCACCCTACGGCGATGACGTCGCCGAAAAAGCCGCGTAACAACGGAAAGGGCCTGCCCCAAATGGCGATCATGACTTCGACGGCAGTGATCAACAGCAGTAGGAAGAACGCGCGGGCATTGAACGTCAGGGTCATTGTGAGGAAATGCGGATTAATGAAACGCGCGATACAAGCTTTAACGGTATTGTCAGCTTGCCACGCGTAATGTCTCTCGAAGGCTTGGCCCACGAAGGCACGGGCCAGACTATATAAAAAAAAACGAGGAGACATGCAATGCCTATCCCCGCCAAGTCGGATGCGCGTCGGCGTTTCTTGCGCCAAGCCTGTACGTTGGGCGCAGCAGGAAGCTTCGCCGGCCGCGCCCTGGCTGCTGTAGCCGAACCCAACACAGTCACCCTGCCGTTCAGCAATGGCGAACGCGAGCTGATTGCCTATCCGCAAAAACGTGCGCTCATTCGTCAAACGACACGTCCGCCTCAGTTGGAAACACCGTTCGAGGTGTTTAACGAAAACATCATCACGCCCAACGATGCATTTTTCGTGCGCTATCACTTGGGCAATATTCCCACCAACGTTGACCCGAAGACCTACCGCATCCGAATTGGTGGTCTGGTCAGCAAACCGCTGGAAATATCGCTGCAAGACTTGAAGACGCGCTATGGAAAACCCGTTGAGCTGGTAGCGGTGACGCAGTGCTCAGGTAATAGCCGAGGGTTCTTTGTGCCCCGCGTGGCGGGCGGGCAACTCGGTAACGGTGCCATGGGAAATGCCCGCTGGACCGGCATACCGCTTAAGCGCATTCTGGAAAAAGCAGGCGTCGCCGCAAGCGCGCGCCAAGTCAGTTTTGAGGGATTGGATCGGCCGGTCTTGCCGGGCACACCCGAGTTCATCAAGGCCCTGGAAATCAAGCATGCGCTCGACGGTGAGGTGATGATTGCTTTCGCCATGAACGGCCAGGATCTGCCCATGCTGAATGGCTATCCCGTGCGCCTGGTGGTGCCAGGTTATTACGGTACCTATTGGGTCAAGCATTTGGCAGATATCAACGTGCTTGATCACGAGTTCGATGGTTTTTGGATGCAAAAAGCCTATCGCATCCCGGATAACGACTGCGCCTGCACCCCGGCTGGCAAGGCGCCAGAGAAAACACGACCCATTGGTCGCTACAACGTGCGCTCATTCATCACCAGCGTCACGGATGGAGCGCGCGTGAAGACTGGCAAGCCCATGCAAGTGCATGGCATTGCTTTTGACGGTGGCCACGGCATCAAGGAGGTGCAGTTTTCATCGGACGGCGGGAAAAGCTGGCAGCCAGCCAAGCTGGGTAAAGATCTGGGCCGATATTCCTTTCGTGAATGGCACGCGAGCTTCACGCCAAGCGCTGCAGGCACCCACGAGTTGAAAGTGCGTGCTGTCAGCAATACGGGTGAAACGCAGCCGATGGATCCGTTGTGGAATCCACCGGGCTATATGCGCAACGTGGTCGAAACCGTGCGCGTCAACGCCGCCTGAGGAGTACACCATGAACTGTCTACCTCACCTTCTACGTGCTGTACCCCTTGTGCTTGCCCTGGCAAGCGGCGGTGCCCACGCGTTGGAAATTACATTGCCGCCAGAAACGGCTACCTTGCGGCCCGGGGCGGCCCCTGGCGCGCAAAGTGCGGTGCAGTGTTTCATGTGCCATTCGGTTGACTACATCTCCACCCAACCCGCGATGCCGCTGGGTTTCTGGGATGCGGAGGTCAAGAAAATGGTGGGCACATTTGGTGCGCCCATTGCGGCAGATCAGATTCCACTGATCGTGCAGTATTTGAATGAGGCCTATCCGCCCGTGGCGTCTGCGAAACCGTAGCCAAGAGTGTCTGGGTAGACCAGACCCTTGGCTTTTCCATGCCAATTTTAGGCGGGTTGCAATATGCGCATTTCGACGTGTAGACCCGCCGCCGCAGCCATGTTGACGAGGGCATCCAGCGCGAAGAGATTGATTTTTCCGCGCATGAGGTCTGAGACTCGCGGTTGGGTTACGCCAAACAACTTGGCAGCCTGGGCTTGGCTCAAGTTGGCGCGCACGAGATGGGCCTTCAGCGCCATCATCAAGCTCGAGCGCAACTTCATGTTCTCTGCTTCTTCAGGGGTGTCTTAGATGGCATCCCACACGCTTTCGAATTTTTCGTTGTTCATCTTTTTAACTCCTTCAGTAAGTCACGGTAGCGGCACTCGGCCAACTCTAAATCTCCTTTGCTCGTTCTCTGCGGTTTTTTCTGGAAGCAATGGAGTACGTAGATAGCATCGGCGAACTTAGCGACATACACCACACGAAATGCCCCCGAAGCGTCTCGAATCCGAATCTCTCGGACGCCATGCCCAATGGTTGGCATCGGCTTCCAATCGTCGGGTTCCATACCTTTCTGCACTTGATCTATTTGGTGCCCTGCAACGTTTGAGCATCGCTCATGTCCGGCATGATTGCCAAACCTTAGCGCGCTGTCATCGCAGGGCCTAGCGCGCTTGATCTGACCTGCTAACTCATGCTGGCGCCAGCCCCCGTTGCTGCGCGATAACTTCATAGGCATGGCCTGCCAGTGCAATATCTTCAAGGCCCACACCGACTGATTTATAGATAGTGATGTCGGCCTCGTGCTCGCGCTGTCCGGCTCGACCGAGCAATACATCAGCCAATTCGACAATCTTCTCGACCGGCAACACGCCAGGGCCAGCCATCACCAGATCACCCGCTTCCGTCAACGATTGTGCGCGCCACTCCACCACGACGTGACGTGCTCGTTGTAGTGCGGCATCGTCCAGTTCGCGCGTGTGCGGCAAGCTGGAGCCGATGGCACCGACAAAGGCGCCGGGTTTGATTTGCGCGCCCGAAAAGAGCGGTGTGGTGGAACGAGACGCTGTGATGAGCAGATCTGACTGGCTGACAATGTGCTCCGCGTCCGTCAGTGCGACGGGCACCTGGCAGGCCTGGCTTAAGGTGTCGGCGAGGCCCGGCGGTGCATAAGGGTCGTTGACGAGGATCTGCGTCAGCTTGAACGCGCGCGACAGTTGTTCGGCGTGTTCCCGGCCCTGTGTGCCCGCGCCAAACAAGCCCAATATTTGCGCGTTTTTTGGTGCCAGGCACGTGGCTGCCAGAACGGTGCATGCGGCGGTACGTTTTCGGGTGAGTGCTCCTGCATCCATGGTGGCTAGCGGGCGGCCGTCTCTGGCAGAGAACAGCAGGATCACAAAATTGAACTGTCCCTTGATGGTGGTGTAGACCTTGGCACCCACTACACCTTGCTCGGGAATCACAGCACCCAACGTGGAGAGTTTGACTCCTGCCGCATCGGTGCGTTCGCGGCGTTGCATGGCCGCATGGCCGTGGCCGAAGCTCTCGAAAGCCTGCCGCAGAACGGTTTGGGCGGCTTGTGCGGTCACGGCCGCGTCAATCATGTCATCAGTAATGTGCAGCATGAAAAATCCCACAAACGTTGATCAAGAAAGGCAAAAAAAGTCAGTGCGGAGCGTTTGACTTAACCCTTCTTTCCCAACGACGTGGCGGTTGCTGCTGCACTCGATGGCGCGCGCGACAGGCGTTTTAATCCGCGTTGTTGTGGGACTGTTGGGCGTCGGTGTAGGCGCGGGCCGCGTTGTGAACGTGCTGGCTGGCCAAAAGCGCAGCCAAATCGCCGTTGCCGGCAATGACGGCGTGCAGAATTTGCGAGTGCTCGTCCCAATTTTGTTTAGCCCGATGCATGTTGCTGGGTGCAAAGAGCAAGGCGGTGCGGTCGCGCAGCGAACGCATCAGGTCAGTCAGCACCACGTTGCCGCCAATCGTGGCCAGCATCTCGTGGAACTGCGAGTTCAGGGCCAGAAATTTGTCCAGACGCTCTTCGCGGGCGGCTTCGGTGCCTTCCGCCAGAAAGGCCTGCAGGCGTGCGACGGTTGCCGCGTCACGACGTTGTGCGGCCAGTTTGGCGTTCAGGCCTTCAAGGGTGGCGCGCACTTCGACCATGTCGTAGGCGACCGCATCGGAAAGAATGGACACCGAGGCGCCACGGCGCGGCTCAATCGTGACCAGACCTTCAGCGGCAAGGGCGCGCAAGGCTTCGCGCACCGGAATGCGCGAGACTCCCATTTCTTCCGATAAACGGCCTTCTACGAGGCGGTCTCCGGGGGTGAATTCGCCACTCAATATGCGTTCGCGAAGTTTGTCCCGGATCACGGCGAACAATTGCGGGTGCTGCTCCCCAATTTTCAAAGAAGAAGCCTGAGGTGTCTCTGCGGCTTGTGAACTGACGAGGGATGTTGTCATGGCGCCCGAGTTTTGCGTAATGGATACAGTCTCCATTGTATTCCGTGGTGAGCCGACACCGATGTCACCACGTGCCCCAGATGGCTTTGATCAGCACGCCCACCGCGCCGAGGGCGCAAACACCAAGTAACGCGCCCCGTACGGCGGCGGCGGGTAAAAGGTGGCGCAAGCGGTTGGACACGGCAAAACCTGCCAGCAGGAAAGGGAGCAACGTAAGGGCCAACAGCAGGTGGTAACTGGTATAGCGCTCTGCCCAGGCCAGCATGGACAGCGAGAACAACGACCCCAGAAATAGCACCATGCCCAGTGTGGCGCGCAGTTTCGGGGGCGCAGAGTGCTGTAAGACGATAGCCAGTGGTGGGGCGCCCACCGAGGTCATGGTGCCCATAATGCCGGAAGCCAGGCCAGCTCCCGAGACATGGCCCGGGCTGGCGTTAAAGCGCAGACCCGCCAGGCTCAGGCTGATGGCCAGCAGAATGAAGACGGCAAACAACACGGCCAATGGGCGTGGCGCGAATTGCGCCATCGCGTAGATGGCGATCAAGGTGCCAATGCCGCGCCCGACCAGTGCATAAGAGACCACAGGCCAGTCGATAGCCGTGCGTTCGCGCAACGCCGTCAAGAGCGAAATAAATCCCCCCAGTGTCAGCAGCGGTCCAGGTGCCAATTGAGGAAAGAACATGGCGGCAACAGGCGCTGCGAACATCGCAAAGCCAATGCCTCCAACGCCCTGAGCCACGGCTGCTGCAAAAACGACAAAAGCCATGGCGGGGTAATGCCACAGGTTGGTCGATTCGGTGAGCCAGGCCATAGGATGCATGAGAACGTAAGAAACATTACAAATGGTATACCGTATTCATATTGGCTAGCGGTGAAATTTGTAATTTCAGTTTAAAAATACGGGTAATCCCTTGTTTTGCTAGAGAAAACACCTACTTTTCGGGGCTATCGTATTCCCTATGGGCTGCATATTTCTATTGGTATAGCGCCAACAGAAATATAGTATACCGATGCGGCGACTGGTAGACCGCAAAACAAGGGGAATTAGGCATGCAATCGGACGTTGTGCTCAATGCCGCACATTGGGTTTATTTGGCCAGCGTGGCCGCGATCATCCTGACGATGATTTTGCGGGCCAACGTGGTGGTCCCTTCAGTTATAGGTACGTTTCTGGTGGTGCTGGCGATCACTGGCAATCCCATCAGTGCGTTGATCGGCATTTTTTCGGCCAGCTTTGTCGCGGCCAAGGAGCTGTTCAATATTTTCCTGGTCATCACCTTCATGACCGCCCTGCTGAATTCCCTGAAAGTCTTGCAGGCTGATGTGCGAATGGTTCAACCTTTTCGCAAGGTGATGCGAGGCGGGCAGTCCTCATTCTTCATTCTTGCAGGCTGCACTTACGTTATTTCCCTGTTCTTCTGGCCGACACCTGCAGTGCCTTTGGTCTCGGCAATTCTGTTGCCGGCCGCTATCGCGGCAGGACTTCCGCCATTGGCGGGCGCCATGGCGATTGCCATTGCCGGTCAAGGGATGGCGCTGTCATCCGATTACGTGATTGGCGTGGCACCCGCAATCAGCGCGAAAGCGGCAGGTGCGGGTGTGAGCGTCGCCATGGTGGCTGACCGGGCTCTAGTGTTGTCCCTGATTACCGGGGCCGTTGCACTGACGGTCACGTTCTTCATGATTCGCAAGCACATTCTGCCTGCCAGCCAGACCTTGCTAAATGATTGGCAGGCTCGTGCCCAAGATGGCAATCTCGCCAAAATTGAACAATCAGGTTCGTTCGACAAAGCCGAACTGGCTCGCGGCACGGCGGGGCTTTCTACCAGTTTGCCTGCCGAGACAGCAGCCTCTCCTGTTGAGCAACGTCGCATTAAGTGGTCCAAGTTCTTCGCCGTGGTCACGCCACTGGCTTTTCTGGCTGTCATTGCCGTCATGGTGCTGCCCCGTATGTTTCCGTCGCTGCCCGCCTTGCGAGGTGGCGACGCGGCGGCATTGGTAGGTGGCGTGGCTTTTGTCTTGATGATGTTTGTGACCTTGGCGACAGAAGGCCCGCGCAAGATGCTGGATGTCTGTCCCGAGCACGTGACGGACGGCTTCGTCTTCGCGTTCAAAGCCATGGGTTCGGTGCTTCCGATCGCTGGCTTCTTCTTTATCGGCGCACACGACACAGCAGCGCAAATTCTTGGCGTGGCATCAGATAAGGCTCCCGGGCTGCTGTTTGAAGTGATTTCAGCGTCCCAGCACTTGATTCCCGAGAACCACTTCCTGGTGGCCTTTGGTGTGTTGCTGGTCGGCATGATTACCGGCATCGACGGTTCGGGCTTTGCAGGCTTGCCCCTGACGGGCACCTTGTCCGGCGCATTGGGTCCGGTGGTCGGCGTTGATGCCGCTACGTTGGCAGCCGTGGGTCAGATGGGTGCCGTCTGGACTGGCGGCGGAACACTGATTGCGTGGTCGTCCCTGATTGCCGTGGCCGGGTTCGCCCGAGTCAACGTGCTGGCCCTGGTGCGTGCGCTATTGCTGCCGGTTCTGCTGGCCTTGTTTGTGTCCACTATTTGCGCCGTACTTATCTGGCGCTAGGGGTTGCGAATAGTTCCAACGCGTTGCCTGGCTCAATGCCCTTCCTGTCACCAGGGAGGGCATTTTTACGAGGAATGTCGCTAGTGCAGTCAGATCTTGTGGCAGTTGTCCCTGAAAACCAAGGGTTTCCCTCCATCCGTATAAGTTGATCAAAGTATACAATGTTCACTATTGATCGAAAGACGGCGTCATTCTGACGCTTCAAGCCAAAAAGCCCGTGCTCGGGTGACGTTGCTGGCACCCGCTGTTCCCCTCCAACATTCCCCCAAAAGGCCTGACGTGGAAGACTTATCGCAACAACAATTCAAGAACTACATTGGCGGCGAATGGGTGGCCAGCGCGTCGGGCAAAACGTTGCCCAACGAGAATCCGGCAGACTCAACTGATGTGGTGGGCCACTTTCAGGCCTCGGACGCGAGCGACGCCGCGCAGGCCGTGAAAGCCGCGCAGGCAGCATTCGACGGCTGGCGCAATACCTCTATTAGTAAACGTGCGGCCATTTTGATGCGAGCGGCGCAGCATCTTGAAGACAACGTCGAGGCCATTGCGCGGGAATTGACGCGTGAGGAGGGCAAAGGCCTGAATCTGAGCCGCGATGAGGTCTTGCGCTCTGCCCAGACGATCCGGTTCTACGCCGTTGAGGGGCAGTCTTTCTCTGGCGAGACCTTTGTTAACGATGACCCCGACATGGTGGTCTACAGCCAGCGAGAGCCGTTGGGCGTAGTGACGGTTATTTCGCCATGGAATTTCCCGGTGTCGATCCCGGCAAGAAAAATCGCTCCCGCGCTGATCAGCGGCAACACGGTAGTGTTCAAACCCTCATCAGATGCGCCCTTGTCCGGCTATCGCCTGGCTGAAGCGTTTGTGAAGGCTGGCCTACCGGCGGGCGTACTTAATTTCATTACCGGGCGCGCCTCTGCCGTTGGCCCCACCATCACGGAGTCGCCGGAAATCCGGGCTATTTCGTTCACCGGTTCGACGACGGCGGGCGCGCAAATTCACCGCGCCGCGGGCTTGACCACCCGCACCCAAATGGAATTGGGTGGCAAGAATCCGCTCATCGTGCTCGCCGACGCAGATCTGGATCGCGCCGTGGATCTGGCAGTAAAAGGCGGTTTTTCTCTGAGTGGGCAAGCCTGCACGGGCACCAGCCGCGTGCTGGTCGATGCCAGCATCAAAGCCGTGTTTACCGAGAAACTGCTGGCTCGCGTGAAAGCACTGACCATTGGTAATGGCTTGAACGGCAATTTCGATATGGGGCCTTTGGCCACGCGCAATCAATTGGACTCCGTGCTTAGCTACGTGGCGGTGGGCAAGCAGGAAGCCACGCATTTATGTGGCGGCGACCGCTTGACCGGCGCGGATTTCGACCGTGGCTACTACGTTAGCGCCGCTGTATTCACTGATGTGACACAGCAGATGCGCATTGCCCGTGAGGAAATCTTTGGCCCGGTAATCGCCATTATCGAAATCAATGGCTATGAAGACGGCATCGCCAAAGCCAACGACACCGAGTACGGCTTGTCCGCCGCCATTGCTACGACGAACGCGCAATACGCCCACCGCTTTGCACGCGATATTCAAGCTGGCACGGTAAAGATTAATCGCACGACCACAGGCAATCTGATCAACGCTCCCTTTGGTGGATTGAAAGCGTCCAGCACGTCTACCTTCCGTGAGTCGGGACGCGTGGGACTGGAGTTCTACAGTCAGATCAAAACGGTCTATCGCGCAGGCTAATCCTGAACGTCACACAAATAACCCAAAACGGCCGACGGCGGTTTTTGAATCAAGGTAGATGAGCATGAAACAGGTATATCGCTTGGAACTGGAAGAAGCCCGCGTCATGGTGCTGGCCGCCATTGCGAAATCAGAAGAAATTGGAGTGTTGGAGAGCATTTGTGTTGTGGACGATGGTGGCTATCCCATCGCGATGGAACGCATGAATGGCGCCCGCATTACTGGCCCGCAAATTGCCTGGAACAAGGCCTTTACGGCGGCAGGTCACAAGCGCTCGACCCATTTATTCAACACGCCGCCCAATGGCCCGGCGCTGCCTGGCAACGAAGCATTTGGCATTCAATGGAGCTTTGACGGGAAATTCGCTGTTTTCGTAGGCGGCTTTCCTATCGTGGTGAACGGCGAAGTCGTCGGCGGCATCGGCCTGAGCGGCGGCAACGGCGAGCAGGACACCAAAGCCGGAGTGGCGGCCTTGGCGGCACTGGCTGCATTGCTGGAACCTCACGGCATGAAAGTGCTGGTTGAGGCAGACATCAAGAAGTAATCGATACGCGCCTCTGACCGACAGGGGCACGCGAACTATCAGGTGAAAAAGTCATGGCATATCGAGTGCATCTCATCGAAACCGACCAGTCATTCATGGTCGAGGCAGGCGAGTCCGTGTTGGACGGCGCGCTGCGTGCCGAGGTGAAGCTGCCTCATGAGTGCACCTTCGGCGGCTGCGGCACCTGTCGTGTGAAGGTCGTGGCGGGAGAGGTGCATTACGAAGAATTCCCTATGGCACTCACGCCTGAGGAAGCGGCCGAAGGCTATGCCCTGGCTTGCCAGGCGCGCGCGTTGAGCGACTTGAGCGTGGTAGTGCCTGCCTCCAGCATCGCCTTCGCCGAACCCGCAATCCTGGAGGCGGCCATCCATCGTATTGAGCCGCTGTCTGAAGATGTTATTCACTTGACCTTGGCCCTGCCAGCCGATGCGAGCCTGGACTACCGGCCCGGACAATACATGAACGTCATGTTGCCCGATGGCGAGCCGCGCAGTTTCTCGATGGCGTCTGTGCCTCGCGGAAATTTGGTGGATTTTCATGTGCGCCGTATTCAAGGTGGGCGTTTCACACATGAATTGCTGGGTCAGGCGAAGCCAGGTGCGCCCTTGTCTATCGAGGCCCCGCTGGGCGTATTCTGCTTTCACGAGGCAGACTGGCGGCCTATGGTTATGGTGGCAACGGGCACCGGCATTGCACCCATCAAGGCCATTCTGGAATCCTTGCTGGACAACGAGGAGTGCCCGCCCGTGTCTCTTTATTGGGGCATGCGTACCGAGCAAGACTTGTACCTGCGTGACCTAATTGAAAGCTGGAAAGACAGACTTTACGAATTCAATTTCGTGCCGGTGCTTTCGCGCGCCAACGCGCAGTGGCAAGGACGTCGTGGGTACGTGCAGGAAGCGGTGGCACAAGATTTCGATGATCTATCCGAACACTCGCTTTATCTTTGCGGGGCACCGGAAATGATTCAGGACGCCAAGACCGTCTTCGCGCAACGTGGCGCAGACCTGGATCACCTCTATGCTGACAGTTTTACGTTTCAGCACAGACTGGCCGCTGCCTAGTCATTGATAGTCTGGCACCCGCTTCTCGCGAAGGAGCGGCGCTTGCAAGACATATCTTCATGCCGAGGATGTATTTTCATGTGGCGCCGCTCGGTGCCAGAATCGTCGCGTACCCACTCTTTACGCGCCACTCGGCGTTGGAGGTATCGCGATGTTCATCAATCCATTCGAATTCGAGATGTACAAATATCTTGATGTGCCCCTTCGTGCGGACGACGCACAGAAGCCGGTGGCCGCGAGCAGCACATGGCGAAAATGGTTTGGTCGGCGTGAACGGCCGGGCAGCGTGACCGTATCGGCCGAGCGAGTTGAAAAAAACTGACCCGTTTTGCGCCACACCCCGCAGCAAGGCAGAAACGTAGCGTGGGTGGAGCGCGTCAACTCCTGAAGAATAGGAACACGGTACAACGCGTGCAACCCGCGATGCTTGGCTCAGACCCGTTGTCCGTGACGAACGCGGATTCTGCGCGCCCACCATTCCAGTCCATGCCCGGAACCTCTCGCGTTCCACCCACGCTACGGATGCGTGCGTTCCGCCTTAAACACCAGCACGGGCAATTTTGAGTGCGTCAGCACTTTCTGTGTTTCGCTACCCAGCAAAAAGCCTTGCATGCCGCGCCGGCCGTGCGACGCCATGACAATCAAATCGCAGTGCAATTCGCAAGACGTTCGCACGATGGCGGCATAGGGATGATCGTCAATGGCGGTGGCCGTTTCGCAAGGCACCAGCGCGTGGCGGGCTTGCAATTCCAAACCATCCAGATAGGCCACGGCATGAATGCGAGCCTGATTGGCGAGCTTTGCATGAACGTCCTCAAGCATCTCGGCTTGATAGGCCAGCAAATGGTCTTCTGGCACAACGCGAAGCACCGTCACTGTGGCCCCCATTTCTTTGGCGAGCGTCAGGCCGCGCTTGAATGCGGATTCGGCTAACAAAGAACCGTCTACCGCGATCAGTAGATGCTTATACATGGCTGCCCCTCCCTTTGCGTGAAGGAAACGTGGCTCACGTCATGAGGGCCGTTAGCAATATGGCCAAGACGTTGTTTTATGTTGACCCTTTTAAAGCACATGCACAAGAGATATATTGATTGCCTCAATAGGCAGTAGATGGTCAGTACTTGTTGATTTACGCAGTGCCAACAAGGAGTGCAGAAATGCGTCGCATACGGTATTGGTTGCTCAGTTGCATGTGTTTATTAATGACGGCGCCTTTCGCCGCTAGCGCGCAAACCAAGTTGGATCCGGCACGCCTGGATCAACTGATGGCCCCCATTGCGCTTTATCCAGATGCGTTGTTATCGCAAATTTTGATGGCGGCCACGTATCCAGACAACGTGGCTGAAGCGGCGAAGTGGTCGGCCGCCCATAGCTCACTGACGGGCGATGCTGCGGTTAAGGCCGTATCCGCCGAAAGCTGGGACCCGAGCGTCAAATCACTGGTTGCCTTTCCGTCGGTCATGGACCTCATGGGGCGCCAGCCAGCCTGGGTGACATCCGTGGGCGACGCTTTCCTCGCGGAACCCAATGCCGTCATGGACTCCGTCCAGCGTTTGCGAAAGCAAGCGAAGGCCGCAGGGAACCTCAAGACCACCGAGCAGCAAAAGGTCGTCACGCAGACCACGGGTGACAAAACCGTGGTGGTGATTGAACCCGCCAATCCTCAAGTGGTGTACGTGCCAGCCTATAACCCCACCGTGGTTTACGGCACGTGGCCCTATCCTTCTTATCCGCCTTATTACTATCCACCGCCTGCGGGATCCGTCTTTGCCACTGCGCTTGTCGGAGGCATTGGATTCGGGCTGGGTGTAGCGGCTGTTGATTCCATGTGGGGTGGTTTTAATTGGGGTCATAGCGATGTCGATATCAACGTCAATCGCTATAACAATATCAACGTGAATAATCGGATAAATGGCCACAATGGCAACGTGGCGTGGCAGCACAATCCAGCGTATCGGGGCAACACTCCTTATGCCGATCCTGGCACGCGTAACCGGTTTGATAATCAGCGTCAGGCGGGCACGCGGCCCGCTCCCGCACCCAATTCCCGGGAAGCCGAGCGGACCCGGGCAGCGCAGTCGTTTGAAGGCAGAACGGGTCAGGCTATTCCGGGTTATGGCTCGCCAGGCGGGCACAATGCGGCCGCTGCTGGCAATCGTTCCGAAATGGGTAATCGCGCTCAAACGGCTAACCGCCCTCAAACTGGAAGCCACCCTCAAGCGGGCAACCGGCAGGAAGGTGCGAATAACTTCAATGCCGCAGATAGGCAGCGCGCGGATCAGGCGGCAGCGCGCGATCGTAGTCGGGCATCAAATGCCGGCAGTGCCTTCCATGGCGCGGGCGATGGCGATCAAATGCGCCGCGAGTCTCAACGGGGCAACCTGGATCGAGGCGGTGAACGACCGCATGCCGAAGGCGGTGGCAGAGCGGGTGGTGGTTTCGGGCACGGCCGGAGATAAGCGCCATGAAAAAAAACCTATTTTCCACATTCGGTTCCTTGC
The DNA here is from genome assembly GCA_040391965.1 of Achromobacter deleyi. Taxonomy (GTDB): domain Bacteria; phylum Pseudomonadota; class Gammaproteobacteria; order Burkholderiales; family Burkholderiaceae_B; genus Achromobacter; species Achromobacter deleyi_B. The sequence goes on along the minus strand of JBEBWV010000024.1, from coordinate 6,419 downwards.
GGGCCGTCGGCATTGCGTTGTTGGCCAGCGCATTGCTGTTGCTGAGCCCATTGGCTCAAGCACAGCGTGCTTTCGCCACCCCTGAGGCGGCAGCCGAGGCCCTGGTCGATGCCTTGGCCACGAATGATCCTCAAGCGTTGCAGCAAGTGCTCGGGGCGAACGAACATGAGTTGGTAAAACGCGGGGTAATCCGGGAGGACATTTACACCTTCCTGGCAGCCTGGGCGCGCAAACATGAAATAGTGCCTGTGAATGAGCGTGAGGCCGCCGTTGCAGTCGGCGACTCCGGATGGACCTTGCCCGTGCCGCTGGTGCGTGGCGCAAAGGGCTGGAGATTCGATCCCGCAGCGGGCGCAATTGAAATGCGTCGTCGAGCCATTGGTCGCAACGAATTGGCCGCCATGGACACTCTGCGTGCGCTTAGCGAGGCACAGACTAAGTATGCGCAAGGGGTCGGCCAGGGGCGTTATGCATCACGCCTGGTGAGTCGACCCGGAACGCAGGACGGCCTGTACTGGCCCGCCGTAGATGGCGCAGCTGAGCAGGCATTTGGCCCGGATGCTTTAGTGATGGGGCCACAGGTGCCTGTTGATGAGGCGTACGTGGGCTACCGGTTTCAGATTTTGCCGGGCGCAGATGGCAAAACGTATCAAATCGTGGCGTGGCCGGCCCGTTATGGGCAGACAGGGAAGAGCACTTTTATCATCACTTCCGACGGCAGGCTGCAAGAAGCTGATTTCGGCCCCTCAACCGCCAGCCGGGTGAGTGCCTTGCGTGCTGCAGATTTGAATGCGGCGTTTTGGCAAGATGCTCGCGTTGGCACGGCTGCCAAGTAAGTCGTTGCCGAGATGAGGCGGGAAAATCGGGACAGAAGCGGCCGTGGCACGCCGTTTCTCAAAGCTTCTGTTGCTGGCCCGCAACAGGCTGCTGCGTTTCTCGCGTAAGCGCGCATAGCGGCCCTTTTGAAGGGCTGCTATGCGAAAATGCCCGCACTGGGATCATGCCTGATCCCGCCTTGCCGGATCTTGATCTTGAATCCCTTGCATTTTGTCCGCTACGCCTTGGTTGGCGTAGGGATGGCGCTCAGCGCTGCGGCTGTGTCCGCCCCGATCTTCGTATTGAACTCCCTCGATGCGAACGTCAGCATTATTGACCCCGTCACGTACAAAGAACTGCGGCGCGTACCTACAGGTAAAGAGCCGCATCATTTGTACCTGACACCCGATCAGAAATCCGTCCTGGTGGCCAACGCCACAGGCGATTCCATTACGGTCATGGACCCGAAAACGGGTGAAGTGCAGCGCACGTTGACCGGCATGGTTGATCCTTACCATCTGCGTTTTTCGCCAGATATGAAGTGGTTCGTGACGGCGGCAAACCGCCTGGATCATATCGATATCTACGCATGGAAACCGCTAGCGAAAGGCTTTGACCTCACATTGGTCAAGCGCATTCCTGCGGGCAAGACGCCGAGCCACATCACGATCGACAACAAAAGCACCACGGCCTACGTGACGCTGCAAGATAGCGACCAACTCATCGCAATCGACCTGGCGACACAAACCCCCAAGTGGACGGCTTCCGTTGGCAAGACGCCGGCAGACTTGTTCCTGACTCCGGATCAAAAAACGTTGCTGGTGGCCCTGACAGGCGACTCCTACGTGGAAGCCTATGACATCACGCAATCGCCACCCAAGCTGATCAAGCGCATCAAAACGGGTAACGGTGCCCATGCGTTCCGAGCACAAGGCGATAACCGCCATCTGTTTGTCAGCAACCGCACGGCAAACTCGATCAGCCGCATTGATATGCAAACCCTGACCGTGACGGATACCTTCCCCGTGCCGGGTGGTCCCGACTGCATGGACGTCTTGGCCGACGGCAAGACCATGCTCGTGACCTCGCGCTGGGCAGGCAAGCTCACCGTGGTGGATCTGGAACAAAAGAAAGTGATTAACCAAGTCCGTGTGGGCAAGTCTCCGCATGGCGTGTGGACGCTGGATCATGCTGCGGCCAGATAAACGTTACGGCTCGGCGCTGTGCCTGGTGTTGGCCTGCGCGAACGCCAGCGCGGCCACGGCGGCCACGGCGGCGCCCGCTGTGTGTGAAAAACCGGTTTACCTCACCTTCGATACTGGTCATATGGGTGTGGCGCCGTTGGTGGCGGACGTGCTGGCCCGTCACAACGTGAAGGTCACGTTTTTTCTGGCCAATGAACGCACCCTGACGGAAGGCTCCAGCCTGGACAATCAATGGGCGCCGTGGTGGAAGGCGCGTGCTGCCGAAGGCCATGCCTTTGGTTCGCATACGTACGACCATGTTTATTGGCAGGGCGATGAACCTGGCGGCAAGTTCCGAGTCAAACCCAGCGCGGGCCCCGACACGGGCAAGCGAGAGGTCTGGACGGCGGAGCAGTATTGCGCCGAAATCAAACGTTCTGCGACGCGTTTTCACGAGATGACCGGTCAGACCATGCTTCCTTTGTATCGCGCGCCGGGCGGCAAAACGTCGCCTGCGCTGCTAAAGGCTGCCAAGGCCTGCGGCTACGAGCATGTAGGTTGGGCTCCGGCGGGCTTTTTGGGCGACGAGTTACCCAGCAATAAATTTCCGAATGCCGCCTTGCTGGATCAGGCGCTGCGCACCATCAAACCTGGCGATATTCTGCTTGCGCACCTTGGCATCTGGTCGCGCCAGGACCCCTGGGCGCCTGGCGTTCTGGAGCCTTTGATTGAAGGCTTGCAGCGCAAAGGCTATTGCTTTGCCACCTTAAAGACGCATCCCGCTTATCGCGAGTGGCTTGCCACGCATCACTGATCATGGACACGCTTAGCAATTTATTTGGCCAATGCCAGGAATGGCTGTTTGAGACGCTCATTCAGCCTGCCATGTTCCACCTGGGACTGAGCAACCTGCTCGAAGACGGCTACGACGCCACTATGTGGCTGCTCGTTGGTCTGTTGCAAGTTGCCGTTCTGGTGATGGTCTTTGGTCCTCTGCAACGCTTGCGACCCGTTGAGCCAGTGGTGGATCGTCGTCAAATTGGTCTCGACGTGATCTACACCCTGATTCATCGCCTTGGGGTATTCCGGATCGCGCTGTTCTTCACCATCGACCCTTTGTGGGATAGCCTTTTCGGGCAATTGCACATCATGGGTTTCGCCCCGCTGCAACTCGATCACTACTGGCCGGGCGTGACAGACAATGCCTGGGTCAGCCTGATCATGTATCTGTTGCTGTTTGATGCGCTGGATTATTTCTACCATCGCGCACAGCACCGCTTCGGTTGGCTTTGGGCGCTGCATTCGGTGCATCACAGCCAGCGCCAGATGACGATGTGGAGCGATGACCGCAACCACTTGCTCGATGATTTGATTCGCGACACGCTGATCGTGCTGGTGTCGCAACTGGTAGGTGTGCCGCCCGCGCAGTTCGTTGCCATTGTGGCCATTACGCAGTTGGCGCAAAGCTTCTCGCATGCCAACGTGCGTATGCATTTCGGTGCATGGGGCGAGCGTTTGTTGGTCAGCCCGCGTTTTCATCGGCACCATCATTCCATTGCCTATGATGCTTCTACGCCGGGCCCGGTAGGCGGCTATAACTTTGCCGCACTGTTCCCGCTATGGGACGTGCTTTTCCGTACGGCCCGATTCGGCGTGGGTTACGGCCCGACGGGCATTCATGACCAGACGCCCGAAGAAGGAAGTCGCGATTACGGTCAGGGCTTCTGGTCGCAACAGTGGTTGGGGCTTAAGCGAATGGTCGGCCGAGACACCTCTGCCTCGTCCCCGGCAGCCCCCGCCGCCGCAGAGGCGCGTACCCCGCATATGTCCTGACGCGGGGTGCTGCTCGGGTCCGAGCAAGCCTCAACGCCCGCATGAAAAAGCGGATGCATCTTTACGGTTGCATCCGCTTTTTTTCGACCAGGGCTTAGTGCGCAACCCAGAGGCGCGACTTATGGCTTGGCACCGGGCTGGGTTTCGTAGCTGGTTTCGCGCTTGATGGCGGCATGGCGTCGTTCCATGTCCTGGCGCAGCTCGCGGCGCAGACGCGCCGCCTCAAACCGCTGCTTCTCTTCCAGCGTGCGTGGTGCAAGCGCAGGCACTTCCGTGGGGCCGCCATTGTCATCGACCGCCACCATCGTGAAATAACAGCTATTGGTATGGCGAACCAGTTTCTTGCGGATGTCTTCGGTCACCACTTTGATGCCAATTTCCATGGACGTGCGGCCGGTATAGTTCACTGCCGCGAGGAAGGTGACGAGTTCGCCCACGTGAATGGGCTCACGAAACACGACCTGATCGACCGACAGCGTCACGACGTATTGGCCGGCGTACCGGCTGGCACAGGCGTAGGCCACCTGATCCAGGTACTTCAGAATAGTTCCACCGTGCACGTTGCCTGAGAAGTTCGCCATGTCTGGCGTCATCAGGATGGTCATTGAGAGTTGGTGGCTAAAGGCGGCGTCGTCCATGATCTGAGTTCGAGTGCTAAAACTGCATGGTAGCGGGTCTTACCCACCGTTAGTGTGAATAGCCTCAACCGCGTCGGGGACGGGCAGATCCAGGCGATAAAGTGCTGGCGGCGTCCACGTGCCGTCCACCACGGCGGGTTCCGGTGTGTATAGGCGCAAGCTTAATGTGAATGCCCCCGGGGCGGCGGCAAGCCAATTTTGCTGCTCGGCCAATTCGGCTGCCACGGGCGCGTCGGTCTGTATAAGGATTTCCAATGCGCCGTCCGCCTGATAGCGAAGCGCCTGTCGGCTGCCAATGATGCGAGGCGCACCCGCAGATAAGTGGCCAGCAGCGTCGTATAGCGTCAACGACCATAGGGCCGCCATTGGCGCTTGTCCAGGCTCAAAGCGTAGGAGGTACCGGCGCGAGGCATCCAGAGGCTCGTGCTGCCCGTCGCTTGCCGTCACAAAGTGCATGAGTTCTTCGGGCAATTTGGCCCCAGACTCGTTCTGAATGGCCCGGGCGCGGCGCAGATAGGCAGTGCCATAGGCGCCAGAAGCGGGTTCAGTGGCGAGCCAGCCCGATGCGGGCACGCCTGGGTTTTGAGTGGCCGCCAGTAATCGCTCGCGGCCGGCACGCATGCCACGGCGCATGCCTTGTTTGGTGGCGTGATCCAACTTGTTGAAGTCCCATTGCCGTCCTGGCACCAGGCCCACGCGGCGCAAACGCGCCAAGATAGGCTGATCAGCCGCGTGAGGTGGGTTTTTGCGCAAGAGCTCTGCCGCGTAGGTGAAATAGGCGTCTGTGGGTATGGATTCCACCTGCTCACGTACCGGAGTGCGCACATCCAGCGTAGGGTCGGACTTGATCTGCTGAGACTGCGCAGGCTGATTCCATTGCGCCAGTGGAGTCAAGATGAAGCCATCCTGAAGGGCACGCGCGGCTTCCACATCGGCAGATCCATCAACCTGAATCAGTCCGTTTATCCAGACATGGGCTGTGGGGGCGTCCAGACGCTGCATGCCCGAAGGCAAGGTGCCTGCCCAGCCCTGCGGCACGATGACGTACTGTCCGGGCGTGGTGCCGGTCGTGCGCTTGCCAATGACGGCAAATACGTCCGACCACATATCGCGCAGCGTCAGGCTGTAATCACGCCCCTGGCTATCTGCGGTGGTCAGGATGACGGGTCCCGCCTTGAGGTCGACCCAGGCTTCGCTCGTCAGCATGTCTATCTGAGGGCGCTTGTCCCGACTCGTGCCCGCTTCGGGCAAATTGCGCAGATGGGCGAAGGTGTTGGCGGCGGTGCCGAGCGTTGAGGCGGGTGTGGAGGGGTGGCTGGCCTGCCGACGCATCAGATCCTGGGTAACCAGAGGATAGAAGTACAGGTACGCGTCCTGGGCGATTTGCGTGGCCTCTTCGGTGGCTCGTGCGCTGGCAGAGACTCCCTGGGCGTGGGTGACTGCTGGTGCCGCGGCCAGGATAAGGCATAGGGCGAGCAGCGAGGCTGACACGGTTTTGCAGCGGCGCATGGGCGATCCAACGTAGAAAGGGGTAAAGCTATGCACGGCGGCCGTGCACTGCAGTGCTGCGCAAGGCGCTCGAGCAGCGAGCAAGGGAACTGCTGCGCATCTTAGCAGCGGTAGAAATCATCCAAAATGATGAGAACGCCGCTTTACCTCGTCTAATTAATTGCTGGGGTGCAATATTGGCGACCCATGGTGAGTCGTCCTATACTGCAGCGTATATCCTTAAAATCTGTAGGGTTTTGTCACGGGGCAAAGCCAGACGATTTCTACCACCCATACGGAGAGGAGTGCTTCATGGTCAACATGAATCGCCGCCAGTTCTTCAAGGTGACAGGTGCAACCCTGGCAGGCTCCAGCCTGGCATTGCTCGGGGTTGCTCCCGGCACAGCCATGGCCGAAGTTCGCCAGTACAAACTTGCGCGCATGACTGAAACGCGCAACA
>JBEBWV010000023.1:0-58937 GCA_040391965.1 Achromobacter deleyi | reverse complement strand
ACAGCGTGGTCCGCAACTGCGCGCCGTGCCCACGGAGGAGTCGCTGGCGCAGGGCACCGGTGGCGATGGCAGCCCGGAACCAGGCGGCCCCAAAGGGCCTCGTCCGGCACTCAAGCGCGTCAAGTAGAATCCAGGCCCGTGCCGCTTTAGCTCAGTTGGTAGAGCACTCGCCTTGTAAGCGATAGGTCGTCTGTTCGAGTCAGACAAGCGGCACCATTCATTAACCCGGTAACGTCTCACGATGTACCGGGTTTTCTTTTTATCCCTTGAAAATCAACATTCTTTAGCCCCTCATGGGGGCATATTGTCTCAGATCATCCCGACATGGAAGGGGGCATAAATGGGGGCATGTTTCTGATGATGGGGGCATATATCTTCTATGCCTTTGCCGTGGGCATTGAATGGCCTATTTGGGCCGCCGTGTTGGCCGCCGTGGTGCTGTCGGGTGCGTTGGGCGCACTGGTTGAGCGCGTGGCGATTCGGCCCATGCTTGGCGAGTCGCCGATCTCCGTGTTCATGATTACGGTGGGGCTGGCCTCCATTTTCGTGGGCGTAGTAGAACTTATCTGGACGGCAGATCAACGACGATTGCCCGAATTCATGCCGCGCGCGCCGGTGATGATTGGTGAGGCATTTGTGGCTCCGAAGGTGTTTTACGGGTTCTGGGTCGCGGTAGCTTTTGTTCTGTTCGTGCTCGTGGTGTTTCGCTACTGGCGCGGTGGCGTGGCACTGCGCGCCACGGCATCCGATCAGGCAGCGGCCTATGCGATGGGGATTAACGTGCCCCGTGTGTTTTCGTTGGCATGGGTGGCCGCCGGCGGTATTGCGGCGGTGTCCGGGGTCATTGTGGGCTCCATTGGTGGCTTGTCGTCATCGATGGGCGTGTTCGGGTTGTCCGTGCTGGTTGTGGTGATTGTGGGCGGGCTTGATAGCGTGGCAGGCGCGCTGGTGGGTGGACTCTTTATTGGGTTGCTGGAAGCGTGGGCGGGCGCCTATCTGGGCGGTGAATACAAGTTGCTAGCCACCTTTGTGGTGCTGGTCGTCGTGCTGATGGCCAGACCTTATGGCTTGTTTGGCACTCGCGAAATTGAAAGGCTCTGAGCTATGCGTATTGCGACCGCCAAGCAAACTTATCTTGCCGACGAGGCTTTTTTCGATGCGCAGACACAGCGTGTCTGGCTCGCCTTACTGGTGTCAGCCTTGGTCGTTTTTCCTTTCGTCGCTGATGCGTATTGGCTGTATCTGGCGTGTTTGGTGGCGATCAATATAGCGAGTGCTACAGGTTTGAATATTCTGACGGGCTACACGGGTCTGGTGAGCTTGGGGCAAGCGGCGTTCATGGGACTAGGCGCGTATACCGTGGCCGTAATGGAGATTCGCTTGGGCACGCCTGTGCTGATCAATCTACTGGGTGCAGGGACCGTGGCGATGGCAGGCGGTTTGTTGGTCGGCATACCGTCTTTGCGCGTGAAGGGATTGTATTTGGCCATTGCGACCATCGCTGCCTCATTCATTGCCCACTTTATTTTTGCGAACTGGCAGTTCACGGGCGGCACCACCGGGCTGCAAGTGCCCCCTGCAAAGATACTTGGCATGGAGTTGGACACCTCATTCAGGCTGTATTGGCTGATTGTGCCAATAACGGCATTGATGGTGCTGGGCGCCGCCAATTTGTTCCGAACACGTATCGGGCGAGCCTTCATCGCCATTCGTGATCGTGATATTTCCGCCGAGGTGCTGGGTATTCGCCTGCTCCGCTACAAGCTGCTTTCGTTCGGCTTGTCATCGTTTTATGCGGGTGTGGCTGGTGGTTTGTGGGCTTATTTTTTTCGCGTGGTGACACCGGAGAGCTTCCCGCTGATTATGTCTATTTTCTTCCTCGCGGCCATTATTGTGGGCGGCATGGGCTCTATCTTGGGCGGCATTCTGGGTGCGTTTTTTATGACCATGGTGCCGGAATTGCTGAAGCTTGTCGTGGGATGGTTACCGGTGGGCGGTGACGCCCTGCAATTGATTTCACCGATCCGCACCATTGTGTTCGGTCTGCTGATCGTAGCCTTTCTGATCTTCGAGCCCCATGGGCTCGCAGAAATTTGGCGGCGCGTGCGCCGTTATTTTCATCTTTGGCCATTCCGCACATAGGGCGCACCAGGCCACCTATAAAACCCAGGAGACTCACCATGAGAAGCACGCGTATAAGTAGCGGTTTATCGAGGCTGTTGGCGCCTCTGGGGCTGGTGGCTGCATTGGCGATCACGCCTGCCGCTCACGCCCAGGAAGAGCTGGTATTGGGCGGATCCATTCCAATGAGCGGTGTGTTTGCGTTTGCGGGCCAAGGGATTCACGCAGGCATTACCGATTACGTGAAGATGATTAATGAGCAGGGTGGCATCAAAGGTCGCAAGTTGCGCTATGTGCCTGAGGATACGGCTTATAAGGTGGACGCTTCGGTAGCGGCTTTTAAGAAGATCACTGGACAAAACAAAGTGAACTTCTATTACGGAGATTCCACGGGCTTTGCCAAGACGATCAATGCCGAGCTGAACCGTGACGGGAAGATTCTCATGACCGGCGCCTCGTTTGCGACGGAGCTAAATGACCCGGTGAAGTACCCAGCGCAATTCATGTTGGGGCCCGACTACACGGAAATGTTTGGAATATTGCTTCGCTACATTGCCAAGGAGCAGCCAGGCGCGAAGGTGGCGTTTGTGTATTCCGACACAGAGTTCGGCCGAGATCCAATTGCCAGCTCGCGCGCGGTGGCAGAAAAGCTGGGTCTGAAAGTGGCAACAGAAATCATGACGGCCCCCGGAAGTGTTGATGTGTCCACGGAAGTGATCAAGTTGCGGCGTGCAGATCCGGACTTCACGATCTTTCATGGATATGTGCTGGCACCCATTCCTGAGTTTGTTGGGCAGGGCAAGCGCATGGGCTTGAAGACCCGCTACATGGGCACGTTCTGGACGATGGATAACTCAACTGTGATGCAAATGGGCGAGGATGCCGATGGCTTTATGGGCGTCATGCCTTATCGCTATTACTACGACGATGCGCCTGATGCCCCTATGCTCAAGAAGATTCGCGAGATGCGCCCGCAGTACCAAAGCACGGGCTATATGCAAGGCTTTCTGGCGGCAATGTTGTTTTCGGAAGTTGCCACGCGAACGCTCGACGCAGGGAAGGAGCTCACGGCCGCCACGATGAAGGCGACGCTTGAGGGTATCAAGGATTTTGATACCGGTGGCTTGATTGGCGTACCGATTTCGATCAAGGGGAATTCGATTCCAGTCGGGCGAATCTATCGTGCAGACTTCAAGCAAAAGAAGATGGTGCCCGCATCGGATTGGATCGTGCTCAAGTGAGGTAGACGCCATGAGTCAGGAACAGGCAGGCGAGGTACCGATACTCGATATCAACAATATCGAAGTGGTCTACAACAAGGCGGTGCAGGTGCTGCGAGGCCTCTCACTGTCCGTGCCACGGGGCAGCATCGTGGCGTTGTTGGGCAGCAATGGCGCGGGTAAATCTACCACGCTTAAAGCGGTATCCCGTCTGCTCAGTCTTGAGGATGGTGAGCTGGTGCGCGGCGCAATCCAGTTCGACGGCCAGGATACGGCCACTATCAAGCCACAGAATCTGGTGCGCGCCGGCGTGTCGCACGTGATGGAGGGGCGGCGAGTTTTTGAAGACCTGACCGTCGAGGAGAACCTCGTGGCCGCAACCTATGCGCTGACTGGACGTGTCGCGGCACGCCCGGATTTTGATCTGGTGTACGGCTATTTTCCTCGCCTGCACGAGCGTCGGCGCGCCGTGGCAGGCTACTTGTCAGGCGGTGAACAACAGATGCTGGCGATTGGCCGTGCACTGATTGCCCAGCCCAAGCTCATGCTGCTCGACGAGCCGTCGCTGGGTTTGTCGCCGCTATTGGTCGAGAGTATTTTCACGATTATTGCGCGCATCAATGCCGAGCAGGCCGTGTCGATGTTGCTGGTTGAGCAGAACGCGTCCGTGGCGCTGGCGGTGGCGCACTACGGCTACATCATGGAGACCGGCAAAGTCGTCATCGATGGCTCTGCCCAGAAACTGGCCGCTGACCCAGACGTGAGGGAATTCTATTTGGGAATTGGCGGCACGGGTGAGACACGTGGTTTTCGAGACATCAAGCATTACAAGCGTCGAAAACGGTGGCTGTCATGAGGGTGCGTGCGGAAGACCATGTATCTGATAACCCCGGCGCATCGATGCAGGCATTGACGCTTGTGCAAATGCTTCGGGAGCAGGCGCGGCGTGGGCCGGATAGGGTGGCGATCCGCCAGAAAGACTTCGGAATCTGGCAGCCGATAACCTGGCAGCAATATTGGTTGAGGGCATGCCACATTGGCTTGGGCTTGCGTGCATTGGGCCTGGGGTCGGGAGCACGCGTGGCGGTCGTCTCCGAGAACCGCGTGGAGTGGCTGCTGGCGCAGTTGGGTGCCGGTGCCGTGGGCGCGGTTGCTGTCGGCGTTTACCCGACCAGCCCGGCGGCTGAGATGGGCTTCGTGTTGGAGCACGCCGACGTGGATCTGGTTGTGTGCGAAGACCAGGAGCAAACCGACAAAGTGCTACAGGTGATGAGCCGCCTGCCTCGGCTGCGCAAGATTGTCGTGATTGAATCGAAGGGAATGCGCTCTTACGCGGCGAAGGACCGCCGACATATGGTGACCTTCGCCGAGGTGGAAGCAGACGGGGCGGCACGGATGGCCTCTGAGCACGAGGCGCTGGATGCGCAGCTTGACCACCAACGGCTAAGCGATATCGGGCTCATGATTTATACGTCTGGCTCAACAGGGAAGCCGAAGGGCGCGATGATCAGCTATCGCAATATGCGTGGCGTGGCACCTGGCATTGCTGAACGATTGTCGCTTGACGCAAAAACGGTGCATTTGTCGTATCTGCCCTTGTGCCATGTGGCCGAACAGATGCTCTCGACGTTCGTGCCGATCTACACGGGTTCGCAGGTGAATTTCGGCGAATCTATCCGCACGGTGCAGGAAGATTTGCGTGAAGTTGCGCCCACGGTATTTCTTGGTGTGCCGAGAATCTGGGAGAAATTGAACGCCAGCATCGTGGTCAAAATGCAGGAAGCAGGCCCGTTGTCGCGCTGGTTGTATGCGCGTGCGCAGGTCGATTGCGCCCCTTTCCTCGAAAAGGCGAAGTCTCAGTACACCTGGCGTGAGCGCTGCATCTATGCGTTTTATTACTGCTTGATTCTGCGTGCCTTGCAAAACTTCATAGGCCTGCGCCGCGTGCGGGTCGCCATGACTGGTGCCGCCCCGATACCGCCAGATGTCGTGCGTTATTTTCGAACGCTGGGTGTGCCGCTGGTAGAGGTATATGGGTTGACGGAATCCACGGGAATGATCTTTGGGCAACGTCTTGAACAGGTGCGTGTGGGCACGGTTGGTCAGGCGATTCAAGGGGTGGAATGGCGTATGGGCGACGCGGGGGAATTACAGGTTCGCGGCGATATGGTGTTCGAGGGTTATTTCAAGAATGCTGAGGCTACAGCCGTCACCGTTCAAGACGGATGGCTGCATACGGGAGACGTGATCTCTGTTGAGAGCGGCAATGTGCGCATCGTTGATCGATTGAAAGACATCATGATTACGGCAGGCGGCAAGAACCTGACTCCCTCAGAAATTGAAAACGCGGTGAAGGGGAGCGTGTATGTGAAGGAGTGCATTGTGATCGGCGACGGCCGACGCTATGTCACTGCCTTGATTCAGTTGGAGTCGGATACGGTGGGGAAATGGGCAGAATCTCGCCAGATTGCCTTCACGAATTTCCGCTCATTGGCAGAACATCCTTCGGTGCGCGCTCTGGTGCAAGCCGAAGTCGAGCGGGCCAATGCCGGGCTGGCACCCGTGAGTCAGATTAAGAAGTTTCATCTGCTGGTCAAGGAGCTGGACCATGATGATGGTGAAGTCACCGCCACCATGAAGGTGAGGCGTGCCAGTATTTATAAGACGTATGCGCTGGAGATTGAGGCGCTCTACGCGCATGGGGAGCCTGCTTAGTGGCCAGCGCCGTTGGCGAACGCGAAGAGGGCACCGAGTCGGGACGGCGCGACGAGGTGATTCGCGCGGCGGCGCGCCTTTTTCGTTTGCACGGATTTGAACGAACCACGGTGCGAGAGCTTGCGCGCGAAGTTGGCCTGCAATCTGGCAGCCTGTTTCATCACTTTCGAAGCAAAGAGGAAATTCTGGTGGCCGTCATGAATAACGGCATTCAGGAAGTGATTGATGATGGCACCCGAGCTTTAGGCACGTATAACAAACCGGCGGATCGTCTGGCAGGTTTGTTCCGCGTGCATATGTGGAGCATGTTGCAAGGCGCCGGGGGGGATGCCATGAATGCGTTGGTATATGAATGGCGCAGCCTGTCGCCGTCCGGCCAGAAGGACGTGAAAGCACTGAGCGATCAATACGAAGCGATGTGGCAGTCGGTGATGGCCGAGGCGGTCGAGAGCGGCTTGCTGCAGGGCGATGCCCGGGTGATAAAACGCTGCGTATTGGGGGCGATGAACCTGACGGTGCAATGGTACAAACCAGATGGGCGTTTGTCGCCAGCGGCGTTCATTGACGCCATGCTGCAGGCAGCATTACCTGCCATTCCAGCGGAAGCCGGGCCCTGGCCTTTGATGCTGGCAAAAGCATCCAGCTAGGTGCGTGGGCGTTTGAATATTGCGCTGACAGCGCTGGCCAGTGACAACACCAAGAGCACGATGGCGATGCGTAGTAGTCCGGTGCCACTTGCAAGATTGCCCGCCATGGCGGGGCTGTCTGAAACACCGGCAAGCCAAAGCACAGCACAAAACACGGACAGGATAAACAGCACCAGCGCGCCAACACACAATAGCGTGAATGCCAGCGGTTGTTGGCGGCTGGTGGGGATATAGGCTGGCGTGAAACCGAGCTTGTTGCGTGCCCAGTAAAACGCCAGCCCAATTGCCAACGCGATGATCAGAATCTTGAGAAACATCGCGTCCGCCAGCGCTTAGTCTTCGCGACGCAGATGCGGGAAGAGAATGACGTCCCGAATGCTCGGGCTGTCGGTCAGCAGCATGACAAGACGGTCAATGCCGATACCGCAGCCACCTGTGGGAGGCATGCCGTACTCCAGCGCGCGGATGTAGTCGGCGTCATAGAACATGGCTTCTTCGTCGCCTGCATCTTTGGCTTCGACTTGCGAGCGGAATCGTTCAGCCTGCACTTCCGGATCATTGAGCTCGGAGAAGCCGTTGGCGATTTCGCGGCCCGTCATGAAGAGCTCGAAGCGTTCCGTAATGCCTTCGCGTGTGTCCGAGGCGCGCGCAAGCGGCGACACTTCCACAGGGTAGTCAATGATGTACGTGGGGTTCCACAGCTTGGATTCAGCCGTTTCTTCAAAGAGCGCCAATTGCAGCGCGCCCAGGCCCACACGAGCCAGCACCGGGCCGTTTGCATCTACGCCGAATTTTTTCAGCTCAGTGCGCACGAAGTCGACGTCATCGAGTTGCGCTTGCGTGTAGCCAGGCGCGTACTTGAGGATAGCTTCGCAAATAGTGAGGCGGTCAAAGGGCTTGGAGAGATCAAGCTCGCGCTCTTGGTACGTGAGCACGGCACTGCCGGTGGCGGCAATGGCCGCCTGGCGAATCAGATCTTCCGTGAAGCTCATCAACCAGCGGTAATCAGCGAAGGCCGCATAGAATTCAATCATGGTGAATTCAGGGTTGTGGCGCGGGCTGACCCCTTCGTTGCGGAAGTTTCGGTTGACCTCGAAGACGCGTTCGAAACCGCCTACGATCAAGCGCTTGAGATAGAGCTCAGGCGCAATGCGCAGGTACATTTCCATGTCCAGTGCATTGTGGTGCGTGACAAACGGCTTGGCCGCAGCGCCACCCGGAATCGGGTGCAGCATGGGCGTTTCCACTTCCAGAAAGCCGGCATTGAGCATGTACTGACGCACACTGCTGATGGCCTTGCTGCGCGCTTCAAACGTGCGTCGTGTGGATTCCGTCATGATGAGGTCGACGTAGCGCTGGCGATAACGCAGCTCCTGGTCGGCCACACCGTGGAATTTGTCAGGCAACGGACGCAGCGACTTCGACAGCATGCGCACCGAATTGGCATGCACGGAGAGTTCGCCCTTGTTGGTCTTGAAGAGTGAACCTTCAATGGCGATGATGTCGCCAATATCCCACTGCTTGAAAGCGGCGTAGACGTCGTCACCGAGTGTGCCACGATCCAGATAAATCTGGATGCGGCCCGTGCTGTCTTGAACCGTGGCAAAGCTGGCTTTACCCATGACGCGTTTCAGCATCATGCGCCCGGCTACCTTGACGGTGATGCCGGCAGCTGCCAGCGCTTCTTGCTCTTCGCTGTCGTATTTGTCGTGCAGCGCAGCGGCGCGGGCGTCGGGGACGAAGTCGTTGGGGTACGCAACGCCGGCTTCGCGCAGTTTGGCCAGCTTGACGCGCCTTTCGGCTATCAAGCGGTTTTCGTCCTGGGCGGTCGGGGCGGGCGATTGTTCGGTCATGATGTGCAGGTCAGTCGTAATTACGGATGTCGTCGATTTCGGTTGTGCCGAAATCTTCGCGATCCAGGTAGGCGAGAATGCGGGCGGCTACATTGGCCGGGGAGGCCAGTTTGCCGGTGGCGTGGAAATCCTGGAATTTCGACAGGTTCGGGAAGTTGGTGGGGTCGCTTGAGCGAATAGCGACCTGCATGTCGGTGTCGACGATGCCGGGGGCCAGTGCCACGATGCGGGCACCATCGGCGCCTTGTTCTTCCTTGACGACGCGCGAGTACATGTCCAGCGCGGCTTTGGTGGCGCAGTACACGCCCCAGCCTGCGGTGGCATTGCGTCCGGCGCCCGAAGAAATATTCAGAACGCGGCGATCCGCTTTCAGATCTTCCACGGCCGCCAGAAAGCGGGCGGTAAGCAACATGACCGCGGTGACGTTCAAGTTGAAGGCAGCGGCAATGGCCGGGCCGTCAATCAGGGCGTCAGTGGCGATGACAGGATGCACGGTGCCCGCGTTATTGATAAGCAGGTAACGGCTGGCATCGCGCGGCAATGCCGAGCAGATGCGCTCTGCCGTTTTTTCCGCAGCGCTCAGGTCGGACAGGTCAACCTGCACCTGTTCCAGTTGCACATCTTGAGCGTTGGCGTACGCCGTCAGTTCAGGATCTTCACGGCGCGCCAGGGTAATCAGGCGCGTGCCTGGTTTGATCAGGCCACGCGCCAGCGAGGCGCCAATGCCGCGCGAAGCGCCGGTCAGGATTGCAACGGTGTGAGTCATGCTCTTAGACCTCTTTGGAACAGGGCAGGGGGAAGTGTCGAGAAGCTTAAACGCCTTGCTTGAGACTGGCCTGGATGAAAGGATCCAGATCGCCGTCGAGCACTTTTTGCGTGTTGGAGATTTCTACGTTCGTACGCAAGTCTTTAATGCGGCTTTGATCAAGAACATAGGAGCGAATCTGGTGACCCCAGCCCACATCGGTTTTGGAATCTTCCAGTTTCTGTTGCTCAGTCATGCGGTTACGCATTTCAAGCTCATAGAGCTTGGACTTCAGCATTTGCATCGCTTCAGCACGGTTACGGTGCTGTGAACGGTCGTTTTGGCACTGCACCACAATACCGGTCGGCATGTGCGTCAAACGGACCGCGGAGTCGGTTTTGTTGATGTGCTGACCGCCCGCGCCACTGGCACGGTAGGTATCGACACGAAGGTCGGCCGGATTGACTTCGACTTCGAACGATTCGTCGACTTCCGGATACACGAAGACGCTGGCGAACGAGGTGTGGCGACCACCGGAGGAATCGAATGGGCTTTTTCGGACCAGACGATGCACGCCGGTTTCTGTGCGCAGAAAGCCAAAGGCGTATTCGCCTTCGATTTTGATGGTGGCAGATTTCAAGCCGGCCACTTCGCCGTCGGATTCTTCCAGGATTTCAGTTTTGAAACCCTTGCGTTCCGCATAGCGCAGGTATTGGCGCAGCAGCATCGATGCCCAGTCCTGTGCTTCCGTGCCACCCGCGCCCGCCTGGA
Source organism: Achromobacter deleyi (assembly GCA_040391965.1). Taxonomy (GTDB): domain Bacteria; phylum Pseudomonadota; class Gammaproteobacteria; order Burkholderiales; family Burkholderiaceae_B; genus Achromobacter; species Achromobacter deleyi_B. Next base: position 48,865 of record JBEBWV010000023.1, on the reverse strand, counting down.
TATCCAGGAAGCAATTCAGGGGGTCAGCCGGATTGGAGAACATGCGGCGGAATTCGAGGCCGTCCAGTTTTTCCTGGAATGCGTTGGCGTCGATTTCGATGGATTCCAGCGTCTCGTCGTCTTCGTCGGCAGCGGCCAACTCAAACAGTTCTGTGGAATCGGCGATGCCCGAGCTCAGTGCGGTCAGTGTTTCCACGACCGTTTCCAGCGCTTTTTTCTCACGACCCAAGTCCTGGGCGTGCTTCGGGTCATTCCAGACCGCGGGGTCTTCTAATTCAGCGTTTACGACTTGCAGGCGTTCGGATTTGGCATCGTAGTCAAAGATACCTCCGTAGAGCCTGTTCGCGCTCCGCATAGTCTGCGAGGCGGGCTGCGAGCTGGTTCTGACGTTCGGCTTCCATGATGTTCCTGATAACTTTGTACGAAACCTAGCATTTTAGCGTGGATGGGGCTGCTCTGCGGGTCTGTTGCTCAAGACCTTGAGCGATGGGGTCAATATTTTCCATTCAGCGAAACGTAACCGCTCCCGCCATAGGCTGTGCATAGCCGTTCACCAGTCGCCTTATCAGGGGACAGAGCGGCAGACGCCAGTCACCAGACTGGACGATTCGTCCCGCTAGAGGAGGAGACAGTTATGGAAAACGCAATGGCCCGCGGGGCCGAGCCGGTGATCCCGGCTGTGGAGGAGGATCGCATCTACCGCAAGGTGGGGTGGCGATTTGTTCCCTTCTTAGTGCTTTGTTATGTCGTGGCCTATCTGGATCGAGTGAATGTTGGTTTTGCCAAACTCCAGATGCTGCAAGAACTTCAGTTCACGGAAACGGCATACGGGCTGGGTGCCGGGATCTTCTTCATCGGGTATTTTCTGTTCGAAATTCCCAGCAATGTCATTTTGCACAAGGTGGGCGCCAAGATATGGATCGCCCGCATCATGATTACCTGGGGGATTATTTCCTCGGCCATGATGTTCGTGACCAGCGTGCATATGTTCTATTTTCTGCGTTTTCTGCTGGGGGTCGCTGAGGCGGGCTTTTTCCCCGGGATCATTCTGTATCTGACTTATTGGTATCCGGCCGGACGGCGGGGGCGCATTACGACGTTTTTCATGACGGCAGTGCCTTTGTCTGGTTTGATCGGTGGACCGGTGTCTGGCTGGATTATGAGCAGCTTTCATGGGACACACGGCTTGTCAGGTTGGCAATGGCTGTTCCTGCTGGAAGGCATCCCATCTATTTTGGTGGGTATTTTTGTACTGTTCTGGCTGGATGACCGGATCAATCGGGCCAAATGGCTGACGGCGGCCGAGAAGGCCATCTTGATCCGCAATATTGCCGCCGAGGAGCAGGTGAAGGAAGACCCCCCGCTGCGCATAGCGTTGACACGCCCTCGAGTGTGGGCGATGGCTTTGATTTATTTTTCGTTCGTGATGGGTTTGTATGGCGTCGGATTCTGGCTGCCCACGATTATCAAGAACACGGGTGTGCAAAGCCCGCTGATGATTGGCCTGTTGACGGCCATTCCGAATCTGTTTGCAGTGATCGGGATGATTCTGATCGCGCGCAATTCTGATCGTTTGCGCGAGCGCCGGTGGCATATCGCTTTATCCGCCTTGTTTGGCGCGGCGGGCTTGATATTCTCTGCCGTTTGGAGCACCAACACCGCGCTGGCTATTGTGGCCCTGACGGTGGCGAACATCGGTATATGCACGGTGTTGCCCTTGTTCTGGAGCTTGCCGACCGCACTGTTGAGCGGCACGGCTGCCGCAGCTGGAATTGCGCTGATCAACTCCGTGGGTAATCTGGCGGGCTTTGTCAGCCCTTATTTGGTGGGCTGGTTAAAGGACATGACCGGAACCACGAATGCGGGCTTGTATATGCTAGCGGGGTGTCTGGCGGTGGGGGCGCTCATTGCCTTGGCACAGCCCGCAAAACTGGTGAATAAGTAGCTGTGCTGCGAATGCGTCGTTAGCAACAGGACGGCTGGAATGGAATAAAGGGCAAGATGTGCGGTTCACATCTTGCCCTTTATTACGTTCTTGGGGGCAAGCCATTCTGGCTTGTCGGCCTGACAGGATGCTAGGCGGCGTGCTCAATGATCAACTGCACGGAAACCATGCCGTTCCACACATTCTGGTCCAGTCGATAGGCGGCCTGAATGTGTTCCGGCAGTGGCTGGTCATGACCAAACCAGATGGCGTTAAAACGCTGGTTTCCTCGTTCAAGTGACAATTTCAGGTGTTTTTCACCGACCAGTTTTTGATGGCGGACAATGAATTCGTCCAGGAAAAGGGGAGCAGCAAATCCTGCACCCCAGACCTGCTGCTGCAGGATTCCAGCCACGTCTGCATTGGCGTAGCCAGTTTCCAGGGAACCATCTGTTTCGAGCAGGGGCTCGAAGCTATCTCGTCCGGTAAGTTCGCGCACGGCGGCTTCGAACGCGGGGGCAAAAGCCGCGAAGTCGTCTCTGCCTAGTGTCAGACCTGCGGCCATCGCGTGACCACCGAATTTTCGTATGAGATTAGGATGGCGCTTTGAGACGAGATCCAGTGCGTCGCGCAGGTGTACGTCGGGGATGGAGCGACCGGAGCCTCGGATCTCGTCGTCTCCGGCGGGGGCGAATGCCAGGGTAGGGCGCCAGAATTTCTCTTTCAGGCGAGAGGCCACCAGGCCCACCACGCCTTGATGCCAGCCTGGATCAAACACGCAGACGCTCGCGCCTGATGCGGCATCGGGTGCTTCCATCGCGGCCATGGCTTGCTCGCGCATTTCGGCTTCGATGGTGCGACGTTCGCGATTGATGTTGTCCAGCTCGCGCGCCATTTCCAGCGCTTGTGCTTCATCGTCGGTCGTGAGGCAGGCGATGCCCAGGCTCATGTCGGCCAATCTGCCTGCGGCATTGATGCGTGGCCCCAGGGCAAAACCCAGGTCAAACCCGTTTGCGCTACGCGGCTCGCGACCGGCCACAGCGAACAATGCTCGCAAGCCAGGTTGCAACTGACCCTTGCGCATCCGCTGTAGCCCCTGGGTCACAAGTAATCGATTGTTGGCGTCCAGTTTGACGACGTCGGCTACGGTGCCAAGGGCCACCAGGTCTGACAGTGCGTCAAGTCTTGGGCCGCCGTCGGCGGCATACACACCACGGCGGCGCATTTCGGCGCGCAAGGCCAGCATCATGTAGAAAATGACGCCCACGCCTGCCAGGTTCTTTGACGGAAAACCGCAGCCTGGCTGGTTCGGGTTCACGATAGCCAGCGCGTCGGGCAATACGTCGCCCGGAAGGTGGTGGTCGGTAATGACGACACCGATGCCGGCGGTGTTGGCGGCTGCCACACCATCGACACTGGCGATGCCATTGTCGACAGTAATAATGATGTCGGGTTTGCCGCTGCGATGCGCGCAAGCCAAGTCCACTACGGCGGGGGACAGGCCGTAGCCGGTCTCAAAGCGGTTGGGCACCAGAAAATCGACGTCGGCCCCCATGGACGTCAAGGCACGCAGGCCGACCGCACAGGCGGTGGCGCCATCGCAGTCGTAATCGGCGACGATGAGCAGGCGCTTGCCATCCCGGATGGCGTCTGCCAGCACGCCTGCGGCATGCGCCGAGTGCGTCAAATCTGCCGGTGGCAAGAGCGCGGGCCAGGCCAGGCGAGTTTCGTCGGGATGACTGACTCCGCGTGCGGCCCAAAGACGGGCCAGCAAGGGGTGAATGCCCGCGGCTTCCAGCGTACGGCACGCTTGCAGATCAGTTGTGCGGACGGTTAGACGGGGTGAGACCACCAGGCGCTCCAGTTTTTCTTGGTTGCAGGCAGCCAGCCAAGGAGGCCGCCGCGAGGTTTGATAGTAAGGGTGGCGCGACGCTCACCGCCCAGCAGCAGCAGCTCAATGGGCTGGGCGGGTAACCCGCCAGCCGTGGCCAGTGGCTTGAGGTGCTGCGCATCAAGTTGGGCCAGCGCAGTGAGCCAGTTCGACCAATCACCGCTGCGTTGGGGCGTATCCAGTTCCGTCAGTAGCAAGGCCGGGCTTGGGTGAGTGCGTGTCCAAGGCTTGGCGCCGCCATAAAGCCATAAGGCATTGACGGGGGCGACACCGCGTGCGCCACGAGCCTCGTTGACGGGGTGTTCGTACCAAACCATCTGGATTTCGTTGAGCAGCTTGCGCCATGGGCGCGTCGCCGTATCCATTTGCCACCAACCATCTAAACGATGACCTGCGACGGTGAGTGGGCTGGCTGTTGCAGGGCGCAGTCCATCGGGCAAAGAAATGCGCCAACGCTCAGGCGTCAAGAATTCGATGGCGAACCCGGTGTCTTCAAAGAGCGGGAGCACGGCTTGCAGCAGTGCCGCCGACTCATCGGTCCGCAGATCCATCAGGCTGGGGTCTAACAATGCTGCCTGATCGGTGCCAAGCGCCAAATGGGTGAGTTCAACCAGCCAGACCGGGCGATCATCCGGTGGCTCAATGCCAGAGAGGAGTGGCCCCAATCCTGCGCCCGTCGGCAGCCCTGCCTCGGGGCTGAACCCGGCACGAGCTAATTGCCAGGCTTCGTAAGCGGTACATCCGTTTTCACGGGCGTCGAAGGCTTGGGTTTGGGCGCTAGCGGCCTGCAGCCAGGTATGCAGCGTAGGCGCATGTTCTGGCAGAAGTTTGGCGAGTTCGCTGGCATACAGGAGGTCGGGCAGGGCGCCCGGGATGACGATAAGCATGCCGGCGATTGTAGTGCGTCAGGCGCCAAGCGCGGATGATGCACTCAATGCGGGAACTTCCTGGGCACATGACATGCCATAGCTTGTCATGCCTGGTGGCATCTTTGAACACCGGGCGCCAGAATTTCTTGCCGTTAATGCCATAATGCGCTCGTGCTGAAAATACCCTACGAACTCTGGATTGGCGCCCGCTATGCCGGGCTGGCCAGTATCCGTCAGCGACGCGGGCGCCGCGATCGCTTCATCTCGTTCATCGCGGCCAGTTCCATGGCCGGTATTGCGTTGGGCGTGGCCGCACTCATTGTGGTGCTATCCGTCATGAACGGGTTTCAGAAAGAGGTGCGCGACCGCATGCTGTCGGTGCTGCCGCACATCGAACTCTACGTGCCGGGTGCGGCACCCGAGCGCGTGCTGGAGCAATGGCCCGACTTGGTTGAGGCCGCCAAGAAAAACCCCGAGGTTCAGGCAGGCGCACCCTTTGTGGCAGCGCAAGCCATGCTGGTTCGCGGGCAAGCGCTACGCGGTGTTCAAGTACGTGGCATTGACCCAGCGACCGAAATTAATGTTTCCGATATCCCGAAGCAGATGGTCACGGGCAAACTGACGGATCTGAAACCTGGCAGCTTTGGCGTGGTGCTGGGCAACGAGCTGGCCGACGGTCTGGGCGTTAAGCTGGGTGACACCTTATTACTTATGGCCCCGCAAGGTTCCATCAGTCCGGCAGGGTTTGCGCCGCGCATGCGCCAGTTCAACGTGGTGGGCGTGTTTTCGTCTGGCCATTACGAATATGACTCGACGCTGGCATTCATTGATACACAAGACGCCGCCCGCGTGTTTCGCGATAGCGGAACGGCGGGTGTCCGCTTGCGCATTGCCGATATGCAAAAAGCCCCTGAAGTGGCCGCCCAACTGACCAAGGTGTTACCGCCTTACGTCATGGCGAGCGACTGGTCGCGCAATAACCGAACGTGGTTTGCCGCTGTGCAAACCGAAAAACGCATGATGTTCCTGATCCTCGCATTGATCGTGGCGGTAGCCGCGTTCAATCTGCTGTCGTCCTTGGTGATGGCCGTGAAGGACAAGCAATCGGACATCGCTATTTTGCGTACGTTGGGCGCAGGGCCCGGCGAAGTGGCTCGAATCTTTCTGGTGCAGGGCGCCTTGATTGGCGTGGTGGGCACCTTGCTCGGTGTGTTGGGTGGGACGATCGTTGCCTATAACGTTGATGTGATCGTGCCGTTTATCGAGCGTTTGTTCGGTGTGCATTTCCTGCCACCCCAAATCTATTTCATCAGTGCGATGCCTTCCGATCCGCAAATGGGCGATATCGTCACCATTGGCGTGACCTCCCTGGTGTTGTCGCTGTTGGCGACGCTTTATCCCAGTTGGCGCGCATCGCGTCTGCAACCGGCACAGGTGTTGCGCCATGATTGATCCCCGTATTTCGGGCGCCAACGCCAGCGCACCCGCCCTGAAAGCTGAGAACCTCGTCAAGGTATACGACGAGGGTCCTAACCGTATTCAGGTGCTGGACGATGTCAGCTTCTCCGTGCAGCGAGGCGAAATGGTGGCCATTGTTGGGGCGTCAGGCTCTGGCAAAAGCACCTTATTGCATATCCTGGGCCTGCTTGACGTACCGACCAGCGGATTGGTGACGGTCGCAGGGGAATCCTCAAAAGGCTTGTCCGAGGCGCGCAAAAGCGCATTGCGCAATCGCAGCTTGGGTTTTGTGTACCAGTTTCACCATTTGCTGGCGGAATTCTCGGCGCTGGACAACGTCGCTATGCCACTGATCGTGCGCCGCGTTGATCGCAATGAGGCGCGCAAAGCGGCTCGCGAAGTGCTCGGCCTGGTCGGTCTTGCCGCAAGAGAAGAGCATTTTCCAAGTCAGTTGTCCGGCGGTGAGCGTCAGCGTGTTGCACTGGCACGTGCCTTGGTGACTCGGCCTGCTTGCGTGCTGGCTGATGAACCCACCGGCAATCTGGACCGGCACACCGCACACAAGATGTTTGAGTTGCTGACACAGGTGAATCAGGAGTCGGGCACGGCGTTTGCCATTGTCACTCATGATCCAGAGCTGGCAGCTCGGGCTGATCGTCAATTGCTGATGGACGCCGGAAAATTGGTCTCCGGATAGCAGAGCGGCGGATAATCACGGGGAAGGAGGGTCTTCCCCATGCTGATCGACACGCATTGCCATCTGGACGCCGCTGAGTTTGACACCGACCGCCAAGAAGTGGCGGACCGCGCCTGTGATGCGGGTGTTGCCGCCATTGTCATTCCGGCGGTAGCACGAGAAAATTTCGACACTGTTCGCGATCTCGCCCATCGAACGGCTGGCGGCGCTTATGCGCTGGGCATCCATCCTCTCTATGTACAGCATGCCCGGGACGACGATTTGCGCGTTCTGCGGGAAGCCGTTCACACCGCCATGGGTGACCCATGTTTTGTGGCCATCGGTGAAATCGGGCTCGATTTCTTCGTGCCAGAAATCTCCTCGGGTCAGCCCCGCGAGCGTCAGGAGCATTTCTACGCTGCTCAACTGGCACTTGCGGCTGAATTTGGCTTGCCGGTCTTGCTGCACGTTCGCCGCTCCCAAGACATATTGCTTAAGTACTTGCGTCGCCAATCCGGCCTGACGGGCGGCATCGCGCACGCGTTCAATGGCAGCGCGCAACAGGCTGCAGCCTTTGTCGAGCACGGCTTTGCGCTAGGGATGGGTGGTGCCATGACATATGAGCGTGCCTTGCAGATTCGACGTCACGCCGTCGATCTCGACCTGAGCCATCTCGTGCTGGAAACGGACGCCCCAGATATTGCGCCAGCCTGGTTGCATGAGCCAAACCGACGTAACAGCCCTGAAGAGTTGCCGCGCATCGCCCAATGTCTTGCTGAACTGCGTGGCATGACAGTGGCACAGGTCGTACGCGGCACCGGAGCCACCGCGATGCGAGTGTTGCCCCGCTTGCCGGCAGCCATTCTTTCAGATGGATCACAGACGGATCTGTAGCGTGAAAGCATCAACCTGACATTTTGCTGACGTAAATCTGTCTTATTCCTGAATATAAGCTGACAGTTTATTGAATTAGAGAATGGGAATGCATATCATTGGGTTTCTTATAAAACCTAGATAGCGCTCGCGGCGCGCCGCCCTCAGGCGGTTTCACGTTGATCCCATGTCAAAAACTCAATGCTTCAAAGGCTTTAGAAGGGGCGTTCGTCCTTCGAATTCACTCTATAAAACTGTCCGGGGCATCCCGATCGTCGCCGTACTGGCGGCCAGTGGCATGGCTCAGGCGCAAACGCCAGTGAGCGCCACCCAGGACACCATGGGCGTGACCCAGCTTGACACCATGGTGGTGACAGCATCGGGCTTTGAGCAAGAAATACGCAATGCACCCGCTTCCATTTCCGTGATCACACGAGAACAGTTGGAAGCGCGGCCATTCAATAATCTTGGCGACGCGGTGGCCGATATTGAAGGCGTGTCTGTCGAGCGTGGCGGCAAGGCTGGCGGCATGAACATCAGCATTCGCGGCATGCCGAGCGACTACACCCTCATTTTGGTTGATGGCAAGAGGCTCAGCCAGAATAGCTCAGGTGTGCGCCCGAACGGCTTTGGTGACGTCGACACGAACTTCATCCCGCCCATGGCAGCCATTGAGCGAATCGAAGTGGTGCGCGGCCCGATGTCTACCTTATATGGTTCGGACGCCATGGGCGGCGTGATCAACATCATCACGCGCAAAGTGTCCAATGAATGGATGGGGCAGGTGACCCTGGACGGCACTGCCCAGGGCGATAACCAGTTCGGCAATAATTACGGGGCGGCTTTTTACCTGAGCGGCCCAATCAAGACAGACAAGCTCGGCCTGTCCTTGCGTGGGGGCCTGCATCGTCGCTTGGGCGCGTATGGTTCGTATCCCATCAACGCGGCGGAATCGAAGAGCGGCAAATACACCGGCGACATCGCCAGTTTTTCCGGTTTGGGCGACAGCCTGCAGCGCAACGTGGGTTTACGACTGGCGCTTACGCCTAACCGCAACCACGACATTCTTTTCGACGTAGACCAGAACTGGCAACGTTTTGAAAATGGTCGCGGTGAACTTGGTACGTTGAATTCGTCTGTTGCACGCAATCGCCAAGGGGGCGGCTATGAGCCAGAGATGGAATTTAACCGCACGCGCTATTCGCTGACGCACTTGGGCCGCTACAACTCGGTCACGTCGGACACCAGTCTGGTCTACGACACAACCGAGACAATTGGCCGCACCAACCCCATGAATGCACCACGCCAACCGACTGACGGTGCACCGCGCGATCTGGAATACGACAACTGGGTGTTTGACACCAAGTGGACCATGCCGCTATTTAATGATCGGCATCTGCTGACCATGGGTGGTCAGTGGCGTGATCAGTCTTTCAAAGACACGCTGGTCACGGCGCCTTTGAATCTTAAGCAATACCAATGGGCCTTGTTCGCCGAGGACGAATGGCGAATTGTTGACGATGTGGCACTGACGCTGGGCGGCCGCTATGACCGCAATGAGCAGTTCGGTGGTCAATGGAGCCCGCGTGGTTATCTTGTGTGGAACGCCACGTCTCAATGGACTCTGAAGGGTGGCGTGAGCAAAGGCTATAAAACGCCTGACGTTAACTTGATGACCGATGGCATTGTGGGCCTGGGTGCGCAGGGCACACGTCCGTTGTTGGGTAACTCAAAGCTGACCCCGGAACGCAGCACCTCGTCTGAATTGGGCGTGCTGTTTGATAACGCCGAAGGCCTGACCAGCAACTTCACGCTATTCCACACGTCTTTCAAAGACAAGATTGAAAACGTAGATGTTGCCAACTGCCGTGCTGTTGGTGGTCCGGCGGCCGGTTGCCTTGATTTGGGTACCTGGGAACGCAACGGTGTTCCGGTAGATGCGTTTTCACGCCGCGTGAACGTCGATTCGGCCACCATCCGTGGTTTCGAATTCGGTGGACGTGCACCTATTTACAAGGGTGTGTCGCTGACGGGTAACTACACCTTGACGGCCAGCGAGCAGACATCTGGCGTGAACGAAGGCCAGCCCTTGGGCTCGCAGCCACGTCATTCGCTGAACTTGGGTGTGAATTGGGAAATCAATGATCGCTTCAATACCTGGGCGCGTGGTGAGTATCGTGCCAAGCAATACCAGGGTTTGAACTGGGAGAAGCAGCAGGTTTATTACAGCCCGTATTGGTTGGCCAGCATTGGAGGCACCTTTGTTGCCAGCAAAAACGTGACGCTGTCAGCGTCGGTCCTGAACCTGTTTGACAAGAATTTTGTCGACTACGGCGCAGCGAAGACGGGCACGAGTGCTCCTGCTGCCAATGCCAACTGGACCAACTCGTACCGTCAGGTGCTGGAAGGTCGCAGGCTGTGGGTGTCGGCGAACATCACGTTCTAAATACCTTATTGGCGTGGTTACGCCAATAAAAAAGGTCCAACACGCTTCATTCGCGTGTCGGACCTTTCTTCTTTCAGGGGGCTAACGCCGCCAGCAAACCTATCGAGCCCGGAATAGCGCGCCGTCTGCCAAAACTATTTAGCCACAGGCATCGCAAATTCAGCGCCTTTTTCAATGCTGCTGGGCCAACGCTGCATGATGCTCTTTTGCTTGGTGTAGAAGCGCACACCTTCTTCGCCATAGGCATGCATGTCGCCGAACAAAGAGCGCTTCCAGCCGCCAAAGCCGTGCCAGGCCATGGGCACTGGAATCGGCACGTTAATGCCGACCATGCCCACCTGAATGCGTCGGCCAAATTCGCGCGCCACGTTGCCATCGCTTGTGAAGCAGCTCACGCCGTTGCCAAACTCGTGCGCGTTGATGAGGTCGACCGCTGCGGTGAAGTCGTCAACACGGACGCAGCCCAACACGGGGCCGAAAATTTCTTCGCGATAAATACGCATTTCTGGCGTGACGTGGTCGAACAACGTGCCGCCCAGCCAGAAACCGTTGCTGCAACCTTCGCCCGCTTCAGCGCCATTGAATTTGCGGCCGTCTACCAGCATCTTTGCGCCTTCTTCAACGCCAATGCCGATGTAATCCGTGATGCGCTTAAGCGCCGGTGCATGCACGATTGGGCCCATTTCTGCTTGCAGGTTCACACCGTTGAGGATCTTCAGCGCCTGAACGCGTTCGACTAGTTTGGGCATGATTTTGTCGGCCACATCGCCGACCAGCACCGCCACGGAAATGGCCATGCAGCGTTCACCGGCCGAACCATATGCAGCGCCGATGAGCGCGTCGATGGCTTTGTCCAGATCGGCGTCGGGCATGATGACCATGTGATTCTTGGCACCACCCAGTGCTTGAACGCGTTTGCCGTTACGGGCGCCGGTTTCGTAAATATGTTGGGCAATCGGAGTCGAGCCGACGAAGGACAGCGCAGCCACGTCAGGGTGTTCCAGCAGGGCGTCGACGGCAATCTTGTCGCCTTGAACCACATTGAACACGCCATCCGGAAGGCCCGCTTCTTTCAATAGGCGAGCGATCATCAGTGAAGCGCTGGGGTCCGTGGGGCTGGGCTTGAGCACGAAGGTGTTACCCGTGGCGATGGCCACCGGGAACATCCACATCGGCACCATGACCGGGAAGTTGAACGGCGTAATGCCGGCCACAACGCCCAAAGGTTGGCGCAGCGTCCAGTTGTCCATACCCGTAGACACTTGATCCGTGAATTGCGTCTTGAGCAACTGAGGAATGCCACACGCGAATTCGACGATGTCGATGCCACGCTCAACTTCACCTTGTGCGTCGGTGAAGACCTTGCCGTGTTCGGCAGTGATCAGGTGGGCCAGTTCGTCTTTGTGTCGGTTGAGCAATTCCAGAAATCGCAGCATGACACGTGCGCGACGAATAGGCGGTACTTCAGACCAGGCTGGGAAGGCCTTTTTGGCACTGGCGACTGCGGCGTTCACGTCATCGGCGCCTCCAAGCTCCACGCGGCTGGTGACAGCACCCGTGGCCGGGTTGTAGACCTCGGCGTTACGGCCGGCGGTTCCTGTCGCCGGCGCACCTTGAATCCAATGGCTGATCAGGGCGGGGGCGGTTTGCTCAAGGGAGGTGGACGAGGACATGGGTAACCTTGAAGAGTTGGGTCAGAGATTGCAGTCTATGACGTGTCGCGCCGTTGGATAAGCCAGGAAAATCCGATTAAAGTGTTCAATATATTGAACAATCAAAAGAGGGAAGCCATTGTCCTCCGACGGTATCGGGCCCCTGGTGGCCGACATTCATCTGCTGACCGTATTGGCGCAGACCCGAAGCTTTACGCAAACTGCTGCGCGCCTGGGCGTTTCCAAGGCCTCCGTCAGCATGCGTATAGGCGCACTTGAGCGCGCCGTGGGCGTGCCGCTCGTGCAGCGCACGACTCGGGCGGTAAGTCTGAGCGAGGCGGGGCGGCAACTGGTCGCGGACGCCGCACCTGCGTTCGAGCGCATTGACGCCGGATTTACTGCCGTCAAAGATCTTTCTGGCACCCCTCGCGGCACGGTGCGTGTTAGCGCACCGGTGGCCTTGGGTCGGCAGCATGTGGCTCCCCATTTAGGGTCTTTTTTACGCAAATATCCCGATGTGCGCGTGCAATTGGACCTGACGGATCGATTTGTGAATCTGGCCCACGAAGGGTTCGATCTGGCCATACGCCACACGAGTATTGCACCAGATAGCTATGTGGCGTGGCCGCTTTGTGACACCCAATCATTTCTCGTGGCGACACCCGCCTATTTGCGCAGACGCGGTGTGCCGGGCCATCCGCAGGATCTGGCGACGCATGATTGCCTGTTGTATCTAGGGCGGGCAGGTGTGGACACCTGGACATTCGTGCCGCAGCATGACGGCAAAGATGCTGAACCGATTTCGGTGGCCGTGCAGGGGCCGCTCAAGGCAAACAACAGTGAGGTGTTGCGCGAAGCTGTTTTAGATAGCCTGGGTATTGGCTTGTTGCCAGATTTCAGTGCGGTGTCGCAATCAAGAAGGAGTTTGGTGCGCGTGCTGCCAGACTGGCGAGTCCGGGGTTTCTTCGGCGATAAGCTCTTTGCATTGCGACCTTGGGCACCGCAGGTTCCCCTGGCTGTGCAGTGTTTTGTTGAACATCTGCGCGCGTCATTCTCGGCGGGTTTTTTGTTGCCGTGAATAAAATACTCAACCAGCCATGAAATGACCCTGCGACGATTGCTGCGAGGGGTAGATCTACGCGATATCGAGTCGACTCTGGCCAGAAGCCACGCGTAGATTATTGGCCATTGCAGAATGAACCCGTTACTGGACGCGTAACCCTGCGGCGTCGGACACCTTCGACCAGAGGGCAGCCTCATCGTGGATGAGGTTTTGCGCGGCTTCGGGCGACATTGCTATTTGAGAGATCCCCAGGCTGTCGAGCTTGGTTTTCACTTCGGGGGATGCGAGTGCCGCGGCCATTTCCTTGCGCCAGCGGGCTTGCACGTCTGGCGGCGTGTCAGAAGGCAGTAGCATCGCGAACCAGTACGCTACGTTCAAATCCTCAATGCCCGATTCCTTGAATGTGGGCACGTTTGGAAAGCGGGCGTCTCGTTGCTCACCCGTCTGTCCAAGAACGGTGAGTTTGCCACTGTCCAGATATTGGGACGCCGATGCCGGGTTGGTAAAGACAAGGTCAATGTGGCCTGCCAACAAATCGGCTAAAGCCGCTGAGGCTCCTTTATATGGCACCACTTGCAGACGGGCCTTCGACTTCATTTGGAAGAGTTCACTGATGAGATGGCTGGGAGAGCCATTGCCGGTACCTATCGTCGTTGAACCTGGATTTTTCGCCGCCCGGTCCTTCACATCTTGAACAGACTGCAGTCCAGACGCTTTGCTTGCGAGCAAAAGCGTGGTGGCTTGCCCGATGAACCCGGCCACTCGGAAATCGTTGACTGAGTCATACGTCAGCTTGGTATACAAGGCCGGAGCGACGGTCTGCGCATTGTCTGCCAGTAACGCGGTGTACCCAAGCTGGCCGCGCTGCGCAGCGAACCCCGTTCCAATTGTGGCGCCGGCGCCGGGTTTGTTAAGCACGACCACTGCCTGACCGAACTGCTCTCCCAGCTTTTGGGCAAACAGCCGGGCCACGACGTCGGAGCTGCCACCTGCGGCATAGGGCACAACAATGTTGATGGGCCGCGTCGGAAAGTCCTGGGAGAGGGCGGCGCTTGAAAACAAACTGCCGAATAGCGTGACGGCAACCACGCGAAGCATAGCGCGTGGCATGTCGATGAAAGCTGGCTGAGACATATGAAGGATTCCCCAATTTGTTTTGATATGACCGTAATAGAATAGGCACGGGCTCTGCGTTTAACTATTGAGGAATCTGCGCTGCGTTATGACGGTCACGAATACCAACCTCCTTGCACGCATGCCATCGCTGAAGTCGCTGCTTGTTTTTAACGTGGCGGCCAAGCACCTCAACTTAGTGCGAGCGGCGGAAGAACTCTTCCAGACACAGGGTGCATTGAGTCGCCAGATCAAGGCCCTGGAGGAGCATGTGGGTGTGTCGCTTTTTGATCGTGGCCCACGTGGGCTGCGTTTTACCCAAGAAGGTGAACTGCTCTACGACTTCACGAGTAGAGCGTTTGATCTCTTAGGAACCGGGCTGAATCGCCTCGTTCTAGATGTACAGCGGCAAACACTGGTGGTTTCTGTCGCGCGCAGTTTTGCGATGCGAAGCCTGGCCCCAAGATTATCGACCTTTGTTGTCGCCCATCCCTGGATCGACCTACGTATCGATGTACATCGCTATTTTGCAGATCTTGAATCGTCAGGCGCCGATATTTCCATACGTTTAGGGGCGGGCGATTGGCCAACGTATCACTCGTTGTGCCTAACCGACGACGTGCTTATTCCCGTGTGCACACCGGCCGTGGCGCAAGCGCTTGCGCAGGTGGATTCAGGGGCGTTGGCGCCAGGCGTGTGCTATTTGCGTAATGTTGAGCGGGATTATCTTGATACTTGGAATCAAGGTACGTTGCCCATTGATGTGGGCGGCTGGCCTTCTCTGAGTTTTAATGATTCAGCCACCATGCTCTCTGCGCTGGAGGCGGGTATGGGTCTGGCGGTGACACGTTCATCGCTCGTCAGTCATGCGCTTGCCGACGGGACATTAGTGCAGGCGTATCCCGGTCACGTGTCCGATGGCCAAAACTACTACGCGGTGTGCTCGGCACGGTCGGCCGATAAGTCGACCTCCATGCTCTTTCTTCAGTGGCTCCGGCAGACCTTTCCTACCGATTTGGCTAGTGCTCCTTAGTTTTTAGAGTGTTTCTCCAGCCAAACAGCAGTGACATCGGCCGCTTTTTTAATATCAGGCAGGTTGTTGTAGAGATGCATTGAGAATCGCAGCACACTGCCGCGAACCGCTGCTTGAACGTACTCGGCTTTTAGTGCGACTTGTAGTTCTTTCGCTTGCTCAGGTTTGCTGGCGAACGATAAACATACGATATTGGACGGCAGGGCACCTACGGGTGAGAGAACTGGCGCACCGACGTTTTGCAGATCACGTGACAGCGTCGTTGCCAGGTGTGTGACATGGGCATCGATGGCCTGTGTTCCGTATGATTCGAGGAGTGCCAGGGTGTCGTCCACCAGCGCTGCCGCCAGGAAGTTGTAGTTTCCAACATCAAAGCGCAGGGCACCGAGGCGATATCGGATGGGTCCCGAGTCATAGTCGGCTTCGTGCGTGGCAGCGATGTCCACGCCAAATCGTGCCAGGGCTTGCGGAATCGCTATGTCGGCCACCGCGTGGCGGACATAGAGGAACCCCATGCCGTAAAGCGCACACAGGCCTTTCTGTGTACTAACCGCCAGCGCTGAGATCTGAGTTTTCGAGACATCCAGATGCATCACACCCGCAGATTGGGCACCATCGACGACCAGCATCGTGCCGACGTTCGCGCACGCAGCACCCAGCGTGTCGAGATCCGTGCGAAAGCCGGGTCGAAATGACGTTCCGGAAACTGTCACAACCCGTGGCGGGCGGGGGTGATGCAGCCGCTCAAGTACGGTAGCCAAAGGAAAGAGGCCGTTCTCAGCAGGCACATCAATAATGCTGACGCCGTGGCGTTCCAGGTTGCGCCAGGGATAGATATTGTTGGGGTGCTCGATGTCGGAGCAAACCAGCACGGTATCACCGTGATGCCATTGTGTTGCACCGGCAATAATGTTCAAGCCTTCAGACACGTTTTTCGTAATGGCGATTTCGCTGGGATGCGCCCCAATCAGGCGGGCGAAGCGTGCACGCGCAGATTCGATCAGGCCAAAATAACGTGCTTTATCCACGCGCCCGTCCATGCGTTCGCGCAAATGGGCCGCTGCGATCGTCATGGCAGATTCGGGAATAAGGCTACGGCTGGCGACGTCCAGGTAGGCTTGAGAGGCAGTTCCTGGAAACCGGCTGCGGGCCATTTCAAAATTGGGGGTGGATGGGACGGTGTCGACAGACTTTGAGGAGAGAGACAAGGTCGTTCCTTCAGCGAATTGTGAAAGATTCAATCCTATCGAGGACGCCTCACATTCTGGAGCGACATTTCCGCCCTCGGGGTATGCCGGTGGCGCATACCTGTATTGCGTCTCTGCCAATTGCGGTAAGTGCTAATGGATGAATCGACTCATTCCTTCCCAATACTCGTTGCACACTGGCTTACGCTCCTGTTTTTAGGAGACAGGCATCGTCGGTCGCAGCTTTCTATTTGCCTTTGTCCTGGGCGCGGTATGGGTACAGAATCTTGCCGAGTTGCCACAGACAGCAACCCTGCTGGCGTTGAGCTTGGTGGCCATATCCTTGCTTGTCGCGCTGCGTTGGGTAAGGTTTCGGCATGGCCGTATGTTGCTTGTGGCGCTTGCCGGGTTGGCTTGCGGCATCATTAATGCGAGCCTGCTTGCCCAGGCACGCCTTGACGATGCGCTGGCGGATCATCACCACGACGAAGTATCCAAATTGGACATTCGTGTCGCCGAAATGGCGCAAGGGGACGCGACGCAGCGCCGCTTTGTGGGGCAAGTGCTTAAGGGCAGTCCTGAAGGCATACCGTCTCGGGTGCTGGTGACGTGGCGCGCACTGCCCGGTGATACCGTAGGCATTCCTGAACTCATACCCGGGCAAGTGTGGCGCATGGCATTAGTGCTAAGACGCCCTCAAGCGGTATTGAATCCGCAGGGGCCTGACGCGCAGGCGCGGTTGTTTGCCAAAGGTTTGCGCGCAACAGGCACGTTGCGTGGAGCGCCAAAATTTCTGCGGGATGAACCTTGGCACACAGCGGGTGTGGCCATCGAGCGGGCACGCCACCATGTACGAACAGGCATGCGTGTGGCTCTACGTGAAGCGCGCTACGCGCCAGTGTTGATCGCGTTGGCAGTGGGCGATCAGGCAGGGGTGGCGCGTGAGGACTGGCAGGTTTTCAACCGAAGCGGCATTACACATCTGGTGTCTATCAGTGGGATGCACGTCACCTTGATTGCAGGTATGGGCGGCATGCTGGTGGCAGCTGTTTGGCGACGGACTCGATGGCGTGGGGTAGGGCTTGCAGAGTTCTTCCCTGCAAGGATGGCCGGTGCCACAGCGGCTTTTTTTGTGGCACTGGCATATTGCCTATTGGCTGGATGGGGCGTGCCGGCACGGCGCACTTTTTTTATGCTGGCGGTGGCGCTGGGTGCTGCCTTGTTGCGCTTGCCGCTTTCTTCATTTCGGGTATTGGCTTGTGCGGCAGCTGTGGTGACGTTTCTGGACCCGTGGGCGGCCGTGTCGCCGGGGTTCTGGTTGTCGTTTGGTGCCGTCGCCATTCTGTTGCGGGTGAGCTCAGGCGCGCCCGGGGCGAGGGCCACAGGGTGGCGACGCGTGGCGACTTGGCTGGTGCAGTTTGGTCGCTTGCAGATGGCCGTTACGTTGGGGCTCACCCCTTTGCTTGCATTTCTGGTGCATCAAGTCTCGTTAGGCTCGCCGTTGGCCAACGCCGTGGCCATTCCCATGGTCAGTTTCATCGTGACTCCGCTGGCGCTGCTTTGCGCGGTGCTTGCAGTGTTGCCGGGGGCAGCAGATGTGGCGCAAGCCGTGGGCTGGCTTGGGCATCTCGCATTTTCCTGGACGATGGTGCCCGTTGTTTGGGTCGGGCAGTCGGCGTGGTCCAGCGTTAGCGTGGCCGCAGCGCCCATATGCTGGTTGCTATTGGCTGTGGCGGGGATGGTGTGGGCCTTGCAAGTGCGCGGGTGGCCCGCCAGGCATTGGGGATGGGTGTGTTTATTACCCTTGATGTTCTGGCGGCCGGACAAGCCGGACTCAGGATTTTGGCGCGCTTATGCGCTGGACGTGGGGCAGGGTAGCGCCATCGTGGTGGAGACGGCCAGTCAGGTGCTGTTGTTTGATTCCGGGCCCAGACAGCACGGCGGCACCGACGCGGGAGAACGCATTGTGGTGCCTTTCTTGCGCGGGCATGGCGTGCGTGGCCTGGATGTGTTGGTGCTGTCGCATGCAGATTTGGATCATGTGGGGGGCACGCGCGCGGTGTTGTCGGCAATGCCGGTCGCTCGCAGCTATGCGTCGTTTGATCTGGCGGTGCATCTGCAGCGCGAGGCACGACTATGGCCCGGCGACTTGAGCGCAATGCGTCTGCCTCAAGACATGCGTGCATGCCAACAAGGGCAGGCGTGGGAAGTGGATGGGGTGAAATTTGCCTTTTTGCATCCTGATGGCGCCAGCCCCCGTCGCGCAGACAAGAACGCAATGAGTTGCGTCTTGCTCGTACAGGGGCGTGAACACACGATTTTGCTGCCGGGAGATATTGGCGCCGCACAAGAGCGGGCGCTAGCCTTCCTGTTGCCGACGGTGGATGTGGTGCTGGCGCCGCATCACGGCGCGGCAACGTCATCCAGTGACGAGTTGGTTCAAGCCACGGCGGCTACGCATGTTATTGCTCAGGCCGGGGCATTAAACCGGTTTGGTCACCCGGTCAGAAAGATCCAGTCACGTTGGCGCCGGGCGGGCGCTGTGTTTTGGCGTACCGATGAACATGGTGGAGTGGTCGCAAGCGCGCGGCCACAGGGTTTGTCGGTCTGGGCGCAGCGTGAGCAGGCGCGGCGTTATTGGCATGGAAGGTAACGGGTTTGTCGCTTGCCATGTCATGGAGCGCCGACTGCCTTAAGATACAAGCCATGTTTTGCGCCAGTCCATGGCGCGGCACTGATCTACGGAGATTTTCAATGTTGGAACCCCGCTTGGAATTCGTTAGCTGCGCCAGTCCGGCCGGTTTGCATCGCATGGCGTATTGGGAATGGGGAGATCCGGATTGTGATGAGGTGGTGCTTTGCGTACACGGCCTGACGCGTAGCGGGCGCGACTTTGACCACCTGGCGCGACGCCTGTCAACGCGTTTTCGCGTGGTCTGCCCAGATGTCGCAGGCCGCGGCAGCTCGGATTGGCTGTTGGATCCTTCGCTCTACACGGTGCCGCAGTATGTGGCTGACATGATTACGCTGATTGCCCGCTTGCGCCCACGCAAGCTGAATTGGGTGGGCACATCCATGGGCGGCTTGATTGGTTTGGGCCTGAGCGGCACGGCGGCTTTTGCTCGCATCATGGCAGCGATGAATCACCGACCCGGCGGGCTCCCGGCAGATCAGGGCATTCGCCTGGATAAACTGGTGCTCAATGATGTGGGACCCAGGCTGGAAGTGGCCGCACTGGCGCGAATTGGCAAATACGTGGGTGATCCTGGCCAGTTCGACACCTTTGCCGAGGCGGTGGTGGCCATGCGTAAAAATTCTGAAAGTTTTGGCGAACACACGGACGCACAATGGACCGAGTTGGCGCGCTATCTGTATCCGGAGCGTGGCGGAAAGTGGGTTAAACATTACGATTTGAATCTGGTTCAGCCTATGCTGGCTCAAACTCCTGAGGATCTGGCCTTGGGCGAGCAGATGCTTTGGCAGGCCTACGATGCTGTAGATTGCCCCATTCTTATTGTGCGTGGGGCATTGTCAGATCTCTTGACGCCTGCCACCGTTCGGGAAATGCTGGAACGCAATCCGCGTGCCAGCGCTATTGAATTCCCTGATGTGGGGCATGCGCCCACCTTGATCAGCGACGCACAAATTGAGCCCGTCGCGGCATTTCTGCTGAAGTAAGCCAGCATCGATGTCATCGCGATGATGGGGTGGGCAGTTGATAGTTCTTAAATAGGGACATCAAGGATCTACCCCACAGCGCTATCGAGTTCTACAATGACGCCATGAATAAGCCTAGCCTGAATATCGATCTGCATTGCCATTCCACGGTGTCGGACGGCATGCTTGCGCCGCGCGATCTCGTGATGCGTGCGCACGGCAACGGGGTGAATGTTCTTGCACTCACGGATCACGATGAGATCGGCGGCTTGACTGAAGCTGCCGCTACGGCTACAGACGTGGGTCTTCAATTTGTGACTGGCGTGGAAATTTCAGTTACCTGGGCCAAGCTCACGGTGCACATCGTGGGTTTGCATTTTGACCCCGCTAACGTGGTATTGGCCGAAGGCCTTCGTGCCACACGCTCCGGGCGAGCAGAGCGCGCCAAGCGTATTGGCGAACGATTGGCCGAGATGGGTTTTCCTGGTGCGTACGAAGGTGCTTTGCCGTTTGCGGGCAATCCGGAACTCATTAGCCGCACGCACTTTGCGCGGTATCTGGTTGAGGCTGGCTATTGCCCGGACGTGCAAACCGTGTTTACGAAATTCCTGGGTGATGATCGGCCAGGGCATGTACCCATGCAATGGGCGTCGCTGGCTGATGCCGTGGGCTGGATTCGTGGCGCGGGCGGGCGAGCCGTTATTGCGCATCCTGGGCGATATAAATACACGCCCTTGCAGTTCGCCGCCTTGTTTGATGAGTTTCTGGACTTGGGCGGTGAAGGCATTGAGGTGAACACTGGCAGCCATACCGTGGAAGAAGCCAGGCAATACGCCGGGGTGGCACGCCGCTATGGATTTTTGGCCTCACGCGGTTCGGACTTCCACAGTCCGAAAGAAAGCCGTGTTGATCTCGGCCGCTTGCCGCAGTTGCCGTCGGATCTGACACCCGTCTGGCACGACTGGTTCTAGCAAATAACAAGGCGCAAGAGGCTCCGATGGGGGCGGTCTTGCTGCTTTCGCCCGCCACGCTGCGGGCCCATGACACGTACTGTGCGCCACTGGCGCGAAAGCCATGAACAAAGCCTTTGTTAAAGAGTCTGATCACGACGACGAGGATGATCTTCCTGAAGTGCAGCCACTGCCTGCCGGCACGCGCAATTACATGACGCCAGAGGGTTATCAACGCTTGCGTGATGAATTGACGCACTTGATGACGGTGGAACGGCCAGCCATGGTGCAAATCGTATCGTGGGCCGCCTCGAATGGGGATCGTTCGGAAAACGGCGACTATCTATATGGCAAAAAGCGTTTGCGCGAGATTGACCGTCGTATGCGTTTTCTGACGAAGCGGCTTGATATTGCTGAGGTCGTCAACCCGGCCACGCAGCCAAATCGCGACCAAGTGTTTTTCGGCGCCACCGTGGTTTACATGGATAAGGCGGGTGACGAGCACAAGGTCACCATTATGGGTGTGGACGAAGCCGAACCCTTGGCAGGAAAAATCAGCTGGATCTCCCCGGTAGCGCGCGCGCTGATTAAAGCGAAAGAGGGCGACACCGTGACCTTGCGTACGCCGGGCGGTGTAGACACGCTGGAGGTTCTGGAAGTGCATTACCCTCCCGCGCCCTGAATGTCTGGGGCCGCCCCGGAGACATAGCGCACACATCAAAAAAAACGGGTGCCGACGTTAATCGGCACCCGTTGCGGTTGGCGGGATCTTACGTCCCTGCCGTGCTGTTGGCGGCCTGCGCCGCCATTCCCCTGGGGCCTACTGCTTATTTCTTACGGTTGGCGATGGCTTGCTCAGCCTGCGTCACCAGCTCTTCGCCGATCTGCTTCTTCCATTTTTCGTAAACCGGCTTGGTGACGGCCGCGAATGCATCGTGATCGGCTTGGGTCAGTTCCGTAATCGTGACGCCATGGCCCGCAATTTCCTTCAGCAAAGATGGATCTTCTGGCGTGACGCCTTTACGTGCGATGACGATCTGCTGCTTGCCTGCATCGATGGCGGCCTGGCGAACGATCTCACGATCTTTCTCCGACCATGCGTTCCAGACTTCACGATTCACCACAAATACCAGCGGGTCGGCCACGTAGTTCCACAGGGTCAGATACTTTTGACCCACGGTGTAGAGCTTGGAACCGGTGTAGATCGACAGCGGGTTTTCCTGACCATCCACCGCGCCGGTGGCCAGGGCAGGTTGTGCATCAGCCCAGCTCATTTGCGTGGGGTTTGCACCCAAGGCTGTGAAGGTGTCGATATACAGCGGCGAGCCTACGACCCGCAGCTTCATGCCCTTCATGTCGGCAGGCTTTTTGATCTCGTGTTTCGAGTTGCTGATCTGGCGGTAGCCGTTTTCACCCCAGGCCAATGGCACGACGCCGGCTTTTTCGATGAGCTTGAACATTTCTTTGCCCGTCTCACCTTGAACCAGCGCGTCAATCGCGGCGTAGTCAGGCATCAGGAAGGGCAGTGAGAACAGATTCAATTGCTTGATTTGCGGCGACCAGTTGATGGTCGAACCGACAGCCATGTCGATCACGCCTTGACGGATGGCGGTGAATTCGCGCGTTTGGTCGCCCTGTACCAGCGACGTGCCAGGATAAACCTTGATATTGATGCGACCTTGAGTGCGTTCACGCACCAGGTTTGACCAGATTTCAGCACCTTGGCCCCACGGGAACGTGGTGCCCACGACGATAGACAATTTGTATTCTGGCTTATAGGTCTGGGCATTGGCAGGTGCCATTCCCACGACGGCAGCAGCGCACAGCGCAGCACCCAACAGGTTGCGGAATTTCATCTTGTGTCTCCTCTCTTTGCGAGTCTGTAATGTTTGTTTTATGAAGAAACTGTGCCCTGCATTTTTCAACCGATTTAACTTGCCCTCAATCTTAGTAACCCAGCTTGCGTGGCAGCCAAAGCGCAAGCTCGGGGAAGACCAGCACTGCCACCAGCACGAGGAACATGGCTCCCAAAAACCAGACAACCCAGCGCACGGTTGATTCCATCGGCACGCGTGCAATACGGCACGACACCATCAGGTTGACCGCGAGCGGGGGGGTGAATTGGCCCAAGGCGACCTTAAGGGTCAGGATCACGCCGAACCAGACCGGATCCCAGCCATAGGCATTCGCGATGGGCATCAGCAAGGGCACAAAAATCAGGAAGATCGAGATGCCGTCCAGGAACATGCCGACCGTCATGAGCAGCAAAATCAAGAGCGACAGCACACCCCATTCACCCAAACCGGAGTTGACGATGGCATTGGTAATGGGGTCGATCACGCTCAGTGTGGACAAGGCCCAGGCAAAAATGCCAGCCAAGGTCACCACCAACATGATGACGGCAGATAACTCAGCGGCTTCGCTCAGAATTTTGTAGAGGTCACGCACTTTGATCGTGCGATGGATGAACATGCCCACGAACAACCCATAGAAGACCGCAACGACGGCTGCTTCGGTGGGCGTGAACCAACCCATGCGCATGCCGCCCAGAATCAGCACGGGCGCGGCAAGACCCCAGGAGGCGTCGCGCAGGGCGGGCCAGAAGGGAGGGCGAGGCAAGTGAGCTTCGAGCTCACCCATCTTGTATTTGCGCGACAACCACACGGCCGGCACGATGAGGGCCAGACCGGCCAGAATGCCGGGGATCATGCCCGCGGCGAACAATGCCGGCACGGACGCGCCGGGCACGAGCACCGAGTAAATGATGAAGGCGACGGACGGCGGAATGAGAATGTCGGTGGCGGCGCCCGCCGCCACAACCGTGGCAGAGAAGGAACCGGGATAACCGGCACGCGACATGGCGGTGATCATTACGGCGCCGACGGCCGCTGCGCAGGCAGGGCCTGAGCCCGAGATGCCACCCAGGAACATGGCGACGGCAATGGATACCAGCGGCAGCATGCCGGGGCCGCGACCTACGATCGCGATGGCGAAGTCAACCAGGCGCTTGGCCACGCCTGAGCGATCAAAAATAGAGCCGACCAACACGAACATCGGAATAGCCAGCAAGGGATACTTGGCCAGGCCGGCATAGAAATTCTGAGGTACGGCCAAGAGACCAAACCAGGGCACATCTTGATTGGACAATACGATGGCAACCGTGCCACCCAGCCCCAGGGCAATCCCGACCGGCACACCGATCAGCATGAGAACGATAAAAACGGTGAAGAGGACGGCGGCGATCATTTTTCGCCTTTGGCAGTGCGGCGCAAGATGCCGAGCGTGCGCAAGGAAATGGCGGCCGCCATGATGGGTAGCCAGATCGAGTACCACCAGGTGGGTACACCAATGGCGGGTGATGTCTCTTCGTAGATGAACTCGTCTGCGACAAGCTTGATGGACAGCACGGTCAACAAGAGAAAGAAGAACAACACGCAGCTGCTCGAGATCAGCGCCAGAATGCGCTGGCGTCGAGGTGAACCTGACTCGGCCAGGATCTCGATGCGAATGTGGTGGTTGCGCACAAAGGCTACGCTGCCGCCAGCCATGGTCAGCACAATAAGCAGGAACACCGAGATTTCTTCAGTCCAGGCAAAGGACTGGTCGGTGAAATAGCGCACCAGCACGTTCATGAACGTGATGACCGCAAGCGTTCCCAGCAGAATAACGGCGAGCCAGTCTTCAATGGCTAGCGGCACCTTGACGGCAGGGTCTACTTCAATCGGGAGGATGGGTTCGACGGGTTCTTCGGGGGCGTCAGAGCGGGACATTGGCGACTACGTCGAGCGCAAGCGGTTGCGCGATGAAAAAAAGGGTCACGTCATCCTACCGGTGGCTCGCGTTCGCGTTAGTTCGTGTTTTCCCGTGGATGCGTGGTGGCTACAACATGGTGCGTTGCACCAAATTGGTGCTTCATCACCCTGGAAGGAACAAAAAAAGGATAATAGGCACAGGCGTGAACGCAATAGTGCGTTGCAGCATATAGCTTTATTCGCTTTAGAATTCTTTTGTAACAAGCGGCCTAAAACTCTGTTTTTGGATCTTCTGCGACTCCGCTCCGGGTTAACCCCCCTAAACAGGTAAAATCCCTTCTTTGCTCCCTTCCTTATACGGCGCCCGCATCGTGTCCCTTGTTCAGCATCTGCCTGGTTCCTCCGTCCTTTCTTCCTTTCGTCGTGAGCGTCTACTGGCGCAACTAAAGGAAGCCGGCTTGCCGGTGGCCGACATTTCCGCTCGTTATGAGCACTTCGTCAGCACTGACGCCGCCTTGACGGCCGACCAGCAGCAGCACCTGACGCAACTGCTGGATTACGGCACGCCGTATTCGGCAGAAGCCTCATCCAAGAGTCTGGCGCTATTGGTTATTCCGCGCCTGGGCACGATTTCGCCTTGGGCCAGTAAAGCGACAGACATCGCCCATAACTGCGGCCTGAATGCCGTGCACCGTGTGGAACGTGGCGTGCGCTACGTGATCACGCCGGAGCGCGGCCTGCTGGGCACGAAGTCGTTTGATCAGGCCATGTTGGCGCTTGCTGCCGACTGTCTGCACGACCGCATGACAGAAACCGTGGTCGACGCAAGCTTCGACGGCCAGGCCTTGTTCCAGCCACTGGCGGGCAAGCCCATGCGCACGGTCGCTGTGAAGGCACAAGGGCGCGACGCGCTTCTGGAAGCCAACGTCACACTAGGTCTGGCGCTGTCCGAAGACGAGATCGATTACCTGGCCAAGTCCTTCACTGACCTGGGCCGCGATCCCACGGACGTCGAACTGATGATGTTCGCGCAGGCCAATAGTGAGCACTGCCGACACAAAATTTTTAATGCTGAGTGGGTGATCGACGGCCAGGCGCAGCCCAATACGTTGTTCGGCATGATTCGCGCAACGCACAAGGCACAACCGGAAGGTACGGTAGTGGCGTATTCGGATAACGCCGCTGTCATGGAAGGCGGCCCCGCGCAGCGCTTCCAGGCTGGCGTGCCGATGGCGGGTGACTCGTCATCAGATGCGGCTAAATACATTCGCCGCGACACCACCGTGCACACGCTGATGAAGGTGGAAACGCACAATCACCCGACCGCGATTGCCCCGTTCCCGGGTGCATCCACCGGTGCGGGTGGCGAAATTCGCGACGAAGGCGCTACCGGCCGAGGCTCCAAGCCCAAAGCTGGCCTGACGGGCTTCACGGTATCGCACCTGCGCTTTGAAGACGCAGAGCAGCCTTGGGAAACCGATCATCATGGCTTGCCGGACCGCATTGCGAGCCCCTTGTCCATCATGATCGACGGGCCCATTGGCGGCGCGGCATTCAATAACGAATTCGGTCGCCCCAATCTGTTGGGTTATTTCCGTTCGTTTGAACAAACCGCTGGCGGCACACGTTGGGGCTATCACAAGCCCATCATGATCGCGGGTGGCTTGGGCAGCATTGATGCTGCCCTGACGCATAAAGAAATCATTCCTCCTGGTGCCTTGTTGATTCAATTGGGCGGCCCGGGTTTCCGTATTGGTATGGGCGGCAGTGCGGCATCCAGCATCAGCATGGGCAGCAATTCGGCTGAATTGGATTTTGATTCCGTTCAACGTGGCAACCCGGAAATCGAACGCCGCGCGCAAGAGGTCATTGACCGCTGCTGGCAGCAAGGCGAGAACAATCCGATCCTGGCCATTCACGACGTGGGCGCCGGTGGTTTGTCCAACGCGTTCCCGGAATTGGTAAACGATGCGGGCCGTGGCGCTACGTTTGATTTGAAGCGTGTGCCCGTGGAAGAGTCGGGCATGTCGCCCGCTGAAATCTGGAGCAACGAGTCGCAAGAACGCTATGTCTTGGCGATTCTGCCCAAAGACTTGCCTCGCTTCGAGGCCATTGCCAAGCGCGAACGTTGCCCGTTTGCCGTGGTCGGAGTCGCCACCGAAGAGCGTCAATTGCGCGTGCTCGATGGTGAAGGCCTGGCAGGTCTGGACACAGTTCGCCCGCAAGCGGCGGACGAAGTGCGTCCTGTTGATGTGCCAATCGATGTCATTTTGGGCAAGGCACCGCGCATGACGCGTGATGTCACCCGCGTGGCGGGTGTGTCCGAGCCCATGGATTTGGTCGGCATTGATCTCACGGAAGCGGCTTACCGCGTTCTGCGCCACCCCACGGTGGCAAACAAATCATTCCTGATCACCATTGGCGATCGCACAGTGGGCGGCCTTTCCAGCCGTGACCAGATGGTGGGTCCGTGGCAGGTGCCTGTGGCCGATTGCGCCGTGACCTTGTCCGACTATGAAGGCTTCCGTGGTGAAGCCATGTCAATGGGCGAACGCACGCCTATCGCCATGTTGAATGCTCCGGCTTCGGGTCGTATGGCCGTGGCGGAAGCGCTGACCAACCTGGCTGCCGCTGACGTGGTGCGAATGGAAGACATCAAACTGTCGGCCAACTGGATGGCAGCCTGCGGCGTTGAAGGTCAGGACGCGGCGCTGTACGACACGGTGGCTGCAGTCAGTGAACTGTGTGTGGCCACGGGCCTGTCCATTCCGGTGGGCAAAGATTCCTTGTCCATGAAGACAAGTTGGGAACAAGACGGTGAGCAGCGCCAGGTGGTGGCGCCGGTGTCGTTGGTGATTACGGCGTTTGCCCCGGTGGCAGATGTTCGCGCCAGCCTGACGCCGCAACTGCGCACCGATGCTGGTGACAGCGTGCTGAT
The DNA here is from genome assembly GCA_040391965.1 of Achromobacter deleyi. Classification (GTDB taxonomy): domain Bacteria; phylum Pseudomonadota; class Gammaproteobacteria; order Burkholderiales; family Burkholderiaceae_B; genus Achromobacter; species Achromobacter deleyi_B. The sequence goes on along the minus strand of JBEBWV010000023.1, from coordinate 21,383 downwards.
CCTGATTGACTTGGGCCGTGGTCGTCATCGTATGGGTGGGTCGATTCTGGCGCAGACCTATAACCAGGTCGGCGAGACGGTGCCCGATATCGATCATCCGCAAGACCTGCGTGCCTTCTTCATCACGATTCGCACCCTGGCTGAAGCCGGCACCATTCTGGCTTACCACGATCGTTCAGATGGCGGCTTGTTCTCCACTCTGACCGAAATGGCGTTTGCGGGTCGCACCGGCATTTCGGTCAATTTGGATATGCTGACCATCGATCCGCAAGCGGCAGATTGGGGTGACTACAAGATTCGTCCCGAGCAAGTGGCCGTGCAGCGCGACGAGATCACTCTCAAGGCGCTGTTCTCGGAAGAGGCTGGTGCTGTGATTCAAGTGCCTGCTTCGCAACGCGATGCCGTGATGCAAGTGTTGCGCGGTGCGGGTTTGTCGGCGCACTCGCATGTCATTGGTGGTTTGAATGGCGCGGATCAGGTCGAGTTCTATCGCGATGGCAAGAAGGTCTGGAGTCAGCCACGTGCTGACTTGGGTCGTGCCTGGAGCGAAGTGAGCTATCGCATCATGTCGCGTCGTGACAACCCCGCTTGCGCGCAAGCAGAACTGGATGTCTGGAACGACGTAAAAGACCCGGGCTTGAGCCCGCGGGTGACGTTCAATCCGCAAGAAGATGTGGCAGCACCGTATCTGAATCTGGCCAAGCGTCCGCGTGTGGCCATTCTGCGCGAGCAGGGCTGCAACAGTCAGGTCGAAATGGCCTGGGCCTTCGACACGTCGGGCTTTGACTCCGTTGATGTGCACATGACCGACTTGTTGGCTGGCCGTGTGGATCTGGCAACGATGCAAGGTCTGGTGGCGGTCGGCGGCTTTAGCTACGGCGACGTGCTGGGCGCAGGCGAGGGATGGGCACGCACCATTCGTTTCAACAGCAAGCTATCGGATCAGTTCGCCGCTTACTTTGCGCGTCCTGACACGTTCGCGCTTGGCGTGTGTAATGGTTGCCAGATGATGGCGGCGTTGGCCCCCATGATTCCCGGTGCCGACCACTGGCCGCGTTTCACGCGTAACCAGTCCGAGAAATACGAAGCGCGCTTGTCGTTGGTTGAAATTGCCAAGTCGCCGTCTATCTTCCTGGCCGGTATGGAAGGCTCGCGCATACCTGTGGCGGTGGCGCACGGCGAAGGCTATGCCGACTTCTCTCAACAGGGCGACGCCAGCCGCGTGTTGGCTGCTGCGCACTTCATCGACAACGCCGGGCACGCCACTGAGGCGTATCCGTTCAACCCGAACGGCAGCCCAGGCGGTCTTACGTCAGTCACGACAGCAGACGGTCGCTTCACGGTACTGATGCCGCATCCGGAGCGCGTGACGCGCAACGTGATGATGTCTTGGTCGCCCGAGAAATGGGGCGATGCAGATACTGGTGGTGCATACAGCCCGTGGATGCGTATTTTCCGCAATGCACGTGCCTGGTTGAAGTAAGGCAGGGCAGCGTTCAAGTAGGGGGGTGATACGTAGTTCGGGTTTGTTTTAGCAGGCCTGGCAGCAGATTCACCCCGCAATGGGCCGTTGGCACCGTGTAATGCTCGTCGAGGTTTCGACGCAGCGCTGCAGGGTGCCAACGGCCCATTTTTCTGATTCGCTGCGTCGCAGCAATTCCAAGTTGCCGTGCGTTCTTTCGCAGGCAGGCATAAAATCGAGGTTTGCTCACCCTGCACAGGATCTCGCGCCATGAACGCACGCATGCCCGACGACGCTTTGCCGCCCACTCTTGACCCCAAGGCGCTACAAGACTTTGTGGACGAAAAGTGGGATAACGAAATTATTCCCGCCCTGACGGACTACATTGCCGTTCCTGCCAAAAGCCCATCTTTTGATGCGGATTGGGAAAAAAATGGCTACATCGAACGCGTGGTGCGTGATGCGGCGCAATGGGTAGAAGCGCAGAAGGTGTCCGGCCTGAAGCTCGAAGTGATCCGCCTGCCGGGTCGCACCCCGGTCATTTTCTTTGATGCGCCTGCTACGCGCAGCGATAACGGCGACACCATTTTGCTTTACGGCCATTTGGACAAGCAGCCGGAATTCACAGGTTGGCGCGCAGGTCTTGGCCCCTGGACGCCCAAATACGAAGACGGCAAGCTCTATGGCCGTGGTGGCGCTGATGACGGCTATGCCATTTACGCGTCGCTCACCGCCATCATGGCGCTGGACAAGCAAGGCGTGCCTCGTCCGCGTTGTGTCGGCATTGTTGAAACCTGTGAGGAATCGGGCAGCTACGATCTCTTGCCCTATGTCGATGCCTTGCGCACGCGCTTGGGTAATGTGGCGCTGGTCGTTTGCCTGGATTCGGGCGCGGGCAGCTATGACCAGCTGTGGATGACCACGTCATTGCGCGGCATGGTGGCCGGCACGCTGGAAGTACAAGTGCTGGACGAAGGCGTGCACTCGGGTGACTCCAGCGGCGTGGTGCCCTCAAGCTTCCGAATTTTGCGTCATTTGCTGGATCGTCTGGAAGATAGCGCAACCGGCCGTTTGCTGCCGCAAAGCCTGCATTGCGAAATTCCCGCTGAGCGCGTTGAGCAAGTCTCGGCAACGGCGAAGATTCTGGGCGATGAAGTATGGCGTCGTTTCCCCTGGAGCTGCGGTGGGGAAGGTGGCTTTGTGCTTCCCATGACTACAGAGCCGGAAGAGGCGTTGCTGAATCGCACTTGGCGCCCGACGCTCTCGGTAACGGGGGCTGAAGGTCTGCCGCCGCTGAATAACGCGGGCAACGTGCTGCGTCCGCGTACGGCGTTCAAGCTGTCTTTGCGCTTGCCGCCGCTGGTTGATGCCGTTGCGGCTTCGCAGGAAATCAAGGCGTTGCTTGAGGCCGACTCACCTTACAACGCCCGCGTGTTGTTCAAGGCGAATGAAGGTGCAGCCACGGGCTGGAATGCACCCGCTTCGACGCCCTGGTTGACCCAGGCGCTGGATCAGGCTTCGCAGCAATACTATGGCGCGTCTTGCGGTTATATCGGGCAAGGTGGCACGATTCCCTTGATGAGTATTTTGCAAAAGGGCTTCCCGCAAGCGCAATTCATGGTCTGCGGTGTGTTGGGTCCGAAATCCAACGCGCATGGCCCGAACGAGTTCTTGCACGTCCCCTACGGCAAGAAGCTTACGGCAGCGGTTGCGCAAACCATGGCAGCGATGCCGGCGGCGTAACGACGCGAACGTTAATCACCTGGCGCGGGCCCATGGCTCGCGCTTCTTTTTTTGGATGTACTCCGCATGATTTCCACTTCAGATGCCTATGACAATGTGGTCGCTGAAACCAAACAGTGGCTAAACAAGGCCGTGATTGGCTTGAACCTCTGTCCGTTCGCCAAGGCCGCGCAGATCAAAGATCAGATTCGCTTTGCGGTCAGTGATGCCACGGATGCCGAAGGCGTGTTGACGGACTTACAGGATGAGCTGGCATTGCTCTCCGAGGCAGATCCCGAGAAAATCGACACCACGTTGTTGATTCTGCCCGATGCACTGGATGATTTTCTTGATTTCAATGACTTCGAGGAACTCACGGAGCGCCTGCTAAAGCGGATGCGCCTCGTCGGCGATTTGCAGGTTGCCACGTTTCATCCGCAGTTCCAGTTCGCCGATACGAAGCCGGGCGACATCGAGAATTACACCAATCGTTCGCCCTATCCGATTCTGCACTTGCTGCGTGAAGACAGCATTGAACGTGCCGTTGAAGCCTTCCCGGATGCGGCGGAGATCTACGAGAAGAATATCGAGACCATGAACAAGCTGGGCCACGAAGGCTGGCAAAAGTTGATGGCTTCGGAATAAGCGTTTCGGCCAGCCAGCAACAGCAATTGCCTGGCGTAGCGTGGGTGGAGCGCGATAAACCTGCGCTTAGAACACTATCGTCAAGCGCGCATAACCCGCGATTATTGATAAGCAAGTACCCGGGTATCAGCACGATAAGCAAGTACCCGGGTATCAGCACGCGGGTTACGCGCGACAGACATTTGAGTCTTTGACCAGGTTCACGCGCGCTGCACCCACGCTACACGGCGGCTTTCTTAAGCAGACGCGGTGACAGGGCCTGTCGCCGGTTCAGCCACAAAAAATCGATCACGCAATTCCTGCAAGCCAATACGGTCCAGCATTTCAGTCAGACGCTCGGTGGCTTTACGACGCGGCAGGTTCTTGTATTGCGCGATGATGAGTTCGTTTTTCATGGAGTGTTCCCAGCCGACCAACTCCGTCACGCTAACTTGATAACCATGCGCTTCTAACTGCAGGCAGCGCAGCACGTTAGTAATCTGGCTGCCGAACTCACGCGTGTGTAGCGGATGGCGCCAGATCTCTGCCAAGGGGTCGGCCAGCGCTTGGGCCTTGTTCTTGCGCAAGACGCTAGCCACCTCGGCCTGGCAGCATGGCACGACGACAATATGCTTGGCCTGCTTTTGCAGCGCAAATCGGATGGCGTCGTCGGTGGCGGTATTGCAGGCATGCAAAGCCGTGACCACATCGACGGTAGTTGGAAGCTTGTCTGAGGTAATGGACTCTGCCACTGACAAATTCAAAAACGACATCCCCGTAAAACCCAGTCGCTGTGCCAACGCCTCAGAGGTTTGTACGAGTTCCTGGCGCGTCTCAATGCCATAAATGTGCGAGCTGTCTTTCAAGTCTTTGAAGAACAGGTCGTACAGAATAAAACCCAGATACGACTTGCCAGCGCCGTGGTCAACCAGCGTGACGGCGCCGCGCTCGGTCTTGACGTCTGTAAGCAGGGGTTCGATGAACTGGAACAGGTGGTAGACCTGCTTGAGCTTGCGGCGGCTGTCCTGGTTCATTTTGCCGTCGCGGGTCAAAATGTGCAGGGCCTTGAGCAGCTCAATGGACTGGCCGGGACGGATTTCGTGGGTGTTGGACATCGGGCGGGCAGCGCTCCGCAAGGGGGCGCATTTGTCCTGAATAGGAAGTTCTAGGTGGCTGATGTCGGCGACATGGCGACATCAGCGGCGCAATAAGCATTCGGCCTGCACTGGCGGTGTGGCGCCGGTCGAGGGCGTTACAAAGCCAAGTGCAGGCCGTTAGTTTAACGGTTATGCGTTTTCCGCCCGGAAAACAGGGGAATTACGCCTGAGGAAACACCGGTTCGCCCAAATTGAGCATGAGGCGGTTGGCCCAGGCGAAGATCGCATCCGAGTGCAGCAGATCCAGAATTTCACCGTCGCTCAAGCCTTCGTCTTTCAGCGCCTGAATGCTGGCAGCCGACACGCTGGCAGGTGCCTCGGTGATATCGATCGAGAATTTGGCAATGGCACGTTCACGCGAGGTCGTGCCTGCGGTGTTCGGGTCTTCGAACACTTCGGCAATGACGTCATTACGTTTCGCCAGCTGTTCGAATCGTTGCGCATGTACGGAGGCGCAGTACACGCAGCCGTTAATGCGCGACACCACGGTCGCACCCAATTCACGTTCTGCTCGCGACAAGCCACCCGGCGCGTACATGATCGCGTTAAACGCGGTGGAGCGTTGACGCAGAATTTCGGGCTGGTGCACCAGGAAGAGGTAATAGTCAGAGACCTTGGCCTTGGGATGACTCTCTTCGAGCACGGCGACTTGCTCAGGCGTGGCATGGTTCACGTCGACCACGTCTAACCACGCTTTCCATTCCAGCGATTCGTTCGTGAATCCGTGCGATTTGATAAGGGTGCTCATGCTGCGTCCTCAAGAGCTTTCATGGCCTTCAGCCCGGCTACCAGGCGAACCTGATAAGACAGAAAGGCAATCAGTTGCGACAGCGTCACTACAGCAGGCGTGGACACGCCTGCGGCAGGCAGCGTTTCCAGCGCGGCTTTATCGCCTTCGACTGGTTTTTCGATCAGCTTGCGCGTGAACTCCAGAATGGCAGCCAGTCGCGGTGATTTGGCGTCGGCAGGTTGGCCAGATTGCGCCACGGTGATGATGTCTTGGTCGGCACCGGCCTGGGTCAATCGCGCAAGATAGTGGGCTGCCAGTTCAGGCGCAGGCGTCAAACGGCTGGCGTATAAGGCGACGGCCAGGCGTTCGACCAGCGACACGCCTTCGGCTGCCGGATCAAACAGGGCGTCGTAGCTGCCTTGCGTGGCCGCAGCGACTTTCTCGCGTTGGTGGCGCACGGCGTAGGTTTTGCTATTCGGCGTCAAACCGACCAATTGGTCGACTACGTCTTCGGCGATGTTGTAGGGGGCTTGGTCTGCCATGCAGCGTCTCCTTGTGTGAGTTAGCGTGCGCCCTGGGTTTTCGCCCGGGCTTGTACCGCGTTAGTCAGGAAGTCCAATACACCGGTCCAGGATTCCTGGTCTGCGCGCGCGTTGTCTTTGGGATTGCCGCCGCTGGTGCTGATTTTGCCGGACACGGGGTGTGCATAGACCAATTGCGTGGTGGGCACGTAGGGAAAGAGAATCGAATGGCCACCATTCTCGTAGTCCAGCCATTGCACGGGGTAGGGATGGTTCACCTCACGCAACTTGTCCTGCACCATCTTTGAGTAAACGCTTGACGGCCAGGAGCCGTCGTCCGTACCGGACAGCAGCATGACGGGGCCTTGAATGTCCTCTACCTTGATGCGGGCACGTGCTACGGCCTCGGGATCTTGCAGGGCAGTCAGAATGGCCTTCTCATGGCGATGCGGCGATGGGCCTTCATCAAAAGGGGCCCAGGTGGCGGTGCGATTGTTTTCCCAAACGTGGGGCACGGGCTTGCCGTTCAGCAGCCAGGTCGGGCCTTCGCGACCAATTTTCGGGTCGCAGGCATTTTGGCCACTGTGTGCGACCGCGCCAGGCACATAGGCCACCACGGCCGATACCTGCTCGGGGTAGGTCGCACCCAGCAGCAACACCAGTTCGCCACCGCGGGACTGACCGCTGATGGCTACGAAGTCGTGCAGGGGCTTGACCTTGCGGCGTAGCCAATCCATCCCGGTCTGGAAGTATTCCAGCGGGGTGTTCGAAATGTAGTCCGACAGGCCGGGCGCTTTGAAGTAGGCCAGCGCGAACGCGGCATAGCCACGCGAGGCATAGAGTGCGGCACGGGGTTCATTGATGCCACCGCCTGAGCCGTTCAGAATCAGCACGGCGGGGTGTGGCCCAGGGCCAGCGGGCAGATACAGTGTGCCTACCAAACCTTCTTCACGTACCTCTTGACGGGTGACTCCCTCCGAGGCCAGGCGCTGCGTCAGCGTGGCTGCGGTCTGCGCGCCGTCGACGCGTGCAATTACCTCAGTGCTCAACGACTGCGTGACTGGCTGGTTGAAGGCTTCGCGGCTCTTGGAATCAACCGGAGATTGCGACCAGATAAGCCCCATAGGGGCCACACCGGTGTAGGTGCCAGACACCGGCGCATCGCGAGTCAGGTCAACGGTGCCGTCGGCGGCGGCAATGTACGTGGCCTGGCTTTGCCAAAGCACGTTCGCGCGTCGTGTCAGTGTGGTGATTTCCACCTTCTGGCCTGGAACGACGTGCTCAACAAGAATGCGGCGCGACACGTCGATCAAATCATCGGCGGGCGTAATAGATAGCGTAGGAATCATGATCCGGTCCTTCAGTCCGGGTGTGCAGCCGGCTGTTGCTGCTGGCCGCACACCCCGTGTTGAGTCTTTACTTCGCGGCTTCCTTGGTCACCATCATGGCGGCGGTGCGATCGCTCGTCATGGGGGTCACTTTCAAGCCCTTCTTGGTTGCCCAGATGTTCTTGTAGTGAAACAGCGGGAAGATGGCGACGTCATCGGAAACCAGCTTTACCGAGTCGCGCAGAATGGCTTCGCGCTTGGGTACGTCGAATTCCGAGGTGGATTGTTCAAGTGCTTTATCCACGGCGGGGTTGCTGTAGTGGCCCCAGTTCGAGGCACCGAGGCCCTTCTTCGCATCTACGGTAGCCAGCACGTTGACCAGCGCGTAGCTGGCTTCGCCCGTGCCATTACCCCACGCCAACATGCTCACGGCGTATTCGTTTTTGTTGGCGCGACCCGAGTACACGGCCCATGGCACCACTTCAACTTGGGTCTTCACGCCAATGCGGGTCCAGAACTGTGCAATGGCTTGAGCGGTTTCCGGGCCTTGCGGGTAGCGGTCATTTGGCGCGTGGAGCGTCAGTTTGAAACCATCAGGAAAACCGGCTTCGGCCAACAGCTTCTTGGCTTGCGCAACATCGTTGGGGATGTCTTTAACCTCTGGGTTATAGCCAAACGTGCCGGCGGGCATCCATTGGTTGGCTTCAGTGGCCGCACCTTGCAGAATACGGTCTGCAATGGCTTTGCGATTGATGGCCAGGTTCAAGGCCTGGCGCACGCGCAGATCGAGCAAGGGGTTCTTGTCCAGCGGCTTGCCAGCGTTGTCCGTAATGTATTGATTCGGCGCTGGGTTGAAGCTGGGCTGCAACATCATGACGCGCAAGCCGTCATAGGGGTACACAGACACGTTGGGCGATTGTTTGAGCTTGGCCAGATCAGACACCGACACCTTATCGATAACGTCTACGTCGCCCGCCAACAGCGCGGCTGTGCGACCTGCTGCGTTATTGATGTAGCGATAGTTCACCTTTTCCCAAATCTGTTTATCGCCCCAGTAAGCATCGTTGCGTTCCATAAGAACGCGATCACCTGGCGTGTAGGACACAAACTTATAGGGACCCGTGCCGATCATGGCTTTGCCCGAGTTGTAGTCTTCCGTGGTCGATTTTTCGCCGATGTGCTTGCTCACGACGTGCACCGACGCCAGGTTCAAGGGCAGGTCGGGGTTCGGCGCTTTGGTCTTGACGACGAAGGTGTGCGCATCGGGTGCGCTCATCGATTCGATGGTGCGCAAGTAGCCCGCATACGTAGCCACGCTGCCGGGCACGGCGCGCGCACGGGTGTAGGAGTAAATCAAATCATCAGCGGTGAACGGCGTGCCGTCTTGCCACTTGACGTTCTCGCGCAGCTTGAATTCCCAGCTAGTGTTGTCCAGGGCTTTCCAGCTGACGGCCAGCCCGGGCTGCAGCTTGTTCCATTTATTCTCGATCAGCAGATCCCAGAAGTGCAGTGCCACCGAACGGTCGCCCGCATGGTTGTTCAACTGAGGATCAAGCGAAGACAAGGGATCCGCAAATCCGATGGACAGGTTGTCGGCCGAGGCCATTGCAGAGGCGCCCAGAATAGCGGCGGTCAGGGTAGAGAGAATCAGGCGTTTCATGTTCGGCATCCTTGGTGAGGGGGCGCGGGCTGAGTGGTGGGTCGCGAAAAACGGTCCCGCTTCACGTCGCGTCATTCAAATGGCAAGCGCTTAAATGGTTAATGGCGATTCCCTTCAAAGCGGGAACCTCTGTTTTGCAGCGCGGCATCACATGCGGACATCGCGGGTGAAAATGGCAACCGGAGGGCGGATGCAACGGACTGGGAATCTCGCCCTTGATCGACGTAAACGTCTTGTGGCGAGATTTCAGCGTGGGAATCTCAGCCAGCAAAGCCTGGGTGTATGGGTGGTTGGCGCGTTGAAAAATTTCATCAACGGGGGCCGTTTCCACGACGCGGCCCAAATACATAATGACCACACGATCGGATAAGTGCTCGACCACGCCCAGATCGTGACTGATAAACAGATACGTCAGATTCAGCTCTTCGCGCAAGTCCATGAAGAGGTTGAGAATTTGCGCCTGAATAGAAACGTCCAAGGCGGCGACGGCTTCGTCGCAGACCAGCATCGTTGGTTGCACGGCCAGCGCTCGGGCAATACCAATGCGCTGGCGTTGACCTCCGCTGAATTGGTGCGGATAGCGCTGGCGCAACGCGGGATCAAGGCCGGCCCGTTCCAGTTGCGCGCTCACGTAGTCGTCAAATCCGGCGTTGTCGACCAAGCCGTGGATGCGGGCGGCTTCGCCCACGATCTCATCCACACGCAAGCGTGGATTCAAACTGGCGTAGGGGTCTTGAAAAATCATCTGAACCTGAAGCCGCGCGGCGTGCGCCTGAGCGCTGTTCATTTCCGCATGGCGCAATCCGTTCACACGGACCTCACCATCAGATGGCGTCAGCAAGCCCGCTGCGATGCGGCCAAGCGTGGATTTTCCGCACCCTGATTCACCGACCAGACCCACCACTTCGCCAGGGCGCACCAGCAGATCAACGTGGTCAACGGCACGGGTGATGGCAGGCGGTTTGGCCAGGCCCACGCGCTCCAAGCTGCGTTCAAACAGCGACAGCTTGCGTTCACCAAAACGTTTGCTGACGCGGCTTAATTCAATGAGAGGGGTAGGCAATGGCGCATGCAACGGCGTCACGACATCAGCGCTCATACCACCTCCTGGATGGTGGTGGTAGCCGGATGAAAGCAGCGGACCTGGTGGTTGGGCAATGGCTCGGTCATGTCAGGGCGTTGACCACAGACCGCCGTCACGCGCGAGCAGCGCGACGCGAAGGCACAGCCTGCAGGCAAGGTTAATAGGTTGGGCGTCATGCCTGGAATCTGGCGCAGACGCTGGCCTCGCTCGTTATTGCTGGGCAGGCTGCCGATCAGGCCGGCGGTGTAGGGATGCTGGGGGCGATCAAGCACGTCATCGACCGCGCCATGCTCGACAATACGGCCTGCGTACATCACGGCCACTTCATCGGCCAGACCCGCCACCACAGACAGATCGTGCGTAATCCAGATCAGGCTTGTGCCGTGCAGACGCGCCAGCTTCTGAACTTCAGACAAAATTTGCGCCTGAATGGTTACGTCCAGCGCAGTCGTGGGCTCGTCAGCGATGATCAGGTCTGGACGATGCAACATGGCAATGGCGATAGCCACGCGCTGGCGCATGCCACCGGATAACTGGTGCGGATAGGCCAGCAAACGCTCTTCAGGGCTGGGAATGCCCATGATGCCCAGTGTGTCGCGTGATAGCTCGCGTGCCGCCTCCCGGCTCAAGTTGGTGTGCGCCCGCACCGTTTCGATCATTTGTGCATCTACCCGCAGCACGGGGTTCAGCGTCATCATGGGGTCTTGAAAAATCATCGCGATACGGTTGCCCTGCAGCTTGCGCAGTTCCCGTGGTGCCAGCTTGGTCAGATCGCGACCTTGAAACAGAATCTCGCCACCGACTACGCGACCGGGGGCATCAACCAGGCCCATGATCGAGAATCCGGTTACCGATTTCCCGGACCCCGATTCACCGACCAATCCCAGAATTTTTCCGCGTTCCAGCGTAAACGACACGTCGTCGACGGCTGGCAAGACGCCTGCGCGGGTAAAGAAATGCGTGCGCAGGTTGCGCACTTCCAGCGTGGCGGGCGCGCCCGTGGAGATTGGGGCGGCGCTCATTTGTGCATCCTCGGGTTGAGCACGTCTCGCAGACGATCGCCCACCAGGTTGATGGCCACGATAGTGATCAGCAGGGCAATGCCAGGGTAAAAGCTGATCCAGTATTCGCCGGACAACATGTATTGGTAGCCATTGGCAATCAGCAAACCCAGTGAGGGTTCGGTAATGGGCACGCCCAGGCCAAGAAAGCTCAAGGTGGCTTCCAGGGTGATGGCGCGTGCAATTTGCAGGGTGCCGATGACAATCAAAGGGGGCAGGCAATTGGGCAGAATATGCTTGATCATGATGCGCCAATTGGGAATGTCCAGGCAGCGCGCCGCTTCCACATATTCGCGGCGTCGCTCTACCAGAGCCTGGCCGCGTACTGTGCGGGCGTAATAGGCCCATTCCAGAATAACCAGCGTCAACACGACGTTGCCAACACCCTTGCCCAGGTACGCCAGAATCATCATGGCCACCAGAATGGACGGGAACGACAGCAGCAAGTCCACCAGACGCATGATCAGTGCGTCGACCTTGCCACCAGCGTACGCCGCCAACAGACCCAGCAGGGTGCCGATAACGCCGGCAATAACGGCGGAGCCCACGCCAACCATCAGGCTGATGCGCAGGCCATACAAAATGCCCGAGAACAGATCGCGGCCCTGGCCGTCGGTGCCAAGCCAATAGTGGAAGGTATCCAGGCCATTACGCGTGCCCGGTGCCAGCCGTGCATCCAGGACGTCCAGTTGCAGCAGGTCATACGGGTTTTGTGGCGTGATCCAGGGCGCGAACAATGCTGCAAGCACCAAAATGACGGCAACGGACAAGCCGAAGACCGCAATTTTTGAGCCGAAGAACTCGGCCACGTTGCGTCGCCACGGCGACTCGCGTTGCAGGGTGGGGGAGTTGACGGCGCTCATGCTGCACCTTCCAGCCGCACACGCGGGTCCAGCACTTTATAAAGAATATCCACGACGAGATTCAGCGTAACGAACAAGCACACAACGACCACCAGATACGCCACGATGACCGGGCGATCCAGCGCGTTAATGCTGTCCAGAATGAGTTTGCCGGCACCAGGCCAGGAAAAAATGCTCTCAGTGACGACAGCAAAGGCGATGGTCGAACCGAGTTCAAGGCCTAACACCGTGACCAGGGGGATAAGCGTGTTGCGCAACACGTGAACACCCACCACGCGGATGGGCGACAAGCCTTTGGCGCGCGCGAATTTCACGTAATCGAGCGGCAGCACCTCACGTACACCAGCACGTGTGAGTCGAATCACCAGCGAGATTTTGAATAGCGACAGGTTCAGCGCGGGCAGAATCAAATGACGCCATCCGTCTAAGGTCAGCCAGGACCACTTCACACCGAGGAACTCCACGGTCTGCCCTCGGCCGCTGGCGGGCAGCCACCCGAGCGACACACTGAACGCCATAATCAGCATCAGGCCCACCCAGAACGTGGGTAGGGAGAAACCCACGATGCTACCGGCCATAATGCCTTTTGAAATCGGGTTTTCCGGATAGAGTCCGGCGAACAGACCCAAAGGCACACCAATAAGTACCGCGAGCCACAACGCGGTAATTGCCAACTCCAGCGTGGCCGGCAGGCGTTGCAGAATCAGGGTGACCGCAGGCACGTTATAGACAAAGCTGTTGCCCAGATTGCCGTGCAGCGCGCCATTCAGAAAGCCCAGATATTGCTGCCACAAGGGCTTGTCCAGTCCAAGTTCAGCAATGATGCGGGCACGGTCAACCTGATCGACGTCCTGACCGATCAGGATATCCACTGGGTTGCCAATTGCGTGCAGCCCGGCGAACACAATCATCGTCATCAATAACACCACCAGCACGGCTTGAGCCAGGCGGCGTAAAAGCCATGCGGTCATTTTGCGAGCTCCACTTGCGGAGGCGCTGCAGGTACCCATTCGTCGCCAAAGACTTCCGGCTCGGAAAACGCTTCCATAGTGGCAAAGTGGATGTCGGCATCTTCGCGAAAGAAGAGGGCGGCGATGCCTTGTGCCAGGCGACGCGCGCCTTCGCTTACGGCCGGGATGTCGCCGGACACAGTGCCGTGTGTGAGCGCTGCCGGATACGAGAAGCAATGCACGCGGTGCAGGCCAGCACAGGAGCCGGGTGTTTTTTCTTGCAATTCGAACGCCGGACCCAGATCAGGCGAATCATGAAGCTCTTGATCTTCATCACCTGCAGCCGGGGTGTAACGATCACCCCAGGCAAGCACGTGAGGTGCCAAGGCCGCGAATTCTGGACGCGCGTGCCAATCAATGCGAAAACCCGTAGAGAAAATCAGGAAATCCAGCGTGAACACACCTTTAGGCGTGGTGACGCGGATTTCGTCATTCACAAACGCCACGCTTTCGATGGCGCAACCCAGGTTAAAGCGAGCATTGGGATGACGCGACACGCGTAGGGTGCTGCCACGCGGTGGCGGCACTTGTTGCTTGTTAATGTAGTGGCGAATCTTCCACTTCCAGTCGTCAGGCAGGCTGAGGTGGCCATGGGTGAGTCCCGGATTACCTGCGCCTTTCCCTTTGTTTACGCGAGGAATATCGTTGCGCCGGATCAAGAGATCAACACTGGCAGCACCGGCTTCCAGGGCTGTCGCAGCGCTATCCATTGCCGATGCGCCCGCACCGATCACGCCCACGCGTTTGCCCGCCAGCGTGTTGTAGTCCATGGTGTCGGACGAATGTGCCCAGTGTGTGCGGGGCAGTTCATTCGCAAACTCCGGTACATAAGCGCCACCCAGACCGTCGCGGCCCGTGGCCAATACGAGACGGCGTGCCAGTATGGTCGACGGGCCGGTGGGCGTTTGCAGATTCAATTGCACCAAACCATCTGCGCGCGGCAACACGGCCAGTACGTGATGCTCATTGCGGATATCCAGTGCCAGGACGCGGCGATACCAGCGCAAGTAGTCCATCCATTGCAGGCGGGGAATCTTGTCCAGTGCTTCCCAGGCAACCAGCCCGAACTGCGCTTCAAACCAGGCGCGAAAGGTCAGCGCAGGCAGGCCCAGCGCAGGACCCGTCAATTGCTTTGGGGAGCGCAGGGTTTCCATACGGGCAGTCGTGGCCCAAGGACCTTCGTAACCAATAGGGGCACGATCAAAAATGGTGGCGCGAACGCCCAGATGAATCAGCGAGGCGGCGGCAGCCATACCTGCCATGCCACCGCCAATGACGGCCACGTCCAAGACGGGTTGACCCTCTACCAGGCGGGTGGGTACCCATTGTTTGGCCGGTAGTTCCAGCCAGGCCAAATCTTGGCGTAGTCGCGCTTCCAGAGCGGGCAGGCCTTGCGGCGAGGCAGTGAGAGGCAGAGTCATAATGCGGAGTGTTCCGTAATGGGGGTGTCTTCGCCGTAAATCGATTGCAGCAGTGCGCCGTGCTCGCAGGCATCGTGCAACACAAAGCCGGGCAGGCTTGTGGCGGCCTCGGCCAAGGCATCAGCCATGGCTTGAACGGTGGGCGTAATTGGTTTGGACTGCAGCGTGATCACGCCGAAGAAAAAAGGAATGTCGATATCGAGCGGACGAATCTCGACACCATTAACAGGGGTGCCATAGGCAGTAATAGGTTCAAGCACCGATACGCCCAAGCCCGCACGTACTGCGGCTAAGGCATTAACCGAGGCATTGGTCTCGATGGTGCCTGTCACTTGTCCGTTGCCGGCCAGCGCTTGATCCAGTCGGCGGCGCAAGCGATAGGGATTGGCCATGGTGATGATGCGTCGACCCGCCAGCGCTGACACCGGAACGACGTCCAACTCAGCCAACGGGTCATCGGCTGGCAAGGCCACTACGCAGGGCGCTTGACCAATCCAGTGCACAGTCAGACCTTTGTGCTCCAACGGCAGACTGGTCGCGCCCAGTTGGGCGGCCCCTGTCAGCACCGCATGCACGACCCGTTCGGGCGAGGCACTGCGCACCTGGATATGGGCATCGGCAATCAATGACTCAATACGCTTGAGGGCGTCCGGAATCAAACCTGCGGTCAAGGCAGACGTAGCCGCCAGCCGCAGCGGCTGAGCTTCACCTCGGGCTATTTCCTGCGCTCGGGTGCGAATCTGCTGCAGGCTGACGAGGGCGCGTTCCACATCGTCATAGAGCAAAAAACCTTGCTCGGTTGGTGTGACTCGAGGGCCACTGCGCGCAAACAAGGCATAGCCAATCTCCGCTTCCAATTCTTGAAGTAAACGGCTAATGGCGGGTTGTGAGCGGCCGAGCAAGCGTCCGGCGGCGGTAACGCTACCGGTAGACATGACAGCCGCAAAGGCCTCTAGTTGACGAAGTTCCATCATTCCTGCTTTATGCTTAGGATGAATTCTTGCCTACTTAGTATGCACTTTACAAATACTTAAAGGGCATAAGTAAATACCCTAAATGGATATTCGTTATGCCTTGCTATAACCGCAGGTAATTAGCCATTAAATCAATGGCTTATGAGGTTCGCGCCAGCGCCGGGTGAGCTTGCCGCGATAGAACGTCATTCTTGGCAATCATTTCGTACAAGCCAGGTCAGGCGTGGCAGACGGATATCGATGCCGCTCGTCCTCCCGACTCCATTCGGATGCAGGCGGCAAGAGGCTTGGCAGAGGCGGATATGTCTGAAATGTCGAGTATGGAGAGGAAGCCGTCGCATATTTTTGGCGCTTCCACTCGAATGGACTCTGCTGCCTGTAATGATGCATTGGACTGGCTACCATAATCACCTGAGAGATGTCGTGGCTCGCATTCAACGCCGGACGCTGGGCTGAGAGCACATCAACCTGACCGGCGATTACCTCGGACGCAATGGTGCCAAGGTCGGCGCGGGAAAATTCAGGCAGCTAGTGGAATCGCTTCTTGAGTCGTTCTAACAATAAATGTGTACGAGTACTGTTATGGCTACTGTGCCTCGAGAAGTGAACCTTGATCTTTCTCTTCGTAAGATTTAGCGGGTTATCGAATGCGCTTTCGCATTCAGGTTTTCCTGGTGTATTCACAAAACGTGAAATAGACCGCTGGCGAACACGCCCGTCGACTTTGGGCCCAAGACCTTCACATCCGCTGATATGCCGTGTTTGGCGAAAATTCTTTCCATTTTGCAGCTGAACAGTATTTTCGTTTTCCAACAGCGGCGATTCGAGCTTTATCAGCTTGAGCCTTGCGTGGTGGGCCATGTGCGCTAGGTTGTCTAGCGCTGCGAAAGTCCCGCGCTACAGACCGGTGCCAGTGTTGGCTTAGTTCTCTTCTGGCGGCTTGAGCACGTTCAGATGGACGCTCCAATTCCCCGCCTCGAGGTTGGACACCATGAGGACGCGCTGGCGGTATATATAAAGAGGGAACAAGACAGTGATCGCAATACGTGTGGGAGCCGGTGCAGTTTATGCCTCGGCTAACCCAGGCGTCGAATCTCTGTCAGCCGATGTCTACTTGACAGGGGTGCTTACGGGAGCGCGTCGATACCTTATTGACTGCGGACATAGTCCTTCAGGTCGGCTATGGCGTTCATCGCATTTGGGCGGCAGCCGAAACTATTGTCGCAGCCGGCAAGAATTTTGATGGTGACTGTGCCGTCAATGGTCGGCGCCTTGGCCAGATAGAACGCCAGTTCAGGCGTGTTCTTTGCAGGGCCTTCCGTCAGAATCTCGTTCTCTGAAACGGTCTTGATTTTGTAATCACTATGCTTGGTCAGCCAGTCCTGTGCCGCTTTCCAGTAGCGGGCGCACTGGTCTTTGTCTGTGCAGACAAGCGGCGCGTCGGCCCTGGCTTGTGCCCCAGGCGCTATGGTGCTGGACGCACAGCCTGTAAGGGACACGATGGCGAAAGCAAGAGCAATCCAACGCATATGCGGCCTGGAAGTAAGGTTTGGAGAGGAGAGGTGGATCATCCTAATGCAGGGGCGGATCTTGCGCCAGATGCTTTTCCAAGAAGCTCTTGAACAGGCTGGCGTCAAACTCTACTGCGCGGTCCGTGAGATAAGTTGCCCGGGAGAATTGCATTTTCCCTACTTTTTTCACACTTTCCACGACAGCGGCAACATAGCCGTTCTCTTTTTATCCGCGTGCGCTCAACGCGCGTTCAATGCGGTTGCGAGCGACAGTGGTACGCGGCACTTTGAAGGGGAACCAACTGCGCACGTCTTCATCCAGGCCAATGCCGTGCATGAAGTTGTAGATAGCCTTCTTCAGTGCACGGCCCAAGGCGTCGTGGTCGACACCGGTTGGATCATCAAAACCGATGTCGTTTTTGGCAAAACTGACAGGAGGCAAGGGTCGCAACGTGATGCCGTATTCCTCGGGGTTCTTGCCAACGGGGGAGTGCACCGTACAGGCGAAGCGATGGAAGAAGCCGCTTTGGATGCAGCCATTGGTGAAAAGCTGGCGCACGTATTCCAGGGCATCAACCGTGTCTTGCACGGTTTGCGTTGGAAAACCGTACATCAGATAGGCATGCACCAGAATGCCAGCGTCGGTGAATGCACGTGTGACGCGTGCCACCTGGTCTATAGAGACCCCTTTTTTCATTAGCGTCAACAAGCGGTCTGAAGCTACTTCCAGGCCGCCCGAGACAGCGATGCACCCGCTATCGGCGAGCAATTCGCAGAGTTCAGGGCTGAACGTTTTCTCGAAGCGAATGTTGCCCCACCACGAGATGCCCGTGTTGCGTTCGATCAATTCAGTGGCTAGCGCTTTGAGCGATTTTGGCGGTGCCGCTTCGTCAACAAAGTGAAAGCCGGTTTGACCTGTTTCGCGCACGATGGTGTCAATGCGATCAGCCAGCACAGAAGCCGATGCCCCCTCGTAGCGGCTGATGTAGTCCAGGCTGACGTCACAGAAACTGCACTTCTTCCAGTAGCAGCCATGCGCAACGGTGAGCTTGTTCCAGCGTCCATCGCTCCAGAGGCGGTGCATGGGATTCAGCATGTCCAGTAAGGACAAATATTTATTGAGCGGCAGGCCATCCCAGGTCGGGGTGCCGACTTCCTCGAAAGGCACTTCCGGTTCGACCAGATTGATGTAACGCACCAAGCCCGTTTCCGGGTCGCGCAGGAACGTGCGAACGAGGCGTTGGCGCGAGCGCTGACCTTGGAGATGTTCAGTCAGGGCGATCAGGGGGCGTTCACCCGCATCCAGCGTCACGAAATCAAAATAGTCGAAGACGCGGGATTCGTTCAGGTCACGCAGTTCGGTGTTTACAAAGCCGCCGCCCAGGGAAATCTTGATGTCCGGGTGGTTTGCCTTGATGGTTTGCGCAATGCGAAACGCGGCATACACACAACCGGGAAACGGTACCGATATCAGTACCATGGTCGGTTGGTGGCGTTCCACCGCAGCCAAGGTCAGGTCGCGCAGCGTGTCATCGACCAAGTTAGTCGGTGCCGCGAGCGCTATTGCCAAAGGCTCGAACGTGGCCTGGCTGCCAGCCAGTGATTCTGCGTAGCGCACAAACTCGAAACGGGAGTCCACTGCGTCTCGCAGCACGTCGGCCAGATCATTCAAATACAGCGTAGCCAGATGCTTGGCGCGATCTTGCAAGCCCAGAGCGCCAAAGGCCCAGCCTAGCGGATCGCCACCTTCGTCATCAACATACACGTCCAGCGAGGCAAAGCGTGGCCCTTCCGGAAGAAAGTTGCGGCCCACAATACGGTGTGCAAGTGTGGGGTCTTTGCCTTGCAAAAAGGCAATAACTGGCTCGACTGTCGCCAAATAACGCGCGCGCTCCTGGACAAATGCCTGCACGGCATGGCTGTGCAGATGCGCGGGTTGCGCCTCAATGCACTGCGCCACCGCCGTCAGCCCTTCCGCTGACAGCAAGCGCAGCACGAGGGCCAACGCCAAGTCTTCCTGATAGGCGGTGTGGCCGCGCGAGCGCAGAAACCCGGTCAGATAAGCGGTAGACGGGTAGGGGGTGTTGAGCTGCGTCATTGGCGGAATGACGGAGAGAATGCGAAGAGGCAAAGCGGGCATGAGTCGCGGCATGGGATGCCGCCATAGGGTGTGCGATTCGTGATTATAGGCGGGACGAAATGGCGCTTCGTGCGGGCAAGTGCTGCAACCCTGTCCTGATACTCAAGCCAGGGGCCGCAGCATTTGCGCTAGGCTTTGGTCGGCGTTTCACCAATAGCCAGGGTGATCGCGTAGTGACGAACATCGTCGGGCCAGCCCGAAATCAGGTCGACAAAGCGCGTGGCGTCGTTCGCGAATAATGCCCGGGTTGCCTCTTCAAACGCGGGGAAGTTTCCGGCCATGGCCGACATAAACCGATAAGCGGCCTCGTGGCGATGGCGGCGTTGCTCCACTTCCTCATTTTGATGGCGGGCGTGTTCAACCAGTTTTCGCAAGGCCACTGACGCGCCGCCAGGCTGTTCGCCCAACCACTCCCAATGGCGTGGCAATAAGGTTACCTCTCGCGCCACTACCCCCAATTTTGGTCTGCCACGACCGCGGGGTTCCTCGGTGACGTCGGGTGCATCCTGTGTGGACTCTGCCTTTGCGCTGATACTGGCTTGTGCCGGCGCCAGACGCGCTTCGATTTGCGCGTCGTCTCCACGCAAGTCGATATCCACTTGCTGGCCGCTTGCGTCCTGAAAGATTAAGGTCGTAAGGGTGGGATGGAGCGTCGTGTGGTGTTTGACGGCGAGGGCAACGGTGACCAACGTGCCCTTGGCGATACGGTGATGGCCCGCGAACGCGGTGTAGGTGTCTGTGACGTCTGACATGAGCAATGGCTCCTTGTTATTACCCGGGTAAATTTATCACATAATTTCATCCGGGTAAAATAAATTGCTATCAACGTATGCAGTCGATGAGGAAGTGAACTTGCGTGGCACGCGCAGATTGCCTCATAAAACTAAGGGTCAACACCTAGTAAAAAAACGTGATAGGCGTATAATCTTGCTTTGCGCCCGGAGCCCCCCATGCGTCTCATTCAAAAAGCGCTCACCTTCGACGATGTGTTGTTGGTGCCAGCGTATTCAGAGGTCTTGCCGCGCGACACCTCTCTGGCCACGCGCCTGACCCGTAATATCACGTTGAACATCCCGCTTGTGTCCGCTGCAATGGACACAGTGACCGAATCTCGTCTGGCTATTGCCATGGCGCAAGAGGGCGGCATCGGGATCATTCACAAGAACCTGTCGGCTGACGCCCAAGCGAAAGAAGTTGCGCGCGTCAAACGCCACGAGTTCGGCATCGTGATCGATCCAATCACTGTCACGCCGCAAATGAAAGTGCGCGACGCGATTGCCCTGCAACGCCAACACGGTATCTCCGGCCTGCCGGTCGTCGAGGGCCGCAAGGTAGTGGGCATCGTCACCAACCGCGATCTGCGTTTCGAAGAAAATCTGGATCAACCCCTGCGCAACGTCATGACGCCGCAGGAACGTTTGATCACGATGAAGGAAGGCGCAACGCTCGACGAAGCGCAAGCCTTGATGCACAAGCACCGCCTGGAGCGCGTGCTGATCGTGAACGACGCGTTTGAATTGCGCGGTCTGGCTACTGTCAAAGACATCGTCAAGAACACCGAGCATCCCGTTGCCAATAAAGATGCCCAAGGCCAATTGCGCGTTGGCGCAGCCGTGGGTGTGGGTCCCGGCACTGAAGAACGTGTGGAAAAGCTGGTTGCCGCAGGCGTCGATGTACTTATCGTCGATACCGCGCACGGTCATTCCCGAGGCGTGCTTGAAGGTGTGCGTTGGGTCAAGCAGAACTATCCCAAAGTTGAAGTCATTGGCGGCAACATCGCCACCGCTGCCGCTGCGCGCGCGTTGGTCGAGTACGGCGCCGACGGTGTAAAGGTCGGTATCGGCCCCGGCTCCATCTGCACCACGCGTATCGTGGCCGGTGTTGGCGTGCCGCAAATCACCGCTATCTCTGATGTGGCTCGCGCGCTGGAAGGCACGGGTGTGCCGCTAGTCGCAGACGGTGGCATTCGTTATTCAGGCGACGTCGCCAAGGCGCTGGCCGCCGGAGCATCCGCTTGCATGATGGGTGGCATGTTCGCTGGCACCGAAGAAGCGCCGGGCGAAGTTGTGTTGTTCCAGGGCCGTTCGTACAAGTCCTATCGCGGCATGGGCAGTC
>JBEBWV010000022.1:0-60039 GCA_040391965.1 Achromobacter deleyi | reverse complement strand
GCTGCTGACGAAAGCCGCTACGTGACGGGTACTGAAATTGTCGTTGATGGCGGCTTGATCGCCAGCACGCCCTGATTACGACACCAATGCCCGGTGGGACAGGACAGTAAGTGTTCGTGGCTGTTGGGCAGACCACATAAAAAAATAGATAGGAGACAAGGATGACATTCTTTAATCGGCGGTTGTTCAATGCAGCCGTATTTACGGTATGCGCAGGCACGAGCGCATTGGCATGTGCGCAATCGTACCCACAGCATCCTATTCGGCTGATCGTACCCTTCACGGCCGGCGGCGCAGTCGACCAGACGGCGCGCACCATCAGCATGGCGCTTGGCGAGAAGCTGGGGCAACCCATCGTGATCGAGAACAGGCCGGGAGCCGGTGGTGCCATCGGCGCGGCAGAAACAGCGCGATCCAAGCCCGATGGGTACACGCTGATGTTGGCCCTCGATACGCAGGCGGCGAACTACCAGATCATGAAAGGCTTGCGCTACGACACCTTCACGTCGTTTGACTACCTGAACCTGTTGGTGACGACGCCGCAGATTCTGGTCACGCGAGGTGATCTACCTGTGAAGAATCTGGAAGAGCTGATCACGTATATCAAGGCTCATCCGGGCACGACATATGGCACGTCGGGACTGGCCTCTGCGGGCCACGTCAATAGTGCACAGATGGCTTTGGCGCGAGACCTTAAGACGACTCACGTTCCCTACAAGGGAGCCGCTCCGATGATCACTGACCTGTTGGGCGGCCATATTGATTTCGCCTTTGCTGGCGTATCGGTGCTGCTTCCTCATATTCAGGCGGGCAAGGTTCGAGCCCTTGCCGTGGGTTCGTCGCAGCGCTCTGCGTTGCTGCCGGGGATCCCCACGATGAGTGAGTCGATACCCGGGCTTGAGTATCCAACTTGGGTCGGTCTGGCCGCACCCAGTGGTCTGCCTGCGCAGACTCGCGAGAAGATTTTGACGGCCATGTCGGAAGTGATGCAAAACCCGGAGCTCGTCAAACGCTTTGCCGACAATGGATTTGACGTCGTGAACAGTACACCCGACGCGTTCAAGGAGAGGCTTCAAAAGGACGCTGGCACCCTTGAAGAATTGATCCGGAAAAACGTCGTGACCACCGAACCCACCTGAATCCAGGGCAGGCGTTGTCTGGACCAGACGACGTTTGCGCAATCACTTCTTATCCAGTTACCAATCTACCCATGATCATTTCTGTCAATCCCTCGACGGGCGCTGAGCGCGGCCGTTATCCGCTTGATCGTCCGGAAGATATCGAACGCAAACTGCAAGGCGCGACGCAGGCCCAGCAAGCGTGGCGCTTGCGCTCGGTGCGTGAGCGCTGCACGCTTCTGACTGAAGTGGCCAAAGTGCTGCGTCGCAATCGTGCGCGGTACGCCGATTTGATCACCGCAGAGATGGGCAAGCCGATATCGGAAGCCGAGGCGGAGATCGAGAAGTCGGCTTGGACTTGCGACTTCTATGCGCAGTCTGCGGAGGGTTACCTGGCTGATGTTCACGTACCCAGCAATGCAGCGGACAGCCGTGTCGTGTTCGACCCACTGGGTGTGGTCCTCGCGGTGATGCCCTGGAATTATCCGTTTTGGCAGTTCATTCGTTTTGCTGCCCCCGCACTCGCAGCGGGAAACGGGGCCTTGCTCAAGCATGCCAACAATGTGCCGCAATGCGCGCTTGCGCTTGCGGACGTCTTTCTGGAGGCCGGTGCACCTCAGGGCCTGGTTTCGACCTTGATGATTGACGCACATTCCGTGGCTGGCGTTCTGGCCGACGCACGTGTCGCGGCGGTGACACTCACCGGTTCGACTGCCGTTGGCAAGCTCGTTGCTGCCCAAGCCGGTAGCCTGATGAAGAAGCAGGTTCTGGAACTCGGTGGTTCCGATCCGTTCATTGTGTTGGCAGACGCCGATGTAGACGCCGCCGCCAGCATGGCTGTGAAAGCACGCTTCTCGAACACGGGTCAAAGTTGTATTTCTGCCAAGCGTTTCATTGTGGAAGATGCCGTGGCTGACCGCTTCGTGGCGGCGTTCTGCGCCGCCACGCGCAAGCTGGTGGTCGGAGATCCGACGGATCGAAACACAACGGTGGGACCCTTGGCCCGATCAAATCTGCGCTGCGATCTGCATTCGCAGGTGGAGCGCAGCGTCAGCGCGGGAGCGACGATTGCGCTGGGAGGGCATGTGATCGAGGGACCTGGATTTTTCTATGCCCCCACCATTCTGGACCACGTCACACTTGATATGGCAGCGGCAGTGGAAGAGACGTTCGGGCCTGCTGCCGCCGTTATCCGCGTTGGCAGCGCCGACGAGGCCATTAACGTAGCGAATGCCACCGAATTTGGATTGGGCGCAGCGTTGTGGACCTCCGATCTGGAACGTGCTCACTTACTGGCTCGACGTATTGAGGCGGGCGCGGTGTTCGTGAACGGCCTCGTTGCCTCAGATGCCCGGCTGCCCTTCGGTGGCGTCAAACAATCCGGTTACGGCCGCGAACTCGGTGAGTTCGGGATTCGCGAATTCACCAATATCAAGACGGTGTGGGTTGGTCCCGCCCACTGAACTTCTTCTCCCCATTTTTGAGGTAATGCCATGATTAAAACCGAGTCCAACGCCGTACTGCTTCAACTGGACAACATCAAGACACATGACCGTGGTGGCGGTGCCCGCACGATACCGCTGGTCGGCAAGAGTGTGGGAGCCACGGCTTTCATTACCGGTTATACCGAGTTCGGTGGCGGTGCCGAGATTCCGTTCCATCATCACAATGTTGAGGAAAGCGTGGTGTTGATCGACGGCGAGGCAATTTTTGACATTGACGGGCAATCGATTCCCGTCAAGGCGGGCGATGCAACGTTCATTCCTCCAAACATACCCCACCGCTTTCGCAATGCATCGGCGACAGCGCCCATGAAGATCCTGTGGATCTACGGTTCTGCTGAGGCAACGCGGACTCTTGTGGCGACGGGTGAGACTCGTCCTATCGCAGCGGAACACAACGCTTAAGTCCGATTCAGAACGGAGAAGAAAATGATCGTTGAAGTTGCAGATTTTAAAGTGAAGCCTGAGGAACAGCAGGCATTCTGCGCGGCACTTCAGCGTGGTGTGCAGAACGTGCTCTCAAAGGCCAAGGGGTATCGGGGGTATTGCGTACTGTCTTGCAAGGAAACGGCGGGTCGCGTTTTGCTGTTGGTAGATTGGGAATGCGTTGAGGATCACACGGTGGGATTCCGCGAGTCAACGGCGTTTGCTGAATGGAGGGCGATCATCGCTCCATTCTTTCTGGAACCCCCGCATGTGGAGCATTTTGACCAGACCGCATGTGAACGCGAAGCCGGGCAAGGGGCCTGAGTCGCGTGACCGGGTGAAGCGAGTGTCTGGGCACCCCTCGCTTTACCCGACACCCCGGGCTTCATCCATAATCCAATCCACAAACGCCTGTACCTCAGCGCGTTGCCCCGCATCGGGCCTCGTCACTATGTAGTAGGCAAATCGCGCGGGCCAGGGTTTGTCCAGGACCTGCACCAGCCGCTTCGCAGCAATTTCCTCTCGTGCATATTCCTGCGGCACCAGCGCCAGTCCTTGGCCGGCTTCGGAGGCACGGATCAGCAAAAAATCATCCTCAAAAGCGCTGCCGCGTTCGGCGCGTGGATCGTCGGCCACGCCATGCGCGGCAAGCCATAGTGGCCAGTCCGCGCGATCAGAGTCATGCAGCAAGGGGTAATTGAGGCAGTCCTGAGGTTCCTTAAGCGCCGCGCTCGTGGCGATCAGGTCCGGCGACGCGACAGGTACCAGCACAGGCGCCATCAAGCGGGTGATATGCAGGCCGGGATAGACGCCGAGCCCGTGACGCAATGCCACATCGACCCGATCGTGCCGCATATCCACCAAGGCCGAGCTTGCCTCGACGCGCACTTCGATGTTCGGATGTCGCGCGTTGAAACGTCCTAAGCGTGGTACCAACCAGGACGCGGCGAAGGAGGCGACCGTGCTTACCGTCAAGGTCTGGCGGGATTTGATCGCGGCCAAAGTGCGAGCGGCTTTCTCGATTTGCTCGAAGGCCTGAAGCAGCGAGGGATGGACGCTGGCACCCGCTTCCGTCAAACGCAAACCTTGTCGCTCACGCGTGAAAAGCGGCATCCCAACCCGATCCTCCAACAAGCGAATTTGCTGGCTGACCGCGCCTGAGGTCACATGCAGCGCTTCGGCGGTGGCCTTGATGCTGCCGCGCTGACCCACTTCAACAAAAGTGCGCAGCGCCAGAAGAGGGAGAGAGGTGCTCATAAGGTTTAGATTTTCTAAATATGTATCGAAGAAATCATCGTTTCCCCCGCGCAGGTTTGCTCGCCATGATAGACGCTGTTTCGATGAATGACTTGCCTTTAGATAATCTATATCAATATGGAAGCCCGAATGAATAATCTGCACTGGCGAATATGCGCGATCCGCGATGGCGCAAAGCAGGTCACACGATGATCCAGCTCTACACCGACAGTTCGCCTAACGGCTACAAGATCACGATTGCCTTGGAGGAGCTGGGCCTGCCGTACATCTTGCGGCACGTTCAGATCGAAAAAGGCGAGAACCTGCTGCCCGAGTTCCTGCGCCTTAACCCGCATGGCCGCATCCCGGTGCTGGTGGACGAGAGCACAGGCATCACGCTCATCGAATCTGCGGCGATCTTGCTGTACTTGGCTAACAAAACCGGACGCTTATTGCCTGTCTTGCCGAAGGCACGGTGGGCAGCCATTCAGTGGCTGATTTTTCATGCGTCCAGCGTGGGGCCACTTATGGGTCAGCGCGTTCACGTCGAGATTTTTTCCGCTGAGAAGAATGCGCAAGCAATTGAGCGCTTTCGCCGTCTGACGAACGAAAGCTTTGCGACCTTGGACAAGCATCTGGCGACGCAGACCTATCTGGCGGGCGAGGAATACTCCATTGCCGACATTGCGCATTTCGGCTGGACACACATCGCGCGAATCATCGATTTTGATTTCAGCACACACAAACACCTGAGTGCGTGGCACGAGCGCGTGGCCGCAAGACCCGCCGTTCAGAAAGGAATCACCTTACCGACGCCCGCGACGGGTGCATGACCATGGACTCCTCAAGGCCAACAACAACGAGTAATTTCACGCTGAACATATCCGGGGCATCGGCGCAGGCTTTCGCCGCCCATCCCGGATATCGACGCATGTTCGCGCCGGGCGAATTGACCCTTGGCATCTTCTTGCCGCTGCGTTTTTATCAGGGAGACATGCGCGTGCTGGCCGGGCAGGCCAGTCTGGTGGCAGACATTGACCGACGAGGCTTTGCTGCCGTGTGGGTGCGCGACGTGCCACTGTTTGATCCTTTGTTTGGAGATGCCGGGCAGGTGTTCGACCCCTTCACCTACCTGGCGTTTCTTGCTGCACACACGACGAAGATTGCGCTGGCGACAGGCAGTGCAATCTTCGCTTTGCGCCACCCCATTGATCTGGCCAAGGCCTCGGCCACCATCGATCAGCTATCTGGTGGGCGTCTGGTATTGGGTATCGCGTCAGGCGACCGGGCAATTGAGTTCCCCGCCTATGGTCTGGAACATAGCGCGCGTGGCGACAGGTTCTCGCAATCGGTGGCGTACTTTCGGCAACTCTTGCTAGAGGCAAGCCCCCATATCGAGTCGCCATTGGGGCGCATGAGCGACGCTGCACTATTGCCTAAACCTGTCGCGGGCGCGATTCCGCTTATCGTGACAGGATCGTCTGGTCAGTCTTTGCCATGGATCGGCACGCATGCAGATGGTTGGCTGACCTACCCGGATGCCACGCACACCAGCCATGGGCCACAACGCCTGGGGGACAAAATTCGTGCCTGGCGAGCGCAAATTCCAGATGGCGGATTTCGGCCTCATATGACTAATGAATGGATCGATCTGGTGGATGACCCCAACTATCCGCGCACGCCGCAACGCGGTGGATATGTGTTGCAGACCGGGCGCAAAGGCTTGATGGCTCTGCTCGGTGAATGGAGCGTTGCTGGCGTTAATCATGCCGCGCTAGGTATTCAATTCAGTCGACGGCCCGCTGCCGAAGTGGTGCAGGAGCTGGCCGAGGAGGTGCTGCCACATTTTCCTTCGCATGCGGGGCCGAAGGCGTTTGCAGCATCTTGGTGACGGCGCATTGTGCCGTCTGTATTCACTTGCATGGCGGCGCCGTAAGGTCTATCCATCAACGCTCTAGTTGCGTTCGCAGCAAGTCCGCAATAGTGCGCTGGCGGCTTGCTGGCATGCGGTCAATGAGACTGGACACGCTAAGCGCCAGCCGGGGATAGCCGTCAGCGTCGCACCACGCCACTCCCACTCCAAGCACCCCTGGTACGGCGGCATTGCCAACGACTGCCCAGCCTCGGTCGCGGGTGTTCTCGACAAGCCTGCGCATGTGCGCGGCGGACATGCCGCCGTAGGCGCGTAAGGCACTGTCATTTTGGGCGATGACGTCTTGGGCTTCTGAGGGCGGAAGGGCGGAGAGAAGCGCCAGACCGGCTGCGCCCACCCCTAGCGGTTGACGGTGGCCGATGGTGACTGCCAGCACTTGTACGGCGTAATTGCCCATTTCCCGATGCAGGCATAGCGAGTCTCCCCCGGCACGAACAATCAAAAAGGCAGAGTCACCGGTAACGTCGCTGACATGGCGCAGAGCAGGGCGCCAGCGGCGCACGGCGTCGGCGTACGGGTCGCCTTGCGTGAGCACGGCAAGTTCTGCCACGCGGTAGCGCGGCTTAATCCCATCGCGCAAGGCATAACCCTCTTCGACCAGCACGTCTAGAAATCGATAGACCGTTGAACGCTGCATGTCGGCGGCGCGGGCGATGTCGGTGACGTGCAGGCCATTTGCGCCAGCCTCGCGCAGTACGCCGAGGATACGCAGGCCACGGCGCAAGGTGCTGGGCCCTTTCAGTGAGGCGTCTGAACTGTTCATTTTCTAGACAACTTTAATTGGTGGCAGCGCTATTGCACTCCATGATGAGGTCTGACAGGCACAGATCTGTCTAAATATTAGACAAAAACGGAGACAAACCATGCATATAAGCCGCAAGCGCCTGAGTGCCGCCCTGCTATTGGGCGGTGCCATCTCAATCAGTACTGCTGGCTGGAGCGCCGAAACGGCTTATCCGCAGCGCCCGGTTACGTTGGTGGTGGGCTATGCGGCAGGGGGCGCCACGGACATCGTGGCCCGGCTGGTTGCCAAGTCGCTCACGCTGGATCTAGGCCAGACTTTTGTGGTGGAGAACAAGACGGGAGCCAATAGCAATATTGGCGCGGAGGTGGTGGCGCGTGCAGCGGCTGATGGCTACACCTTGTATGTGGGCTCTATTGCGAACACGATTAATCAGAGTCTCTACAGCAAGCTCAATTACGATTTCTCGCGTGACTTTGCCCCGATTGGAATGATGGCGACGGTGCCTAATATTCTCGTCGTCAATCCGAAGGTGCCGGTGAATAGCGTGAAGGAGTACATCGCCTATGCCAAGGCGCATCCGGGCAAGCTGACGTGTGCCTCGTCGGGCAGCGGCTCGTCAATTCATTTGTCGTGCGAGCTTTTCAAGATGCAGACGGGAACCGACATCCTGCACGTGCCTTATCGGGGAAGTGGGCCAGCCGTGGCGGATTTATTGGGCGGGCAGGTGGACTCCATGTTCGACAACCTCCCTTCGTCTTTGCCGCACATCAAGGCGGGCAAGTTGCGGGCGCTGGGTGTGACGTCTGGAGAGCGCGTGGAGTTTGCGCCAGACGTGCCTACGCTGGCCGAGTCGGGATTGCCTGACTTCTCGGTTCAATCATGGTTCGGGCTGGTGGCGCCTGCGGGCACGCCACCCGCCGTCGTGGCGCGCTTGAATGCGTCATTGAACAAAGCGCTGGCCAGCCCTGAGTTGCGCCAGTCTTATGCAGCAGGCGGTTTTGTGTTGCCGTCAATGCCCAATACCCCGCAAACGTTCACCAGCTTCATTGGCGAGGAAACGCAGAAGTGGGGAAATGTTGTGCGGGCGGCTGATATCAAAGCGCAATAACGCGCCACAGGAGTTTCTGGTGTATCCCATTGATTTTTTCTTTCGTGCCGCGCAGTTGCAGCCGCAGCGTGTGGCGCTGGACGGCCCGCAAGGACAGCTTCAGTATGGCGAGCTGGCCTCACGGGTGCGGGCCTTGTCGGCGGCGATGCAGGCGATTGATCCGGAGCCGCAATCGAGGGTCGCGATTTGTGCGACCAATTCGGCGGAGCATATTCTGGCCCTGCTCTCGACCTTGGCGGCGGGCAAGGTTTGGGTGCCGTTGAACTATCGCAGCACCGCCGCTGAAATAACGCGGATTGTGCAAGCCACTCAGCCGTCTATTGTTGTCACCGATAGTGTGGGTGCTGCGCTGGTAGACGATGTTGAAGCGGCTCGGGTAGTGCTGGATGGGCCAATAGATCAGATCAATAGCCTGGCGGCCTTGCTGCTGCACCATGCCGGGCAGGTGCCAACGCGCCACGATTTGGGGCGTGATGCCGTTCAAGCGATCAAGTTCACGGGAGGCACCACCGGTTTACCTAAGGGCGTGATGCAACCTGCGCGCGCGTGGACCGCTGGCATCATCAACCAGATTGCGGGCTGGGGCCTGGGGCCCGAAGACCGCTACGTGGTGGCTGCGCCCATAACGCACGGCACCAGCACGTATTTGCTGCCTGTGTTGGCCCAGGGGGGCACGCACTTGTTGCTTGACTCGGTGACGCCCGCGACTATCACGGCGGCATTCAGGGAGCGGGGCGGCACGCTGTGCTTTATGCCGCCAACATTGATCTACATGATCATGGCCCAGCCCGGAGTGACGCGGGCAGACTTTCCCAAACTGCGCAATCTGATCTATGGCGGCGCGCCGATGCCGGTGGACAAGTTCGCGCAAGCCAGAGAGTTCTTCGGACCGGTATTAGGCACGACCTACGGGCAGACAGAAGCACCGCAGATTGTCACGCTGATGCGTCCGGAAGATTTTGAGGACGACGCCAACTTGGGGGCAGTGGGGCGCAGCACCTGGCTTTCGGACATGGCCATCATGGCGCCAGATGGTGCGCTCTGCGGGCCCGGAGAGATTGGCGAGGTGGTTGTGCGGGGCGATCTGATCATGACGGGCTACTGGCGTTTGCCAGAAAAAACGGCAGAGACATTGATTGATGGCTGGTTGCATACCGGTGATGTGGGTTTGATTGACGAACGCGGCTATCTGTTTCTGAAGGATCGATTGCGCGACGTCGTGATCACGGGTGGCTTCAATGTTTATCCCGTGGATGTCGAGAATGCGCTGGTGTCGCATCCGGCGGTTTATGAGTGCTCTGTGTTTGGCGTGCCCGATGATAAATGGGGCGAGGCCGTCTATGCCGCCGTGCAGTTTCATGCAGGGCAAGAGGCTGCGTCAGAAGCATTGCAGGCGCATGTTCGCGGTTTGTTGGGCCCGGTGCACAGCCCAAAGAAGATTTACGTCTATGACAGCCTGCCACGCTCTGCGGTTGGCAAAGTGCTCAAAAATGCGCTGCGCGATGCGGCCCTCAAGGAGAATGCATGACTACCCCCGTTACCCGTCTTTGCGCCCATAGCCTGACCGGTATGCATTACCGGGATGCGGATCTGGTGGAGGACTTGATTGGCAAGAAGACATTCACCGAAGTGATGTTTATGCAAATCATGGGCCGATCCGCCAGACCTGTGGATCTGCGCATTGTTGATGCCGTGCTGATTACCCTGATGGAGCATGGTTTGACGCCGAGCGCCATCACGACGCGCTTGATTTACATGAGTGCGCCCGAGAACTTGCAAGGTGCCGTGGCGGCGGGCTTGCTTGCCGTGGGCAGTCAGTTTGTTGGCACGATGGAAAATTGTGCTCGCCTGCTGGATCGTATTCGCGCGGCATCAGATCCGGCCGCTGAGGCGCTTGTCATTGCGCGTGAACATAGAACCGGCAGGCATCCTTTGCCCGGCTTTGGCCATCACTTGCATAAGCCGGATGACCCGCGCTCCATCAAACTATTGGATTTGGCGGAAGCGGAGTCGGAGTTGGCAGGTGAATCGCTGCGCGCCTTGCGGTTCTTGGCTCACGCGGTGGATGAGGTGTACGAGCGGCACATCACTATTAACGCGACCGGTGCGGTGGCGGCCCTCCTGGGCGAGATCGGTGTGCCGACGGGTCTGATGCGTGGCTTTGCCGTGATTTCGCGTGCAGCGGGTTTGGTCTCGCATGTGGCTGAAGAACAGGAAAGTCCATCGGGTCGCTACATCTGGGAAACCATCGATCACGCTATTCCTTATGTGGGGGCCGGTGACTCGGCTCATGAAACGCCATGAATTTGTTCACCTGCACGTGTTTGAGAAAAGCGCCTTCCGCATGAACGCGCCCGACGCTACGAAAAAATTGGCTGGCCGGATTGCGCTGGTTGCCGGAGCGGGTAGCAGTGGCCCCGGCTGGAGCATTGGCAAAGCGAGTTGCGTCACGCTCGCGTGCCACGGTGCGTGCATCGTGGCTTTGGACCGTGACCTGGCGGCCGCCGAAGATGCGGCGCATGAAGTGACACTGGCCGGAGGTCAGGCGTTGCCGTTGTGCGCCGATGTGGCGGACGAGGCGGCCATGAGGACGGCGGTGGAAACCGCGATGCGTCATTATGGCCGCATCGATATTTTGCAAACCAATGCAGGCATCGGCAAAGTGGGCGGACCTGAGGATATTTCTGTCGAAGACTGGGAGCGCATTCAGCGAGTCAATGTCACGAGTTTGCTTGTTGCGACGGGTCTGGTGGTGCCTGTCATGCGTGCACAGGGCGGTGGGGCCATCGTCACGGTGTCTTCGGTCGCTGGCATCCGGTACACGGGCTATCCGCATCTTGCTTATAGCGTGACAAAGGCCGCGGTGATTCATTTCGCGAAGATGGCTGCACAGCAATATGCCGCTGACGGCATTCGTGTGAATACCGTGATTCCGGGCCTGATCGACACACCTAGAGTGCGCCAGACCGTGGGTCGTATGTTCGATGCCACAGACCCAACTGCAGCCAGCCGCAAGCGAGATGAGCAAGTGCCGATGCGTCGCATGGGAACTCCTTGGGAAGTTGCCAGTGCAGTGGCTTTTCTCGCCTCAGATGAAGCGTCTTATATCACCGGTACAGAGCTGGTCGTGGACGGCGGGCTGACAGGGAAGTACTCCTGAGAGCCGGGCATGTTGACGTTGTGGTGACGTCCGTGTGAAGTCAGTTACTGGCAGTGCTCAGGCGTCTGTTACGGCAAGTTCTCGCTGAGCACGATGCTGATGCGGACCGGCTCCACGCCATTCATGGCTTCGCGTTGATCGCGCAGGTTGGCGAAGATGCGCGCAGCGCTCATGACGGTTCCTTGCAGGCTTTGTGTGATGATGGCGTCCATGGTGCCGTCAACCAGCAGGCTGCGCGTGTCGGGCGTCAGGCCATGTCCGATGAAGACGACCTGTGCACTGCGTCCGGCGTGTTTGAGCGCCGCGGCTACCCCGTCAGAGGCTCCGCCAATGTTGTAGATGCCAACCAGGTCCGCATGTTGCTCCAGCAACATGCGGGTTTGGCGTTCGTTGATGGCGGCGTCGTCCTGTCCTTCACGCAAGCCAACCACCTGTAGATTGGCGAATTTTTCTTCCAGAATGTGGAGAAAACCCATTTCGCGTTCTTCATGGCCCCGATAGCTCAGACTGCCTGCAATGATGGCGACTTTGCCGCTGCGTCCAGCCAGAAAACGGCCGAGCAGCAGGCCAGCGCTGCGACCTGCGGCGCGGTTGTCCAGACCCACATACCCGGCACGGCGCGAACTGGACAAATCCGAGATCAGGGTGACGGTTGGTACGCCGTTCTCGGCCAGGGTGTTAACGGCTTCACGCACTAAAGGGTGTTCGAGCGCCATGAAAGCGATGCCATCCGCACGCTTGCCTTCGCGCAGCAGCGTGGCCGCAAGGACCTCCGGGTTGAAGCCTTCAATGAATCGGCAACGGCCTTGCACGTTAAAGGGTTCGAATTGTTCATGCGCCAGGCCTACGTAGTCTCCAAGCATGCGCAGAAACCGGTTCGTACCTGCGGGCAGCAGGAAAACGATTTGAGCCGGCGCTGGGCGCATGGACTTGAACACGTCGTCCTGAGGCAGATACCCCAAACGGGCTGCCGCCTGGAATACGGCCTGAACCGTAGACGGCCGTACACCGGGGCGTCGGTTCAGCACTCTGTCTGCGGTGGCGCGCGATACTCCCGCTGCCTGTGCCACGTCGAGCAGGCGTGCCCGAGCGGTGGCATTTTCTTCAATAAGCGAACGTGTCATTATTTGAGTCGAACCATAAAAGCCTCAAAAAGCCTCAGTGCACTTCATTGACGTGAACATCGATGCGACTTTATCTTGCGTCTGTGCCGTATATCAAAACAAATGATGCATCAAATCGCATCATTATCATAATCGGAGACAACCCATGACCCACCTGACCCGCCGCAGTGTTTTGCGCACGCTTAGCCTCGCCCCTTTCGCGGGAATCGCGTCGGCACTTCCTTCGTTGGCCCGATCGGCACAGTTCACCTACAAGTACGGCAATAACTTGCCGGTCTCGCATCCGCTGAACGTTCGCTCTAAAGAAGCCGCGGACCGCATTCTGGAAGAGACGGGCGGGCAGGTCGACATCAAAATATTTCCGAATAACCAATTAGGCGGCGATACCGACATGCTGGCGCAGGTGCGCTCTGGCGGTATCGATTTCTTCACACCTTCCGCCCTGGTGATTGCAACGCTCGTACCCGTGGCGGCGATCAACGCGCTTGGGTTTGCATTTTCGGATTACGACCAGGTTTGGGCAGCCATGGACGGCAAGGTGGGCGCTCATGTGCGCGCAGCCATTGCCGAACGCAAGCTGTATGCCTTTGAGAAAATGTGGGACAACGGCTTTCGGCAGATGACGAGCAGCCGAGGTGTCATTAACGATGTGAAAGACATGTCGGGCTTGAAGATTCGCGTGCCGGTCAGCCCCTTGAGTATTTCGATGTTCAAGGCCTTGGGCGCGTCGCCAGCCAGTCTGCAATTCAGCGAGGTGTATTCCTCCTTGCAGACGCGTGTTGTCGATGCACAGGAAAATCCGCTGCCGATTATCCAGGTGGCAAAACTGTATGAAGTGCAGAAGCACTGCGCTGAATCCAATCACATATGGGACGGATATTGGTTCATTGCGAACGGCCGTTCATGGGACCGCCTGCCGGAGAAGTTCAAGGTGATCGTGGCGCGGGCCATTAACGAAGCCGGGATGAAGCAGCGTGAAGACATCAAGCAATTGAATGTCTCGTTGCAAGCCGACTTGAAATCGAAGGGTTTGATCTTCAGCCAGCCTGCACCAGAGAGCTTCCGCGCACAATTGCGCGACGCGGGCTTCTATGCAGAATGGAAGAATCGCTTTGGAGAGCAGGCCTGGAGTTTGCTGGAGCAGACCGTCGGCAAGTTGGCGTGAGTGCGTGATGGTGCCTCACGTATCGACTCCTCCTTTGTCCGGCAATGCTGCCAGCCGGTTTGCCGCACACACTGATCGGCTGTTGGGCGGTCTGGTTGAATCCGCGGCGGCTGCCTTGGTGCTGGCCGAGATTCTGATTCTCTTTGCAGGTGTGACCTCACGCTATGTGTTTCATCATCCGCTGGTGTGGTCGGATGAATTGGCCTCGATTCTCTTTCTGTGGTTATCCATGCTGGGCGCCGTGGTCGCGTTGCGGCGCGGCGAACATATGCGGATGACAGCCTTGGTCAATAGCGTCTCGCCGGGCACACGTGCTTTGCTGGACACCTTGGCCATGGCAGCGTCGCTGGCATTTTTGGTGCTGATTCTGCCGCCTGCTTTCGAGTATGCGCAGGAAGAGTTGTTCATCGTGACGCCCGCGCTGGAGATCAATAACGCCTGGCGTGCTTCTGCGATTCCGGTGGGCGCCGGGCTCATGATTCTGGCGGCCCTGTTGCGACTGCTGCGTGTGGCCAGTTTCAAGCAGATTGTCTGTTCACTGGGTGCAGCCGTGCTTGTCGTGGTGGCGTTCTGGCTGGCGCAGCCGCTTTTTGCACCCTTGGGCAAACTCAATCTGGTGATCTTTTTCGTGTTGGTCGTGGCCGCGACGGTGTTCTCCGGCGTTCCCATCGCATTTTCATTTGCGTTGGCCACGTTTGGCTATCTGGCACTGACAACTGACACACCTATGCTGGTCATGGTGGGGCGTCTGGATGAGGGAATGTCGCACCTGATTCTGCTAGCGGTGCCGCTGTTTATCTTCCTTGGCGCATTAATTGAAATGACCGGTATGGCGCGCGCCATGATTCAGTTCCTGGCCAGCATGTTGGGTCACGTTCGCGGTGGCCTGTCTTATGTGCTGATTGGCGCCATGTATTTGGTGTCCGGAATTTCTGGTTCGAAGATCGCCGATATGGCGGCAATTGCGCCGGTGCTATTTCCCGAAATGAAAAAGCGCGGTGCCAAGCCCGGAGATCTCGTGGCGCTCTTGGCTGCCACGGGTGCCCAGACTGAAACTATTCCGCCAAGTATCGTGCTGATCACCATTGGGTCGGTGACCGGGGTATCCATTGCCGCGTTGTTTACCGGCGGGTTGCTGCCTGCCATGGTGCTGGGCGTGGCTTTGTGTCTGGTCGTGTGGTGGCGTTATCGCAAAGAAGATTTGAGCGGCGTGCAACGCTATACCAAACGACAGATCGGGCGGTTTCTGGTCATTGCGCTGCCGGCCGTGCTGTTGCCGTTCGTGATTCGTGCTGCGGTGGTCGAAGGGGTGGCAACGGCTACAGAGGTGTCCACGCTGGGTATTGTGTATTCGGCCCTGGTGGGTTTGTTGATCTACCGTCAGTTTGACTGGCGCCGCATCAAGCCCATGCTGATTGATACGGCGTCGCTCTCCGGGGCCATCATCTTTATTGTCGGTTGTGCAACAGCTATGGCCTGGGGCCTGACTCAGTCCGGATTCTCAGACGATCTGGCCACCTTGATGGCCGGGGTACCAGGCGGCCGTTGGGGCTTTCTCGCGATTTCTATCGTTGCCTTCATCGTGCTGGGCAGTGTTCTGGAAGGGATTCCCGCCATCGTGCTGTTCGGGCCATTGCTGTTTCCCATTGCAGTGAAGGCCGGTGTGCACGACGTGCACTACGCCATGGTGGTGATTTTTTCGATGGGCATCGGCCTGTTCGCACCGCCCTTCGGCGTGGGCTACTACGGCGCGTGCGCGGTCAGCAAGGTCAACCCCAATGAAGGCTTGCGCCACATTGGAGGCTACATGCTGGCCTTGTTCATCGGTTTGCTGCTAGTGGCCGCTGTGCCTTGGATTTCCACCGGCTTTCTCGCCAAATAATGCTGAATATCCCTTACGCATCCGGGAGTTATTGATGAGTCGTTTTCTCGGCGAAATTCGCCAGTTGGGTTATGTCGTCCACGACATTGAAGCCGCCATGGAATATTGGAGCGCCACGTTGGGCGTGGGGCCTTGGTACTACAACCCGAAGGTGCCTATAGAGAACTACCGCTATGACGGGCAGGCCTATCAGCCACACAACTCGGTGGCCTTGGCGAATTCTGGCCCGATTCAGGTGGAGCTTATTCAGACGCGCAACGATGTGCCGTCTATGTATCGAGACTTTCTTCAGGCTGGCCGCACGGGCTTGCAGCATGTGGCCTACTGGACCGATAGCTACGATGCAGATGTGGAGCGCCTGACGGCCCAGGGATTCAAGGCCAAGATGAGCGGCGAAGTGGGAGAGCGCGGCCGATTTATTTACTTTGATACCGAGTTCCACCCTGGCACCGTCATTGAATTGTCTGAAGTCGCTGGCCCGAAGGGCAAGCTCTTTGATCAGATTCGCGCAGCCTCCCAAGGTTGGGATGGGACGGACCCGGTGCGTCCTTTCCCGGATTTGTCGACCCTGTAGATCGTGATGAGCTCATCTCAAATAGACCTCATGGAAAACACGCAGGGAAGCACGCGCATCACGGCCACGTATTTGATCGAAACGCCGCTGGATGCTGCCCAGGTGGCACAGACCATGGCCGGTGAACAGTCCAGTGGCACGTTCACGCGTGTGGCCGGAGAAACCGACGAATTACGGGCCCGCGCCCGGGCGCGGGTGGAGAGCCTGGAGTACCTGGAACCCGCCCGTTTTCCGTCTTTGCCAAATGCGTGGTTGGAGCGCCAAGGCTATGGGCCGGATTATGCCGGCACATGGCATCGGGCTCGCGTGCGCCTCTCTTTCCCGGTCGACAATATTGGGCCGAACCTGCCCACGCTGGCTGCCACGCTCGCCGGAAATTTGTATGACCTGGGAGAGGTAACGGGGCTGCGTTTGGAAGAAATCGACCTGCCGGCGCACTATCGCCGCGCGTTCGACCTTCCCAAAATGGGCATTGTCGGCACGCGCAAGGCTACCGGGGTGGCGCAAGGTGCGCTGCTGGGCACAATTATCAAACCCAACGTTGGACTGCGCTGCGAGCAGATTGCGGCATTGGTGCGCACGCTGTGTGAGGCAGGTGTGGATTTCATCAAGGACGATGAAGTGTGTGCCGACCCCGCCTATGCGCCGCTATCAGCGCGTATCCCGGCGGTCATGCAAGTCATACGTGAGCATCAGGATCGCACTGGCAAACACGTCATGATGGCGTTCAACATTACGGACGAAACAGACGCCATGCGCCGCCATGCCGATCTGGTCGCACGTGAGGGTGGCTCCTGTGTGATGACCAGCCTGAACTACTGTGGCTATTCAGCCGTGCAAACCTTGCGACGCAGCACTGATCTGGCGCTGCATGCACACCGCAATGGGTTCGGGGGAATGTCGCGACACCCTATGCTTGGGATCGGATTTCAGGCTTACCAAACACTGTGGCGCTTGGCAGGCGTGGATCACATGCATGTGCACGGTTTACAGGGAAAATTCTCGCAACCTGATGAGGAAGTCATCACGTCAGCCAGGGATTGCATCACGCCGTTGACCGCAGCGGTGGACGATGCCGTCATGCCTGCTTTTTCGTCGGGTCAGTGGGCCGGCACGGTGCCAGCAACCTATGCAGCAGTCGGACACGAAGATCTGCTCTTCATGTCGGGCGGGGGCATTCTTGCGCATCCTGATGGCGCCGCAGCAGGCGTGGTCAGTTTGCGCCAAGCGTGGGATGCCGCAAGCGCTGGCGTCAGCCTGCATGCTTATGCGGCGCAAGCCCCCGAGCTTGCCCGGGCACTGGATTTTTTCGGCAAGAAGGCCTGAGCGCCATGTCAGCATCTCCCCGTGTTATCGCCTTCTATGGCGATGATTTCACCGGAGCCACAGATACGTTGGCGACCGCTGCGCGCGGCGGTCTTCGCACGATGTTGTTCTTGCGTCCGCCGACCGCTGCACAGCGTTTGGCTGCAGGTGCGTTGGATTGCGTTGGTATCGCGGGTTCGGCTCGTGCAATGGGGCCGCAAGAGATGGAAGTCGAGCTGCGTGCCGTGGCGGCGTGCTGGGCAGAGATCAACCCGGCACTCGTTCACTACAAGACCTGTTCTACCTTTGACAGTGCACCGCAGGTTGGCAGCATTGGCTTGGCTGTGCGGATTCTGAAAAAGCATCTGGCCGTTCAATCCTTCGTTCCAATCATTGGCGGTCAACCCAATCTGGGCCGGTATTGTCTGTTCGGCAATCTATACGCCGTGCAGCAGGCAGGCGGGCCCGCCTATCGGATTGACCGGCATCCGACGATGCGCAGCCATCCTGTTACGCCAATGGACGAAGCCGATCTCTCTTTGCATTTGGCCAAACAAGGACTCGATCCGATCAGCGTCTTGCAGTATCCCGCGTTCACACAAGGCGTGGATGACGTAACGCGAAGGGTGGACGAGGCGCTGGCCGAGGGTGCGCAAGCCGTGCTGTTCGATGTGGGAGACGAGTCTCACCTGACACATATCGGGGATGTGTTGCATCGTGCACTATCGTTTGCGGCAGACGCTCGGCCCGTTTTGGCAGTGGGTCCAAGCAGCGTGATGCAAGCCTTGCTTAAGCGCACGTCGAGCGTGCCAGAAATAGCACAAGAACCTGCCGAGTTGTCCGTGGCAAAAGGGGGGGTGCTGGTGTTGTGCGGCAGCCTATCGCCGATGTCGGCGCAACAGGTGGCGGCCAGCGCCTCCTATGAGCGCATTGAGTTGGATGCGCCGGCGCTGTCTGCAGGCGACACCGCGTATCTCAGCAACACCGCCACACGGGTAGCCGAATTGCTGAATCGAGGTCGTCATGTGTTGGCGGTCACTGGGCGTCCCAGGGCAGGTGACGCACCAGTCTCAGGGGCGACGCTCGCCAAGGCTTGCGGGCGACTGCTGGCGCAAATTCTGGCGCAAGCCACGCCGCGTCGTATTGGCCTGGCGGGTGGCGACACCTCCAGCTATGCCACGCAAGCGCTCGATATCTGGGGTCTGAGCTATATGCAGCCCTTGGCACCCGGCGTAGCGATTTGCAGAACACATGCGCAAGACCCGCGGCTGGACGGTATCGAATTAATGCTCAAGGGCGGGCAGATGGGTAGTCCGGATCTGTTTGAGCGTTTTTTGGGTCTGACGGTGTTGAACGCCTGAGCGGTGTTCTCTGGTCTGACGCAGCACACATCAGCTTCCTCTCGCGCACTGGTCCGTGACGTTTTCGTCCTGGTTCAACGGCCTGACATTCCTTGACTCCTATACGCTTCCTCTCTTCTCAGGTCGCGGTTTTTGGTATAAAATTTTATACGGACGTCAACGTCTTCAATGGATCAGGAAAAGGAAATACGGTGGGTAGGGTCTGCATACGATGATTTGCTGGACTTTCCAGAAGAACCACGTCGGGATGCAGGCTTTCAACTGAGCAAAGTGCAAGCAGGCCTGGCACCAGAAAATTGGAAACCTCTTGAAATTGTGGGTGCTGGCACGCGGGAAATACGTATCCGAGATTCCAGTGGAATTTTTCGCGTGATCTACGTTGCCAAGTTTGAGGAGGCTTTGTATGTCCTGCATTGCTTTCAGAAGAAGACGCAGGCAACAAGCAAGCTGGACGTGGATATTGCCGGGCTGCGCTATCGCGCCGTCATCAATGCGAGGAAGGTAATGAGATGAAAGTCGATACAGAAATCCGTCATGTGACGAAACCGGGTGCGAATTTGTTCCTGGAGTTGGGCTTTTCGCCCGACGAAGCCAAGCGCCTGCAAGCTGCCTCAAAAAAGCAGATCAATGACACACGCCAGCTCAAAGAACAATTGATGTCGGCACTCGCCGAATGGATTGAACAGCATCAACTCAAGCAGGCCGAAGCAGCGAAGGTCTTGATGGTGTCTCGGCCTCGCGTCTCCGATGTGGTGAACAAGAAAACCGCGAAATTCACCATTGATACGCTAGTGGAAATGCTGAGCAGAATCGGCCTGCCCGTGAGGCTGGCTATTGGTTGAAGCATTTTTGACACCTCGAAACGGCTTGCTGAGCGCGGGCTAACAGATATAAGGTCTATGGGTGCCGCCAGGAGGCCACATGTCTACATCACCCGCATCGCCCATTCCCACACTTGAACGACCCGTTCCCGCCACCATTGCGGCGCTTATTCATGAGGGCCGCGTGCTCCTTGTGCGCCGCAAATACGCGCCAGACGTTGGCCTATGGGCCTTCCCCGGAGGAAAGATTGAGTTGGGCGAGCGCATTGAAGCGGCAGCCATGCGAGAGCTGCTGGAGGAAACAGGTATCAAGGGCGAAGCTTGTGGCGTGTTCACGGCCGTTGACGTGATGGATCAGGATGAAGCAGGCGCGCTGCGCTTTCACTATATTTTGATTGCCGTGCTGTGCCGCTGGAAGTCGGGTACCCCCGTCGCCGCTGACGACGCACTGGAGGCGCGCTGGTTTGCCTTGCACGAATTAGACGGGGCTGATCTTGCAATGAGCTTTGGCGTTGCTGACATTGCGCGGCAGGCGGCGCGGCTGTTGCTTTGAAGAGCAAGAGTCTGAGGACAAACAGAAGTCATTCAAAGGCAATCTTGGGTAGCGTGGGTGGAGCGCGCGATTGGCCTTGGCGTAGAGATACTGGTGAGCGCGCCTAACCCGCGATTTGATTGCCGCGCAATTGCTGTTCGGGCATCGCGGGTTACGCGCGCTTGGTAATCGTTTTTTTAGTCTCAGTTTTCTCGCGCTCCACCCACGCTACAGGTCACCTGGTTACGCACATTTGCCATTGCATCTGCGTCGGCATGTACGGATTCCCTTTTTCCGTTGATAGGCGTTAGCCTGTACGCCGTGCCCGTCAACCCACTCTTGAGAGATCGACATGTTGAAAACCTTTAACGGAAGTTGCCATTGTGGCGCTGTGACATTTGAAGCCGACATTGATCTTAGTTTGGGCACGAACAAATGCAATTGCTCCATTTGCACGAAAACGCGCAACTGGAATGCCATTATCAAACCCGATGCGTTTCGATTGATCTCGGGTGAAGACGCGGTCAGTGACTACCAGTTCAACCACAAGGTCGGGCACCATTTGTTTTGTCGACATTGCGGCGTGCGCAGTTTTGCGCGCGGCTATGTTGAAGAAATCGGGGGCGATTATGTTTCAGTTCAACTCGCATCGCTAGACAACGCAGAACCCGCCGAGCTTATTGCTGCACCGGTTCGCTTTGCCGATGGCCGTCACGATAACTGGGGTGTTGCCCCTGCGGAGACCCGACATCTGTAGTCATGAGCTGCACGGCTTGCAGGGCGTGCTCACGCTCCGCCTATAGAACGTCGCTGCAGGGATTGTTGCAATTCGCTCGGCCGAACCTGTCGAATTCAATCGAACTCATTCGTCGTACACAGAGGGGATGTTGACTTGCGGTATGCCACCGTAAATCCACGCTGTAGCGTCCCCTTTTTTCCAAACCCAAGGGAGATCGTGATGACTTACGTTGATGGATTTGTGGCTGCCGTACCCACCAAGAACCGTGAAGCCTTTAAGAAGCATGCGCAACTATCCGCCACAGTATTGAAAGAGAATGGGGCGTTGAAGGTGGTCGACTGCTGGGGAGATGACGTGCCTGACGGCAAGCTCACATCGTTTCCGATGGCGGTGCAATGCAAGGATGACGAAACCGTGGTGTTTTCCTGGATCTTGTGGCCGTCTCGTGATGTGCGGCAGTCGGGCATGAAAGCCATGATGGAAGACCCCCGGATGCAGCAAGACACAAACCCGATGCCGTTCGATGGAAAGCGCGTTATTTACGGCGGGTTTGAAATGCTGATGGACGCCTGACGGGGCGCTGGTGCTGGCGGGTATCGGCCTGGGCCGTCTGTCAGGTTTTTGCCGCCATCTGCACCAGTTTCGCCAGCGTGTTCATGTTGCGTGCCGTGCCCGCGCGCGCCGCAGGAATTTTTAGCTTCGACTGTGCCATGCCGTCGCCGTAATGGACATAAATTTCGCGTGTCCCGAGTTGAAGTGCTTCAGAGCCGCGGCCGCTTACGTGGTCTAAGGCGTCTGACGGTGGGGGCAAGTCCAGGAAGATGGCAACCTTGCGGTTGGGTGCCTCATTGGGGAACGGGTCGTGCGCGACCACGTGGGCCAGTTCAGCGGCCGTACGAACCAGAACGCCGACGGGGCGGCCTGCATAGCTGGCAAGTTGCGCTTCAAGCGTGCTCTTCACCTGCGCTTCGTCGGCATTGCTTCGGAAGATGACATTGCCGCTGGCGATATAGGTCCGAACGGCCTCAAAGCCCGCGGCTTCGCAAAGGGCTTTGAGGTCGGTCATGGGAAGTTTTCCCGTGCCGCCTACGTTCACGGCGCGCACCAAGGCGATGTATATGGTCAAGCCAGACTCGGGTGTTCCTGGATGGATGGCCGCGCTTGTAGGGCGGCAAGAAGACACTCCGATGATACCGCCCGACGATGCGAAAATGCGGCGCGCATGCATGACGCGCCGCTACCCGGTCAACGCTTGATCGACACCATTTTTATCTGTTCTTGATTAGTTCGTTCCAGCGATACCGTAGCGTGCAGCGGGCGTCTTCAAGGACAAATTCGGGATGAGCGCCTGGCGGGCGGATTCATAGGTGTTCCAATCGGCACGGTCTGGCAGTGCAGGAATCGTGACGAACTCACCTGAGTCCAGACCCGCAAGGGCGGCATCCACCATGTCTTCGGCTTGCATGACGGTTCCACTGCGCAGGTGTTCAATTGGCAGGCCAGCAACGGCCCAGAAATTGGTGGCGGTGGCACCGGGGGCGACAACCTGAATGCGAATCTGCTTGTCGTCCAATTCGTGCTTGAGCGATTGGCTGAACGCAAGCACGAACGCTTTGGTGCCCCCATACACGCCATTGAGCAACTCGGGGGCGATAGCAACAATCGAGGCAATGTTGATAATGGTTCCAACGCCACGCGCCACCATGCCGGGTACCACGGCGTACGTCAGGCGGGTCAGGGCGGTGACATTCAACCCAATCATGTCCGTCATTTTCTCGACGTCGGATGCGATCAAGGGGGATGCGGCGC
Organism: Achromobacter deleyi; assembly: GCA_040391965.1. Classification (GTDB taxonomy): domain Bacteria; phylum Pseudomonadota; class Gammaproteobacteria; order Burkholderiales; family Burkholderiaceae_B; genus Achromobacter; species Achromobacter deleyi_B. Next base: position 37,499 of record JBEBWV010000022.1, on the reverse strand, counting down.
CCAGCCCGGCATTGTTCACCAGCAGGCTAATACTGGCATCGGTACGCAGCACGTCTTCGACACGGGCGAGGTCCGCCCGATTATTCAGGTCCGCGGCCATGACTTCAATGGTTCGACCCGTTTCGTCGGCGAGTTGATGGGCAATGTGTTCCAGGCGCTCGCCGCTGCGCGCCACCAGAATCAAGTTGTAGCCCCGCCGTGCAAGACGGTCGGCATAGATGGCACCAATGCCGGACGATGCGCCGGTGACCAAGGCGGTACCTGGGTGAGAATTCAAGGCCATGTTTTGCTCCACTTCTGTTGGTTCAAGCGCCAGAGTCGGCGTGATGTATGAAGCGTATTCGGCCTTGCGTTTGTCTCAAAGGTCGTATATACAACGTTTTAGGACATCAATATTCACATCCCATCGTGAGGCGAGGCGGGAGACCTTATGCAACGCATCGGCTTTGTTGTTTTTCCAAATTTTCAGGTCATGGGCTTTGCCGCCATGACCGTATTTGAAATTGCGAACCACGTGGCGCAAGAGGAAGCCTATGGCATTAGCCTGCTTTCTGAACACGGTGGTCTGGTGCGAGCATCTGCCGGGTTTGGGGTAGAGACGCAAGCGTTTGGTGATTCGAACGTAGACACGGTTATTTTTGGGGCGGGCACGCAAATAGAGCCATCGACACCGGGTCTGCTGGCATTTGTGCGGCGTTCCATGGAAACTTCCCGACGCGTGGCTGGGCCGTGCATTGGCGCTTTCATTCTGGCCGAGGCAGGCGTGCTGGACGGTCGCCGTGCCACCACGCACTGGGCTTTTGCAAGAGAGCTGCAACAGCGTTTTCCCAAGCTGAAAGTGGAAGAAGACCGAATCTTCATCATCGACGGCCCAGTGTGGACATCTGCGGGTATGACGGCCGGGGTCGATTTGGCGTTGGCCATGGTCGAGAAGGACCTGGGTGCAGATGTGGCACGTCAGGTAGCACGCAAACTGGTGGTCTACCATCGCCGAGCAGGAGGGCAATCTCAGTTCTCGGCATTACTTGAGTTGCAACCCAAATCGGATCGTATTCAGAAGGCACTGGATTTTGCCAAGCAAAACTTGCGGTCCGTGCTGACAGTGGAAGCGTTGGCCGAGGCAGCCAGCTTGAGCCCGCGTCAGTTCAGCCGGGCGTTTCGGGCGGAAACAGGCCAATCGCCCGCAAAGGCAGTTGAAAATCTGCGGGTGGAGACGGCGCGCGTGCTGATGGAACAGGGGCGACTGTCCATGGACATGATTGCCGACGAAACCGGCTTTGTCGACCGAGAACGGATGCGTAGGGCTTTTCTACGAGCCTTTGGGCAGCCGCCACAGGCGGTGCGTCGCAATGCGAGGCAGGCGGCCTGATGGCGCACGCAGTGGGGTGTTGCAGGCAGTAGCTCGCGCGAAGGTGCCCACCATGTCTGCTACGCTAGCGATGACGCCCTGTAATGCCAAGGATGGGGGCATGGCACTCAGAACTGATCTAAACGCGAGCGCTGGACGGCGATCTCCACTTTGAGCAATTGCAATTGATTAATGCGGCGCGCGTCGGGGTGAGAGACGAGATCATCGTCGATAAGACCCCTGAGTACGTCGTAGGTGCCGCGTTTTTCTTCGACGGATAGGAATTCTTGCACTTCCATGCGGCTCAGATAATTAAGCCAAGTCTGAAATTGCCGCCCGCGCTCCAGCGAAGGCTTGCGCATGACGCTCATTAAAGTCCGTCGCGAGCGTATGCCCAGCACACTGGCGGTTTGCTCATACGAGGCACTGAATAGCTGCCCGATATCCTCCGGTGTTACCCCAGCGAGTCCCGAGTTTGAACCGCGGCGGCCAAGACTCACCACCTGTTTCATAGCGTTGAACTCTGCCAAGGCGCGGGCCTTCAGACTGTCGTCGTACCAGAGCGAGCGCAGCATTAATTGGCCAGGTCCTTGTTGCGCATACATAGGCTCTGGCGACTTCACACTGAACACCATTTCTGCCTGTTCAGTTGATCTGAAATACCGGCCACGCACAGTGGCCTGCGGCAAGGACACTTGAGACAATCGTTTCCATTCCCGCAGTTCGCCATAGAAATGCTTGCCACCGGTAAAGCGGGACGTGGTTGGGTCAATCATGATGGTGATGTCGTCGATTTGCGCTTTGACCGCGAAGTGATTCTCCGGCCACCTTTCATGCGGCGAGCGCCAGATATAGGTGCCGATGACTTCGTAAGGTATGCCTTGCGCTCGCAATTCGGTGGTGACGCCATTGGCGACCGCCAAGCAACTAGCATCTTGCGCCAGATAAGCACGCAATATGCCGTTGCTCTCGACGATGCTTTGGGCGCGTCTCAATGCGTTTGCCAATGGCACGCGGTACCAGATTGGCTCCTCTACCAGGGGGCGCAATGAGTTATAGCTGGCGTCGGAGAAGGAAATTTGCTCATAGACGCTTGGACGCCGTACCGAATCGTGATCTTTGTAGCGAATTATGGTGTTCCTGTTCACCTCGAGATTCAAGAACACCTCTTGCCAATTGGTCTCTTGAGCAATTAATGGCCACGTAAAACGTGAGTCGAATTGCCCGGCGGTCAAGTCGACGATCAATCGGCCTTCTGGTTTTTTTGCATAGGCAACGTAGTACAGCGTGGCGGGACGATGAGTTCCGGTCCAAATGCCGATCTTTCGCAGCCCCACCTCATAACCCTCGTGTCGAAGAAACACCATCATTGTGTTGGCCGCCTCGAAGGAACGGCCCGCCGCGTGTGTGACATAGGCTCTTGTTGTCGGCAAGGCTCGAATTCGATTCATGAGCGCGCCAATCTCGGAGAAGGAGAAACGGGGAGTCCCAGGACCAGCCTCCGACACGTCGTGTTGCGCTTGCAGATCAATTCCTAAAGAGTCACTGGTCTCGATGTCGGCATTGTTCTCCAATAGCCGCTCTTCTTGTGCGTGCCAATCGACCTGGGTGTCTATGGCTGCAGGTAGTCCACTGAGATTTTGCTCGCCGTCGAGCGACAGAGATTTGAACCAACCATGTCCGTGACGGATTTCCGCAAGCGCATACAGGGTTCGTGCCACTCGACCGTTACCGTCTCCATAGGGATGCAAGCGCATGGTGGCAGCGAAGAGCAGGTCGCTTTGACGTGCGCGTGGGGCATCAGCGATGGTGGTCAGTACTCGGCCGAATGCGGCACGGGCAATTTCGGAGCTGGCAAATATGGGTCCGCTGGCTGCGCGATAGGGTCGAAATGTTTGTCCTGCCGCGGGTCGATAGACGTCCATGTGAATGGCGTCTACCGTGTCAAGATCCGTTAATGTGGCGGACGTGTGACGCCTTAATACATCGGCAAAATCATCGACGTTTAAGGCGGCGGGGTCGCTGCGGCCAATGATCCATCGGGCCGCCTCTCGTCGGGGGTCTCCCATCAAGGAATGTCGTGCAGCGGGAAATTCGTTGCTGAACACATGCTCAATATGCAGCAGCGCGTCGTTGACGCATTTCAGGTCGATGACGATACGGTGGATTACCCTGGGGAGTTCCAGGTCGAACTCTCCCCAGGCGCGCACATCAATGGGTTCACCGTTGATATCGACATTGAATCCATGGCTTACCGATTGCTCAAGCGCCGTCCGCCCCACCATCTTGGTGAGTTCGCGTGCGGCCGCACTGCTCATTGAGGAGCGTTTGAGCAGATCAATTTTGGCGGCGTTGCCAAGGTCTGGCCACCGCACTCGAGCGGGCCAGCGCATTGGTGATTGCGAGATAATGCGTCGTGCATGTTTGTACAGCTGAATAGCCATGCGAATACGCTCTGGCGAATAGATGCTGGCTAGCGCATTGCGGGCAAGCGGTAAGGCCGACACGGTGCCACCCAGCGCACTGACAATACTGCTGGCCAATGCCTGTTTCCAGTAAGCGACAGACTTGTTTGGATTGTCCGCGATGTGTGACTGAATGGCGGTGAGTGCCAAATTCATGCCCATGTCGGTGGCAGTGGCCCCCAAGAGGAGCGCAAGTTGACGCATGCTAGATCCGCTCGCGACGGCCGACACTGCGATGGTGAGCAGCAAGCCTAACGATTTCGCCATGTCCAGCGCTTGTTCGACATTTTCTTCCCATTGGGTGAAAACCAAGGTGTCGATGTCTGAGGCAACGCGCTGCATATGTGCGGCAAACAAACGCTCAATGAGATCTTCCTTTCCAACGCTTGCCGTGAATGTGAAAGGGTGCAGCGGCCCGTCATGTGAAGTGACGCCCGCTACGAACCAGCGTTGTCCATCAGACCGTGCCGCCGTGTAAGAGAAAGCGTCAGATCGGGCGGATAAGTCCAGCCATGAGTAGAGCGCCAATTTTTCAAGCACCCACTGTTTGAATGCCCCGCTATCAGGGAAGTCAGGCACATTCTCGCAAGCCAAGCTTCCTTCGCGATAATAGGTGTGTGTGCGGGTACCGATTTCGAAGTAGGTGTCGTCGTCCACGCTGAACAATAAGCCACCGGCTTGGAACGGGATAAGAAAAACGCCGCTCAAGGTCACCCCATGAAACTGCACTTCCTTTGCCTGGAGTTTGCCGACGTAAAAATCTTCAATGGCGGTGCAATAAGGGGTTGGGTGCTCGCTGTCAGCAAGGTAGTTAATGGTTCGGGCGAGCACCATGTCCGTATATAGAGACTTCATGGCGTCGACTCGTCGAGGGCTGGCGCGATAGCCGCTGAGCTCTTTCTCCATCAATTCCTGCAAGTCATTGCGGCGTAGCCATTCAAGCAGTGGAGCATGTTCTTCGGCAGTAACGATGGTTTTTGCACCCAGCTCGTCGCGATATCGCCTCGTCACAATCTCCCTGAGGGGGTATGGCGTGTGCGTATAGTCCTCGTCTTTGTTTGGGAGGTATCGGTTAACGAATCGGGACGGAATATGGGTGACGGTAATGTTGCTGCTCGCACTGAGGCCCAGGCTGACTGAATGTTCGAGTTCGTAGGTGCGTATGTTGGCTTCAATGTAGTCGTCAATAAATGCTGCCGGATCCAGAATGGAGTGATAGGCCAGCGTAATTTTTTCCCGTTGAGACTGACCTGCCCACATGAGTGCTCGTTCTATTTCTATTTCGTAATCGGGGCCCTCGGTTTCCTTGGGGGCGAGCGCGGCGTCAGCGGCGACCCCTGTCCACGGCAATAAGTTCGCCAGGAGGGTCGTGACCTTTCGATCAATGTTGGTCAAGTGCTGGTTAAAGGAACGTGTCTGGGCGTCTGCTACCGGCAATGTCTGACCCGCCGGCACCAGCGGCAACAGCGGCGGCGCGGCGGTAAGCGTGGTGTCGGACCAGCCCTGCAGTAGCTGATCGCGAATCTTACCGATCATCTCCTCGGCAGGGCTTGGTTTTTCATAGAACGCGTAAGCGCTCGACATGGCTTGGCTTGAGCGGGCCGTTTGGGCAAGGTAATGGCGCAAGCCCTCATGGTTCAAGGGGCTTGCAATACCGCCCGCCACATGGTGCTGGCGCGAGGGAGGCGCTATGTCCAATGCAAGCGCAATCAAAGACGCGAGAAAACCGGGAGGTTTGAGCGCGAATCTTTGTCCGTGTTCGACGACGGATGAGTCAGAAGGTACACCGGTTTGCTGCTGGCCAGCGCCCCATTTCCACCAGTTTGAGGCCGGTGAAAGAAAGGCGTCTTTCAGGGCGGCGGCGGTGCCGTGAGCAAGGGTGTGAAAGCTCGGTAGCGCGAAGGCGTCCAGCTGTTCACGACGCTGTTTTGCAAGGGCCGCAGTCCAGGCTTGCACGGCATCATCAAAAGGCATGGCGTCGATATCATCCGAAGCGATGTCTGCCGTGGTAGTGGCCCAAGCGCGTTCCAGGATCTGCGGAGAATTCATGAGTTGCAGGGCGAGTGTGGCTCGCAATGCTTGTACTTGGTCGTCGGTGACAGGAGGGGCGTCACAGCGCGCGGCGGCAGCCAGGATCGCCCGAAAGAAGCTGTCTCCGTCGGCCAGAGTAGGGCGTTCTTCGTGGGCCACGATGGCCGAAAAACGTCCATCCTCATGTGCACATAGTCGTATCGCTGTGGCAAGCTGTCTTTCCGACAAATCCTCCACGGGATGCATTGAATTGAACGAGGCTATCGGCCGCCTTGTTTCGTCAACGATGATGAGTGTGCGCCCTGCAAGCAGTACGTTCTGTTCTACGAGCAAATGCGGGACGAGCGTCTGAAGGGCTGAGTTCCAGGTGCCACTATTGCGCAATTGTGCGGCGATAGTGTTCACGTTGAATTCATCAGATATTTTCTGCGCAGGGTGAAGTACTGAGGGGAAGGTCTGCGCCTTGTTCAATGGGCGTTGATGAGTGACTCGAGTGTTGCTGCGTCCTTCGATACTGGGAATCGTCAAGTACTAACCCCTGGGAGTGGTTCCGCGACAACGCGAAAGCGATGTCGCAGGACGCTACGGAGAATCAGTAGGGGACTCTTGCAAGAAGTGAGTAAGGGCGTGTCGCCACAGAGTGTCGGGAACGCCGTGGCGATGGCAAGGTATATTGCCTTTCGCCGTTTTGTACCTATTGCTCAACAGCTCAACGAAAGACCAATGACTGGTGCGCCGAGGCGCCTGCTTGCGCGCCGTCACCCACTGCCAGCGCGACGTTGCCCGCCATGCGTGCCGCGTCGCCGCAAGCGAACACACCTGGCACGGTAGTTTCCTTGGTGGCATCTGTGCGAATGAATAGACCCATTGGGCCGTCGTCAAACGCGCAGCCGAGTTGCTCGGCGACCGGGCTGGCCATGTGAGTGCGCGTGGCCGTGAAGATGCCATCTAGCGGGATGCGCCGACCATCGGTCAATTCGACTGTGGCGGTGTCCACGACGCGAAGCACAGGCTGCACTTCCAGGACGACGCCGCTTGCAGACAATGCGGTGCGCTGCGTATCGTCCGGGGAAAATTTTTCATTCGTGAAGAACGTGACGTCGCCCCAGTCCGTCAGCATCATGGCGTGACGCATGGAGGCTGGGCCTGCGGCCAGCACGCCTATGCGTCCCTGCTTGAGTTCGTAGCCGTGGCAATACGGGCAATGAAAGACGCTGGTGCCCCAGCGCTGCGCCAGCCCTTGTATTTCCGGTAATTCATCGATGACGCCGGTGGCCAGAACCAAGCGCTTGCCTTCAAAAGACTGTTCGTGGCCGACGCGAACGGTGAACGTAGTTGCTCGCTGCGCGGCATGCGTGGCCGTCCCTTCCAGCCAGCGCACATTCGGATAGGCCAACAACTGCGCTTTTCCTTCGAGGGCAATGGCGTCCGGCGAACGACCGTCCTGGCCCAGGAAGCCGTGCGAGGTGGCGGCCGCCCGATTGCGACGCACACCGGCATCAACGACCAGTACGTGCTGGCGCGCGCGGGCCAGTTGGAGGGCGGCGGATAGCCCTGCATAGCTGCCGCCGAGGACGATGGCGTCGAAATCGCGTGAAGCTAGATTAGTGTGCATGAGGCTTGCTCCCTTTGGTTTGCGTAGACAGGCGTCGACTGAAGTCGGCAGAAAGGTCGGCCAACGAGATGCTGTCCAGACGGGCGATGAGTAGGGCGTGGGCTTCCTGGAACGCGTCGTTGAGGGCTTCGTTGACGGCTTGTTCGACCAGGCATTCTGGTGTTTCGATGCGATTTCCCATGGCGAACATGGTGGGTGCGCCGACGGCGTCGTAGACGTCTCGCAAGCTTACGTCGGCCAAGTTGCACGTGACAGACCAGCCGCCACCGTGGCCTTTCACTGAGTCGACATATCCCAGGTCGCGCAGGCCTGCCAGCACGCGGCGCACCACCACGGGATTGGTCTGAAGAAAGCCCGCCAACTCTTCGGAGGTGAGCGGTCGGTCACTATGGGCCATGTGTAGCAGCACATGGAGGACGGAGGAGAGTTTGCTGTCGCGTTTCATGTAACTTATGCTATCACATGAAAATTTTCTGCGCAGTTTTTTTTGGTTAGCAGCGCATATCTGCCGTGCCAATGGAAAAGGCGGTTGATCCGGGCGCGTACGCCCTGCATCAACCGCCTTCTGGCAGCGCACTCAAGTCAGCTTAGCGTTTCATTCTTAATCGCCGCAGGTGACATTGCCGCTTTTGAGCCGTTCGATGTCGTCGACACTGTAGCCAAGTTCTTTGAGTAGCTCGTCGGTGTGCTCGCCCAACGTAGGGGGCTGCAATCGAATGCCCGGTCGCTCACCGCCCAAGGTGAAGGGCATCAGCGGCACGCGGGCCATGCTGCCGTCGTTCATACGCAGCGGCGCCAAGCCACCGGTGGCGTTTAGATGGGGGTCATCAAACAAATCCTGTGGCTTGGAGATGGGTGCGAAAGGCAGCTCATTGGCTTCGAAGCTTGTGCTTAGCTGGGCAGCACTGAAGCTGGCCAGGTGCGCGCGCAGAATCGGCATCATCCAGTCGCGCGCGCGTACCCGATCGTTATTGCTTTGCAGGCGCGGATCCACCAGCATTTCTTCAAGACCGAAGGCTTTGCAGAAAATGAGCCACTGCTTATCGCTGACCACAGCCAGAAAAATCTGCTCGCCGTGGGCGACAGTGAACACGTCGTACACCGCCCAGGCCGAAATGCGGCTAGGCATCGGGTCTGCTGCATGGCCGGTGGCGGCGTACTGCATCATGTGCTGAGCGACCAGGAAAATATTGTTCTCAAACAGGGCCGACTGCACCTCGCAGCCAACACCGGTGAGATCACGCTGGCGCAACGCCGCCATGGCGCCAATGGCGCCAAACATGCCGCCCATAATGTCGTTTACGCTCGTGCCGGCCCGCAGCGGATCACCGACGCGGCCGGTCATGTAAGCCAGGCCACCCATCATCTGCACCACTTCATCAAGCGCCGTGCGATTTTCGTAGGGGCCGGGCAGAAAGCCCTTGTGGCTGACATAGATGAGGCGTGGATGACGCTTCTTTAAGGCCTCGTAGTCCAGGCCCAGTTTCTTCATGGTGCCGGGCTTGAAGTTCTCGCTCACTACGTCCGCGGTGGCGACCAGGCGCAGCGCAGCCTCAAGCCCTTCGGGCTGCTTGAGGTCAAGCGCGATGCTTTTCTTATTGCGGTTAAACGTGGGGAAAAAACCCGCGCCAGAGCCGAGCAGACGGCGCGTGTTGTCGCCCTCTATCGGCTCGACCTTAATGACTTCGGCACCAAGATCTCCCAACATCATGCCGCAGGTCGGCCCCATCACCATGTGGGTGAACTCCACGACACGCACGCCGGCAAAGGGGAGTGCGGGGGTATCAGACATGCTGGGTTCCTTGCGTAAAACCTTTGGGAAGACCCGCGTCCGCCGTCATGCCGTACAGCGGCTCGCCAGGCAGACCGGCCATGAGTGGCACCCGCGCTTGCAACAAGGTGGGAATATCGATGCCGGTGCGCACCCCCATCGCTTCGAACATAAAGACTAAATCTTCCGTGACGACATTGCCCGAGGCGCCAGGCGCATAGGGGCAACCCCCCAGTCCGCCCAGCGACGCGTCAAACGTCTGTACCCCCTCTTCAAATGCAGCCAGGCAATTGGCCAGGCCAAGCCCCCGCGTGTTGTGCATGTGGGCAGCGCCAGCGTGGTCGCCGAGTTCCATGCGCAGGCGTTTGAACAGGCGGCGCACTTGGGCAGGGTTGGCATAGCCCACGGTGTCGGACAGGCCCGATTCGTCCGCGCCCGCCGCTACACATTGAACGGCCAGCCAGATCACTTCATCTTCTGGCACCTTTCCCTGCAAGGTGCACCCAAACGCTGTGGAAATGCCCGCTTCGAGCTTTACGTGAGGCGCCACCTCATGGCGCAATTGCGACACGGCACGCACTTCTTCAATCATTTGCTCTCGGGTCTTGCGCACGTTAGCCAAAGAGTGAGCGGCGCTGGCCGACACGGGCATCGTGAGTTTGTGCACGCCTGCGGCAAGCGCGGTTTCTGCACCACGCAAGTTGGGCACCAGCGCCATCACTGTCAGCCCGGGCAAGGTGAGGGCATGACGCACCACATCGGCAGCATCGGCCATTTGGGGCAAGAGGCGGGCGGGCACGAACGATGCCACCTCAATCTCTCGCAGACCGGCGGCATAGAGGGCGTCGATCCAGCGCAGCTTGTCAGCGGTTGGCATGATGGCCTTCACTGATTGCAGGCCATCGCGCGGGGCCACTTCACTAATCAGCACATCGGGGTGTGTCACTGGAATGGTTTTCCTGAAGGTTCTCGATCTGAAATTCTGTTAGATAGAATGTAGTTCTAATAAATAGAATGTTGCCGGGTTTGAAATGCCTTGTCAAGGAAAGCGCGTGGGGCTCCATTTAGGGCCAAGTTCAATCGGGCATGCCCCAACCGTATGGGCAAGGCTCAAGTCGTGGGCGCGGCACGCAACACAATGTGCGTGATCTCGGACGGTCGGCCTAGCCGAATCGGAAAACCGTTCCACAGACCTGCGCCGTTGCTCACGTAGAGTTGCATATCACCGACGTGGTACAGACCTGAGACGAAGCCTTCGTTGGCCCATTGAGTGAGCAGATGCGGTCCGAGAATCTGTCCCCCGTGAGTATGGCCGGAGAGTTGCAAACTGACGCCGGCTTGTGCATGTTTGGCCGCAGCAACCGGGCGATGGCTTAGCAAAATCACAGAAGCGGAGGGAGGCACACCGGCCATCGCAGCGGCTATATCCGGAGTTGCCTGGTTAACACTCGCTGCGGCGCTGTCGGTGATGCCGGCCAATACCAGAGCTTGGCCATTTTGATGCAGGGTGACGTGCTCGTTCAGAAGCACACGTAGTCCGAGTTGTTCGAACGTCTTGATCCAACCAAGATACTCGGCGTAGTACTCGTGGTTGCCTGGGATCGCCATCACGCCGTGTCGGGCGCGCAGATCTTGCAGCGCTAGTACGTCCTTGGCACGTGCCTCTGGCGTGCCATCGACCAGGTCACCGGTGATGAGCGTCAGGTCTGGCTTTAAGGCGTTGGCCTGGGCGACCACAGCCTCTATCCAGTTCGCTGGTAATAACCGACTGGCGTGGAGATCGGTTAAATGAACGATGCGAAACCCGTCGAAAGCGGGCGGCAGGCCGGGCAGAGCAAGCTGAATTGTCTTGACCTCGGGTACGCGGACCGCTTGCCACACGCCTAGCGCCGACATCACGAGGGCGGTTACACCCAGTCCGATGCGCAGTCGTGGACTGACCAGCAGAGCGCGACCGCGAACCCGCGAGAGGGAGTGCAGCAGCACGCCGAGAATGTCTCTGACAAGCAGCAGCAGGGCCAGCAGAATGAGAGCGCCGAATGCCCAGCCCAGCAGCATCAGGACGGCACCAGGCACTTCAGGCGAGGCCATGGTGCCGAAGAAGCTACGGGTGATCAGATGATGTTCTGCAATCAGGAGCAGCGCGCCTCCCAACACTATCTTGCCCGCGCGAGGCCAGCGTAACGGCCAGACGAAGCGCCAGATAACATATAAGGCGATGAGGCCGGTGACGATATGAAACACGTGCGAATTCCTCGTTGATATTGTTGGGCTTGGATGAATCTTTCGTAGCACTCGTGAACGAAGCTCATGAGTGCATGCGCGCGTACGGGCTTACTCTATGGAAAGCGGGGCTCTACTATCTCATTAACACGTGTCCGCGATCGTGTTACTACATTTGAAGGCTACGGGCACCACGGTTCGTTTTTTCCTGAGGACGTCTGCCGCAGGCTTGGGCCTGTTCTGCTCGCCAGAATTCTCTTTCAATTTTGGAGTCGATATGAAAACCATTGGCTATGCTGCTCAGAGTGCCACCACGCCCCTTGCCCCCTTTGAATTTGAGCGCCGCACTCTTCGTCTTGATGACGTCGCGATGGAGGTTCTGTATTGCGGTGTCTGCCATTCAGACCTGCATACAGCGCGCAACGACTGGGGGTGGACGCAATACCCCGCGCTTCCCGGGCACGAGATCGTTGGCCGTGTTCTTGATGTTGGCGCGGACGTCACCCGGTACAAAGCAGGTGACCATGTCGCGGTTGGCTGTCTGGTCGATAGCTGCCAAGTGTGCCGCCATTGTCGCCGCGATGAGGAACAGTTCTGCGTCAACGGCCGAACAGACACGTACAACTCCCCAGACCGCATCAGTGGAGAGAACACCCTGGGCGGTTATTCCAAGCATTTAGTCGTCCGAGAGCAGTTTGTTCTGAAAGTGCCTGAAGGTCTTGATCTGGCTCGCACCGGTCCTTTGTTATGCGCGGGCATAACCACCTATTCGCCAATGCGCATGTGGAATGTGGGGCCCGGTAGCCGCGTTGGTGTTATTGGTCTGGGAGGGTTGGGACACATGGCCGTCAAACTGGCCGCGGGGATGGGTGCAGATGTCACCGTGCTCAGTCGAAGCAAGGGTAAAGAATCCGATGCGCTGTCGCTTGGTGCAGATCGCTTGCTCGTCTCAAGCGACGAACAAGCGATGGCCGCAGCAGAGTCCACGTTTGATTTCATCATCGACACCGTGCCGGTCAAGCACGACCTCAACCCCTATGTCCCGCTGCTCGATGTAGACGGCACGCTCGTGCTCGTGGGGCAGGTGGGCCCGTTGCCCGAGCTGAGTACAGTACCCATGGTGCTGGGGCGTCGCCGGATTGCCGGGTCATTGATAGGCGGCATCGCTCAGACGCAGGAAATGCTCGATTTTTGCGCAAAAAAGGGCATTCTGCCGGATTGCGAAATGATCCGCATGGACCAAATCAACGAAGCCTTTGAACGCATGGAACGTGCAGATGTGCGTTATCGCTTCGTGATTGATATGGCATCGCTGCCTGCGCCCGCAAGGGCGTAAATGCAGACGATCCGTCGACGGTGCTTCTTGCAGGTGTGTGTCGACGGACGGTGCTGAGGGGGAGGGCGCTTATTTTGCCGCTGAGCTGCGTGGCGACAAGGCCTCTAGCCGTTGCGCCAAAGTGGCGTGCGACAACTCCCCCATTCTTGTATCAACCAGCCGACCCTGTGCATCGAAAAACAAAGTGGTGGGCAATGCACGTTGTCCGAAATGTGCACCCATTGCACTGGAGGGATCCAACAACACGTTCGTCAACGGCAGGTGTTGTTCATTTAAAAACGCCTGCACCGTGTCGGCCGTTTCGCCCTGATTCAGAAAGACAAAATGAATGTCCGGGTTTGCGTCCTGCGCACGTTGCAGCACGGGCATTTCACGCCGGCAAGGCGGGCACCAGGTGGCCCAGAGGTTGACGACAGTGGGTTTGCCGGCAAAGCTCAGCAGCGCGCGAGGCTGTTGGTCCAACGAGGACAACACCGTGTCGGGCAGTTGAACCGTGTTTTTTTGCTGCCACAGCAAAGGCAGCCCGAACGAACCCGCGCTCCAGATGAGCGTAGTGGTGAGCAGGCCTACCAGCACGGGCCGACGCAAGAGGACGCGTTTGCGCAGCAAGAACAGCCCACAGAGCCAGGCGGCGATAAAGCCTGAAAGCACGTCCCAGCCTCCGTCGCGAATGTCGATGATGCTGAGCGGATCTGCGAGGTAATCCTCCTGATATCGCCACACAAAGGCCAGACGGGCGCACACCACGCCAACCAGTAATGCACGCGTTACCAGCGGTTCGGGATCGACGGCGAGTTTGCGACCGACACGTTTTGAGACCCATATGCCCAACACCACCGCCGCCATCATTAACAACCACGTGAACGATAAGGATAGCGGGCCAATTTGAAACGTTGGGTTCATACAAGGGTCTCCAGGTCATTCGATGCGCAGGGCAGGCGCGGCGAATCACTGATCGACTGGCTCGGGCACATCTTTGCGCATGGTACCGGATACGTAACTGGTGGATCGCTGACCCGCCTCGTCATGCAGCATCAGCCCTTTGGTTAACTCAAGGGCTTGCCGTTCAAACAGGCGCCGGTACAAGCCATTTTTCATTTGAACCAAAGTCTCGTGACGCCCCTCCTCAATAACTTTGCCTCGATCCAGCACCAGCAAGCGATCCAGCGCGCGAACGGTTGACAGCCGATGTGCAACGACCAAGGTCGTACGACCCACCATAAGGCGTTCCATCGCCTGTTGAATCAGCATTTCGCTTTCGCTGTCCAAGCTGGACGTGGCCTCATCCAAAATCAGAATCGGCGCATCGGCCAGAAACGCGCGGGCAATCGCCACGCGTTGGCGCTCGCCGCCAGACAGCTTCACGCCACGCTCACCGACCAAGGTGTCGTAGCCTTTTGGTAAGCCCACGATAAAGTCATGCGCGCTTGCTTGCCGCGCCGCTTCCTCAATTTGTGTACGCGTGGCCCCAGGCCGTGCGTAGCCAATGTTCTCGGCCAGCGAACGGTGAAATAGCACGGGCTCTTGTTGAACAATGGCAAGCTGCGAACGTAACGAGGCTTGCTGCGCCTGCGAGATATCCTGACCATCAATCGTGATTGATCCCTCGTTAATATCGTAGAGGCGTTGGATCAGTTTGATGAAGGTCGTTTTGCCCGACCCCGAATGGCCTACCAGGCCCACGCGCTCGCCCGGGGCAATGCGCATCGTGAAATGCTCATATAGCGGGGTCGAGTGCGGGCCATAGCGAAAGGTCACATCGTTGAAGCGGATTTCGCCTTGCGTGATCTGGATGGGCAACGCATGGGGCTTATCTTCGACGCCCAGAGACTGACGTTCGAGTGACACTAGTTCTTCCATGTCGTTGATCGAACGCTGCAGGTTACGAATGTGCATGCCTACATCGCGCAGATAGCCTTGCAGCATGAAGAACATGGTCAGCGCAAAGGTGATATCGCCCACGCTTACCTGGCCTTTCGCCCAGAGCAGTAGGGCCGAGCCCAGAATGGCCGCTTGCATTGCCACCAGCATGGCACCTTGTACGCCGCCGTTAATGGTGCCGCGCACCCAGGTGCGTCGGGTGCGCATACGCCACTTATTAACGACTTTCTCAATCCGTTCTTCTTCGCGAAGTTCGGCGCCAAATGCCTTGACCACGGGGTTGCAACTGACGGCGTCCGCCAGTGCGCCGCCCATTTTGGTGTCCCAGGCGTTAGCCAGGCGCGCAGCAGGAGCCACGAATCCAACTGACAGCACGACGGTAACCGCGATGTACAGCACGGAGCCAATGCCCACCACCGCACCCATGACGGGCCAGTGCACGCCCAGCATGATGGTTGAGCCAACCAGCATTACGACGGATGGAAACAAGGCGATCAACAAGGTGTCGTTCAGCAGATCTAACGCCCACATGCCGCGCGTGATTTTGCGCACAGTAGAGCCGGCAAAACTATTCGCATGCCAATCGGTCGAGAATCGCTGCACGCGATGAAACGCACTTGCTGCGATGTCACTCATCATCTTGAGCGTGAGCGTAATGACGTTCTGGAATACAACCTGTCGAAACAAGGTGCCGCCCAAGCCCAGGGCGGCCAATAGCCAGAAAGCCGCCAATGCGGCCTGCCAGGCCACTTCATCGCTTGCCGCGCCGGACGCCACCGCATCCACCAAACGTCCGGCGAACATAGGCGTCATCACATCGGCCAGTGCCGACAGCAGCACCAGCACGGCAATAAAGCCAATGCGCCAAGGCTGCCGGACCCAATGCTGAAAGGTAAAACCAAGGACGTCTTTATAGGTTCGTCCTTGAAAATCGAGTTTTTTTCGAGTCATAAACTGCTTCCGGACGCCATAGGGCGCACCAGAGTTCCATGAAATGGGAAACGAAAGAGACGACTGGTCGGCAACGGAGGGAATTCGTTGCGGGAGAAACCGTCTTTGAAGGCGGGCTCAGACCGAAATGCGTGGCCTGAACGGACAACGACCTAGGATCGTTGAGGGGTGCCGTGAGGGAGGACGACATTGACTGCTGACATGAAACGTCTCCTTTAGGCGAGGGTGAAGTGAAAAATTGATGGGTGAGGCGATTGCCTGACCTACGAATTTAGCAATTTTCGCTGTAGCACTGCAAGCTACTCAAAGGCAGGTGTGGCGCACTGGCAACGACACAGTGTCTCGCGAATGGTGTGCTGCTCAGACGGGCGCTCCCTGCGTACTGCCTGATATTTCAATCCTCACCGCAGCGCGGATTGTAATGCCATGGGCGATTTAGCCTCACATGGCCATTTTCTGAAATAACTAAACGGAACGACTATTTAAGGTAGCTGGCCTAATTCGGAACGCCGACGATTGTTGGCGCGAGTAAGGCACGCAACGGCCCAGTCGGCCGGTCATGTCTATTAAGTAGAGAAAATATGCACACTTATCCCTTGGCAGTGCCATGCGTGGCGACACAACCATCGCCATCGCTTGGGTCAATTCATCAAAGGCCAGCACCCGGGCAGGAAAGGCCCACCTCGCCGCTCTCGAAGTTGGCTGAATTGGGACGAAACCTGTTCAAGGTGGCGTCCAAATCGAAATCTGAACTGGGCACGGTGGACCGGTATGCGCGTAGCAAAGCGAACTTGAGCCAAATGAAGATGAACATGGCTGCGCTCACTGAGAACTTGAAGCCGGCCGACAAGCATTCGGTGGGTGCGCAATTGAGACTACTGAACGAAATTGACGAACAGGTATCCAAGGCGCGCGTGCAAATGGGCGTTTATGGTGGCAACAGCTACGCGTCAAAGATGCACCGCATTGAAAGGCTTGAGAGATCAATCGCTGCTGCGCGTGATGTAGTGGACCCCGATCGGGAGTTCCGGAAGGCACAGGCCAACGTGGGCAGGCCGCCGCGCCCCGAATACAGCGGTCTTGGTCTGTGGGAGCGAGAGGAAAAGCTAGACCAAATCAGGCTGCGACAGGCTTCGACTCAGCCGCTTGAGCGGGGGCGGACACCTGAGGCGGAAATCCCTGACAGGTCGGAACTCTTGGAATTGGCGGTGGCCGCAGTCTTGCCATCCCTAAGTGGCAATGCAGACAAGCCGGTAAGCGTTGAGAAGAAGCTGCGCTTTCCAGAGACGTTGAAGGATATGGTTCAAATTCATGAATTTGAACGTTCAGATGCAGAGATGGCGTGTATGGAGACCAAGGAGGACAAGCTTGGATATCGTAAATTGGCCGAGCTCCGTGCTGCAGGACAGTTACCCGACAATCCTATGAATGAGTTGACGTTGTGCGGTGACGGTGTCGTTGAAAATACCAATGTGAATGGGAAGTCGGCATTCGAATCCCTCGAACATGCAATTGCAATTTCCAATGCGGCTTTCAACATTTCAAAGTGATGTCCGTTGAACGACCCCGCCGCCAACGTTGAGGATATTTTTTTGGTTGACGGGGGAGTTGGAATTGGTTGTAGCGGTGGCTTTGCGCGTTCAATGGTGGTGGGAGCGCCACCATTGAACGGGCAGAATCTACGTGTTCAGGCTGGATTCTCTGTTGCTGCAGGGCACGGCTTACGCACCTTTCATATCTTTGTTTGTCAGTGTTGATCGGGTTTTAGTGATACCAGTTCGATATCGATTTTCATTAAATTAATATTGGACGCCCGCCAATGCGCACTCTTATGCTCGTCCAAACAGACGCAGCAGGAGACAAACAGTGAAGACAGCGTTGGGGCACCTGAAGGTGCTTGATTTGACTCGTATTCTTGCGGGACCCTGGGCCACTCAGAATCTGGCCGATATGGGTGCCGAAGTGATCAAAATCGAGCGCCCGGAGGTAGGTGACGATACCCGGGGTTGGGGGCCGCCGTTCTTGAAAGATGAGGATGGCCGGGAAACCAGAGAGTCTTCCTATTTTTTGAGCGCAAATCGCGGCAAGCAGTCGGTCACGGTGGACCTTGCGCATCCGGAGGGCCAGGCCATTATCCGTGAACTCGCGCGAGATGCCGACGTCATCGTTGAAAACTATAAGGTTGGCACGCTGGCTCGCTATGGGCTGGCCTACGATGATCTGCGAAAAATCAACCCTCGATTGGTCTATTGCTCGGTGACCGGCTTCGGGCAAGACGGCCCGTATGCTGCGCTGCCCGGCTACGACTTTGTCTTTCAGGGCATGGGCGGCTTGATGAGCATGACCGGGGTGCCTGAAGGCGACCCTGGCGCCGCGCCCATGAAGAGCGGCATTGCGATTACCGACCTTCTAACCGGCATGTACGCTACCACGGCCATTCTCGCGGCTATCGAGCACCGACGCGAAAGTGGCGAAGGGCAGTACATCGATATGTCGTTGCTGGATTGCATTGTTACCATCAACTCCTATCAGGCTATCAACTACTTTTTATCGGGCAAGATTCCGCAGCGCATGGGTAACGCCCATTCGAACATGGTGCCTTATCAGGTATTCAAATGTCTGGAAGGTGAAGTGATCATCGCGGTAGGCAACGATGCGCAATATGCGGCCTTTTGCGACGTGATTGGCTTGTCTGCGTTGGCTAATGACCCGCTCTACACCACCGCAGCGCAACGTAATCGCAACCGGGCTACCTTGATTCCACCCATTGCGCAGGCCATGCTGGCCCGCACGATGGAGGACTGGGTGACGCTGCTTGAAGCCAAAAATGTGCCTTGTGGCCCTATCCACAATATGAAGCAGGTCTTCGATGATGAGCAGGTCATTCATCGTGAGATGCAGTTGTCTTTGCCGCATAGCATTGGCGTGAACGCGCCAGCGGTGGCGAGCCCAATCCGGCTGTCCGAGACACCGATTCGCTATGGAAATGCGGCCCCTGCGCTGGGCGAGCATAACGCCGCCATTTTGCAAGAGCGCCTCGGGCTCTCGGACGAACGTATTGCAGAACTAAAAGCCAAGCGCGTCATTTGAAAGACGCCACTGCTCGTCGATTTCAACGGAGACAAACCATGAAACTCAAGGGTGTTTGCACGCTTGTTGCCGCATCGTTGCTGGCTTTTTCAGGCGCGGGCGCACAAGCGCAGGAGAAGGGGCCTATTCGCTTCCTGGTGCCCTATCCGGCGGGCGGGGCGGCAGATCAGATTGCCCGCTTGGTGGCGCAAGACACGGCCGCCATTCTGGGCTCTCCAATTGTCATTGAGAACAAGGCCGGCGCGGCCGGCATGATTGCCGGAGAACAAGTGGCGCGTTCGAAGCCTGATGGCAGGACATTCTTCGTGGGTTCGAACGCGCCGCTGGTGATCAATGCGGCGATCTACGCGAAGATGCCCTTTGATCCCGAGAAAGATTTTGTGCCGGTCGCGGGCATGGGCAAGGCCCCCTTATTGCTGGTCACGCGTAAAGACCTGAATGTGGATAGCGTGAACGCGTTAATTGAACTGGGCAAGAAAGACCAGGGCAAATTGACGATGGGCTCGGCCAGTAGCGGCAACATCACACATTTGGCCGGCGAATACGCCTCGTCGCTGATGGGGTTCAAGGTTACGCATGTGCCGTTTACGGGCAGCGCACCCGCCATCGTCAGCATGATGGGCAATAACGTGGACATCATGTTTGATGCCTTGCCGTCTTCGATGCAGCAAGCCAAGTCGGGCCGGATTCGCCCGTTGGCCATACTTGATAACACGCGCTTTCCGCAATTGCCGGACGTGCCCACGATGGGAGAATTGGGCTTCCCGGATGCGCAGGCAAGCGCCTGGTTCGGTGTTGTGGCTCCTGCGGGCACGCCCGCCGCAGTAGTTGATGACATGAACAAAGCCATTAATGATGCGTTAAAGAATCCCGTATTGATTGAAAAACTGCAGAACATCGGCGCGCAGCCAATGCCGGGTTCACCAGCCGTCTTCGCCAAATTTGTGGCCGATGAACGTGCGCGCTGGATTCCGCTGGCCAAGTCGCTTGGTGTGAAAGTGGATTGACGCCACAGCTCTACTCTTCTGATAAGGAACCGCATGTCTATTCTGGAAATCTCCCATGTGGGTGCGACGGCCGTACTGACCTTGAATCGCCCGGATCAGCGCAATGCGCTAGACGAGGCACTGCGTGAGGCACTGGGTGCGGCGGTCGCGCAGGTGCGTGACGACCCGGCGGTGCGCGCCGTCGTGATCACGGGGGCGGGCGGCCATTTCAGCGCAGGCGGAGACGTCAAGACGCTGGCCGGTGTGCAAAGTGGCAAGCGCGACATCTTCGAAGGGCGTGAACGCATGCGCAAGATTCATCGTTGGCTTGACCAACTGATTGACCTGGAAAAGCCAGTCATCGCGGCAGTGGATGGCGTAGCGTATGGTGCGGGCCTGTCTTTGGCTCTCTGTGCAGATTTTGTGCTGGCCTCTCCGCGCGCGACGTTCTGCAGCGTGTTTTCTCGCATTGGTTATGTGCCTGACATGGGGGCGATGTATCTGCTGCCACGCGTGGTGGGGCTGGTGCGGGCGAAGGAGCTGGTCTTCTCGGCACGTGTCGTGAGCGCCGCCGAAGCGCAGACGCTCGGCATCGTGATGGCCGTCGCGCAAGAGCAAGAGGTGCTGCAAGCGGCCTTGGTGCTGGCTGCGCGTTTTCATGACGCACCCACCGAAGTATTGGGCCTGGCCAAGAGCGTCATGAACCGAACGTTTGAATCCAGTCGTCATGATGTCTATGCGCAAGAAGCCATGGCGCAGACCATTTGCCGCGAGGGGGAATTCCATGCTGAAGCGGTGCGCCGCTTCGTGGCGAAAGAGGCGCCGCGCTATCAGTGGAAGCAGGATAAACCCTGAGTCCCCTGTGCAGATTTGTGTCGTGAGGGCATGATGGCAGACGGCGCAAGTCGCACGGCGCAGGTTTCACGCCGTACGTTACTCCCCTAATCTCATTCAGGGCGCTCTTGTTGAGCGCCCTGTTTTTTTGCACGAATCCCTGTTGCGGTTTGCTGGTCTACCCATTTCATAGGAATTTCTCGATGCACTCAATTCAACCCCGTCGTTTAGGTTTGGCCCGAATCACACTGATGGTGTCCCTGGCACTAAGCGCCAGTATGGCCGTAGCCGCAGCGCAAGCCCCGGTGCTGGATGCAGCCAAGGCACAGCGTCAGCCGCTTCTGGACACCCTGCGTGACCTGGTGAATATTGAGTCAGGTAGCAAAGACCCCGAAGGCGTGGCGAAGGTGGCAGCATTGGTGGCGCAGCGCCTTAAAGATCTTGGCGGCACCGTAGAGATTATTACGCCCACCGATGTGTTTCGTATGGACGACACGCCCCAGAAAATCGGACCTATGGTTCACGCGGAATTCAAAGGCACCGGTACGAAGAACATCATGCTGATTGCCCATATGGACACGGTCTATATGCCAGGTATGCTGAAAGACCAGCCATTCAAGGTTG
The DNA here is from genome assembly GCA_040391965.1 of Achromobacter deleyi. Lineage (GTDB taxonomy): Bacteria > Pseudomonadota > Gammaproteobacteria > Burkholderiales > Burkholderiaceae_B > Achromobacter > Achromobacter deleyi_B. The sequence goes on along the minus strand of JBEBWV010000022.1, from coordinate 16,344 downwards.
AAGGCGAGCGTGCATACGGCTTGGGAATTGCCGACGACAAGCATGGTGTGGCGGTCATTCTGCATTCCATCGCACTTTTAAAAGAGCTGGGCTTTAAAGACTACGGCACGCTGACCGTGCTGATGAACGGTGACGAAGAGATCAGTTCGCCGGGTGCTCGCAGCACCATCACTCGCCTGGGAGCGGATCAGGATGCCGTGTTTTCGTATGAAGGCGGTGGGGCAACAGGTGACTTGCGTCTGGCCACCAGCGGCATCGGCGCGGCCTATCTGACCGTAGAGGGCAAGACCTCACATGCCGGTGCTCGTCCGGAAGGCGGCGTGAATGCCTTGTATGAGTTGGCGCATCAAGTATTGCAAATGAAGGACTTGTCGGCACCAGAACGCGGGTTGAAATTGAACTGGACGGTGGCCCAGGCTGGCACCAATCGCAATGTGATTCCAGGTCAGGCAACAGCACAAGCCGATGCTCGTGCGCTGAGAGTGGCGGATTTCGATGCGCTTGAAAAAGCCATGCAAGAACGGGTGCAAAAGAAATTGCTGCCAGACTCCAAGGTGTCTCTGAAGTTTGAAGTGCGCCGCCCACCGTTGGAGGCAACGGATATCGGGCGCAAAGTGGCCAACCATGGACGCGCAATCTATGAAGAGCTGGGGATGCCCATCAAGGTGGTGGATGTGGCTACCGGTGGCGGCACCGATGCCGCCTTTGCGGCATTGAAGGCCCGCGGGGCCGTGGTGGAAGCCATGGGCTTGAGCGGCTTCGGTGCTCATTCAAACGACGCAGAGTATGTGCAGATCGAATCCATCGTGCCACGCCTGTACCTGACCGCACGCATGATCATGGATTTGTCTCAAGATAAGGTGGCGCTTAAGTAGCCGCAGGGGGCGTCAGAGAATATGCTTGGGCGCAGCCGCATCGGAGTAGTCCGAATGCGGCATGGCCTGCTATTGTTACCGGCTATCGATGGAGACACACAGGTATGACCCGCTCAGCTATTGCATCGGCTCCCATGACTCAACTTAATGACATCGTGGCAATGTCCGCGATCGAACTGTCCAACGCCATTCACGCGCGTCGTGTTTCATGTCGCGAGGTAATGGCGGCTTATTTGGCCCACATTGATCGGGTCAACCCCAAACTGAACGCGATCGTGGCGCGTCGCGACACGGACGCGTTACTGCGCGACGCTGATGAGCGAGATGCTCAATTGGCGACGGGACAATCCCTGGGCTGGTTGCATGGCATACCACAGGCCCCGAAAGATCTGACGGCGGTACGCGGCATGGTGTCTTCATCCGGCTCGCCTGTTTACCAATCCCACGTTCCACAACAAGATTCCATTCTGGTGGAGCGTATGCGCGCGGCAGGTGCCATTTTCATCGGTCGTACCAACGTGCCTGAATTTGGCCTGGGCTCACATACCTATAACCCGGTCTACGGCGCCACAGGAAATCCTTACGATCCCTCGAAGACCGCTGGTGGCAGCAGTGGTGGTGCGGCGGCGGCACTGGCGTCGCGGATGCTCCCGGTGGCCGACGGAAGCGACTTCGGCGGGTCGCTACGCAACCCGGCGGCATTTTGTAATGTATATGGCATGCGGCCCTCGGCCGGTCGTGTACCGGCCGGCCCGAGCAATGAAGTCTTCCTGAAGCAGTTGTCGTTTGAAGGGCCGATGGGTCGAAGCGTGCAGGATGTGGCCCGTCTGCTGTCGGTTATCGCAGGATTCGATGCTCGTGTGCCCTTGTCGCTTACCGACGATTCGCGCACATTTGCCTCAAACCTGGATGCCGACATGAAGGGCAAGCGGGTGGGGTGGCTAGGTGACTGGAACGGCTATCTGGCCATGGAGCCGGGTATTCTCGACCTATGCGAAGCGGGGCTCACCGGCCTGACTGACGCGGGCTGCGACGTTATCGATTACGCCGTACCGTTCTCGGGTGAACGGCTGTGGCGCATGTGGTTGACGCATAGGCATCTGATGGTGGGCGGCCAGTTGTATCCACTTTGGGAAAATCCTGAGACACGCAAATTGCTCAAGGCAGCGGCGGTCTGGGAAGTGGAAGGCTTGGCGCACCTGTCTGCGCACGATGTGTTTCGGGCCAGTGAAGAGCGTAGCGCCTGGTACCAGACTATTCTGGGCATATTCAATGAGGTTGATTTCCTGGTGGTGCCTACGGCACAGGTCTTCCCATTCGATGTGACGCTGGATTGGCCGCGCGAAGTCAACGGGCGGGTAATGGATACGTACCATCGTTGGATGGAGACCGTGACGCCCTGGACTCTGGCAGGCTGCCCCACTATCAGCGTGCCCGTGGGCTTTAACGCCGCTGGCTTGCCGATGGGCATGCAGATCATCGGACGCCCGAAAGCAGACCTGGAAGTCTTGCAACTGGCGCGGGCCTATGAGCAAGTGCGGGATTGGGTAGAAGACAGGAAGCCCGAGCAGCTCTGGCAGTAAATGCCTGAAGGCCGCCGCCATGCTTGGCATGGCGGGGCGGCCTGTATCTCAATTTATTGAGCGCGTTCAGGCTGGCCTGGCGCGTTGCGAAGACACTCGATAAAAAACTGCGCCGCCGGTGTTAACGGAGAACCTGGTCTTGTCAGTATTGACACCCTGGCCACAGGCAGTTCGTGGTCCAGCGGCATGATGCGCAGGCCACGTGGCAGCAAGCGATGGTCAAACAAGGCGCGCACAAAAATGCCGAGCGCGTCACTGTGGGTAATGATGCCGAGTGCCACCGCGATGGACTGGCACGGAATGACATCGACTGGTGGTGCCAGCCCCTGAGATCGAAATGCCTGCTGCAGCAGGTTAGTCGGGGCATGAATATTGCCGGGTACCAGCCACAAATTGTCTTTTAACGCCGCCAGAGTGCGCGCGTTGCGCATGGGGTGGCCTGCGCGTGCACCGACTGCCAATGGCAAGGTGTAGAGCGTGCTGCGCGCAAAGTGATCCTGCGGCTCGCCATCGTATTCCGTCTGCACGACAAAATCGTATCGACCCGCTTCCAGCTGTTCATGGCTATGCGGCGGAGCCACTTCGCTGAATGCGACGGCCACTTTTGGCATTTGCGCCCGGAATGCCTTCAGCGCCGCGGGCAGTACGGTCAGGGCGGCTGAACTGAGCGCAAGGTTCAGCGTGCCACCGGCCCCATCCCGCATTTGGCCAATCTCTTCCTGCGCCTTGCGCGTTTCTTCCAAGATCAGAATGGCGCGTTTATGAAGCGCCTCGCCGTAAGTGGTGAGTTCGATGCCTTTTACGCTGCGGCGCACCAGCTCCGCGCCCACACTGGCTTCCAGTTCACGCAAGCTGCGGGTGACTGCCGGTTGCGTTAGAAAGAGGGCGCGTGCGGCGGCGCGGATGCTGCGGTGTTCAGCGATCAAGACGAAAGTGCGTAGTTGTCGCAGGTTCACGGGCGGCTCCAACGGTTTGGCGGGTAAAACGCGGCCGCTGGCATGATGCACGTATGCAACTAAGGGAAAGTCCTTAATGGCATTTTTGGGGGCTCGACCGCAGTCGAGTGCGTCATACAGGTGGCAACGGACTATATAAATATTTGTTGTCACTGTAAAGAAAATGCTGTCTTTTACTTATCGTTTGCAGTCCGTATATTCCGATTCAGGAATGGGGCATGCGGCACGTTCGATGCGGCGCTCATTTCGGATCTGACCGGACATCAAGGGGAACTCATGTCTATCGCTGTTCAGGCACTGGGAGTCGGCGCACTCTATGCACCTGCCACACGCCGTCGCGTGATTGCAGGCACCACGATTGGCAATGCGCTGGAGTTTTTTGACTTCACGGTCTTCAGCTTTTTGATGCTGGTGATGGGGCCGTTGTTTTTCCCGGCAGCCTCGCCCTACGGTCAATTGCTGCTAACTACGGCGACGTATGGCGTGGGTTTTCTGATGCGTCCCATCGGTGGCATGCTGATTGGCTCTTACGCGGATCGCTTCGGGCGGCGTTCGGCCATGACCTTGACGTTGAGCCTGATGGGTTTGGGCTGCGCCATGATTGCGCTGGCGCCAACCTATGCCCAGATTGGCGTGGCCGCACCCGTGATCATGGTAGTGGCCCGCCTGATTCAGGGCTTTGCCGCCGGCGGTGAGGTCGGCGCGTCCACGACCTTGCTGGTCGAACATGCTCCCATTGAGCGCCGTGCGTTTTACGCCAGTTGGCAATTCGGCAGTCAGTCACTAGGCGTAATGTTAGGGGCTCTGGTAGTCATGTTGCTGACGGCTGTGCTTACGCCGGAGCAAATGCAAAGCTGGGGTTGGCGCCTGCCGTTCGTTGTGGGCATTTTGACGGTCCCCGTGGGTATTTATATACGCCGCCACCTGGAAGAGACCTTGACCGAAGTTGGTGTGTCCACGGTGAACAGCGAAAAACCTCGCCATAGTCCGATACGTGACGTGTTCACGCAGCATGGCAGCGCGGTGGTTAAAGGCATTTTTCTGGTAATCGGTGGCATGGTTTGTGCGCAGATCATCGGGTTCTATATGCCTGCCTATGCGAATAAACAGCTAGGCTTGCCCGCGACCTCAACGCTGGCAGCAAGTGTCATGCTGGGTGCCATTGGGTTTGTGTTGGCACCGCTGGTGGGCATGATGGCCGATCGATACGGACGAAAGCGGATCATTTTCTGGTCGCGCCTGGTCACCGTGTGTGCGATGTTGCCCAGTTTTTACTGGTTGCTCGCGGCGCCCTCGACACCACGCTTAATGTTGTTGATAGGGGTCATGGCCGTCTTGTTGGCCTTGCAAATGGCACCCACCATCACCATGCTGCCTGAGTTGTTTCCCAAGTCGGTACGCACCACGGGCATGTCGGTGGTGTATGGCTTGGGTATTTCCGTTTTTGGCGGCTTCTCACAGTTTTTTGTGACTTGGTTGTTGTACGTAACGGGCGACCCCTTGTCACCCGCGTGGTTCTTGATGGTGGTGGTGGCACTTTCCACTGTGGTGTTGTTCTGGATAAAAGACCGTACAGGTCAAGACATTGACGCGATCGGAGTGAACCCATAATGCCAAGTCAAGTTTATTTCTCGCATAGCTACCGTCAGGCACGCGAACGTTTTGCGCAAAGCGCACAACCGCTTGCCTCCATGTATGCCTCTTATGCGTTGCCGCAAACCGGGCAAGAGGGCGAGGTTTTGGCCACCGATGTGGCGCTCATTGCGCGGCCCGGCGCTAATCGATTGCTTATCATCACCTCGGCTACGCATGGGGTAGAAGGGTTTTGTGGCTCGGCAGGTCAACTGGCGTTGCTCAACGATGCGCCTATGCTGGCGCGAGCCTATCAAGACGGAGTCGCGCTGTTGCTGGTGCACGCCGTGAATCCTTATGGATTTTCATGGCTGAGCCGAGGCGATGAAGACAATGTGGATTTGAATCGTAATGCGCAGCCATTCGATGGCCAGCCCCTGCCAGGCAATCCGGGTTATGCGGCTCTGCACAATTTACTGATTCCCGACCACTGGCCGCCCTCTGAAGACAATGAGCAGGCCATTGCGCGCTACAAGTCCAGGCATGGTTCGCTTGCTTATGCGCAGGCCGTGTCCAAAGGGCAGTACGACTTTCCTGGTGGTCTGTTTTTCGGTGGGCAAAAGCCCGCCGCGTCGCGTCTGACAATGCAAAAAATTCTGGCGGAGCACGCCAATGGATTCGAACAGATAGGCTGGATTGACGTGCATACCGGTTTAGGGCCACGCGGGCACGGCGAGAAAATCTTCGCAGGTCGTCGCGACGAAGCGGAGGTAGCCAGAGCCCTGAAGTGGTGGGGAAGCGATATCGCCGTGCCATACAAGGGCAGTTCGGCATCGGTTGATGTGACCGGCCATTTGGCAAGCACCATTTATGCAGCGTGTCCTGATTCCGTGCACACGCTGATGGCACTGGAATTTGGCACAGTCTCTTTCGATGAAATCATTCTCGCGTTGCGCGGGCGCAGTTGGCTGCTTGCCCATCCGGACGCTGATCCCACCCTACGGGTAAAAATTCTGCAAGCCACCCTGGACGCCTTTTACTGCAATCAACCCGACTGGCAAGGCATGGTGCTGGGCCAATCGCGGGTGGCAATATTACAAGGCATTCTTGGGTTGGCCGAAGCCTGAACAACATCACGTATTTTCGAGAATTCAAATGCCGGGGCGAAAGCCGCCGGCATTTGAGTTTGTTGACAACGTTGAATGCGTCAACAAGAGGGGGCGTGGTGAGGGTGGAACGCGAAACAATCCAAGCGCTTAGGTACTGGCCTAGCGCGTAACCCGCGTGCGGATTTCTGATCGATTGCTGGTTAAGCGTCGCGGGTTACCTGCGCTCAACGGGGATGCTGGCCTCGATCTGCTCTCGCTCCACCCACGCTACCTCACGCTATTGAGCCGCCTTTCTGATTGGCGGCGTCGTGGTCTGTCACGCTTGTTTCAGATGGCATTGACTTGAGCCCAGCCGACTCGATTTTGTCAACTTTCGGCTGAGTTCGATGAATATCCGTGCGTTTTTTCCACGAAAACGGAATTTAAAGTAGTTATTTGAGGACGACCTCGTATCAGATGCGCGTAAGCCCTGTAATAATTGTCCGATCTGCCTATATTCAGTAATGTTTTATCGGTATGCGTGCCGATAACCTGCGGCAAATCATTGCTATATCGACTGCGCTCACCGTTGCAGGTCGCTGCTACTACACATAAAAGGTTCCACGGCATGAATAAATTGACCCTACGCCAGCGAATCATGGCCAGTTTTTTGGTCATTCTGGCCATCATGGCGCTCATGGTTGTCGTGGACTACCGGCGCTTGCTGCATATTGAAGCGGAAGCCGTCGCCATCAACGATGATGCGGTGCCGGGCATTTACTACAGCACACAAGTGCGCGCGGCCTGGTTTAGCGGTTTCGTCATGGTGCAGGATGCTTTTAATCAAGAGACAGAAGCCGACAGAATCGCCGCACTTGCACCGCTGCGCAAGAATGATCTGGACCTTGACGCCGCTGCAGCCGCTTACTCAAAAACCATCATGCGCGATGATGATCAGCAGCTGTACGCGGAATTCCTGAAGTCATTTGAGAATTACAAACGTGTGCGTGAGGAAGTGCTCGCGCCATCGATGCTTGCCGATCAAGAGAAAGGTCGCGCGCTGATTCGCTCGCAGTTGCGCCCTGCATTCAACGTTGGTCGGGATATTCTGGCGCGCGTGGTCGCGGGGAACAAGGCGCAAGCAGATCAGTCGGCTCGCAGTATTCAAGACGCGGTACGGACGGCAGAAGTTGGCATGCTGGTCTCGTTGGCACTGGCGATTGTGGCTGCCGTTGTATGTGGATACTTGCTCTTGCGTGCCATCGGCGACCCAATGCGAACTATCGTCAAAACACTTGAAAGCACCAGGGGAGGCGATTTGACGCGGCGCCTGTCGCTGGCGCGAAAAGATGAGTTCAACGCCATTGAGGTCGGCTTTAACAGCATGGTTGACGAACTGACAGGGCTGGTCGCAAAGACGCAGCGCTCAGCCGTGCAAGTAGCGACCTCGGTGACCGAAATTGCCGCGACCTCGAAACAGCAGCAGGCAACCGCGTCGGAAGTGGCCGCGACCACCACGGAAATCGGCGCAACGTCTCGCGAGATTTCTGCCACCTCACGTGATTTGGTGCGCACCATGACGGAGGTATCCAGCGCCGCTGAGCAAACCGCGGCACTCGCTGGCAGCGGCCAGGTGGGCCTGTCGCGCATGGAAGACACCATGCGCAATGTTGTGGGTGCTGCGGGTTCCGTGAACGCCAAACTGGCCATTCTCAACGAGAAGGCCGGCAACATCACACAAGTGGTAACCACTATCACCAAAGTGGCTGATCAGACGAATCTGCTGTCGTTGAACGCCGCCATTGAAGCGGAAAAAGCGGGTGAATATGGTCGTGGATTCGTGGTGGTTGCAACGGAAATCCGACGTTTGGCAGACCAGACAGCCGTTGCCACCTACGATATTGAGCAAATGGTGCGCGAAATTCAGTCATCTGTGTCGGCCGGCGTGATGGGCATGGACAAGTTTTCGGAAGAAGTGCGCCGGGGCATGGCGGACATGCAGCAGGTGGGCGATCAGCTCTCGCAGATTATTCAGCAAGTGCAAACGCTGGCCCCGCGCGTGCAGATGGTTAACGAAGGGATGCAGGCCCAGGCAACGGGCGCAGAGCAGATCAATCAAGCTTTGCAGCAATTGAGTGATGCGGCGCAGCAAACCGTTGAGTCCTTGCGGCAATCGACCTTGGCCATTGATGAACTGACTTTGGTGGCCAACGACTTGCGCAACGGCGTGTCGCGCTTCAAAGTCTAAACACCGCCATGGCATTTTCCGCGCTACCCGCCGCTGTTGGCGCCGATGCAATGCTTCGGCGCCAGCTGTATTTATTGTTTCGCATCGGGACTGACCGCTACGCACTGGCGGCCGGCGAGATTCGCGAGATTTTGCCGTGGCGCACCCTGAAACGGGTGCCTGGCACACCGGAATGGGTGGCAGGCATGCTGGATTTTCGCGGGCAGATCATTCCAGTGATCGATATGAGCGCCTTGGCCGGTGCGGGCGCGGCTGCCCGATTGACCAGCACGCGTGTCGCCTTGGTGCACTACCGGGCGCAGTCGATGGATGCTGAGCAAATTCTGGGCCTGATTCTCGAACAAGCCACCGAAACCATGCATTACGACCCGGCGGCATTTCAACCTTACGGTTTGGATAACGGGGGGGCACGTTACTTGGGCCCGGTGCTGTCAGAGACGGGCGGTATGGTGCAGAAAGTGACGGTTTCCGAGTTGCTGACGGAGGAGGCCCGGCGCATATTGTTCCCGCCAACGGACGCCACGGCGCGTGGTGGGCGGCCGACATGAATCATGGCTTTGACTTCAGCGCTTTGCTCAAGCGAAAAATGGGGCTGGACGGTGACTCTATCGGGCATGCCGCGATAGAGCGCGCTGTTCGGCTGCGCATGACAGCTGCCAAAGTGCCGGATGAGAAAACATATTGGAATCTGTTGCAGAGCGACCAAGGCGAATTGCAGCATCTGATCGAAGCCGTTGTCGTACCCGAGACGTGGTTCTTTCGCTATCCGGATTCGCTGGCTGTGATGGGAAAACTTGGGCGTGAACGCCTATTTGGCAGACGGGACGATGCCACGCTTCGTATCCTGAGCCTGCCATGCTCAACCGGTGAAGAGCCTTATTCGATTGCGATGGCGCTACTTGACGCAGGGGTGCCTTCCTCTCGGTTTGCCATTGATGCGCTTGATATCAGCGCGCGTGTTGTTCAGTTCGCGCAGCATGCGGTGTACGGAAGGAATTCGTTTCGTGGCGACAACCTGCAGTATCGCGACCGCTATTTTTCTGAATCAGAGGACGGCTATGTTTTGTCGCCCGTGATCAAGAGAAAGGTGCACTTTCAGCAAGGTAATTTGTTTGACCCCATGCTCGTTGCCAAGAGCATTCCCTACGATTTTGTTTTTTGCCGGAATTTGCTCATTTATTTCGACGCAGCCACCCAGGAAGCCGCGGTGCATGTGCTGCGCAGTTTGACTCAGAACGACGGCATCATTTTCGTCGGCCCCGCGGAGGCCAGCCTGCTGACAGCACGCCGTCTACCGTCCATTGCCGTGCCGGGTGCGTTTGCCTTTATGGCGAGTGCCGCCGCCCAGGTTGACGCGCCAGCCGCCATGAACTGGCCGTCGGTGAGCAAGCCGCCAGCAGCTTGGACGCAAACCCATCCATTCGCGCCAGTTCCTTCGACGTCGCTGAGCCGGGCGCCACTTGGCCGGGCGCCGCTGAGCCGGGCGCCGCTGAGCCGCCCGCCGCTTGATGTCAGCAAGCCTGCGGCGCCTATTGCGCCGCCCCTGCCAGTTAAAGAGGCTGCGTTTAATAACGACGCAGATAGGGCAGCAGTGGCCTTGCGTTCCATCACCGCGTTGGCGGATCAGGGGCTTGTAGATGAAGCGCTGACTCAAATTTTGCTTCATCTGGCGGAATATGAGGCTTCGGCCGACGTCCTTTATTTGCAGGGGTTGTTGCAGGATGCGGCTGGCCGACCGAGTCAGGCCCGTGCGTCATATCGCAAGGCCTTGTATTTGGAACCATCCCATCGTGAAGCCTTGCTGCATCTGGCGGCATTGATTGCTTCCGATGGCGATCACGAAGGTGCCCGCCGTATGCAGGCCCGTGCAGCAAGGGGAGACACGCCACGTGACTGATGCCTCGTCTGCATTGCCTAAGGTAGATGATTGCTGGAATCGTATTGGGATTCGTGGCGATAAAAGCTGTCCGCTACTGGTGCAGCACGTGCATTGCCGCAATTGCGCGGTTTATGCGAGTGCCGCCCGTCGGCTGCTGGATCGCTTTCCGCCTCAAGAAATCGTGGTGGATGACGACGCCTCGAGGGTCGAGCAAGATGCGCCGACTCAAGGGCCGGCGCTGACGATACTGGTGTTTCGTCTGGAGCGGGAGTGGTTGGCGTTGCCGACCGGTGCGCTGGACGAAGTGACCTCGGTGCGCGCTATTCATAGTTTGCCGCACCGTCTGGATGAAGCCGTATTGGGCGTGGCGAACGTGCGCGGTTCTTTGACAGTGTGCGTGTCGCTCACTCGATTGTTGGGATTGGAGCCCGCGACCACAAACGAGCTGCGCGAGCGCGCAGGCGCCCCTCGCATGTTGCTGATTGGGGGGGTGGGCCGCTCTGTTGTGCTGCCGGTCGATGAGGTCGATGGCATTCATAGTGTGAGCGCCGATATGATGGGCGCGCTGCCCGCTACCGTAGAGGGTTCCACGCTGAAATACTCCCGAGGTGTGGTTCGCTGTGGCACGCGTACCGTTGGTGTGTTGGATGACACCTTGCTCCTGCAAGCCTTGGAACGGAGCTTGGCGTGAACCCTGATCAAATACGTGATGCCAGCCTGCTGGAACTGTTCCAGATGGAGACCCGCAGCCAAGTTCAGGTGCTCAATAACGGCTTGCTGGCGTTGGAGCACAACCCGACCTCGGCGGCTCACCTGGAAGCCTGCATGCGGGCAGCCCATTCGTTAAAAGGAGCTGCCCGGATTGTGGATCTACATCCGGCCGTGAGAATTGCCCATGCCATGGAAGATTGCCTCGTCGCGGCGCAAGAAGGGCGCCTGCGTCTGAAGGCAACGGATATCGACGCCTTGCTACTAGGCACAGATTTGCTGCAGCGTGTGGCGACACCTGGCGCCGAATTGGGGGATGAAATTGATGTCCTCGTTGCTCGCCTAAGTAGCGCATCGACGGCATTGCCGCCAGAATCCGAGGTGGTGCGCGCGCCCAAACCGTCCGATTTTTTGCCCCCCATTTTGCCGACGGTAGCGGTTGAACAACGTGCCCCTCTTGTGCGGCGCAGTTCGGATAGCGGTGCAGGGGCCGTCGCGGGTGAGAGCGGACGCGTGCTGCGCGTCACGGCTGACACGCTGAACAAATTGCTTGGGCTGTCCAGCGAAACACTGGTCGAATCACACTGGATGGCACCCTTTGGTGCATCGATGTTGCGGCTGAAGCGGCTGCAATCAGGCGCAAGCAAGGCGCTGGACGTGGCACGCACAAGCCTGGCCAGCGACGAGACGTCGACACTTCCGATCGAGATGGCGCTGGACGAGGCCTTGCGCATTGTTCAAGAGTGCCAGCAAGAGCTGGCGCAACGCATCAATGAGGTCGACCAGTTTGGTTGGCGCATGAGTCATTTGGCACAGCGCCTCTATGACACCGCGCTTGCATGCCGCATGCGCCCGTTTGGTGACGGCGTAGGTGGCATGGCGCGTATGGTGCGCGATCTGGGCCGATCTCTGGGCAAACAGGTGCGCTTGGTTATCGAGGGCGACGCGACCCAGGTTGACCGCGATATTCTTGAAAAACTCGATGCACCGCTGATGCATTTGCTGCGCAACGCCGTCGACCATGGTATTGAAATGCCAATGGACAGGCTGGATGCCGGTAAACCTGCCGAAGGGTGTATTCGCCTCAGCGCACGCCATAGTGCGGGTATGTTACTCATTGACCTGAGCGATGACGGCGCGGGAATTTCGCTTGACCGGCTGCGGGTCGAAGTGGTGCAACGCAAGCTCACCACCTCCGAGACGGCCGCTCGACTGAGTGAGTCCGAGTTGCTGGAATTTTTGTTTCTCTCCGGGTTTAGTACCCGGGGGGAAGTGACTGAAATCTCTGGGCGTGGTGTGGGCCTGGATGTTGTGCAAACGATGGTGCGCCAGTTGCGCGGTGCCGTGCGCGTGCACCAGCAAACCGGGCAGGGTACACGCTTCGTGCTGGAAATGCCGTTGTCGTTGTCAGTCGTGCGTAGCTTGCTGGTTGAGGTGCAAGACGAAATCTATGCGTTACCGCTGGCTTACGTCACCCACGCGCTGCAAGTGCGAGCTGACGACATCGAACAGTTGGAAGGGCATCAGCACTTTGAATTCCAGGGTCGGCAAATTGGTTTGGTATCGGCACGCCAGATTCTGCGTTATAGCGGACAGCCTCCCAGCTCAGACACGGTAGCTGTGGTTGTGCTGGGAGACCACGAGCGGCTTTATGGCGTGGCGGTTGATCGTTTTATCGGTGAGCGCACATTGGTGGTTCAGCCGCTTGATCCTCGACTCGGTAAAGTCCAGGACATTCTGGCGGGCTCCTTGATGGACGACGGCACGCCCTTGCTCATTCTTGACGTAGAGGACATGCTCCATTCGATTCAGAAGCTTATTGAGGGGGGAAGACTTGCGCGTGTGGACGGCGGCGGTGCCGTCGTGTTGACGAAACGCCGCAAGCGCGTGCTGGTCGTTGATGATTCTCTGACAGTGCGTGAGCTGGAGCGTAAGCTGTTGCTGAACCGTGGTTTTGATGTGGCGGTGGCCGTAGACGGTGTAGACGGTTGGAATATGTTGCGTAGTGAAGTCTTCGACCTGGTTGTTACCGATGTGGATATGCCTCGCATGGATGGCATTGAGCTGGTGACCAAGATCAAAGCCGATCCTCGGTTGCAAGGAGTACCGGTTATGGTGGTGTCCTACAAAGACAGAGAAGAGGACCGCAGGCGCGGATTGGATGCTGGGGCCGATTACTACCTGGCCAAAGGCAGTTTCCATGATGACGCGCTGCTGGATGCCGTGGAAGACTTGATAGGGCGGGCACGAACGTGAGAATCGGCATCGTGAACGATCTTCAATTGGCGGTTGAGACGCTGCGTCGGGCTATTTCTCTGGAGCCGGGTTTTGAAGTGGCCTGGATAGCCTCAAATGGGCTGGAGGCGGTGCAGCAATGCGCGCGTGATCGTCCCGATGTCATCCTGATGGATCTCATCATGCCGATCATGGATGGCGTTGAAGCGACACGGCGCATCATGACAGAGACACCTTGCGCCATTGTCGTGGTCACGGTTGACGTCGCGGGGCATACCTCAAGAGTGTTCGATGCCATGGGGCATGGCGCCCTGGATGCCGTAGATACGCCGGTGGTGGGTGGCACAGACCTTCGGTCTGCAGCCGCACCGCTGTTGCGCAAGATTCGCAATATTGGGTGGTTGATCGGGCGCTACGGGCCTGGTCGCCCGACCTTGGCACCTGCGGTGTCGCAGTTGCCGCCACGAGGCAATCCGCAGCGTCTTGTTGTCATCGGCGCCTCAGCGGGCGGCCCTGCCAGCCTGGCTCAGTTGCTGCGTGACGTGCCGACCCATTACCCCGCCGGCATTGTCTTGGTGCAGCATGTCGATGCCTCTTTTGCGGCGGGCATGGCGGACTGGCTGAATGATCAGGTGGTACTGCCAGTGCGTTTGGTGCAGGAAGGTGAGCGACCAGAGCCTGGTGTGATTCTCTTGGCGGGTACCGACGACCATCTGCACCTGTTGCCCAACGGAACCTTGCGTTACACAACCGAACCCAAAGAAGGCTTATACCGCCCGTCGATTGACGTCTTCTTTCATAGCGTGGCTCAGCACTGGCATGGCACGGCCGTCGGGGTCTTGTTGACCGGCATGGGTCAGGATGGCGCGCGTGGCCTTAAGGCCTTGCGTGATCGAGGCTTTTTAACGATCGCTCAGGATCAGGCGACCAGTGCTGTGTACGGTATGCCAAAGGCAGCCGCCGCGCTGCACGCCGCTGTTGAAATTAAACCGCTGGACGAGATCGCACCACGATTGCTTCAGGCGTTTGTCTGATGGCCCGGCGTCGATAGAATTGAAGGATAAAAAATGCACCCTCCCATAGAGATTCCTGCCCCGGCGAATTTGCAGTCGCACGCGGCGATGGTGCTGCTGGTGGACGACCAGGTCATGGTTGGCGAAGCAATTCGCAGAGCACTGGCCTCGGAGATCAATATTGATTTCCACTATTGCTCGGACCCGCATAAAGCGCTCAGCGTGGCGATTCAGACGCGCCCCACTGTCATTCTGCAAGATTTGGTGCTGCCCGGCGTGGATGGCTTAAGCCTTGTACAGGAGTACCGAACGCACCCGGTGACCCGAGATATTCCCATTATTGTGCTGTCAACCAAAGAAGACCCAGCGATCAAGAGCGCTGCGTTTTCGGCGGGGGCGAATGATTATCTGGTGAAGCTGCCTGACACCATTGAATTGGTGGCACGTATTCGGTATCACTCAAGGTCTTACCTGGCGTTGATGCAGCGTGACGAGGCCTATCAGGCCTTGCGTCAGAGTCAGCAGCAACTGATGGAAAGCAACATGGAGCTGCGCCGCCTGACGAATTCCGACGGGCTCACAGGTTTGGGCAACCGGCGCTATTTCGATGAGTATTTGAATGCGGAGTGGCAACGCGCACGTCGGGATAGTCGAGAGATCAGCATGTTGATGATCGACGTAGATCACTTCAAAGCCTTTAACGACGCTTACGGGCATATTGCAGGCGATGAGGCGCTTAAACGTGTTGCCAACATGATTTTTTCAAATTGTGATCGTTCTACGGATCTGGCTGCGCGCTTCGGGGGTGAAGAATTCGCCTTGGTATTGCCCGGCACCTCGTCGGGCAGCGCCAGGCTGGTAGGCGAGAAATTGCGACGCTCGGTTGAGGCTGCACAGGTTCCGCACAAAAATGGCGGGTCGGGTCCGTGGCTAACCGTCAGTATCGGAACGGCCACCGGCATTCCTGCAGTCGATCAGCCCTGCACGGATTTGATTCAAGTGGCAGATCGAGGGCTTTATCAAGCCAAAAACATGGGCCGCAATCGTGTGGTTCAAGGCGAAATGGAGACGTCGATTTAGGGGGGCTGCCAAGCGCTGCTGATCGCGACCAGGATGCTGCTCACTTCTCTGAAGTGAGCAGCATTTTTCTTTGCGTGTGCGATACGCGTTGTCCAAACCTTTTTGGGTAGCTGGTCGGGCGCGTTGATGGGCAGATACTGTCTTCCATAGTTTCATCGGCCTAGCTCGTCCGCTGGCATAGCAAAGCGGTTTTCGTGGGGATGTTTCATGGACACGGTTGCACGGGGTTTGCTGTTGAGGCTTTTCGCGGCAATAGGTCTGCTGATCTTGCACAACGAGGCGCTTGCCGGTTCTGCGACGGCAACGATGACAAATACGGTCACGATCGTCAGCAGTTGCAGCATTGCTACAACGGGTTTCACCACGACCTACGATCCTATCGTGGCAAATCTCACCTCGCCTCAAACCGCCACTGCCAGCGTGACGACTACCTGCACGATTGGTGCTCTTCCGGTCATTACATTGGGCCAAGGTGTTAATCCTGCAACGGGATCCACGGCAACTGCGCCCTTGCGGCAAGTGAAAAACGGCACTTATCTCTTGAGCTACGGCCTGTATCAAGACAGTGGCCACGCGACGGTTTGGGGAGGCACAACTGCAACGGCTCCGCCCGCCGTCGCTGCGAGCGGAACGGCTACGGCAATCACCATTTATGCCAGTATTCCTGCAGGGCAAGCTGGCGCTACTGGCACCTACACAGATTCTGTTATCGCGACGGTCACATATTAAGAGGTGGCCCATGGCGTTCGATGCACGGTTCGGCCTGCTGCTAAGGATGATGATGTGCGCATTGTCCGTCAGCGTCGAAAAAACGGCGCAAAGCGCTTCCTTCAATGTCAGCCCAATTGGCTTTGAGTTAAGCCAGGAGCGAAGCGCAAGCGTATTGCAGATAAGGAACACGGGGGACGAGTCCGCCCGTCTTCAGGTCCAAGCGCTGGATTGGTCGACGGATGGCTCCGTTGAAATCCTGTCGAATACTGATGCCTTGCTATTGAATCCCCCCATTTTTGTAATCGAACCTGGCCAAACGCAGTTTTTGCGTTTCGGGTTGCGTCGTCCGGAGCCGGTGAGCACCGAGAAGAGCTATCGGCTCGTCATTGATGAGGT
>JBEBWV010000021.1:0-60407 GCA_040391965.1 Achromobacter deleyi | reverse complement strand
CAAACTGGCCTTGGACCGCCCTTGGGGTGACTTATAGGGGCCTGATTGTACTCGTAGGAGTACATTCGACTATCTGCTCGGTTGGAATTTTTACATATGACATCTACCGCTGTCGCGCGTACCGTTTACATCGTTTCCGATAGCACTGGCATTACTGCGGAGACTTTCAGCCATTCCGTGCTGTCACAATTTGAAGAGGTCGATTTCAAGCCGATCCGTCTACCTTTTGTAGACACCATCGAAAAGGCCGACGAAGTCGCACTGCGTATCAATCGTAGCGCGCTCGAGGCAGGCGTGCCGCCAATTGTGTTCAGCACACTGGTCAATCCTGAGATTCTTGCTCGCGTTCGCCAGGCGAACGGCGTGTTTCTCGACCTGTTTGGCACCTTCGTCAGTCATATCGAGCAAGCGCTGGGATTGAAATCGAGCCACTCTATTGGCCGCTCGCACATGCTTGCGAACTCTGAGCGATACCGCAACCGTATTGATGCCATCAACTTCAGCCTCGCGCATGACGACGGTCAGTTCGTGAACCAGTTGGATCAGGCCGATGTGATTTTGGTCGGGGTATCGCGTTGCGGAAAAACACCAACCAGCCTCTACCTGGCCATGCAATATGCCATCAAGGCCGCAAATTTTCCGCTGACGCCAGATGACTTCGAACGCGGCCAACTGCCATCGACTATCGCGCCGCACCGCGCGAAACTGTTCGGTCTGTCCATCCAACCGGAGCGTCTGTCCGAAGTCCGCAATGAACGCCGACCCAACAGCAGCTACGCAAAACTGGAGCAATGCCGCTACGAAGTCGCCGAGGCGGAACGCATGATGCGCCGGGAAGGCATTTCCTGGCTATCGAGCACGACCAAGTCTATTGAAGAAATCGCCACGACCGTGTTGCAGGAAGTGGGCCTGGACCGCGGTTAATTTGATTATTGATTGCGGCCGTACAAGGCCTGGCGTCGTTGCTCGAACAGACAAATCGCAGCGGCGGCGCCAACATTCAATGACTCCACAGCCTGCGCGTCATGGGCGATACGCACTTTGAGTTTAGATGCGGCAATCAGCTCGGCGGCAACGCCCTGCCCCTCGTGCCCGAACGCCCAGGCACATTGGGTAGGAAGATGGCTGCGGTAGAGGTCCTCAGAACCATCTAACGTAGTCACTACCAGTGGAACGCGCAAGGTCGCAAGCAGTGCCTGCAAATCTACGTGTTCGTGAATATGCAGCGCAAAATGAGCGCCTTGACCACTGCGCAGCACTTTGGGCGACCAGGCGGCCGCGGTGCCAGTCGCAAGAAAAACGCGCTTAATGCCTGCAGCAGCGCAGGTACGCAACAAGGTGCCTACATTACCCGGGTCTTGAATTCGGTCAAACAGCACGCAATTCTCGACCACCTCGGCCGGCAAGGTAGGGACGGGAAGCGTCACGACGAACATCACACCCTGCCCGCTTTCCACGCTGGCCAAACCATGCAGCAGGCGCGCATCAAGCGCCAAGCTACGCTCTTGCGGCACTTGTTGGGCGATGGCGGCAATCTCGGGGTGATCAAGACGGTCATGATCAAAAACTGCCTGATCCGGCGCGCCAAAATGGTCGAGCCAGGCCTGACATAAATGCACCCCATCGAGCAACACAGGCGCACCGCGCTTGCCCGCTGTCCCGACCAGCTTGTTCAGAGCCTTGACGCTAGGGTTCTCACGCGAACTAATCAGTTTCATCGACTCTGGCCAAATGCCTTGATAGGCGCAAAACTACGGCGATGCTCGGCACAGGGCCCATGTTCTTTCAGCAGACGCATATGCAGCGCGGTGCCATACCCCTTATGCTGATCAAACGCATACTGTGGGTACTGGGCATGTAAACGTAGCAAATCTGCGTCTCGTGCCGTTTTCGCCAAGATGGAAGCTGCCGAAATGGCGGGCACAAGGGAATCGCCTTTGATCACGGTTTGCACCGTGCAAGACAATGCAGGAGCCTGATTACCGTCTACCATGGCAAGTTCTGGCGAGATCGCCAAACCCTGCACGGCACGCTGCATGGCCAATAAGGTGGCGCGCAAAATATTCAGGCTATCAATTTCTTCTACGCTGGCACTGGCAATACACCATGCCAACGAATGCGCTTGAATCTCAAGCGCCAACGCTTCGCGTCGGGCGGGCTTGAGCACTTTCGAATCGGCCAGGCCTTCGATCGGACGAGCCGGATCAAGTATGACCGCCGCCGCATAGACGGCACCCGCCAATGGGCCACGCCCCGCCTCATCCACACCAGCCATCAGCATGACCTGGGCCTGGAAGTCGGCAAACAAATCAGGCTGCTCCACCTGCCACCTCCAGAATTGCCTGTGCGGCTAGCGCTGGCGTATCGCGCAGCAGCTCTTCATGCATCGCGGTAAAGCGCGCTTCTACCCGGGCTGCATTCGCGTCGTCGGTAAGTGCCATCCAGGTGGCATTCGCCAGATTCTCCGGCGTGGCGTCGTCTTGCAAAATTTCGGGAACCGCAAAATCTCGCAGCAACACGTTGGGCAAACCCACCCATGGCAGATAAGGCCGTTGCTGGCCTGATTTCCACGCCATGATGCGACGCATCCAGGGTGACAGCACGTAGGAGATGACCATAGGACGCTTAAAAAGCGCCGTTTCCAGGGTCGCCGTGCCACTGGCCACCAGTACCGCAGTGCTGGCCTCCATCACGCTCCAGGCGACGGGCGCCTTGCGGTCTCCATCTTCGCCATAGAGATCTTGAGAGGTCACGCAACGCAATCCTGGCACGGGATACTGAGCCAAAATAGACTGAAACTCAGCCCGGCGCTGATCATTAACCATTGGCACCACACAGACTAGTGCAGGGTCGCGCTTCACAAGCGTTTGTGCTGCCTGCAGGAACCGAGGCGCCAGAATCTTGATTTCCGACGAACGGCTTCCGGGCAAAATGGCGAGCACACGCGCATCGGCGTCCAAGCCCAAGCGAGTCCGCGCAGCTTGCCGATCAGGCACCATGGGAATGGCTCCCGCAAGCGGATGTCCGACGTAGGTGACCGGCACACCTTCCTTGCGGTAGATTTCCTCTTCGAAAGGAAACAACACCAACATGTGCGATACGGATTCTCGAATCTTGTGGATGCGCTCATAGCGCCATGCCCATATCGATGGCCCGACAAAATGCACCGTGGGTGTGCCTGCCAATCGCAATTTGTGCTCAAGGCGCAAATTGAAATCAGGGGCGTCAATGCCGACGAACACTGACGGGGGTTCATCCAGCCAGCGCTGCTTGACGTCTCGATAAGTCGATAACAGGCTGGGGATGCGCTTTAGTGCGTCTACATAACCGAAGACGGTTAATGCGTGCATGGGGTGCCAGGCATCAAAGCCTTGCGCCAACATCTGTGGCCCCCCAATACCTGCGCATAAAGCGTCAGGCTGCCGTTGATGCAGACCGGAAATAATGCGGCCTGCAAGCAGGTCGCCAGACGGCTCACCTGCCACCATGCCGATCCGGATACTCATGGACGGATAATGCCGCGCGTCGACGAATCGAGGAAATCCAGTATGGTTTGCAGATGCACTGCCACCTCTGGCTCTGCCTGCTGAGCCGCTTGAATTTCAGCACGTGCCTCATCTAATGACAGACCACGTCGGTAAATCGCCTTGTAAGCATTACGCAGGGCAGTAATCTGCGCTGCGGAAAAACCACGGCGCTTCAAACCTTCCACGTTAATGCCTACCGGACGGCACGGATTGCCAGCCGCCAACACGAACGGAAGCGTGTCTTGCGTCAAGGATGAGTTGCCGCCAGTCATGCTATGAGCACCAATGCGACAAAATTGGTGAATGCCCGCCAAGCCACCAATAATGGCCCAATCGCCCACATGAACGTGACCGCCTAATTGCACCGAATTGGCGAGAATGGTCTGGTTTCCAATATGGCAATCGTGCGCAATATGCACGTAAGCCATGATCCA
The DNA here is from genome assembly GCA_040391965.1 of Achromobacter deleyi. GTDB lineage: Bacteria > Pseudomonadota > Gammaproteobacteria > Burkholderiales > Burkholderiaceae_B > Achromobacter > Achromobacter deleyi_B. The sequence goes on along the minus strand of JBEBWV010000021.1, from coordinate 56,446 downwards.
GTTATCGTCACCCAGCGTCGTGGCGCCACCGTCCTGAACCGTACCGGTATTTAGGGTAGTGAATTCACGAACGGTATTGCGATCACCGATTACCAGCCGCGTCGGTTCGCCATTATATTTCTTGTCCTGTGGCATGCCGCCAATCGAGCAAAAGCGATAAAAACGATTATCGCTGCCGATCGTGGTAATGCCATCAATGACGCAATTTGGCCCGATTTCGGTACCTGCACCGACCGTCACTCCTGGCCCGACAACGGTGAACGGACCAATCGTGGCGGTACTGTCGATTTTTGCTGCCGGATCAACGACAGCTGTCGGATGGATATTGCCGGCCATTTATTCTTCCAGGCTACGAATCGCGCACATCAATTTCGCCGAGGCGACTTCTTTACCGTCGACCAATGCACGACCCTGATATTTACAGATACTGCGGCTCAGTCGTTCAGCTTCAACTTCAATGCGCAACTGATCACCCGGCACAACAGGGCGGCGGAAACGCGCACCGTCGATACCCACGAGGTAATAAGCTGTTTTGCTTGCATCGCACTTTGTGCCGCCATTTTCATCGGTAAATGAAAACAAAGCAGCAGCTTGCGCCATGGCTTCAACGATAAGCACGCCCGGCATGACGGGAAGATGCGGAAAATGGCCATTGAAAAACGGTTCGTTAATCGTGACGTTTTTTATGGCAACAATGGACTTGCCCGGCACCATTTCAATGACGCGGTCAATTAGCAGCATCGGATAACGATGCGGCAGCCTCTCCATGATCCCCTTGATGTCGAGTTCCATTTTTTCTATGCTTTCCTGCGAAATAAAATGATGTTGTGGCGCTTGAACAAGCGCCCGAGCGTCTAAACGCGAGCTCTATTCTTTTTCTAACTGACGCACACGGCGCCGTAGCTGACCCAACTGCTGAATAACGGCGGCATTGCGTTGCCATTCGCCATGTTCAGCGTAGGGATACACGCCGGTGTAGCGTCCTGGCTTTGAAATATTGGACGTCACGGCAGTGCCGCCAGATATATGCACGTCGTCGGCGAGTGTCAAATGACCGGACAGCATCGAAGCGCCACCAATTGTGCAGCGCTGCCCCACCGTAGTGGACCCTGCCACGCCAACGCAGGCCGCAATGGCCGTATGGTCGCCAATACGCACATTGTGCGCGATCATGATCTGGTTATCGAGTTTGACCCCGTCACCGATTTGGGTATTTTCCAGCGCACCGCGATCAATGGTGGTGTTGGCGCCGATTTCAACGTCATCACCCACCAATACACCACCCAGTTGCGGGATTTTCCCCCATGCACCACGACCCAACGACGGATCAGGCGCAAACCCAAATCCGTCAGCGCCGAGCACTGCACCGCTGTGAATAATCGCACGCGCACCGACAGTCACCCCTTCATACAGGGTCACGCGGGCGTGCAACAAACTACCGGACCCAATGATGGAACCGCTGCCAACGAAGCAACCAGCACCCAACACCGTATCGCGCCCAATATGAGCCCCCGCCTCGACTACGCAATGCGGGCCGATGCGAACGCCTTCCTCAATGACAGCGTCAGACGCCACTACCGCAGAAGCGTGTGTGCTACCGGGTAATTGAGGACGCCGCGCCTGGTCAAACCATTGCGCGATGCGAGCGTATAAAAGGTAGGAGTGCTTGCAGACCACCAGTGCGAATGGCACTGGGGTATCAGCAGCTTGCAACGCCTCGGCCACTTCAGGCGTCACGATGACCGCCGCCGCATGCGTCGTGGTTAGTTGGCTTTGATAACGCGGGTTAGCAAGAAACGTAATTTCTTGCTGACCCGCGGAGGCCAAGGTACCAATTCCGGCAATACGTGGCAGTTCTGCACCGGGTTGGGTGCTGATATGCCAGTCCAGACCCTGGGTATTGGCGGCGGCCAACAGGGCATCAAGCGTTGGCGCGCGGGCAAAATCCAGTAAAACCGGCATACGTACTAGCTTACTTACCCAGGCTCTGAATCACCTTGTCGGTGATGTCGATGCGTGGGTTGACCGTCACGGCGTCTTGAATGATCAGGTCGTAGTTTTCCGATTCGGCAATACGCTTGATCGATTCATTGGCCTTCGTGACGATGCCAGAGAACTCTTCGTTGCGACGACGATTGAAGTCTTCCTGGAATTCACGACGCTTGCGTTGCAAGTCGGCATCCGTGTTGGCCAAATCACGCTGACGCTTCACGCGCTCGGATTCAGACAAAACAGGAGCATCCTTGTCGAACTTCTCGGCTTGTGAACGCAGGCTCGTGTTCAATCGCTGCAACTCATCGTCACGCTTTTTGAACTCGGCTTCGATCTTGCTTTGTGCCGTTTTTGCCGGACCCGATTCACGCAAGATGCGCTCGGTATTCACAAAGCCAATTTTGGTGCCCTGTGCGTGAGCGGGCACGACTGCGGCCGAACCCAGAATGAGCGCACCAACCAAGGCGAACGAGCCACCCAGTTTGCCGCGGCGCTTTACGCGCAACGAATCAGATGATTTAAGTGCGAATTCAGACATCATAAAAATCTCACCTTCTAATAAGGCAAAGCCAAAGAGTGTATTGTGCCACTAAACCGCATGGGAGCCAGGCAACCGGTTATCTCCCATGTGTTCATGCGTAACCGATACGTTTAAAACCCGGTACCAATCTGGAACTGGAAGCTTTGTTTGTCGTCGCCTTCTTTCGCATTGAGCGGACGCGCATAAGACAACTGCAAGGGGCCCAACGGAGACTGCCAAGACAAACCAACACCGGCAGAGTAACGCCAGCCGCAAGGATCAGTAACCATGCTGCCTTCCCTACCGTTGGTGCAAGACAAGCCGTTACCTGCAGCAACCTGACCGGCGTCTGTGAAGACAAACCAGCGCAAGGTACGATCTTTCGAAGCACCCGGGAACGGCAGGTAAAGCTGGGCATTAGCCACGATGCGACGTGCGCCACCCAGATAGTCGCCTGTCAGGGAGTCGCGCGGGCCCAAGGACGAACCTTCAAACCCGCGCACGGTGCCAATGCCACCGGCATACACGTTCTTGATGATCGGGTAGGCCTTGCCACCGTAGCTCTGACCGTAATCCATCATGCCGTTAAGCGCCAAGGTGTACGAACCACCCAATGGCAGAAAATACTGCTGCTGAGCTGTCAGCATGTAGTACTTCAGGTCCAGCGTAGACAAGTCTGCTTTCAAACGCGTATAGGCGCCCTTCGTCGGGGCCAATGCGCTATCACGCGTGTCTTTCGACCAACCTGTGCTGAAAATCAGCGCATTCGTCGTGTCGCCATACTCGTTAACGAAATTGCGATATGCCGCGGGCGAGTTGCTGTACAGATCAATCTGGTTGCGCTCAAGGTTGGCGCCCAGGAAAATACGATCGTATTCGGAGATCGGGATCCCGAAGTTCATGCCGAGACCGATCGACTTCACTCGGTAATCGCCATCGCTACTATTGTTGTTGTACGGTTCCGTAGTGCGAAAGTACGCCGACGTAGTACGGCTGATGCCGTCTTTGGTCCAGTACGGATCAGTATGCGAAAGAACGATAGCCCGGTTGGTCTGGCTGGTATTCAATTGCAGCGTCAGGTTTGTGCCACTGCCGAAGACGTTATCTTCGCTGATACCGGCCGAGAAAATGGCGCGCTCAGTTGAACCGTAGCCCACACCCAGGTTAATCATGCCGGTGGGCTTTTCCTTCACGTTAACGTTGACGTCAACCTGGTCGGGCGAGCCCGGCACCGGTTCCGTCTTCACGTTCACATCGCTGAAGTAACCCAGGCGATCAACACGATCACGAGATTTTTTGATGTCGCCGGCGTCATACCAGGCGGCCTCTTGCTGACGCATCTCGCGGCGCACGACTTCGTCACGAGTACGGGTATTGCCACCGATCTGGATACGACGCACATAAACGCGGCGGCTCGGGTCGACGTAGAACGTAACGTCAGCCTCGTGCTTCTCGCGGTCAAGTTGTGGGTTGGGGTTCACGTTAGCAAACGCGTAGCCCAACTCTCCCAGGTAATCCGTAATAGCTTTTGCAGAATCGTTGGCCTTGGCTGCCGAGAACGTTTCATTCGGCTTGACCTGCACCAGCTCGTTGATTTCCTTGTCCAGCCCCATCAGGTTGCCCGCCAGCTTGACGCTGCGCACCTTATAGGGTTCACCTTCGTGGACGGTAATCGTGATTTCGATATCTTTGCGATCAGGTGAAATCGTAACTTGTGGTGGCTCTACCGAGAATTCCAGGTAACCCTGATCCAGGTAGAACGAGCGCACACGATCGATATCGCCTTCGAGCTTTTCACGCGAGTATTTGTCGGAGTCGGTGTACCACGTCAACCAGCCCGGCGTCGTCAGCTTGATCTGATCGAGCAGATCGCCTTCCGAAAACTTCTTGTTGCCGATGAAATGGATTTCGCGAATACGCGCAACCGAACCCTCGAACACATCAAAGCTGATGCCCACGCGATTGCGCGGCAGTGGCGTGACAGTAGACGTGACTTCGACGCCGTACTTGCCCTTGGACAGGTACTGCTGCTTCAGCTCCAACTCTGCGCGTTCAAGCATGGAGCGGTCGAAAATGCGACCCTCGCCAAATCCGACTTGCCCGAGGGAGGTCGTGATGGCTTTCGAGTCGAACTCGCGCATGCCGTTGAAATTGATCGAGGCAATGGTTGGGCGTTCTTGCACAACCACCACGACCACATTATTGTCGGTACGAATTTGCACGTCGGTGAAGAAACCCGTGCCATACAACCTGCGAATGGCCTCAGTGGCTTCTTCATCGGTGAATTTATCACCGACCTTGACTGGCAAATAACCGAACACCGTGCCGGCGTCGGTTCGTTGAATACCCTCTACGCGGATATCCCGCACGACAAAAGGGTCGAAGGCGTGGGCCATGGCCGGTAATAAAATTGCGGCGATGAGACCCGGCAATACACCCTTTTTGTGATGAAACATCCGGCGAAAAGACATCCTTGAGCATCCTCGGTCGTGCAAATTGCGGGGGATTTAATACTAATGGGCTTAGGTAAAGAGGCGTGCAAAATCGTTAAATAGTGCAAGCCCCATCAAACATGCCAACAAACCTAAGCCGGCACGCTGTCCTAAATCAATCCAGCGTTCAGGCGGGGGACTACCCCGCACGATTTCGACGAGATAGTACAGCAGATGTCCACCATCCAGCATGGGAATTGGCAGCAAATTTAGTACACCTAGACTAATACTTATCAAAGCCAGATAGGCGATGTACGCGGCGAAGCCCATTCGGGCCGTTTGACCGGCGTAATCTGCGATCGTGACCGGGCCGCTGATATTGCGCCAGGAGACCTCACCTGTGACCATCCGGCCCATCATGCGCAAAGAGAACCAGGCAGTATCCCAGGTGCGAGTAGCACCGCGCCACAGGCTTTCAAAGACGCCGTAGCGGACCGTCACCATGGGGATTTCGCCACCGAGCTGAACGCCAATGCGGCCGATATCCTGGCCATTCGCCTGTTCGGCGCGCGGCGTGATAGTCAAAGACAATGGGGTGCCGTCACGTATGACGGTTAGCGCCATCGGTTTGCCAGCATGAGATTGAATCAAGCGAACCAGTTCACCGGCGTCCAGACCTGCCTGGCCATCCGCCACGGTAATGAGGTCACCTTCGCGCAAACCTGCCGCCTGCCCCGGGCTTGCGTCAATGACGCCACGCACCACAGGCTTGGGCTGCTCGATACGCAACCCCGTCTCGGCCAGCGGATCGCCCTGGGCGGGGTCCATGGAGCTGCCTGGTAGTACCAGGGTGCGCTGATGCATGCCACCGTCGGTTGCACGCACATCGACCTGTGCTCGCCCGCCGGTCGAGAGGAGGTCCATTAATTGCCAACGCGCATCATTCCAGGATTCGACGTCTTGACCGTTCACGGCCAGTATGCGGTCGCCGGGCTGAAACCCTGCCGAGGCGGCAGCGCTATTCTGCGTTGGCTTGCCCACGACCGCAGCGGGCTCTTGTGTGCCAGCCATATTCAGGCCGGCATAGAGCACCACGGCAAGAATCAGGTTGAAAACCGGGCCTGCGGCAACGATGGCGATGCGACGCCAAACCGATTGGGTATTAAAGGAACGAGCCACCTCCGACGCGGGCGCACCCGTGGGAGGATCATCCTGCATTTTGACGTAGCCACCCAATGGAATGGCCGACAGCGCCCACTCAGTGCCGTGCCGGTCGGTGCGGCGCAACAACACCTTGCCAAAACCGATGGAAAAACGCAGCACCCGGACACCACAAAGTCGGGCGACCCAATAGTGGCCCAATTCGTGGAAGGTAATGAGGGTGCCCAGTGCGACAGCGAAAGCTAGCAGGGTAAAAAGCATGGAATAGAGTTCTAACGTAGTCTGGCTGGTTAAGTCAGACGCAAGTTGCCTGCGTAGATACGCGCCTCGGAGTCCAGTGCAAGCACCTCGTCAAGGCTATTGAGCGTAACAGATGATTTAAGCGCATACCACTCTAGCACGGCCTCGATTACCCGGGGAATCCATGTGTAGCGCAAGCGCCCGTCGAGAAAGGCTGCCACCGCGACCTCGTTGGCAGCATTGAGGGCAATGCATGCGCCCTGCCCGGATCGCAAGGCTGCGAAACAAAGGGCCAGGCAAGGAAAACGTACCAGATCGGGCTTCTCGAAATCCAGCCTTCCCCAGCGCATCAAATCGAGCGAGCTCACGCCGCTGGCAATGCGCTCAGGAAAGCCCAGTCCGTAGGCAATAGGAGTACGCATATCGGGCTGGCCCAACTGTGCCAGCACCGAACCATCGTCATACTCGACCATCGAATGGACGACACTTTGGGGATGCACCACGACTTCAATACGATCAGCAGGCATTGCGAAAAGCCAGTGCGCCTCTATGACCTCCAGCCCCTTATTGAGCATGGTCGCGGAATCGACTGAGATTTTCCGACCCATGCTCCAGTTCGGATGCGCGCAGGCCTGCGCTGGCGTGACCTCTTCCAGATCTTTGAGGTCGTGATTGCGAAATGGGCCGCCAGAGGCGGTCAGCAGCAATCGTCGTACACCAGCCGCGGGCTGCTGCGGCGCCCCGGCACGAGTTGACTGCGGCAGACATTGGAATATCGCGTTATGTTCGCTATCGATAGGTAGTAGCTCAGCGCCACTTTCGCGGATAGCCTGCATAAAGAGCGACCCGGCCGCGACCAGCGCTTCTTTGTTCGCGAGCAAGACCCGCTTGCCTGCCTGAGCCGCCGCCAGGGCCGCAGGCAAACCTGCCGCGCCCACAATGGCTGCCATAACGGAATCGCACAGCGGATCAGCGGCGGTATCGGCCAGGGCCTGCGCACCCACACGGATTTCAGGCGCCGCCTTGCCCGTGGGCCAAGCCGACTGAAACCGCGCACGTGCGGCAGAATCAGGAACCACCACTACACTGGCTCGGCTCGCGAGCGCCTGCTCAGCAAGCTTTTCCATCCGGCTATACGCGGACAGCGCGTACACGGAGAATCGCTCAGGGTGGCGAGCGATGACATCCAAGGTACTCTCGCCGACCGAACCGGTCGAACCAAGAACTACGACGCGTTGAAAAGCCGTCAAAACACCACTCCAGACAATAACAACGCAACAGGTGCCACCGGCAAGATGGCATCAATGCGATCGTAGACCCCACCGTGCCCTGGGAGTAAGGCACTAGAGTCCTTACGGCCGGCACGACGCTTGAGCAAGGACTCGAAGAGATCCCCCACTATGGAAAGCACACCCAGCAATGCAGCAATCGGCAACGCCAGCCACAGGGACCAACGTTCTACCAGTGCATGACCAAAACTACCCGACCAGAGACTGGACACGCCGATCCAGATAACGGCCCCCAGCACGCCAGCGACGGCGCCAGCCACCGTTTTGCCGGGACTAACCTTTGGGGCCAGCTTACGCTTGCCAAATGCCCTGCCTGCAAAATAAGCGCCTATGTCTGCAATCCAGACCAAGGCCAGCAATGACACGAGAAAGAGTGCGCCGCGCTCAACAAAAAGGAGCGTCAAGGCCGCCCAGGCCGACAATACGGCGGGTACGGAAAAAACAGACCACGCGAGATTTGAAGCCGGCGCGTCTGAGCGCCCTTGAACTACCGCGGTGGTGGCACCAACGAGCCAGATAGCGGCAGTAATTGGAATCACGGCTTTTACCAGCCAGATTCGTGTGTGATCAAGGACGGGCGTGGGCACGAGCCAGAGCGAAGCCATCCAGATCATGCCAACAAAGAGAATGCATGCAACACCCACCGAGACCACAGCAGACGGCGGCTGCGGCAACGTCAACCGTAGCCACTCCCATGCTGCGCACGCAGCGCCAAGCGCCAACAGAACAATCAACCACCAGGCGTTCGCGCTATACATGGCCGCAGCCAAAATAACCAACAACACGGCGGCGGTGGCAATACGCTGACCTAGCATCGATGCAATCTCCTGGAAACCGGGATCAGCGCGGAGCGCCGTCTCGAACTTGTGCGCTGGTGCGTCCGAAACGACGCTCTCGGGTGCGATACCACTCGAAAGCAGTTTCCAATTCCGCCGCACCAAAATCCGGCCAATAAAGGTCGGTGAAATAAAACTCGGCATAGGCGAGTTGCCAAATCAGGAAATTAGAAATGCGCTGCTCGCCCCCCGTACGGATGAACAAGTCAGGTTCGGGTGCCCATGCCATCGATAGATGACGGCTCAGATGCTCTTCGCTGATTTGGGAGGGGTCTGCGGCCAGGGCGGGATCGGTGGCGAGCATGGCACGCATGGCCTGCAGCACGTCCCATCGCCCACCATAGTTCGCACACACTGAAAGGTGCAACTGGTCGTTATGGGCGGTTCGCGACTGTGCCGAGAAGATCAACTCTTGTAACCGCGGCTCGAAGGCGGAGAGATCTCCGACGACATGCAAACGCACGCCTTGCCGATCGAGTTTGCCCACTTCCCGCTCCAATGCCTGCACAAACAGGCGCATCAGGAGCGAAACTTCTTCAGCAGGACGCCGCCAATTCTCTGAACTGAATGCAAACAAGGTGAGGTAACGCACGCCACTGCGCACGCAGGCCTCGACAACCCGACGCACAGCCTGCACGCCTTTGGCATGGCCCGCGGTGCGCGGCAAATGCCGACGCGTGGCCCAGCGCCCGTTGCCGTCCATGATGATGGCTACGTGCTGCGGGATATCCTGCGTTTCGGGAATCGCCTGGGTCGAACTGATTGCCATGGGTAGATTGTTAGCGCGGAAGACCGGCGTAATGCAAGTGGATATTAAAAAAACCGACGCCGTCTCGCCACAACCCAGCATTGCTGACTAGGTGTTATGACAAGGACGGCGCGGAACGACATTATTTATCCGACCCCGATTCTCGGCTGCTGAGCCTCACATGAGACCCTCCAGCAAAAAATCAGGACAGCGAATTATACGGTCATGATCTCAGCTTCTTTCTGGACAACCATACGATCGATTTCAACAACACTGCGATCGGTAAGCTTTTGCACGTCTTCCTGACCACGACGCTCGTCATCTTCTGAAATGACCTTGTCCTTAACCAACTTCTTCAAGGATTCGTTCGCTTCGCGACGCAAGTTACGTACCGCGATTTTGGCATCCTCGCCTTCGCTCTTGACCACTTTGGCCAAGTCGCGACGACGCTCTTCAGTAAGAGCGGGCATCGGCACACGAATCGTGTCACCCATGGACACCGGATTCAGACCGAGGTCGGAATCGCGGATCGCCTTTTCAATGGGGCCCGACATGTGCTTTTCATACGGCTGCAAGCTGATCGTGCGCGCATCGATCAGGTTCACGTTAGCGACCTGACCTACCGGCACGGGTGAGCCGTAGTAGTCGACTTGGACGTGATCCAGAATACCCGTATGGGCGCGGCCCGTACGGATCTTGGCCAAATTCAGTTTGAGGGTCTCAAGCGATTTGTCCATCCTGGATTCGACGGACTTACGAATTTCTGCGAGGCTCATGGATTTTCCTTTTCTTAAACGTGTACCAAGGTACCTTCGTCTTCGCCGCTGACAGCCCGCTTCAGCGCGCCGGACTTATTGATCGAAAACACCTTGATTGGCAATTTCTGATCGCGGCAAAGCGCGAACGCGGTGGCGTCCATAATTTCCAGACGGCGCACAATGGCTTCATCGAAGCTCAAACGCGTGTAACGCGTGGCAGTCGGGTCCTTGTTGGGATCCGCGCTATAGATGCCGTCGACTTTGGTTGCCTTAAGCACGATCTCAGCACCGATCTCTGCGCCGCGCAAAGCCGCAGCGGTATCGGTGGTGAAGAACGGATTGCCCGTACCTGCTGCGAAGATGACAACTTTGCCTTCTTCAAGATAACGCAGAGCTTTGGGGCGAATATAGGGTTCGACGACCTGATCAATATTCAGAGCCGATTGCACGCGGGTATCTACCCCTTTGTGCTTTAACGCATCTTGCAGTGCAAGCGCGTTCATGATGGTGGCCATCATGCCCATGTAGTCAGCCGTGGCGCGATCCATACCTTGCGCACCCGGGGCGACGCCACGGAAAATATTTCCTCCGCCGATGACGATAGCGAGTTCGACGCCCATAGCGGCGACTTCGGCAATCTCATCGGTCATGCGGACGATGGTGGCGCGGTTGATGCCAAAAGCATCTCCGCCCATCAGCGCCTCGCCGGAAAGTTTGAGAAGAACCCGTTTATATGGTCTGCTGCTCATTGGTAATATCCCGAGGAACGATCCGACGAAAGTGTAAGACAAGAAATAGGCCGGACAAGGGCTTTTGCAAACCCTGGGCCGGCCCGTAAGCAAAACGACCTATCAGGCGCGGCCAGCTGCGGCGGCTGCAACCTCAGCGGCAAAGTCGCTGGTCTTCTTTTCAATCCCTTCGCCCACAACGTACAGGACGAACTGGCTGATCGAAGCGCCCTTTTCCTTGAGCATTTGCTCAACGGTCAGCTTGTCGTTCTTGACGAACGGCTGCGACATCAAGGAGACTTCTTTCAGGAACTTCAGGACTGAACCTTCGACCATCTTGGCGACGATCTCAGCCGGCTTGCCGGATTCAGCAGCCTTCAGTTCGGCAACCGAGCGCTCGGCAGCGATATCAGCAGGATTCACGCCATCGGCGTTCAGAGCCTTCGGCTTGGTCGCAGCGATGTGCATCGCCAGGTCCTTGCCCACTTCTTCGGCGCCGGCAAACTCAACCAGCACGCCAATCTTGCCGCTGTGCACGTAGCTTGCCAGTGCGTTCGGCGTTTCAATGCGCTGGAAGCGACGGATCGAGACGTTCTCGCCGATCTTGCCGATCAGGGCAGCGCGGGTGGTTTCAACCGTGCCTTCGCCAAACGGCAGTGCTGACAAAGCAGCTACATCGGCCGGACCCTGGGTCGCAACCAATTCAGCCAGCTTGTTCACGAAGCCGATGAAGTCATCGTTCTTGGCAACAAAGTCGGTTTCGCAGTTCACTTCGATGACGGCGCCCTTCTTGGCGTCGGCAGCAATGAACAGACCAATCAGGCCCTCAGCGGTAACACGGGCAGCAGCCTTGCTGGCTTTGTTGCCCAGCTTGACGCGCAGGATTTCCTCAGCACGAACCAGGTCGCCTTCGGCTTCCGTCAGGGCTCGCTTGCACTCCATCATGGGGGCATCGGTCTTTTCGCGCAGTTCCTTGACCAGGGCGGCGGTAATTTCAGCCATGTTTGCTCCATTCTCGCTAAGACATGCCCCGGCGCAGCCAGGGGCATATGGTTTGATTCGGTGTGACACCCACCTCGTGGCGGGTTTTGGGAGATGGGAGTCCATCTCCGCGGCGGTGCGAGAGTGGCGCAGGCCGCATGGCCTGCACCAACCTCCTAGCGATCCGCCAGGATCAACAAGCTTTAGGCCTGATTTTCCTGAACTTCGACAAACTCTTCCTGACCTTCAACAGCAGCGTCAACCGGACCGTTCATGTTCTGTTCACGGCCTTCCAGCACGGCGTCAGCCATACCCTTGCAGTACAACGCGATGGCCTTGGCCGAGTCGTCGTTACCGGGGATGACGTAGTCAATACCGTCGGGCGAGTGGTTGGTGTCGACCACGGCCACAACCGGAATGCCCAATACTTTGGCTTCGGCGATGGCAATCTTGTGGTAACCGACGTCGACCACGAACAGAGCGTCAGGCAGACCGTTCATGTCTTTGATGCCGCCAATCGACTTGTTCAGCTTGTCCAGTTCGCGTTGGAACAACAGGCCTTCTTTCTTGATCATGCGCTCGGCGCCGCCTTCAGCGACAACGACTTCCATGTCTTTCAGACGCTTGATCGAGGTCTTGACCGTTTTGTAGTTGGTCAGCATGCCGCCGAGCCAACGAGCGTCAACGAAGGGCATGTTGGCGCGGGTTGCTTCCGAAGCGATCAGGTCACGTGCAGCACGCTTGGTGCCGACGAACAGAACGTTGCCGCCGCGAGCAGCGATTTGCTTCACGAATTTGCGGGCTTCTTCGTACTTCTCAACCGTCTTTTCGAGGTTGATGATGTGAATCTTGTTACGGTGACCGAAGATGTACGGAGCCATCTTCGGGTTCCAGTAGCGTGTTTGGTGACCAAAGTGGACACCCGCTTCCAGCATTTCGCGCATAAGGGACATAACTTTCTCCGAGGGTTGGTTTCTTGCGCCACACCTGCATCAGCCAAATGACCGACACCCTGGGTGGTGTTGCGCGCGATTTCCTAAATAGGATCAATACTTTAACCGGGCCGACCGATCACTGCCGCAATATCACTACGCTGCTGCGATAAACCCAGACGACCGCCACACTCAATACCTACAACAACACGAATACAACGACTGCGTTCGAACCTGTTTTGTTGGCGGCGAAATCCGGCTACTACGCATCAGGGCCTGGGGCAGCTCTTAAAAAAACACAGGGTTTTCAAAAGCTTAATTCTGGCACCCACACCAAGCCTGCATCGCCGCTCTAAAACATGATCGAGCTACGTGTATGAAATCCTGAACTGCCGGATTCCGTGAAACAACACCGAACTACCGGTGCAAAAGCCGAAAACCTTGAAGTGCCCGCTGAAGTGTCCGTAACAACCAGGCTTCGCTACACTGAACCAACGAGGCGCAACCTTCGCTTGCGCCCGATCATTCATGCCACGCGCCCTGCTGCCCAGGACACTAAAAAGGCCACTCTTCGGATCCCTGCCCTACAACTTTAGCCGATGCGAAACAAATAAGCGTTAACTTTGGAGCGAAGCTTTCACAACGCTCTTGGCCCAATGCTCTTGACCCAATGTTCTTGGGTTAGAACCACCGTTCTTGGGTTAGCACCACCGTTCTCATCGTTTCACCGCGCCATAAAGGCGTGAACGCTACCCGATTTGCCGCCTAAAATTTTAGGCAAGCCTATAATTCTACTATTTTTCGACCCTTCTATTCAAGTAGAGATATTCAGCAGCTAATGGGCATCATCACCAACCAGGCCGATCTGGCCAAAATGCGCGCGGCCTGCCAGGACGCAGCCAAGGTTCTCGACTTCATTACGCCTTATGTCAAGCCAGGCGTCACAACAGGCGAGCTAGATCGCCTGTGCCTGGACTATCTGACCAATGAGTTGAAGGTGAAGTCGGCCACCGTCGGTTACGCCCCGCCTGGCTACCCCCCCTTCCCTGGCGCCATCTGCACCTCTGTCAACCATCAGGTCTGCCACGGCATTCCGGGCGACAAGGTTCTGAAAAACGGCGATGCACTGAATATTGATGTGACCATCATTAAAGATGGTTGGTTCGGCGACACCAGCCGCATGTATCACGTGGGCGAGCCGTCTATCCTTTCGCGCCGCCTGACCGACATCACGTTCGAGTGTATGTGGAAAGGTATACAGCAGGTACGCAATGGTGCCACGCTGGGTGACGTCGGACACGCCATTCAGAAACATGCCGAAGCCAACGGGTTCTCGGTAGTCCGCGAATTCTGCGGCCATGGCATTGGGCAGCGCTTTCACGAAGACCCGCAGGTTCTGCACTATGGCAAGCCCGGCACGGGCGTACCCCTGGTTACCGGCATGCTCTTCACGATTGAACCCATGATCAACGCCGGACGCCGTGAAATTCGCCAATTGTCTGACGGCTGGACGGTTGTTACGCGCGACCATAGCCTGTCCGCACAGTGGGAACACGCCATCTGCGTCACCGAAACCGGGTACGAAGTATTGACGCTGTCACCCGGCATGCCTGCCCCGCCGGCGTTCATTACTGAACCCATCGTCATACCAGCGGCCTGACCCTATTTACGCAGACGCCGCCATGACAATTGCTCATTTGTCTTCTTTGCGAGACCGCATACAGACGCAACGGCGCGATGCCGTGGCGCACTTCCGTCATCATGAGCGGCCAGACACGCTACTGACGGATTTGCGCCGCATTGTCGACGCGGCCCTGCGCGATCTGGTCAAACAATGCCCACTACCCGCCGGAGCAACGCTTGCTGCCGTCGGCGGCTACGGACGCGGCGAGCTGTACCCGCATTCTGATGTGGATCTTCTGATTCTCCTGCCTGCGCCCCCAACGCCTGAGGACGAGCCTTCCATCGAGCGCCTGGTGGCTTCGCTCTGGGATCTCGGACTGGAACCTAGCCACAGCGTTCGCACTATCGAAGAGTGTGAATTGGAGGCCAAGGGTGACATTACGGTTGAAACCGCACTGCTAGAGTCTCGATGGCTGGCCGGTAGTCGAACACTGATGAAGAAGTTCGAGGCAAGCATGAAGTCGCGCCTGGACGAGCGCGCCTTCTTTCTGGCCAAGCGTGTCGAAATGCAGCAACGCCATGCACGCTATCAAGATAGCCCTTACGCGCTGGAGCCGAACTGCAAGGAGTCGCCAGGCGGACTACGCGATCTTCAGGTCATTCTTTGGATGGCACGCGCCGCGGATTTTGGCGATAGCTGGCGTTCCGTCGCTCAAGCCGGCCTGCTCACCCCCTCAGAAGCACGCGACCTGCGCCGCGCCGAGCAAGCCTTCAAACGCCTGAGAATTGAGTTGCACCTGCTTGCCAAACGGCGCGAAGACCGGGTGCTGTTCGATTTGCAACCGGCCTTGGCTGAGATCTATGGCATTCAGGCCACGGCCACGCGCCGCGGCAGCGAACTGCTGATGCAGCGCTACTACTGGGCGGCCCGACTGGTTACGCAGTTGAATGGCATTCTGGTGCAGAACATTGAAGAACGCCTGTTCCCGCGCCCGGACTCCGATGCGCGAGATATTGACGACGATTTTCGCAACCTGCGCGACCGCCTGGATATCATTCGAGACGATGGTTTTGAGCGCAACCCCACCTTGCTGCTGCGCGCCTTTCTGCTCATGCAGCAACACCCTGAGCTGACCGGCATGTCGGCGCGCACACTGCGCGCCATCTGGCACTCACGGCACCGCATTGATGCGCAGTTTCGTCGAAATCCGGTGAATCGCAAGCTGTTCTTGCAGATCCTGCAACAACCTCGCGGCATCGTGCATGAGTTGCGACGCATGACCATGCTGAACATTTTGCCGCGCTATCTGCCCGTGTTTCGCCGCATTGTGGGCCAGATGCAGCATGACCTCTTTCACGCTTACACGGTTGATCAGCACACGCTTGCCGTAGTTCGTAATCTGCGTCGGTTCACCATGCCGGAACACGCACAGGAGTATCCGCTGGCCAGCCAGTTGATTGCGGGGCTGGACAACCACTGGCTACTGTATGTCGCTGCGCTGTTTCACGACATTGCCAAAGGACGTGGCGGCGACCACTCAGAGCTGGGCGCGCGCGAGGTACGCAAATTCGCGCAAGAGCACGGCATGGAGCCAGAAGACGCCAAGTTGGTGGAGTTTCTGGTGCGCCAGCATTTACTGATGTCAGCCGTTGCCCAGAAGCGGGATCTGTCTGATCCGGCCGTCATCCAGCAATTCGCCGCTACCGTTCAAGACGAACGACATCTGACGGCGCTCTACCTCCTGACGGTGGCCGACATCCGTGGCACCAGCCCCAAAGTCTGGAACGCCTGGAAAGGCAAGCTGCTGGAAGACTTGTACCGACTTACGCTCGCCTCGCTGGGTGGCTCGCACACCGATGCGAACACCGTACTTGCCGAGAGAAAAGAAGAGGCGGCGCGACTGACGCGCCGGGCCGGCTTGCGAGATGACGCCCGCGAGGCTTTCTGGAACCAACTGGACGTCGCCTATTTCCTGCGGCACGATGCTTCGGACATTGCCTGGCACACCCGCCATCTGTATCACCAGGTTGCACCCACTCAGCCCGTCGTGCGTGCGCGCCCCACGGAACAAGGCGAAGGGCTGCAAATCATGGTTTACATGCGCGACGTGCCAGATCTGTTTGTTGCCATTTGCGCGTATTTCGATGCCAGATCTCTAAGCATTCAAGACGCCCGGATTCACACCACTCGCCATGGCTGGGCGCTTGATAGCTTTATCGTCTTGCTGCCTGAAGGCGAACACGACTTGCGCGCCCAGGCAACCTTGGTTGAGCACGAACTGGCCGAGCGCCTGAAAGACCCTAAAGCCGCCGCCCAGTTACCCGCAAGAGGTGGTTACTCTTCGCGAGCCCGACAATCTCGGGTATCACGCGTATTTCCGGTCATGCCGCAAGCCGAACTTCAACCGGATGAGCGCAGCACGTCGTGGCGACTTTCCGTGACCGCCACCGATCGAGCAGGCTTGTTGCACGCGCTTGCACGGGTTTTTGCGCATCACGAGGTTAATTTGCTCATGGCCAAAATCATGACCCTGGGCGATCGGGTGGAAGACGTATTCATTATTGGCGGACGCGCACTCGAACGGCCGCGCACGCAAATGCAGTTTGAGCGCAGCATTCTGGAGGCGCTGGCGGGAGACACTCCGCCGGGATCCTAAGCGCCCATGGCGGTGATCGCGCCCTGAATTCCAGGCTCGCATCGCTGCCGGCGCTACCGGCGCGAAGGAACGCACAAAGACGCTATGAGCGCTTACAATTCGCTTTTCCGCCCACTTGCAGCCCACGATGCCGATAAACGAATATGCCCGTTTTTTCGCGGGAAGCTTCCTCTTCGCGCTTGCGACGCTGCTGCCATTTCTTAACCCGCCAGCCATCGCGCCGATTTTTCTCACGCTGACCGAAGGGGCATCGAACGCCACGCGCACGATCCTGGCCAAACGTGTCGCCATCAACGTCGCGCTGATGCTGATCATCGGCATGGTCGCAGGTAACGTGCTGCTGAGCTTTTTCGGGATTTCACTTCCCATTGTGCGTGTAGGTGGTGGCGTATTGGTTATGTATAGCGCATGGCGATTGGTCAATTCCCCTGACGCTGACAGCGAACGCGTAGCTCGCATGGCCGAGTCATTCACACCAGAAATGGCCAAGGCTCGCGCGTTTTATCCGCTGACCTTCCCTATTAGCTGTGGCCCGGGCTCACTGGCGGCCGCCATGACGGTCGGGGTATCGCTCAGAGATCCGGAACCTGTGGTCAGCATGGTGAAACTGGCTGGTTCAATTCCCGGCATTATCGCGGTCTCCGTCACGCTCTACATCTGCCTGCGCTTTGCCGCCAGATTGATGCATAAGCTTGGCGACAACGGAACCGCCGTCTTCATGCGCTTGTCCGCCTTCATCATGCTGTGCCTGGGTGTCCAGATTTTCTGGGATGGCTCGCGTGAGCTCCTTCTTGGGCTGTTTCACGAAGCATTGCAACCTTTGATCGTTCCCAAGGTCTAGGTCTAGTCCGTTCATTTGCAAGTGGCACGCATCGCCGCCCTCGTTGCCAACTTTTCATTCTCCTTGAGACTTCATCAGTCCATAAGCCGCCATGACATCCCCCATGAACCGCCTGCTCCATCTCATCGCTGTTTTTGCATTCGGCGCCGTCGGTCTTGCACTGATCTCGCAATATGTTTTCGACATGCCCCCGTGCGCGTGGTGCGTCATGCAACGCCTGATTTATCTGATTATCGGGATCTTCGCCCTGATTGGCGCAAGTGGCGGGCGCGTGCTGGCCCGTCTGGGCGCAGCGCTGGTCGCCGTGTTCTCACTATGCGGTGTCGCCGCTGCCTGGTATCAATTTTCTGTGGCCGCGAAAATGCTTTCGTGCGACCAGACTTTTGCTGATCGCTTCATGAACGCTACCGGTCTGGAGAGCGCAGTGCCCTGGCTGTTTGGCATCTATGCCAGCTGCATCGACGCAGTCGTGCCAATTCTGGGCATTGAGTATGCGATATGGAGCCTTGCCCTGTTTGCGATTCTGTTCTTCATGGCACTGCCCATCATTTTCAAGCGCGCCTGAATCGCTCCAACGGATTAATACGGCCTGCACTGATGCACATAAGCAGCGTGCAGGCCGCATAAAGTCCCTGCCCTGCTCACCACCCCATAATGGGTGGTCAAGCAAAACGAGCTCTCATTCATGCGCCACGCAGATGCATTGACCGCTCTCATTGCCACAGACGCGACGCTGATGGAATTGTTGCGCACCGCAGGTAAGCTGGGGATGACAGATTGGTGCATCGGGGCAGGTGCAGTCCGCAATCTGGTCTGGAACCACCTACACCCAGGTCGGCCCGCGTTGTGCGCCCCGGACGTCGACTTTGTATACTTCGAGCCTGGCGATCTGTCGGCTACCCATGAAGCCCAGGTGTTACTTGCACTGACTCAGGCAGCCCCGCAGGTTACTTGGGACGTGGTCAATCAAGCGCGCGTGCACCTTTGGTATGAAAACCACTATGGTGTAGCCAAGAAGCCCCTCGATTCCCTGGCAGCGGGCATTGCGAGCTGGCCGGAGACAGCCACTTGCGTAGGCGCGAGCCTTGATACGAAGGATCAATTGCATATTATTGCGCCGCATGGATTGGACGATCTTTTCAACCTGATCTTGCGCCGCAATCCAGCGTTTACCGACAAGGCGCTGTACCTGCAGCGCCTGACCGACAAGCGATTCAGCGAACGCTGGCCAGGCCTGCAGATCGCGCCCGACCAGTAAACCTAAGGGCTCACCGGCGCGCGCATTCGCCAAGCTCCGTGGCATCACTTCATTTGGCCCACCCTGTTTATGCATTCCATGAAATACCTATCGGGCTACTCGGCCGAACTTCAAGACAAGGTCCAGCGTTTAGTCGATCAAGATAAGCTGGGCGCGGTGCTTTTGCAGAAGTACCAGCAGCCGCACGACGTGCGGACCGACCGTGCGCTTTACGACTATGTCACGGACTTGAAGAACACGTTCATCCGTAATGGTGACCCCATCAGCAAAGTCGCGTTCGACAGCAAGATTCAGGTCATTCAACACGCGCTGGGTCAGCACACTTATATCTCACGAGTGCAGGGTGGAAAACTGAAGGCCAAGCACGAGATACGTGTCGCGACCGTCTTCAAAAATGTGCCGCTTGAGTTTCTTCGCATGATCACCGTGCATGAGCTCGCCCACCTGAAAGAGAAGGATCACAACAAAGCCTTCTATAGCTTGTGCGAGCGCATGGAGCCGAACTACCACCAGTATGAGTTTGACTTACGCCTGTACCTGACGCATCTGGAGTCGTCCAAGACTGGATTATGGGATAAGGCCTTAAAGGCTTGAGCCCATTGCGCGCACGCCAGCGGCGAATGAATGTCGAGCGCCCAAGCAAAACGCCAGGCGAAAGCCTGGCGTTTTAGCAACAAGAACCAAGGATCAATTGGCTTCGTTTGCGGCGTGGCCCATATTGAACCGAAGACCACCTGCAGCCTCGTCCTGACCCGGCTCAGCGCGCGACTGGCCTAAACGGGCCAGATACTCGGGAGTGATGTCGCCGGTGACGTACTGACCATCGAAGCAGGAGGCTTCAAAGCGCGTGAGCGCCGGATTAATGTCTCGCACGGACTGCTGCATGTCGTGCAGGTCTTGATAGATCAGAGAGTCTGCACCAATGGTGCGGGCGATCTCTTCGTCTGTACGGCCTGTGGCAATTAGCTCGTGCGGCGTCGGCATGTCAATGCCGTACACGTTGGGGAATCGCACTGGGGGTGCGGCAGAGGCAAAGTAAACCTTATTGGCCCCTGCAGCGCGCGCCATATCGACGATTTCACGACTGGTCGTGCCGCGCACGATGGAGTCATCAACCAGCAAGACGTTCTTGCCCTTGAACTCCATGCCAATCGCATTGAGTTTCTGGCGCACCGACTTACGGCGAACAGCCTGACCCGGCATGATGAACGTGCGTCCAACGTAGCGGTTCTTGATGAGGCCTTCGCGGTAGTCGAGATCAAGGCGAGCGGCCAATTGCATGGCGGCAGGACGCGAAGAATCGGGAATTGGCATGACGACATCGATATCGCCCAGGCGCATATTGCGTGCCACCTTGTCAGCCAGGTACTCGCCCATACGCAAACGAGCATCGTAAACCGACACACCGTCGATCAGGGAGTCGGGACGAGCGAAGTAGACGTATTCGAAAATGCAAGGCACGAGCTGGGGGTTCTCGGCGCATTGGCGGCTGGCAAAACGGCCGTCGAGGTCGATGAACACCGCTTCGCCCGGGGCGACGTCGCGCACAAACGCAAAGCCGCTGCCGTCTAGTGCGACGGACTCAGACGCTACCATCCATTCGACGCCTTCATCGGTTTCCATACGGCCGATACACAGCGGACGGATGCCGTTCGGATCGCGAAATGCCAGCAAGCCATAACCGGAAATCTGGGCAACCACGGCATATGCACCACGAACACGCTTATGCAGCACGCCCACGGCACGGAAAATGGCGTCGTCATCGAGTGACACGCCATTGGCAGCCGATTGCAGCTCGTGCGCGAGCACGTTAAGCAAGACTTCGGAATCGGAGTCCGTATTGATATGGCGGCGGTCATTGCGGTAAAGCGATTCACGCAGCTCACGCCAATTGGTCAGGTTGCCGTTGGTGGCGAACATGATGCCAAAGGGAGCATTCACGTAGAACGGTTGTGCTTCCTCTTCGCTGGCGCTGGAGCCTGCCGTGGGATAACGCACATGGCCCACACCCGAGGTGCCGGGCAAGGAACGCATGTTGCGCGTGCGGAAAACGTCACGCACAAGACCGTGGGCCTTGTACATATTGAAGTGGCTGCCCTGTGACGTCGCGATACCGGCAGCGTCCTGACCCCGATGCTGCAACAACAGCAAGCTGTCGTAAAGCAACTGATTGACGGGCCCGCGTCCGACGACGCCTACGATTCCACACATGGTGAGAGTTCCTGTTTAAGGTAAAGCTAATCAGTACGGGAGCCACGTCGCCAAATCGGGCGGCAGCATCGTCTTGATGTGTTTAATGGCTTCGATAGCCGAATGCGAAAACATGGCGTCGCGCCACCAGGGCTCTTGTGGCAACGGGGTGTAACCCGCGGCCGCGACCAACGCCAGAATAATTATCAGACCACGTGCCAGCCCAAAGATTCCCCCCAAGCCATGATCGGCAGGAGAAAGTCCGGTGGTGCGAATCAAGGCCGACAAGGTCATGTTGACCAGCCCCACCCCGAGCAGCACGATAATGAACACCACTGCGTAGGACACGCCCATGCGAAGCAATGTGGTTTCAATGTACGGTTCAAGCCAAACGTAGACAGTAGGCCCCCACCAGATTGCGGCCACAAAGGCCAACAAATAGGCGAGCAGCGAAAGCACTTCTTTGAGCAGTCCGCGCACTAATCCCAGTACGCATGACACTGCCAGAATCGCCATAACGACGAAATCGAAACCCGTCACTTTGCAGCGATGAAACCGTTGTCATAACCCAGCGTACGCAAGCGCGCCTGAGCAGCCTGGGCGGCATCGCGCGATGGGAACGGACCCACCCGCAGCCGGTACTGGAGCTTGCCACCAATGGACGCCTGCTCGACGAACGCGTTCGTGACCCCTGCCTGATGCAGTTTGTCGCGACGCGATTGCGCATCGGTTTGCGTGGTGTAGGCGGCGACCTGCAGGACAAAATTACCATTAGCCGCTTGCGGTTTGGGCGCAGCTGGTGCCGCAGCGGGTGCCGAGCGCCCTTCAAGCAGGGCCAATGCACGTGCGCCATCATCTGAGCGCGAGGTGTCGTTTGGCGTAGCTGGCGGACGCGCAGCAGGCTTAGGCTCCGGTTTGGGTGCGACCGGCTTGGGCGGCACCGGTGCAACAGGAGCAAGCGCTACGGGTGGTGGCTGGACGGGCGCAGGGTTTGACGTCACCAGTGGTGGCGTAGGAACACTGGCCGCGGGCGGTGTAGCACCTGGCGTTGCTGGATCGGTTACGCCAGGCGTAGCCGGAGGCTGACCAGGCAGTGGCGTGGTCGCTTGAGGGTCAGAGACCTGCGGCTGAAACGGCGTATTACGCTCGGGCACACGAATCGGTATGTTGTCCGATACGGGGACGGGGCGGGAGTCGAGCACCATAGGCAAAATGATGACCGCCCCCAGCACCAGCGCGACAGCGCCAGCTAATCTACGACGCGCACGGCCTCGTAATTCCGCAGCCTGTACCTCACTTGGCACCGATGCCCGTTTTACGGGCGGCGCCTCGTCGGCAGGATCTTTGCGTTTGAACAATCCCATGGAACAAAATCCCTTGCGGCGTTGGGCTTTGGATCGCCCTTGGCCCGTTTTTGCCTATGCTTTGCGACCCAGAGCCTGCAAAACCGAGGCCACGGTAAGAAACGACCCGAACACCACGATTCTATCACCCTCACCTGCTCGTTCGCGAGCTGCGGCGAACGCAGCAGCAGGGTCTTCAAAGCCTTGAATACTTGGCGCTTCTGCGCTTGCGGGACTGACTGGCAGAGCCGCTTTGACCTGATCAACCATGATCTGCGCGCTCGTGCCACGCGGGCCTGGCAATGCCGAGCAGTACCAGTGATCGATACGAGTGCCCAGCTTGGCCACGACACCCGCCAAATCTTTGTCGTTGAGCATGCCAAATACCGCGTAGGTATATGGATGAAAGCCCATGTTGTCGAGGTTTTGCGCCAGGACGGAGGCGGCATGCGGGTTGTGCGCGACATCCAGAATGACGGCGGGCTGACCCGGGAGAATTTGGAAACGGCCCGGCAAGGACGCTTGCAACAAGCCCAGTCGTACAGCTTGCTGCTGCACAGGCAGACGATCACGTACGGACTCAATGGCGGCCAGCGCTGCGGACGCATTCAACAACTGGTTAGCGCCGCGCAACGCGGGATACGCCAAGGCACTGCGGCGCTGATTGCGGCCGGCAAACGCCCACTGCTGGCGGTCGCCGGAATAGTTGAAATCGCGACCAAAGAGCCAGAGGTCTGCCCCGATGCTTGCGGCATAGTCCAGCAAGGATTGCGGCGGAACGGGATCGCTGCAAATGGCAGGACGACCGGCACGAAAGATATGGGCTTTCTCGAAGCCGATTTTTTCGCGGGTGTCACCCAGCCAATCCGTGTGATCGATATCAACACTAGTAATGATGGAGCAATCTGCGTCAACAATATTGACGGCATCAAGGCGCCCACCCAATCCGACCTCCAGCACCACGGCATCCAGCTTGGTTTGCGAAAACAGCCGCAATATGGCCAGGGTCGTGAATTCGAAATAGGTCAGTGAAACTTCGCCCCGCGCCGCTTCTACCGCTACAAATTGAGCGACGAGCGTTTCATCGGTGGCGATTTGTCCGTTGACGCGCGCGCGCTCGTTGAAATCGATGAGGTGCGGCGACGTATACAAGCCGACTTTGTAGCCTGCTGCCAGCAACATCGCTTCCAACATGGCACAGGTGGAACCCTTGCCGTTGGTACCGCCCACGACAAACTTCACGCAGTCCAGTTGCAATGCCATGCGATTAGCCACTTCACGCACTCGATCGAGTCCAAGATCGATAGCCTTGGCATGGATGGATTCCAGATAGCGAAGCCAATCAGGCAAGGTGGCAGATGCGTCAGGCGTGCGTACTAAGGACATGGCGGCAGCGATAAATTTGATTGATGCGAAGTTTACCAGTCACAGCACGGTGTTTTCCCTAATTCCCCTAGGGTCATGGCGGTTAGACACAAAATATGTCTTGCTCATGTTTTTCTCATACGTGAAAATTAATTTATGTATGGGAATTTATAGGAAAAACCATGACGCAAGACAAGGTGCCAACGTGGCTGGTGCGTGAAGCGGACGTTCCCGGCTACCACCCCGCGAACCACACGGGGACCCTGAATCGACGATTGATCAGCCCGGAAACGGTAGGTTCGCGCCATGTGGAAGTGCTATTAGGCGTGATTGAAAAAGGGCAAGGCGCGCTTCCGCATGCCCATCCCGGCATTGAGCAAGTCTGTTACCTGCTTTCAGGAACGGCTCGTGCTCAAGTGGAAGATGAAGTGGCGGATATGGTCGCAGGAGACTGCTGTTACTTCCCCCCGGATCTACCCCATGTTTTCACGGTGACCAGCGATGAGCCCGCGCGTTTGCTGGTCATCTATACGCCCCCTTACGAAGAATCTCCCGATCGGGTGATTCGTGATTTTCCCACCCCCGCTCGCGCCGAGTAACTCGGCCGACATGGCAAGCGGCCACCAGATGCCGCGCCATTCATAAAAATCCAACCCCAGGAGACAACTTCATGTCCTCATTTCGCCTGTTGCAAGCCGCCCTGATGCTTGGCTCCGCCATGGCGCTTGCGCCTCTTGCACACGCTGCCGACTACCCGAACAAACCCATCACCCTGGTCGTGCCCTTTCCGGCAGGCTCCGGCACCGATGCTGTAGGCCGAATCTTTGGCATGGAACTGAGCAGCATTCTGGGCCAGCAGATCATCGTGGAGAACAAGCCGGGCGCCAACGCAACGATTGCCGCCGGCTATGTGGCGCGCGCAAAGCCGGATGGCTACACACTCTTTGTGACGACCAATACGTCCCATTCAGCCGCACCGTGGCTAATGAAAAACGTATCTTATGACCCGGTCAAGGACTTCACCCCGATCGCTCGCGGCGGCAACTTGCCGTTCATTCTGGTGGTGAACCCGAAGCTTCCTTACAAAACCGTCGGTGAGTTGATTGATTTTGCGCGAAAGAACCCTGGCCGCGTGACCTACGCAAGCGGCAACAGCACCGGGATCGTGGCGGGTGCCACCCTGGCCAGTCGCGCCAAAATCGATATTCTGCATGTGCCCTATAAGGGCACTCCGCAGGGGCTGACCGATGTAGTGGGTGGTCAGGTGGACTTCATGTTTACCGATCTGGCCTCAGGTTTGCCGTTCGTGCAGTCTGGCCAATTGCGTGCCCTGGCTGTCTCTACTGCCGAGCGAAGCGCGATCGTGCCCGATCTGCCATCCATGGCGGAGTCTGGCGTGCCTGATTTTGATTTGAACTCCTGGAACGGCTATTTCGGTCCGGCGGGATTGCCTCCTGAAGTGGTCGCCAAACTGAATGCGGCCATCAACCAGGTGGTAGCCAAGCCGGAGGTTCGCGCACGTTTGGCCACACTAGGCTTTGACGCATTCAGCGGCTCGCCGGAGGAATTTGCAGGCTTCGTTCGTGACCAGCGCGATCTGTGGGGCAAGCTGATTCGCGACGCAGGCATCGAACAGCAATGACCATGAATAGCGCTGTGCCGCCTATTACGCCGCCTGCTGGCACCACTGTTGGACCACTCACGGGCGTTCGCATTCTTGACTTGAGCTCGGTCGTGATGGGCCCCTATGCCACTCAGGTCCTTGCTGACCTTGGAGCTGACGTCATTAAGGTCGAGTCGCCTGCCGGGGACAATATGCGGGCCGTCGGCCCCATGCGCAACCCGGGCATGGGGCATTTGTACCTACATTTAAATCGCAACAAGCGGTCTATTGTTTTGGACCTCAAAACCGAGGAAGGCCGCGAAGCCTGCCTGAAATTGGCGGAGAGCTGCGATGCGCTGCTCTACAACATTCGGCCACAGGCGATGGCCCGCCTCGGTTTGTCTTATGAGGATGTGGCCGCGCGCAATCCGCGCATCGTCTATTTGGGCGCGTACGGGTTCGGGGAGGCCGGCCCGTATGCTGGCCGCCCGGCATATGACGACCTGATTCAGGGCCAGACGGGCATTGCCGCGTTGTCGGCCCAGCAAAGCGGAGATGTGCCGCGCTATGCGCCCCTCACGCTCGCGGATCGCGGCGTGGGTTTGCATGTGGGTATTGCCTTGGTCTCTTCGGTGCTCCACGCGCGTACCAATGGCGTCGGGCAAAGCGTTGAGATACCGATGTTCGAAGGTATGGCCCACCTTGTCCTGGGTGACCACTTGGGTGGCGCCACATTTGAACCGCCACTCGGACCAACGGGTTACGCACGTCTGCTGGCCCCGCACCGCCGCCCGTATGCCACGGCAGACGGCTATATCTGCTTGCTTATCTATAACGACAAGCACTGGCGCAACTTCTTTGCGCTGATTGGTCAACCGGAGCTTGCGCAGGACCCGCGCTTTTGCACGCATGGCGCGCGCGCCACTCATATCAGCGAGGTCTACGCCTTTGTAGCCGACATCATCCGCACACGCACCAGCCAAGCATGGCTGGCAGAGCTGACCAACGCGGATATTCCAGCCTCCGAGCTCTATTCGGTGGACGACCTGATTACCGATGAGCACCTGACAGCTACCGGTTTTGTACGCGAAATGCAGCACCCGACCGAGGGGCACTTGCGCACGCCAGCACCTCTTGGCCGGTATGACGGCACACCAACCTCTATTCGGAGGGCGCCACCCAATCTGGGCGAGCACAGCCGCGAGATTTTGCTTGAGGCCGGTTACGACGCGGCCAGCATTGACACCCTGATCGCCAGGGGCACCACTTTAGACGGACGTAAATGATGGACTTCGAATTCACCCCTGAGCAATTGGCGCTGCGCGCCGCTGTGTCCCGTATCTGTGACCGTTACCCCGATGAATACTGGCTTGAACGGGATCGCGAAGGCGGATTTCCTGAAGGCCTGCACACCGACCTGGCCCGCGACGGCTGGCTGGGCATTGCCATGCCTCAGGAATATGGAGGTTCAGGCCTTGGCATGACGGAAGCCGCGCTGATGATGCAGACGATTGCTGCATCCGGGGCAGGCTTTACTGGCGCCTCGGCCGTGCATATGAACATTTTTGGTCTAAACCCTGTCGTGGTATTCGGATCTGATGAGCAGCGTCGTCGTTGGCTGGAGCCCCTGATTGCCGGACGCGACAAAGCATGTTTTGCAGTGACCGAACCCGATGCCGGCCTGGACACAACCAAGCTGAGTACCAGAGCCGTGCGCGAAGGCGATGAATACGTGGTTCACGGTCGCAAGATCTGGATTTCGACGGCCCAGGTGGCGAACAAGATGTTGCTGCTGGCGCGCACCACCCCACTTTCGGAAGTGGAAAAACCAACCCAGGGCCTGTCCTTGTTTTATACGGATCTGGATCGGGAAAAAGTGGAAGTGCGCGAAATCGAGAAGATGGGTCGCAAGGCCGTCGATTCCAACATGCTGTTCTTTGATGGGCTGCGCATTCCCGTAGCCGATCGTGTTGGCGAAGAAGGACGTGGTTTCGAATACATCTTGCACGGCTTGAATCCCGAGCGGATTCTGATCGCTGCGGAAGCAGTGGGCATTGGCCGTGCCGCGCTGGATAGAGCCGTGAAGTACGCTGGCGAGCGTGTCGTTTTCGGCCGCCCTATAGGCCAGAACCAAGGCATTCAGCATCCGCTGGCCCAAGCCTGGATGCAGTTGGAAGCAGCCGATTTGATGGTATTTAAGGCGGCGAGCATGTATGACGCTGGCAAACCTTGCGGCCCCTATGCAAACACGGCCAAGTATTTGGCTGCAGAGGCTGGCTATAACGCCTGCCAGACCGCCGTGATGACCCTGGGCGGCATGGGATATGCAAAGGAGTACCACGTTGAGCGCCTGCTGCGCGAGAGCTTCATCCCGCGCATTGCCCCAGTGAGCCCGCAACTGATCATGTGCTTTATTGCGGAGAAGGTACTGGGCCTGCCCCGGTCTTATTGAACAGTACCTCAGCCCGTTTGCGCCACCTGCCTGCTACGCCTGGTGCTCCAGTGCGGTGCAGGCTGCGCGCAAGATGCGGGCGTACTCTTCCTGGTGCGGCTCGATGCGGTAGATCGGGCCGCCTACCGAGATGGCGTAATGCTCTCCTGAGAGCGTCACGGGCCACGCGATAGCGCCCACGTCGGCTATGGATTCGCCGAGGTTCAGGAACCAGCCTCGCTTTCGCGACGAAACCATATCGGCGAGCACAGCCTCTACAGAGTCGAGCGTACGCTCGTTGTAGCGCGCAAGCGGCGTGCGCTTGAGCAAATCGACAGCAAGCGCCTCATCCTGCTTCGAAAGCAACGCCTTCCCCAGCGAATTGGCGTGAATATCTTTGAACTCGCCTGCAACAGGCGCATACCGAATAGTGTGTGGAGAGTCCAGCACATCCAGATAAACCACCCGTCCGTCCTGGCTGAGTTTGGCAAAGACAACCGTTTCGCGGGTGGCGTCTCGCAGCGCGGTCAGACTTGGGTAAACACGATCAAGCACGGGATCTGAGCGCGCAATACGTTGAGCCATCGCGAGTAAACGCCCCGTTGGGTAATAGCCTTGGCGACGCCCGGTTTCATACAAATAGCCCAAACCGGTCAGCGTGCGGATAAGCGCCAGACAACTGGACACCGGCACATCGAGCAAGCGGGCCAACTCCGACAAAGGCAGCGCCCGTTTTTCGCGAGCAAAGGTTTCGATGATTTCGATAACTCGCAGAGCCGTTTTGACGCTCATTACCCTTTCCGGATTGATTTAACAGGTTAAACATCTGCACGCCAAAACCTAAAGTTCCTGCACGCGGTGTCGTTATGGTAGCTGAGAATCCCCTGAACATAGCGCGTGGAGAGTATATGGCCGTACCCCCCTTGGCATCCGCCTCTTTTGCCTTTTCGCCGGTGTCGGCTGCTCCTGTCGCGCCCGCCGTTGCGGTCGACACGGCACTTGCCATCAAAGCGCCCGTCGCCACCACGAACAGCGGCGGCGCAGAATCCGCCACGACGGGTGACTCGAACGCACAAAAATTGCCGCTTGAAAGAGCACTGGAAGAGATCAACTCGCAAATGGAGGCTTGGTCCACCCAGCTTCAGTTCGAGATTGACCCCAATGTGCATCAAGTTGTGGTGTCAGTCGTGGATGCCGAATCGGGTGAAGTCATTCGCACAATTCCCAGTGAAGCTGTCCTTCGAATTGCCAAGATGATTGTGAATATGCAGGGAAATGGCGTCAGCACGACTGCCTAGATTTGCCAGGAACGGCCCCTGCCCGCGCCGGTTGGCGCTGGGCAAATCGGTGAAACGCCGAATTAGGCCCGCCTTTTGCCCCTTGCCCGGCCAATCGCCGGGGCCCAAATTTTGACAAAATCGCATCGCTAGAAAGGAATTGCATATGGCATCCGTCGCCACACTCGGATCTGCTTCAGGCCTGCCGCTTGACGAACTCCTCAAGAACCTGGAAACGGCAGAAAACAAGAAAATCGAACTGATGACGATTCGTCAGACCAGTTTCGAGACGCGTTTTTCTGCTTACAGCAAGGTGAGCAGCGCCGTGGAGGCCGTGCAAAAGGCCGCCGCTGTGCTGGGCAAAGCCTCGACCCTGACTGCCATCAAAGGCAGCGTTGTGGGCGAAGGGCTGACAGCCACAGTGGGCGCCGACAATGTCGTTGCTGGTCAGTATTCGATCGAGATTACGAGTCTTGCCAGCGTGCAGACGCTGAAAGCCAATAGCGTGCCAGACCGCAAGGCAAGCAATGGCGCGGCCGGTGAGTTTGAAATTGAATTGGCCAACGGCACCAAGAGCACGGTAAAGCTCACCGATGACACGTCGCTGGATGGCATCATGAAAGCCATTAACGCTGACGACAAGCTCGGCGTGCGCGCCACGGTTATCAGCGACGGTAATGGCGGCAACTTCCTGATGATCAGCTCCAAGGAGACCGGCACTGCCGCCTCAGTGAAGTCGATCACGGTGACCAGCGGTGACCCCGCCCTGTCCGACATTCTTACGTACAACAGCACCGGCACGTCAAAAATGACGGCCACGGCTGCCACCGATGCCAACATCACGATCAACGGCATCAGCATCACCAGCGGCAGCAACAATATCGCGACCGCTATTGACGGCGTGACGCTGAACCTGACCGCAGTCAGCACCAAGCCGATCACACTGAAGCTGGAGAACGATCCCTCAGTGGCGTCCAAGGCTGTGCAGGACTTCGTCAAGGTCTACAACGCGCTGCAAACAACGATTTCTGAGCTGACGGCTTTTGACGCGAAAGCCTCTACGCAAAGCGCCCTGACGGGCGACGGCACGACGCGCAGCATCCAGTCATCGTTGGCCAACGCGCTTCGCGTAGTCGGCGGCACGAGCGGGATGTCATCGCTTGCCGATATGGGCATTACGACCAACCCGAAAGATCGCACGCTGACGCTGGATCAGACCAAGCTGGACAAGGCCCTGGCCTCCAACCCGGCTGACGTCTCCCGCCTGCTGACCGGTAAAGATGGCCTGGCGGCAAAATTTGATGAGGCC
This sequence comes from Achromobacter deleyi, assembly GCA_040391965.1. Classification (GTDB taxonomy): domain Bacteria; phylum Pseudomonadota; class Gammaproteobacteria; order Burkholderiales; family Burkholderiaceae_B; genus Achromobacter; species Achromobacter deleyi_B. The sequence goes on along the minus strand of JBEBWV010000021.1, from coordinate 25,932 downwards.
ACCAAGGAAATTCTGGGAACGACGGGTTCTATCAAGGCTCGCCAAGATGGTCTGACCAAGTCGATCGACACGGTCAAAGAACAGGTTGTTCGCACAAAAGCCAGCATTGCAGTGACCATGGATGGCTATCGCACGCAGTTCATTGCCCTCGACAAGTTCATGGCAATGCAAAAGACGACGTCCGACTACCTGACCGCGCAATTTGCAGCAATGAACAAATCATCCTCTTAACCCAACTAAAGATGCACCGATGACCTACGCTGCCCGCCGCCCTACGGGATCTTATTCTGTCCGCTCCTACACCGATATCGGGTTGGAAACGCAGGTAATGGGAGCGTCGCCGGAGCGGCTGATTACGCTGCTCTACAACGGCGCGCGGGCCGCTATTGCGCAAGCGCGTATTCATATGGAGGCCGGCCGCATTCCCGAGCGCGGCATGGCCATCTCGAAGGCAATCAAAATTGTCGACGAGGGTTTGAAGACCGCGCTCGACATGGAGGCCGGTGGCGACATTGCCGCCAATCTCGGCCGCCTGTATGACTTTATTATCCGTACGCTACTGATGGCGAACCTCAAGGCAGATGCCGCTCAACTCGATATAGCGGACCGTCTCTTAGGTGATTTATCAGGAGCCTGGCAGACTTCAATCGACCCACCATCCGGCGGGACGCAGCCTTGATGGCCCACGATACGAATTTAGCTGCCCTTCAAGCGCCTGAGACTGACATGACGTCCCTTACCTACACCTCCCCCGTCCTGGAGCATTACCAGGATATTGCTGTAATTACGGGAGATATGGTGGTCGCCGCCAAGGCTGGAGACTGGAACACCGTGATGGCTTACGGTCAACAGTACTGCGAACTGGTTGAGCGCTTGCGCGCGGCCGAACCCGGCACACCGCTGGACGAAGCCGGGCGTGCCATCAAATATGATTTTCTCGTCCGCATCCTGGAAAACGACGCCTTGACGCGCGATTTGGCCATGCCGCAATTAGCGCGACTGGGCGAACTGCTTGGCCGCATGAAACGCCAGCAGAGCTTGTTGTCCGCCTACGGCTATAAGGCGCCGCAAGCATGAGCGTAGGGCCAGCGGCACTAGGCACCGTCCTGGTTCAGCGATTGGATGCGGTGATGGGCACGACGATGGCGGCCCACGCCAACTTGATTTCAGGTGCACGTCCGGACGCTGTCTCTCAACCGGGCGCACCTGAACGCCCAGGGCAAACTGATTCTGCAACCCGCGATCCGCGCCAGACCGTTCAAGCCGGTGGCGCTCGCGGCGACAGGCAAAATACCGTTGTTGATGCCAAAACTGCTGCCGCGCTGGCATTGGCGGCGCGCGGCCTGGTTACCAGCAACGACACCACAGCATCAGCACCCACCACGCTAGGCAGTACGGCGCGCAGCATTATGGCCTTGCTGGCGCAATACCCCGACGCAGCACCTCCTGTTGCCGGTCGCGCGCCGCTTTGGCAGGCAAGCGGCACCATCCAGACAGACGGCGCAGCGCAGCCCCCCAGCGCAAGTGCTGCAAACACGCAGCCTGGCCAAGGGCAGCCTGCTCAAACAGCAACCCCTGCCCCCTCGGCAACATTGCCGCTGCCAGGAACGGCAAATAGCGCTGCCACGGGCGCGACCACCAACGTCGCCGCAGGAGCAGGTGCAACTGCGCCCCAAAGCGCCGCGCCGCATGGGCCAAATGCCGTCACGATGACGGCGTTCGCCCCTCAAGCCCCGCAGGCAGCTCAATTGGCTCAGGCCTTGCGCCAGGCGCTGCAATCGAGCGGACTTTTTTATGAGTCGCACCTGACTGAGCTGGTGTTCGGCAAACGAACGGCAGCGCAGTTAGAGAACGAGCCTCAAGCCAGATTGAAAGACGATGCCGCGGCAAGCAGTAGCGCTGCGGCAACGGCTCGCAAAGCGGGGGCCGAGCCCACAGCCACGCGTGCGGCGTCCATGACTGGTGCCGACGCCCCATCGAGCACCACGAGCCCGGCGAATACGCACGCACCGGGCACACCCGTTGCTGGCATTCACCAGGACACCAGTCTGCTTGTCCGCCAGCAATTGGACGTACTGGCAAATCAGGCATTGGCATGGCAAGGCGAAGCCTGGCCGGGCACGCCGATGGAATGGGAAGTTGAGCGTGACCCCTATGGCGGCGATCCCGATAGCGCTACGCCCACCTGGGCGACACGCTTGAAGCTGGATCTCCCCCGCCTTGGTCTGGTTGAAGTACGGCTCAACCTTGCAGGCGATCAGGTGGTGATGCAGCTCATCGCACCGCTTAGCGCCTCTGAAATCCGTGCGTCGTCAGATCAGCTCAGGACACGCTTGAGCGACACAGGACTGACGCTAAGCAATCTTTCGGTGGACGCTGTCGATCCCCAAGCCTTTGTACCGCCAGAGTTTTAAATGACTGCAATACCCCCTGACACTAGCGGTGAGCCGAACGCCAATCGCACCACTGCCGTCGCCATTTCATATGACGCACAAGATGGCGCCCCACGCGTCGTCGCCAAAGGTTATGGCCAACTGGCCGACACCATTGTGCGCACCGCAAAAGAGCACGGACTCTATGTACATGAGTCGCGCGAGCTCGTCGGACTGTTGATGCAAGTTGATCTGGACTCGCATATTCCACCGCAGCTTTACGTAGTAGTTGCTGAATTGCTCGCTTGGCTTTACCGTCTCGAATCGCGCGAGCTACCCACGCCCGCCTCTTCAGACATTTGAACTGCATCTCCAAGGACAAGCACTGTGATGGACGCAAGCGACCCGGAATTTCAACTCTCCCGGCCGGAGGAAATCCGTTCGGCATTGTTCGAACTCACCCACCCGGACAGCCACACCTTGGTACGCGATGCGGCAGATCGAGAGATCGCCGTACTTGTCCTTGGCGTTGACAAACATGCGGGTGTGTTTTTCTGGCGTCCGCGCGATTTTGACGGTGCAGATTTCGACAAATCAGATAGCCTGGGCTTATTGACTGGCACAAACTTCCAGTTCAATGCCACAGCTTATGGCGGCGTGCAGATTCGATTTAACGTCCAACGGCCGGAAGTGATTCATTTTGACGATGGCAGCGCCGCACTGGTGTCGCCCTACCCTCATCACGTCACTCGCATTCAGCGGCGCAAGATGTTTCGCGCGTCCCTCACGACGGCCACCTTTCGCTGCACGGCAAGTTGGACTGGCGAGGGCCGGAAAACAGTAATGTTTTCGTTGCGTGACATATCGGTTGATGGCGTCGGCTTGCGTGCTGAACTGGGCGTCGTTGATCTTCCGGAACGCGGCAGCATCCTGGAAGGAGTGCAATTCGACTTCGGTGAATTCGGCAAATTGCGTGCCAATGTGGAAGTGCGCAACGTCTACCCGATTTCGGGCCAGCGCAAGTCAGACACGCCTCCGTCAACCGTTGACCTACCGGTGGCCACGGGCACCGCAAACGTGGCTGCGCCGGCGGGCGAAATTCCGCTGAGCCATATTGGCGCTGTATTCACGAATTTGGATGCTCGCCAGGAGACCTGGCTGCAGCAAGTGGTCTGGCGCCTCGAACGAGGCGGCCAGCGCGGCGGCTAAATACACCGCCAATCGTCGTTGGCAGTAATCAAACTGCCATCGACGATATTTCTTTATAGGCCGCAACAAGCTTGTTGCGCACCTGCACCGCCGTCTGAAAACCGATGCTTGCCTTTTGCAGGTCAATCATCACGTCGTTAAGCGACACATCAGGCGCGCCCAACTCAAATGCCTTGGCCTGTGTCGACGCCGCTGTCTGCGCTGACGACACACGCCGGATCGAGCGTTGCAGTTCAGCGGCGAATCCACCTGCCTGAGTGCCTGATTCAGTTTCTGAGACGGCGCTGCCTTGCGCTGTGCTCACAACCGCGCGCATCTGTTGCAGCATGCTTTCAATGCTGCCAATGCCGGATACAGCCATTGCGTATTTCCTTGTAGGTGCAGTGTTCACCAAAGATGCCAAGCGTACTCGGGCCGAGGCGCATTCATAGCCGACAAAAAAAGCCAAAAATCCCGACAGTTCATCGTTTGTCCAGTCTGCGCGACAGCGAAGTCTTCAACAAAGCTGGCGGACTGACAGCGGCGAATTCGGCATAGAAGACAAATAACGCCAAAAACCGGCTGTTTTCAACGATTGGGTTTATGACTTGGACGTCCATAATCCACGCTCTCCCCAGACCAGAAGCACGTTGCATGTGTAATCTGCCCCACCTGACCATGATGTCCTTTTCTCTGCTCCGCGAAGCCTGCGGGAGCCTCCAATGAATCAGCAGGCCACCTTGAGCGCCTCGCTTTTGGCGAAGTTTCCTATGCTGGAACGCGTACGGACACTTCCCAAGCCCATCCTCCTTGGCGCAGCTGCGGCTATCGTCGCCGTTATTGTCGCCCTTGCGATGTGGGGGAGCGATCCTAAATACAAGATCCTCTTCTCAAATCTGGACGACCGCGACGGCGGTGCCATTGTTGCCGCACTAGGCCAGATGAACGTTCCCTATCGCTTCAGCGAGAACGGAACTGCGCTGCTCGTGCCAGCAGAGCGCGTATATGACTCGCGCTTGCAGCTCGCCAGCCAGGGCTTGCCTCGCGGCGGCTCGGTCGGCTTCGAGTTGATGGACAACGCCCGCTTTGGCGCCAGCCAGTTTGCTGAACAGATCAATTATCAGCGTGGTCTGGAAGGCGAGCTCGCCCGCTCTATTGAGTCTATGCATACCGTGCAGCATGCACGCGTGCATTTGGCCATGCCGCGCCAGTCTCTGTTTGTACGAGAGCGTCAGGCGCCTACGGCATCGGTACTGCTTTCGCTGCATCCGGGTCGCAGTGTGTCAGATGCGCAGGTTTCGGCTATTTCGTGGCTGGTGGCATCGAGCGTGCCTGAGCTGACGGCAGAAAGTGTTTCTATCGTCGACCAGAATGGCCGCTTGCTGTCCGCACCCATGGGTGAAGGACGCGGAATGGATGCTGATCAGTTGCGCTTTGTCCGCGAAACTGAACAGCGCACCGTTGAACGCATTCTGACGATTCTTAATCCGTTGGTGGGCCCCGGCAACGTTCATGCCCAGGCCAGCGCAGATGTAGATTTTGCGCGCCGCGAAGAAACGAATGAGGTTTACCGCCCGAACCAGGAACCTGGTCAGGGTGCCATGCGCAGCCAGCAAACCAGCTCGTCCCAGCAAACCGGTGTCAATCCGGCGCAAGGCGTACCTGGCGCGCTGTCGAACCAGCCGCCTGCCAATGCGCAAGCGCCTATCGTGGCACCGGGTCAACCTCCGCAAGCTCAACAGCGCCCGGGCCAGCCCGGGGCCGCCGCTGGCCAGCAGGCCGCAGCCGCAAGCGTGCCGGTTAATGACCGCCGTGACGCCACGACGAACTATGAAGTGGACCGCACGATCAGCCACACCAAACAACCCGTAGGCATGCTCAAGCGCATGTCCGTGGCGGTGGTGGTTAATTACATGCGCGACAAGGACGGCGAGCCACAGGCCCTGCCGCCCGAAGAGCTGACCAAGCTTACCAATCTGGTGCGTGAAGCCATGGGCTTCTCGGATACACGCGGAGATTCCTTGAATCTGGTCAATAGCCAGTTCAATGATGGCCCGCCAGCCATACCGGTGTGGCGTGACCCAGAAATGATCGCGCTGTTCAAGACGATTCTGGCATGGCTCGTGGGTCTGGTGGTGGCGTTCTGGCTGTATCGCAAGGTTCGTCGCTCATTGGGTGCCTACCTCTATCCGCCAGTCGATCCGGAAGAAGCAGAAGCGCAGCGTGCTGACGCCCAACGCGAGGCGCAAGACACGGCCCGCGCCAAGGAAGTGAATCGCTACGAAGAAAATCTGGAGCGTGCTCGCTCGATGGCAACTAAAGATCCGCGCGCTGTCGCGATGGTGTTGCGTTCCTGGATAACGAAAGATGACAAATGACTCCAAGCCGATTGACGGCCTGACACGCAGCGCCGTCTTGATGATGTCGTTGGGTGAAGATGCCGCCGCCGAGGTCTTCAAGTATTTAAGCGCACGTGAAGTGCAGCAAGTGGGCGGGGCCATGGCCAGCCTGAAGCAGGTCACGCGCGCCGATGTCGCTGTGGTGCTGGAAGAATTCCGCCAGGAAGCCGACCAGTTCATGGCCGTCACGCTCGGTTCGGATGATTACATCCGCACCGTGCTTACCAAAGCACTGGGCAGCGATCGTGCAGCGGGCCTGATTGAAGACATCCTGGAAGCAGGCGAAGGCGGCAGCGGCATTGACGCCTTGAACTGGCTGGATGCTCACACCGTGGCCGAGTTGGTCGGTGACGAACACCCACAGATCATCGCCACTATTCTGGTTCACCTGGAGCGCGACCGCGCAGCAGGTGTGCTGGCGTTGTTGACGGATCGTTTGCGCAACGACGTGATGTTGCGCATTGCCACGTTTGGCGGTGTGCAGCCCGCTGCCCTGTCAGAGCTGACCGAAGTGTTGAATTCGGTGTTGGCAGGCCAAGGCGCGAAACGCAGCAAGATGGGCGGTGTGCGTACCGCAGCAGAGATTCTCAACATGATGAATTCCTCCGAAGAGGAAACCGTTGTGGCGAGCCTGCGTGAACGCGACAACGATCTGGCGCAGAAAATCATCGACGAGATGTTTGTCTTTGACAACCTGCTCGACGTCGAGGATCGCGCTATCCAGCTCATCCTCAAAGAAATCGACAACGACACGCTCATGGTCGCGCTCAAGGGTGCCGCCGACGAGTTGCGGGCCAAGTTCCTGCGCAACATGTCCAGCCGTGCTGCCGAAATGCTGCGCGAAGACCTGGAAGCGCAAGGCCCTATCCGCATGTCCAAGGTCGAAACCGAGCAAAAGAAGATTCTGCAAATCGCCCGCCGCCTGGCCGAGAGTGGCCAGATAGTGTTGGGCAACCAAGGGGACGACGCGTATGTCTGACGCGGATCGGACCGCCGCGGCAAGCATTTCGCGCACGGCCGCCTGGCGCCGCTGGCAAATGCTGTCGTTTGACGAGCCGACGGCTGAAGACTTGCCACCCGAGCCGGAGCCTGATCCGGGCCCGGATCCCGAGGTGCTGCGTGCCCAATGGCGCGCCGAGGCCGTGGAGATTGGCCACAAGGAAGGCTGGACGGAGGGTCACGCCCAGGGATTGCTGGCAGGCACAAGCGCTGGCCACCAAGAAGGTTTGGACGCGGGCAGGCAGGCAGGCTACGCAGAAGGATTGGCGCAAGCACGTGAGCAGGGGCAGCAAGAAGCGCAGCATCTGCATGCGCTGGCCCAGTCTTGCGCAGCATCGGTGGGTGCGCTTGAAGACAAAATGGGTCAGGCCTTGCTGACGCTGGCGCTGGACATTGCTCGACAAATCGTGCGCGCCACGTTGGAAGAGCAACCCGAGACTCTGATCGCCGCCGTGCGTGAAGTCCTGCACATCAATCCGACTGCAGCCGGTCAGATGCGTCTATGGGTACACCCCGAAGATCTGGAGCTGGTGCGTCTGCATCTGGCTGACGAATTAAAAGAAGGCCGTTGGCGTGTGCTGCCGGACGAATCCATCGCCCGTGGTGGTTGCCGCGCCGAAACGCCTTATGGCGACATCGATGCCACGCTGCAAACGCGCTGGCGCCGAGTGGCGGCCTCGATGGGACGCAATGCCACCTGGGAGGATCCGGCGTGAGTCAGGCACCGGTTCCGGTCATTGAGCGCTGGCAAACACAGCTGAAGATCGGCTCGATCCGGGCAGGATCGACGGAGCCGTGGCTGGTGAGCGGACGCATTACCCGGGCCACCGGCTTGGTACTGCACGCTACCGGTCTGCGCTTGCCTGTGGGTGCCGCGTGCCGCATTGAAATTGCGCGCGGCCATGACCACTGGGCCGATGCCGAAGTCGTGGGCTTCGACGGCCACACCCTGTTTCTCATGCCGCAGGCCGATATTTCTGGTCTGCCCCCTGGCGCACGTGTTGTGCCGGGCGAACCTCCAATACAACGCCAGATTGCGCTACCGCGCAAAGCAGAGCTGAATGGCAATGCCAAACCGCAACTGGGCCGCCATCTTCCCGTAGGCAATGCGCTGCTGGGTCGCGTGCTCGATGGCGCTGGACGGCCGCTAGACGACCTGGGCCCGTTGGTGGGTGCAGAGTTGGCACCGCTGTCGGCGCAACCCATCAATCCGCTTACCCGCGCGCCGATCGATTCCGTGCTTGATGTGGGTGTGCGTGCAATTAATGGTCTGCTTACGGTTGGGCGTGGCCAGCGCATGGGCTTGTTCGCAGGCTCCGGCGTCGGCAAGAGCGTGCTGCTTGGCATGATGGCGCGCTATACGCGTGCCGATGTCATCGTGGTGGGCCTGATCGGTGAGCGTGGTCGTGAAGTTAAAGAGTTTATTGAACACAATCTGGGGCCGGAAGGCTTGGCGCGCTCTGTTGTAGTAGCCGCCCCGGCTGACGTATCGCCCCTATTGCGCCTGCAAGGTGCCGCCTACGCCACGCGTCTGGCCGAGCACTTTCGTGATCAAGGGCAAGATGTTCTGTTGATCATGGACTCGCTGACTCGCTACGCCATGGCACAGCGTGAGATTGCGCTGGCTATCGGCGAGCCACCGGCAACCAAGGGCTATCCGCCATCCGTGTTCGCCCGCTTGCCTGCACTGGTTGAACGCGCTGGCATGGGTGCGCCCGGGCCTTCGGGCAAGGCTGGATCCATTACGGCCTTTTATACCGTGCTGGCCGAAGGTGATGACCAGCAAGACCCTATTGCTGACTCTGCCCGTGCCATTCTTGATGGCCATGTGGTGCTGTCGCGCCATCTGGCCGAAGCCGGTCACTACCCGGCGATTGATATCGAGGCCTCGATTTCTCGTGCCATGACGTCCTTGATTACGCCGCAGCAGTTTGCCATTGTGCGTCGCTTTAAACAGTCGCTCTCGCGTTACCAGCGCAACCGCGACCTGATTGCGGTGGGTGCCTATGCCGCTGGCAACGATGCCCAGTTGGACGATGCCATCGCCAGATATCCCCGCCTGGAAGCCTATTTGCAGCAAAACGTAGGCGACAGCGTCACGTATCCGGATGCCGTCGAACAATTGCGCGCAAGTTTTGAGATGAGAGAAACGTATGCCTAGTCAATTGCCGCTGGATATGTTGATCAAGCTGGCCACAGAAAGTTGTGATGAAGCCGCCCGCCTGCTCGGCCGACTGAGTGCCGAGCGCACGCATGCCGAGCGGCAATCGACCATGTTGCAAGACTATCGGCAGGACTATCTGGAGCGCCTGCAGCTCTCGATGAGCAACGGTATGTCGGCCAGCGATTGCCACAACTACCAACGCTTCATTGGCACACTGGATGACGCCATCAGCCTTCAGCAAAACGTGTTGATTCAGGCGGATGAAAACCTGGCGAAAGCACGCCTGTTTTGGCAGCAAGAAAAACGCAAGCTCAACTCCTACGACGCCCTGGCCAAACGCGAAATGCGGGCACAGGCTGTCGTCGAGTCGCGCCGTGAACAACGAATAAACGACGAATACTCGGCCCGCCTGGTTAGACGCCAGGCCGGACTGCAATAGCACTTTCTACCAGGAAGCCCAAGATGACCGCTCCCCTGCCACTTATCTCTACGCCCGCCGCCGCAAACGCCGCGTCGGCCTCTGGTCGCAAGACCACCACCGACAAGAGTGGCGCGAGTTTTGCCGATGTGTTGTCGCGGCAAGGCCCTGCCGATGGCAAGCGCTCCCTGGCATCAAGCAGCGCCGCCAAGCCCGGCAATCCGGATGAGCTGGCCGCCGTAGAAGGCGACGCGAAAACAGCCGCGACCCTGGCCGAGGCCGGTGCCTTGGCGGTGGCAGCCCAACAGATCATTTCTTCGACAGCCTTGCCGGAACAAGCCCTCGCGCTGGCAGCGCAGGGCGCGGGGCTGCCAGGCACGGAAACAGGCGTGTCCGCAGCCGACGCGTTGAACGCTGCGCGTGGACAAGCGCAAGTAGCACTCGCCACTGCGGCGACTGGCGCGAGTACGCTGACGGCAGCCTTGGCGACGACAGCAGGTCCGGCCACGCCCGTCGCACCCATTGCCTTGACGGCAGATCAAGCCGCAGCTCTCAGCGCAGACGTCTTGCGCCAGGCGGCGGCTGAAACACCCGTATTGACCAATGCAGTCAAGTCAGTTGCTGCGGCCGTTGAGACAAAGACAGAGCCCGCCGCCAAGCACGTGCCCGAATTGCGCCTGACGCCATCCATCGATGTGCCGGCGCACGCAAAAACTGAAGCGTCCGCCAAGACCGTGCCTGCTGAAGAAGAGGCCGAGCTCTTGCCCAGCACGTTTGCCAGCTTGCAAATGGCCGCCACGCCACAGCAGGCGGCGGCCGCCGTGACGGATCAAACGTCTAATCTCGCCGCCATGGTCAATGCAGCCGTGCAGCGCCAACCATTGCCAGCCAACAACGCTGCAGCGCTGGCGCAACCGCCCGTGCCCGTCGCCCTGCAAGTCGCAACGCCGGTGGGTGCCACCCACTGGGGTACCGAGCTGGGCCAACAACTGGTCGCCATGGGTGCGAACGGTCGCAATGGCATGCATACCGCCGAGTTACGTCTGGACCCGCCTGATCTGGGGCCGTTGCGCGTCACGCTCAATCTGGCTGATGGCATTGCGAGTGCGTCATTTGTGTCCGCTCACGCCGCCGTTCGCCATGCGGTGGAAACAGCCCTGCCCCAGTTGCAGCAATCGCTCGCGCAGGCAGGCATTTCATTGGGCCAGACCAGCGTCGGTGAGCAAAGCGCGCAACAAGAGTTCGGTGCGCAGCAACAAGGCAATGGCTCGCCACGCCAACAAGCGGGTGGGCAACTGGCTAGCGGCACAGTGGATGCGACGCCCTCGCACGCCACCGTTGCCCGCAACGCCAACGCCTTGGTTGATACGTTCGCTTGATGACCATGCACTGCGCGCCCTCTCAGAGCAGGTACGCAGTGCAGCAATAGCTTGAGATACGCGGCTTTCGCCCTGTTTTTCGCCTCCAAGCCGAGGCGGGATTTGGGGCAGAATGCTTTCATCCACTAAGTATCCGTTTTCACCAGCGGCCCAATACGCATCGAAACCGAGATGGCGACTTCCAAATCCATATCCGCGCCGTCGGGCGCGAAGAACTCCGGCGGCATCGGCCGCATCCTTCGCCCCCTCCTGGCCATACTGGTCCTGCTCCTTGTCGCCGCCGCCAGCGCCGGCGCGACCTGGTTCATCAGCCAACGCATGCAACAGCCGCCCGCCGGCGCTGCCGTGCAGCTGGGCGTCGGCCAGGTTCCCGGGGGCCAGCCCGGCCAACCGGGTCAACCCGGCCAGCCAGGCCAGGGCCCGCAGGCCGCGCCGACCACCTTCGTCGCGCCGCCCGCCGCTCCGGTGGCCGTGCCCGCGCCGATATTCGTGCCGATCGAGGCGTTCACCGTCACGTTGCAGAACGCCGACACCGAACGCATCATGCACGTCGGCCTGACGCTGCGCGTAAGCGACGAACAGACCCGCACGCGCCTTGAAAAGTACATGCCTGAAGTGCGCAGCCGCATCCTGATGGTGCTGTCGTCGCAATCGCCCACTGGCGTGCAGACCCAGCAAGGCAAGACCGACATGGCCACGGCGATCAAGCAGGCGGTCAACCGTCCCTTCTCGCCCCTGCCCGACGGCCAGTATGTCACCGACGTACTGTTCACGGCGTTCGTGGTGCAATAAGCATGGCCTACGAGGCATTTCTTTCGCAGGACGAAGTCGACGCTCTACTCGCTGGTGTCAACGGCGAGAGCGACAGCAAAAAGGAAATCAGCGGCGCCGTTGACGGCGCACGCGCCTACGACCTGAGCTCACCCGAGCGGGTTGTGCGACGTCGCATGCAAACGCTTGAGCTCATCAATGAGCGCTTTGCCCGTCATATGCGCCACGTGCTGCTCAATTTCATGCGGCGCAGTGCAGATATTACGGTCGGGTCTATCAAGATCCAGAAGTACGCCGATTTCGAACGTAATTTGCCAGTGCCAAGCAATCTGAACATGATTCAGATGAAGCCCCTGCGCGGCACGGCTCTATTCACGTACGACCCAAGCCTGGTTTTTCTGGTCATTGATAGCTTGTTCGGCGGCGATGGGCGCTTTCACACCCGCGTCGAAGGGCGTGATTTCACGACCACAGAACAGCGCATCATTCGCCGTCTGTTGAACCTCACCCTTGAAAGCTACGGCAAGTCTTGGGATCCGGTTTACCCGATCGAGTTCGAATATGTGCGTTCTGAAATGCACACGAAGTTCGCCAGCATCACTGGTAACAACGAAATCGTTGTTGTCACGTCGTTTCATATTGAATTCGGCGCGACAGGTGGCGATCTCAATATCTGCCTGCCCTACTCGATGATTGAACCGGTGCGTGACCTGCTCACGCGCCCACTGCAAGAAACCACGTTGGAAGCCGTTGATCAACGTTGGGCTCAGCAGTTGTCACGTCAAGTGCGCAGCGCCGATATCGATGTGGTGGCGGAATTTGCCCGTATTCCCTCGTCTATCCGCGATCTGATGAGTCTGAAGGTGGGTGACATCCTGCCGGTAGACATCCCCCAGACCGTTGTTGCCAATGTTGACGGCGTGCCGCTCATGGAATGCGGTTACGGCGTCTTCAATGGCCAGTACGCACTGCGCGTACAAAATATGTTCACTTACGATACCGACTCCCACGAAGGCCTCGACCATGACTGACAAGAACGAGCCGCCCGGCCAATCCGACGCCGGATCACCCGCCTCACCAGCTGACGACTGGGCGGATGCGCTCGCCGAACAATCTCGCGCCACTCCCCCCACACAAGCCGACGGTTTAAAGCCGCAGGACGATTGGGCAGCCGCGATGGCAGAGCAAACGGCGGCCACGCCTCCACCCTCGACACCGGCGCCTGCGCCCGCCGCGGCACCCGCCGCTACGGCCAAGCCCGCGTCGCAATCGGTCTTCAAGCCGCTGACGGGCGGCACATCTGCTGCCGGCACCGACATCGATCTGATTATGGACGTGCCTGTCCAACTGACGGTTGAATTGGGTCGCACTCGCCTGACCATCAAAAGCTTGCTGCAACTGGGTCAAGGCTCGGTAGTGGAACTCGATGGCCTGGCAGGCGAACCGATGGATATTTTTGTTAACGGCTACTTGATTGCGCAAGGCGAAGTGGTTGTGGTGGAAGACAAGTACGGCATTCGCCTGACTGACATCATCACACCGTCCGAACGCATCAATCGCTTGAACAATCGACGCTAAGCAGACCATGGACGAATCCGCCATCATGCGCGTCACCGTCGGTCTTGTACTGGTGGTGGGCGCTATCTTGGCCTCGGCCTGGCTGGCCAAACGCGCGGGTCTCGTCAGACGTAATGGCGGCAGTCTGCTCAAGCAGGTTGCCGCGCTACCGCTCGGACCGCGCCAGAGCGTGGTCGTTATTGAAATTGAAAATACGTGGCTGGTTGTGGGCGTGAGCCCAACCCAGATCACCACGCTGCATACCCTGCCCGCAGGCCAATTGCCTGAAGGCGCCGCGCTACCAGCATCGGCCTTCGCGGCCAAACTGGGACAGGCGCTTACGCGCCGCTAGCCCGGCACACGCTTCTTTGCGAAACCCATGAGTTTGCTTTCACGCCTGACCCCGACCCGCGCACATGCGGCCCTGCCCTTATTGGGCGCGGCAGCGTTACTTGGTCTGGCGCTTTTTCCGGCAGGCGTTGTTGCGCAAGCGACACTGCCCGCCCTGACCACGACACCGGGGCCCAATGGCGCCGAGACGTATTCGCTCAGCATGCAAACGCTGCTGCTGATGACGTCGTTGTCTTTTTTGCCTGCCGCGTTGCTCATGATGACGGGCTTTACGCGCATCATCATTGTGTTGGGTCTGTTGCGAAGCGCAATGGGTACCGCCATGTCCCCACCCAATCACGTGTTGATTGGCCTGGCGCTGTTTCTCACGTTCTACACCATGTCGCCGGTGTTCGACAAAATCTATGCCGACGCGTATGTGCCGCTCAATGAGGGCTCGATTCCATTCGAGACTGCTGTCGAGCGTGCCACCGGGCCCTTGCGCACTTTCATGCTGCGCCAGACACGCGAAAACGACTTGGCCTTGTTTGCCAACATGGCCAAACTGCCCGCGTTGGAAGACCCATCGCAAGTGCCTCTGAAAATTCTGGTGCCTGCCTTCATTACCAGCGAACTCAAGACAGCATTCCAGATTGGCTTCACTATTTTTATTCCCTTTCTGATTATCGACCTGGTCGTCGCCAGTGTGCTGATGGCGCTGGGGATGATGATGGTGCCACCGGTCACCGTGTCGCTGCCTTTCAAGCTGATGCTGTTCGTGCTGGCGGATGGTTGGCATCTGTTGCTGGGCTCATTGGCCCAGAGCTTCTACCAATAACCTCAAGGAGCGCGCCATGACTGCAGAAACCGTCATGACCATGACCTATCAGGCCATGAAGATTGCGCTCGCGATGGCGGGCCCCTTGTTGTTGGTCACCCTTGTCGTGGGCTTGGCGATCAGCATTTTTCAGGCCGCCACGCAGATCAACGAAATGACCTTGTCGTTCATTCCCAAACTATTGGCAATGTGCGGCGTGCTCGTCCTGTTGGGCCCTTGGTTGATTGGCGTGATGGTTGACTACATCCGTCTGGTGATCGGCCAGATTCCCTCGTTGGTGTCGTGAGCGGCACTCGCCGCCTCGCCCCACCTGAGCCCCTATGATTTCCGTCACGCTCGAACAGCTCAACGGCTGGATCGGCCAGTTTCTCTGGCCCTTCGTACGGATCCTGGCCTTGGTGGGTTCGGCGCCTGTCTTTTCCGAATCGACCGTTCCCGTGAAAGTAAAGGTTGGCCTGGCGTTCATCCTGGCCGTGGCCGTAGGGCCATCACTTGACCCTGTGCCATCCATTTCGCCCGGATCTTATGCCGGACTCTGGATGATTGGGCAACAGGTCATCATTGGCCTGGCGATGGGTTTCACCATGCGCATCGTATTTGCCGCCGTCCAGACCGCAGGCGAATTTGTTGGCTTACAGATGGGCTTATCGTTCGCGTCGTTCTTCGACCCCAGTTCCGGTGCCAACACAGCGGTGTTGTCACGGCTATTCAACATCGTCGCGATGCTGACTTTCCTGGCGTTGGATGGCCATCTGCTCATCCTGGCCGCGCTGGTTCGCAGTTTTGATGCGTTGCCGGTAGCGCAAGTCGCCTTGCACCAGAATGGGTTTGGTGTGTTGGTGGAATGGGGCAAAACGGTATTCGTATCAGGCCTGTTGCTTGCCCTGCCGCTCATTTGTGCCTTGTTGACCATCAATCTGGCCATGGGCATTCTGAATCGTGCAGCTCCGCAGCTTTCCGTCTTTTCTGTGGGTTTCCCGGTGAGTTTGCTGGTTGGCGTTACCCTGCTCGCGGTCGTGCTGCCGCACGCTGCCCCGTTCCTGGAGATCTTGTTCCAGAGCGGTTTGGAGGCGATGAGTCGGGTCGTTGACGGGTTTGCCGGACGCTGACGCACCAAAGACGAGCCACGACTATGCATCACCCAGCAAGTCATGCGCATTCAAAATGGCATAGAGCATTTCCGGATGTTTATCCAGACTGCGGCGAATGGCAGCAGGAATGGTGCTGAGGGTTTTGCGACACAACCCGGGACGATCATCAATTCTGATAGTGATGCCCCTGGCCGAACGCACCTCGCGGGTGCTCGGCGTGATATGCACCACGATGCCTAATTGCGCCAGCATGCGCGTCTGCATACGCCGCAGATCTGCCAGACTTGAGATGGCCTCAAGATAGGTAATGAGCTTTCTTTCCTCTTCCCGCGTCAGCATGAGAATGCGGGCATCGCTCTGCGGATCGTTCAGCAAGTCCTCACGCTTGCAAAAGCAAGCGCCCTGCGGACAAGCTTGTCGAATAGGAATGGGAAGCGGCATATCAACGCGTCGTGATCTGGAACAGGTATCTGAAGATCTGACCCGCCGCGAACCACCGGTCGAGCAAGAAGCGTTTTCTAATCTAACAGACCATGGCGCTGCAAGCATCCTGTGCGGACAATGCACAGGGTAAACACTGGCTGTGCAGTACGCACGTTCGTTATCGGTCAATGACGCGATCGGCATCCGTTTGCGCATCCTGCGTAGCTTGATGCACCAAGGCATTCATCATCCACGTTGCAGCCGGCCCGTGCACGCGGCCGCGCTGATGGATCATGAATAAGGGCAGCTTGCGATTCCGAGGGCGCCTTTCCCGCAAGTCCAATTCGACCAAGCGCGCGCTGCCTACATCTTCCGCAACCACAGTCAGTGGCATGAAACCCCAGCCCAACCCGGCTCTCAACATCGCGTGTTTGGAACCCAGGTCAGCGGTGAGAATTCGGTGCGTGGCAAACACTGAAAAATTGTTACCTTGCGTGCGCCCAGTGCTATCGGTCAGCACTACTTGCGTGTGCGCGCGCAGCACTTCGTTCTCGATACTTGCGCGACCACTAAGCGGATGCGCCGGCGCCGCAACCGGAACCAAGGCAATCTCTTGCAGGGCATAACTGGCAAGCCCGGGGGCAATGTCCGGCAAAGACCCTTGCACGCCCAGATCGTACCCACCTTCAAGAACCATCTCTGGCACGCCGCCCAGGACTTCGGTTCGAAGTCGCAACAGCACACCCGGGAAAGCCTGTTGGAAACGCCCCGCCAGATCGACCAGCCGGTCTACGGGAAACATCACGTCTATAACCAGCGCCAGCTCGGCCTCCAGGCCTTGGGTCAAACCTCGAGCTCTTGCCTTGAACTGATCCGTACGCGCCAACACCGCTTGTGCATCAGCGAGCAAGGTCTCGCCCTGTACCGTGATCTGAGGCTTCCAACCGCTACGGTCGAACAGTGTTACCCCCAACGCCTCCTCCAGATTGACGATGGCGTTGCTAACGGCGGATTGCGCACGGCCTAGCTTACGCGCCGCCGCCGAGAAGCTGCCCTGTTCGACGATGGCTACGAATACGCGCAATTGATCAAGGTTCAGAGGGTCCAACATGATCTGTTTTTCAGATTGAGTTGATATGAATTTTATCTCTGTTCAAGTTCGAGTAGCGGTCGTACAGTTTTCTTCTGGTGGCGAAAACACAAAGGTATCTTCATGAACACACAGAGCAGCCAAATTCGTACAGTTGCCGAGTTGAATCAGGCGCTGGCCAACCCCGACACCCGCGAAATCAGGGTGATGGAAGATTTAGTTAATGTCCCTACTTTTCGCTTATCGCCCGGCCAAACGCTCACAGCACACGGCAATACCGCAACGCTGAGGTTCGCATCAGGGGTCGACGGTTTGCAGTTGTCTACCGACAACCGGGTCGCCAAACTGACTCTCGTCACGGATCTCAAAAAACGGGCCATTTTCAATGACTGGAGCGTCGAGCAATTAGGCAGACTTATTCTCGAAGACCTCAGCATCACCGGTGTCGTTCAGTTGCTGGCTCGTGACCGCGTGCGCGGCGGCCACATTGAGGCGCGCGACATCGACATCGTGGCGGCTGATGCACGTGACTACGACGAGCGGCCCATCGGATATGGCGTACAGGTCATTCCCGGGGCATTCACACTTTGGAATCAACAGACTGACCCCAGCGTGACCCTGAGCGCCGACTTGACGGGTCTGTCTGCCGGACGGGCCGGTGCGCCGGTGCGCGGCAGTGGCATATTTATTAGTGGAGCCGGCGACGTCGGCGGCCGATTGATAGCCTCACGGCTGGAAACGGGGGCTGTTTACAGCGACGGCGGCATCACACCAGGCACACCGGATCGGATCACCGGTGGCGTTTTCACGGTCTATGGCGCATTTATCGATACCGTGAGGAATCGCGGCCCTGTTACCACTTACGGCCCCAACGATATGGTGTTGGACAACTGGGGCACGGTCGATCACTGGGTAGCCGAAGAAAAGATTACGTCCACCGGGCCAAGCGGTATCGGCTTCGTGAATTTTGGCAGCGTCAATCGGCTGGACATTGACGCTCCGATCGAAACATTCGGCCAGGGTTCGCGAGGCTTCAACGTCTATACAGGCACGGTGCATCACGCAAATTTTGAGCGCATTGTCACCCATGGCGACGGCGCAGTGGGCCTGCAGATCAGTCAACCGGTGGGCGACATTACCGTGCGTCGCGGCATCGAAACCTATGGCTCCACCGGAGATTCGCTGGTCAAAGGCGTCGTGATCAGGCTCTCTGCGATTGCACTCAGCATCAAGCCAGGCGGTTCTGCGCGCAGCATCGACATTGACGGTGGTATCTGCACCCATGGCGAGGGCGTCAGCCCCATCGAATTGCATGGGAGTATCGACGCATTTTGTATCGCCGGCGGCATCATCAGTAATGATGCCGGTGCGGAAAAAATTTAAATGGCTTCACCAAGGACAGCACATATGTTACGTACTGTGAACCGTGTCTTGCTGGCGCAGGACATCATTGATAACGGAGAAATGCATCTACGTCGCGCGTTGCCGCAAGACAAGCAAACCTCGCTCGGACCTTTTGTGTTCATCGATCACTATCGCCACGATGGCTTGCACGGCATCGGTGACCGACCTCATCCGCACGCCGGCATTGAAGTGGTGAGCTACCTGCTGGAAGGCAGTGTCGAACACCGCGACAGCATGGGATTTCGGGATCGTCTGAATGCCGGAGATGCACAGTTCATCCGTTCAGGACGCGGTATGTTGCATGCCGAGCAACCGTTGAGCGGGCGCCACGGTTTGCAGTTATGGACCAGCCTGCCGCCTGAGCTCAAGCTCGTTGAACCCAGCTATACCTCAATACGCGCCCAAGACATTCCCGCCATTCACGAAGCGGGTGCCACCTTGAAAGTGTTGGCGAATGAGGTCAACGGTGTACACGGCCCCATGGCGCTAAGTGGCGAGGCAGTCTTTGCCCAACTTCAATTGAAACCTGAAGCCAGCATGACCATCACCACGGATCCCACGTTGGAACTCGGTGTGTATGTACTGCAAGGCAACATCGAAATCGACGGTGTGACACTTGCTACCGGCGCATTGGCCATATTGAACAACGGTGACAGTGTAAAGATTGCAGCGCACGGGGAAGACACCGTCGAACTGGCCATGCTCGGTGGCGCCCCGGTGAAAGGCGAGGTAATTTTCGCAGGTCCCTTCGTGATGGACACGCAAGCCCGAATTTCCCAGGCTAAACGTGATTTTGTCAGTGGTCGTATGGGGCAGTTGGAAGGCGTGCCCTTCTGAGCGCAAAGCAAATGGAAAGGCCGCCCACTCTTCATGGGCGGCGCTCACCGGATTGCATTCAAGACTGAACGCGCAAGGTCGACCGTCTAGGCCTGGCCGTTCAGGCGGAACACGCGTATGGTCTCGCGCAGGGCGCTCGACTGCGTGCCCAACTGCAACACTGCACCGCCCAACTCGTGCACCAGCGCGGTATTCTGGACGGTCATCAAATCCATCTGATTAACGGCCTGGTCCACCTGCTCAATGCCGCTTGATTGCTGCGAGGAGGCCACCGAGATTTCACCAATAATGTCCGTCACGCGGCTGACAGCCGCCACAATTTCTTCCATTGTGGCGCCCGCCTGCTCGGCTTGCAGCGACCCTTCCGTGACGCGGTCAACGGAATCCTCGATCAAGCCTTTGATTTCCTTGGCTGCCTGCGCGCTCTTTTGCGCCAGGCTGCGCACCTCGGCGGCCACCACGGCAAAACCCTTACCGGACTCTCCCGCACGGGCCGCTTCCACCGCCGCGTTCAGCGCCAGAATATTCGTCTGAAACGCAATGCCTTCGATGATATTGACGATGTCGGAAATTTTGCGTGAGCTGGCGGAAATGCCATGCATGGTGTGAACCACCTGCCCGACAGCCAGACCACCCTGGCGCGCCACATTCATGCTTGTCGCCGCCAAGGCATTAGCCTGCAACGCGCTATCGGCATTTTGACGGACCGTTGACGTAAGTTGCTCCATGCTGGCCGCTGTCTGCTGCAGGGAACTCGCCTGACCTTGCGTACGACCCGACAATTCCTGATTGCCGCGCGCAATGTGCACGGCTGCCTGTGTGGTGCCTTCAATACCGCGATGTACGTCTTTTGCGATGCCCACCAAACTCTTGCGCATCACTTCCAACGAGAAATTCAGGCTGCCCACTTCGTCGTCGGACTCGGCCACGATCTCCGTGGTCAAGTTGCCCGCAGCGACCTGCCGCGCCATGTTCGCCGCTTCCACCATGGGGTTGATCAACGCCGCACTTAAGCGCCAGCCCAAACCGAACAAGGTCAACATGCACAATGCGAGCACGCTGGTGTAGCTGATGGCGGCCGTGGAACTCAGCGTTTCCCAATGGGCATCCAATGCAAGCCCACCTGCCACACCCACGGCACCAGCGGACAAGACGGCATGGCGGAACATGCGGCTGCGCAATTTACGACGAAACGGGAACGCCACCACATCCAGCAGGCGACGCCACCCCGCCCGCACGGGTCGTCCTCGCAAAAAGCGCACGCCCCGTGCCGATCCCTCACGCACCCGCGCGTAGAGATCTTCGGCCATCTCAATTTGTTCCTCCGACGGGCGCACCCTCACGGACGAGTACGCGACCACTTCACCGTCTTCAATAATGGGGGTGGCATTGGCCAGCACCCAGTAATAGCCACCATCTTTACGACGGTTTTTCACCAGGCCCAACCAGGACTCGCCGGCCTGCAAGGTCTTCCACAGGTCCGTGTAAGCCTGCTCCGGCATGTCCGGATGGCGCACCAGGTTGTGCGGTTGTCCGATTAGTTCTTCACGAGTGAATCCGCTGACTTCAACGAATGCAGGGTTCGCGTAAACAATGCGGCCCTTGATATCAGTACGCGAGATCAGATATTGATCGTCACGCAGCTTGGTTTCCACATCATGGATGGGGAGGTTTACGCGCACAGCTTGTCTCCAATGGCATTCATGTAATGCACCGAATGAATGACGATGAGCAAACCGGACTGACGCCCTGCATAGACCCGCGCACCGCCAAACCCTTGGGAACACCTGCACCACGCCAAAGCGTCATGCAGGAGAACCTCTGGGAGTAATACCGCCGCCGTCCTTCAGGCGCTATTGTTATTAACGGCAGCGGCAGGATTTTCCTAAGTGCATGCCTTGCCATAATCCTGCAGCAGTGAGCAGATCTGGCTGGTCTGCTCTTTCCCACGGCAGGCACATGACTGGCAAACGCCGTTAATTACGCGCCAGCGTTGGAGCCGAGTAGCCACTCAACTGATGCGCAGGCACTTCAATCACTTCACCCGCATTGATTTTGAAGACCGCCACAGCTTCAGACAAACGCTGTGCCTGCTCTTGCAAGGAACCTGCTGCGGCGGCCGCTTCTTCGACCAAGGCCGCATTTTGCTGGGTGACTTCATCCATCTGTGACACGGCGCGGTTGACCTGGTCAATACCGCTCGATTGCTCTTCGGAGGCTGCGGAGATCTCGCCCATGATGTCCGTGACCCGCTTCACCGAGGCCACAATCTCTTGCATCGTGGCGCCTGCGCGTTCCACTTGCTGCGAGCCTGCGCCCACCTTGGTCACCGAGTCTTCGATCAAGCCCTTGATTTCCTTGGCCGCTTGCGCGCTGCGCTGTGCCAACGAACGCACTTCACCGGCCACCACAGCAAAGCCCTTACCTTGTTCGCCAGCACGAGCCGCTTCCACGGCGGCGTTGAGCGCCAGAATGTTCGTCTGGAATGCAATGCCGTCAATCACCGACACAATTTCCGAAATCTTGCGTGAGCTGGCCGAAATGCCTTGCATGGTGCTCACGACTTCCGACACCGCCGAGCCGCCTCGCTGCGCGACATCAGAGGCGCTTGCAGCCAACTGATTAGCCTGACGCGCGTTGTCGGCGTTTTGCTTAACCGTGGAGGCCAGCTGTTCCATCGACGCAGCCGTTTCTTCCAGAGACGCCGCCTGTTCTTCCGTACGGCTCGACAGATCGGTGTTACCCGCGGAGATTTCACGCGAGCCGACGGTAATCTCGTCAACCCCACGACGCACGATAGACACCGTACGCGTCAAACTTTCCTGCATCCGCTTGACTGCCGCGAACAGTTGACCAATTTCGTTATGCGAACGGACTTCCACGCGTGAGGTCAGGTCGCCTGACGCAATCTTGTCAAAGTGCTGACCCGCTTCCACCAAAGGACGCACGACGAGACGCCCGAACAGCATACGTGCAAATATCATTAGCAATAGAGCCAGACCCACTGCTATGCCTACGGCGATCAGGGCACGGTTGAAATTGGTCTCGGCCTGCGTAATGGTGGCATCTTGCGTATTGGCAATGTACTTGCTGAATTCGTTGATGGCTTCGATGAAAGCAGCGCTACGGGGCGTGCCGTACTCGGTGTTCACCATATAGAACGTGGAATAGTCTTCGCTACGCAGCGCTTCCACCATTGTGTCCACACCATCGTCAATGTATGAACGGTAACGACGCACCACGTTCATGGACAACTGACGACCCGTGTCGTCTTGCAGCATATTCTTCTGGAAGTCGGCGAAACGCGTGCGCACGCCGTTCAACATATCGGTTGCGCTCTTGATGCCAGCCGCGGCTTCACGTGCCGCATTCTCGCCACTGCCCCATCCGCCTTCCTGCAGGTGGCGCGCCGCCACCATCAGGCTGACGCGAGCGCGCAGCATGTCGCTATTAATAACTTCCACCTGTTTGGAGCGCTCGGTCAGGTCGGCAACTTCTCGGATGGACTGGTAATTCACCTGCAGGAAATAGGCAGCCATCCCACCGACAGCGGCGATCAATAGCGCGAAAAACGCCATGACAACCAGGAGCATCGTACCTACGCGTGCGTCGCGCAAGCGCATCTTGCGCTTCACTTTGGGTGCACGTGCCCCCCGTTTCTTGCTGGCGCGGCCGGTAGTGGCACCTGACTCGAGATTCGCTTCCATATTTCCCCCCCATCTTTCAGGAATATTCTGAACTTAAGAAAACCATCAGACGCCGATATTGAGCTTATTAACCACGGCGTGAGATGACGAACGCTCCAGCACCAAACGGGGCGGAGCGCGTAGCCTGCAAAACTATTGCGGCGGCAAATTCGGCGTCACAATGGTCCACGTCTCTACGACCGCGCTCTGCGGCGTGGCCGCCGTCGGTGCCGGGGCGTAGACAAGCGCGGGTGCTGGGGCCGGCCCGAGCAGTTTTTCGCGCTCCCAGGGCTCGAGCAAAATATTGGTGCTATCAACGAGCCGCACTAAGCGACCGTCTGCCCCGAATTGAAGCAAGGCTTCCTTGCGGCTGTAGAAGCCGTCGTTCACAAACGAGACTTTGAAAAACCAAAGGGCCATCAATGACCCGTCTGTTTGTCGAAACTGTTTCTCGGGGCGCGCAGTGAGCGCGCGCGAGGCCTCTTCCAGCGTGGTCTGCCCCGGCGTCAAGGTGGACAGTTTGCTAGGATCAAAATTCTGGCCCGTCGTGGTGCAGGCCACAAGAGCGACGGCAGTCACGACTGCCGCAAGAAGGGATTTATAGCCTCGCATACCTACCTGTTCACCGGAAAGCCGGCATTAAAAAGATTCCCAATCATCGTCCGCGGATGTCGGGCGACGACTTGCCGTCGAGGCATTCGTAGTCGTGGAAGATCCTGACTCCATCGCCGGTCGGCGCAAAGTTCTCGTGCTCGTTGCACCCTCACCATTTGCCGCCGGCCGCACTCGCGGTGTCGTGGTCAATCGCGCCTGTGCCGTGCGTGCCGTGGCCGATTTGGCGGCTACCGCTGTGTTCGTCGGGCTCGTTTGCGTCGTGGTCGGCGCCTCAACGCGAGGTGCTCGCGCCGGCTGCGTCAATTGACGGGCGGAGACGTCGATCACGTCACTGTGATTGATCTTGAAGAACGCGACGGCTTCGGCCAGACGCTGCGCTTGCTCTTCCAGTGAACCTGCAGCGGCCGCGGCTTCTTCCACCAGTGCGGCGTTCTGCTGCGTCACTTCGTCCATTTGTGAGACGGCGCGATTGACCTGGTCAATGCCGCTCGATTGCTCTTCAGAGGCTGCGGAGATCTCGCCCATGATGTCCGTGACCCGCTTCACCGAGGCCACAATCTCTTGCATCGTGGCGCCTGCGCGTTCCACTTGCTGCGAGCCTGCGCCCACCTTGGTCACCGAGTCTTCGATCAAGCCCTTGATTTCCTTGGCCGCTTGCGCGCTGCGCTGTGCCAACGAACGCACTTCACCGGCCACCACAGCAAAGCCCTTACCTTGTTCGCCAGCACGAGCCGCTTCCACGGCGGCGTTGAGCGCCAGAATGTTCGTCTGGAATGCAATGCCGTCAATCACCGACACAATTTCCGAGATCTTGCGTGAGCTGGCCGAAATGCCTTGCATGGTGCTCACCACTTCCGACACCACGGAACCGCCTCGCTGCGCCACGTCCGATGCGCTAGCTGCCAGCTGATTGGCCTGGCGCGCGTTGTCGGCGTTTTGCTTAACCGTAGAGGCCAGCTGTTCCATAGACGCCGCGGTTTCTTCCAAGGAAGCAGCCTGCTCTTCCGTGCGGCTGGACAAGTCCGTATTACCTGCAGAGATTTCGCGTGAACCCACGTTGATCTCGTCAACGCCCCGGCGCACCGAGCCGACCGTGCGGATCAAGCTTTCCTGCATACGTTTGACTGACGCCATCAGCAGGCCAATTTCATTGCCCGAGTTCACTTCCACACGGGTGGTCAGGTCGCCTGCAGCGATTTTCTCGAAACTCTCGCCCACGCCGCGCAAGGGACGCAGCACAACGCGCGTCACAAACAAGAGTGCGCCAAACGACACTGCCAGAATCAAAACCAATAGTGCGATGTAGATGTAGCGAATGGTGGTGCTGTCGCTGCGAGCCTGGTCGAGAATGGTCTGGCTATAAGCCTGAATCTTGTCTGCGAAGTCGTTCAATCGTGCAAAAAAAGCACCACTGGCCGCGCCCGCTTTCGTATTCTTGATCTGCAAGTATTGCGCCGCATCGCCCTTATCAAGCGCCGTCGCCATATCTTGCAATGCCGTCGTGAAGCCAACAAAAGACGTGAGCAATTCCGCTTCGCTTTGCGCGCTGGCATCGCTCAGTTTCGGCACAGCCTTGAAGGCTTCCATCTTCTTCTTCGCATCGGCCAACAGCGTTTGCACCATGCGATTGTTTTCGGCCGCGCCCACCTTATCGCCTGCCGCGCTTTGTGCGGCAACGATGTCCAGGCGTACTGTCGCGCGCAGCATTTGCGAATACGCATCCTTGACCAGATTGCTCTGCTGCACGCTCAGGTTATCCAGCGCATTAATAGCAGCAGTGCTGGCGTGCATATTGTTCCAGCCCAGCACCACAGCGGCCAACGCCGCCAGGACGACCGCTAGTTGGGCCAGCATCAAGCCGGTGCGCACCTTCATATTGCTAAACATTTTCTGCGTATCCCGCCGGGCATGGCCATCCCTTCTAGGGACGTTACCAGGCCGTTCATAGTGTGGTTAACAAGCCAATTCAATACGTACTGCAGTGCCGTTCCTCAGAACGACTCCCAATCGTCATCTGCGGGCGCGGTTCTGCGGCTCGCGGGTGGCGGGGTGTCTGTGACGGGTTTGCTCACCGGGCGACGCAAGGGACGTGCCGCAGAGGCCCCTTCAGGCGCTGGCTTGTTGCTGTGAGGGCTGGCCAATCGTGCAGGCGTCGTACGCGTGGCACTTGCCTGTTGGGCAACGTCGGACGCAGGCTTTCTTACGGGCGCCTGCACGCGAGCCGGGCGCCTGGTCTGTTCTAACTGACGGGTCGGCACTTCAATCACTTCGCCAGCATTAATCTTGAACACGGCCACGGCCTCGGACAAGCGCTGCGCCTGCTCTTGCAAGGAACCTGCTGCGGCGGCCGCTTCTTCGACCAAGGCCGCAT
>JBEBWV010000020.1:0-61724 GCA_040391965.1 Achromobacter deleyi | reverse complement strand
CGGTGTTTGCAGGCGGATCGTTCGTCGATGCGGGGCGGGGTCTGTTGTGGAAAGGTTTTGCCGCTTTGGAGGTTGTAGTCGCGGGTTACGCGCGACTGGCTGTGTCTCTGTTTTTTGGGTTCACTCGCGCTCCACCCACGCTACCGGTGTTTGCAGGCGGATCGTTCGTCGATGCGGGGCGGGGTCTGTTGTGGAAAGGCTTTGCCGCTTTGGAGGTTGTAATCGCGGGTTACGCGCGACTGGCGGTGTCTCTGTTTTTTGAGTTCATTCGCGCTCCACCCACGCTACGCCGTCGGTACGCAACCGGTCTCGTAGCGTGGGTGGAGCGCGAGCGTGCTGAGACTGGAACACCACCGTTAAGCGCGCGTAACCCGCGATGTAGCAATTGCGCTGGACGCGGCAGAAAAGGCTACGAGCTGCCATCCAGGAAGGGCTAGCAGACCATGCGACGCGTTACTATCTCGCGTATCTCTCTGCCTCGCAAAAATGCCTCTCCATTTCAGAAAAGCCGTCCCCGCCGATGTTCCTGCCTGCGTCGAGTTGCGTGGCAAGACCCGTGAAAATGCCTTCTCGGTTGAGCAACTGAACGCCGCGGGTGTGACCGAAGCGTCGTGGCGTGATGCTGTTGCCGACGGTGGTCTTCCAGGCCACGTGTGCACGAGTGACAACGACATAGTGGGTTACTGCTTTGGCGATGGAACGACAGGCGAAGTGGTGGTGCTGGCGCTGTTGCCTACTGCCGAGGGCAGGGGAGTTGGCAAGCATCTCCTAAACCTCGTGCTGCAAGACCTGTCGCAGCTTGGATTTCGGCGGTTCGTTCTTGGGTGCTCATCCAATCCGGCGCACCGGTCATACGGCTTTTATCGCCACCTTGGCTGGGTGTCCACGGGAACGGTAGATGCTGCCGGTGATGAGGTGCTTGAATACTTTCCCGAACTAACTGACAAAGCACATGCGTGAAGCAGGGCACTGGATGTCCGATCTATCAACGTAAGCGTTAACGCACGAACGTAAGCCCCGCTTTTCGGCACCATGCGTTGCGCTGTTGGCTGAACACCTGTCCTTCACGGAACAGCCAGGTTTCTATCAGCGCCAAGCGCGGGTTCTTGGTGGGCACCGAGACGTAGTGATACGAGGCACGCGAGGCGACGGCGTGCTGAAAAAGTGGCACGAGGCTGCCTGCCATGACGTCTTCCAACACCAATGCCAGTCGACCGATCGCAATGCCTTGCCCTGTCATCGCTGCGCTAAGCGCCAATTGAGACAAGTTAAATCGTTGTCCGTCATGTCGCTCGGGTACTGGCAAGCCCACCCTCGCCAAATAGTGGTTCCACTCTACACACTCTTCGGCTTGCTGCCATGGCGAGGCGTCATGCAGCATCAGGCTGCCGGGAATGTCTGCGGCAACCCGGATCTCGGGATGTGTCGCGATGAAGGCAGGGCTGGCTACGGGTACGAGCCATTCATCCAGAAACTCCACGGCACGTACGTCGGAGTATTCGCCCGGATCAAAGCGGATTGCCGCTTCGATGCTGTCTTGCTCCATGCGCATTCTGTCCAATAGATGAAACTCGCCAAAGACACGCAAGGTTAGATCTGAATGCTGACGCAACAGGTTGCTGATGCGCGGTGTTAACCAGCGCATCGCGAACGAGGGTGAGCAGTTCAGATTCAGCGCACTCTCTTTGCCCTGTGTTTGCATCCGCGAAAGGGTGGACTCCAAAATCTGGAAAGACTCTTTGACGGCCAGTTTGAGCTGCAGGCCTTCTTGTGAAAGTTCCAGTTTGCGCGGCCTGCGATGAAACAAGGGTGTGCCCAGCCATTGTTCGAGGTTTTTTACCTGTTGGCTGACAGCGCCTTGGGTTACGTGGAGTTCCGCAGCAGCCAGCGTGAAGCTGTTGTGGCGAGCGGCCGCATCGAAGTAGCGCAACCAAGTCAGCAGAGAGGATGAAAGTGGCGTACGCATTAGTTTAAATAATGTCTTAGTTAAAATAAATGGTTTGTGCGCCTGGCGTCGATCACTAAGAATGCAAGCTGCTTAAAGAAGCGATCGGATGCGCAGAATATGTCTGAAATACTAGGGAAATCACCGATTTACGGGAATGAACTGCAGCGAGATGTGAATGTTCCTCGACTGTGGGTTAACCCTGATATGGGTGTTGCTACAGCTGAGGTTTCTTCTTCTGACATTAGTATGGCAGATGTCAAGGCAACGGCGGCGCGCCTGGAGCGCTTCGCGCCAGTGTTAATTGCCTTGTTCCCCGAAGTGCTCGCCACCGACGGCGTGATCGAGTCGGCTTTATTGCCGCTCGCACACTTGGTTCAGCCGCAATTGCCAGGCGGTGTTGCCGCTGGCGCCTTGTGGATTAAAGCGGATCATGCCCTGCCTATCGCCGGTTCCATCAAGGCTCGCGGCGGCATTCACGAAGTGCTCGAATTCGCAGAGACGCTTGGTCTTCAACATGGTCTGCTTAATGATGCCGCCGACTACAGCGTGTTAACCGGAACGGCTGCCCGGGCGCTGTTCGCGCAATACGAAATCTCGGTAGGGTCTACCGGCAACCTGGGCTTGAGCATTGGCATCATGGCGTCGGCACTGGGGTTTCGCGTCACCGTGCATATGTCTTCCGACGCCAAGCAATGGAAGAAAGACAAGCTGCGCGCCAATGGCGTCAATGTGGTCGAGTACGCCGGCGATTATGCGCAAGCCGTTGATGCTGGACGCCAGCGCGCGGCCGCTGACGACTTCAGCTATTTCGTCGACGATGAGCATTCACTGTCGCTTTTTCTGGGCTACAGCGTGGCAGCGCTGCGCCTGCAAACTCAGCTTGCCGACGCAAAAATTGAAGTCGATGCAGCACATCCTCTATTTATCTATCTGCCTTGCGGTGTTGGCGGTGCGCCAGCTGGAATCACCTTCGGCTGCAAATTGATTTTTGGCGACGCAGTCCATTGTTTCTTCGTCGAGCCCACGGCGGCCGCCTGCTTCCTGACCAGCATGGAAAACCCGGAACAGCCGGGTATATCAATCTACGACGTTGGCATGGATAACCGGACCGAGGCCGATGGGCTGGCCGTGCCGGTAGCGTCTGAACTGGCATTGGCACAAATGCGGCCCTTGCTCTCAGGCGTCATGACAACCACCGATGCCACCATGTTTGCCGATCTCTATCGCTTGCGTGAACGAGAGGGCATGAAGGTGGAACCTTCAGCCGCCGCTGCGGTAAGCGGGCCTCGCATGCTGCTCTCTACCGAAGAGGGGCAAGCGTATTTAGGCAAGCACGGTTTGCTCGATGTCATGCATCAGGCCACTCACATTATCTGGAGCACAGGCGGGTTGTTTGTGCCGGAACTTGAATACAGCAGCTTTCTCGAACGTGGCCGGGCAATAGCCTGCGCACAGTAATCGGCCTTGTCGGCCGCCACTATCAAAAACCAGAGTTCAAGGGAAAAATAAATGTCGATGAATAGCCGTTACTCGTTGCGCAAGCTCATGTTGTCGGTTGCGGTGACCAGCGCCCTCCTGGGCGGGGCATCTGCCATTCAGGCACAAACCATCAACGCGGTCATGCACTCCAGTGTGCGGGTCCTTGACCCCATCATTACCACCGCGCACATCACGCGCAATCACGGCTACATGATTTACGACACGCTGTTGGCCACCGACGCCAACAATGTGATCAAACCCCAAATGGTTGAAAAATGGGACGTGTCGGCGGATGGCAAGTCGTATACCTTTACCTTGCGCAGCGGGCTGAAGTGGCATGACGGCGCACCGGTGAAAGCCGAGGACTGCGTCGCCTCGATCAAGCGTTGGGCCGAGCAGGACAAGATGGGTCAAATGATGACGCGCCAAATGTCGGAGATGAAAGTCATCGACGACAACAGCTTTGTCATGACCTTCAAAGAACCGACCGACTTCGCGTTGCGCGCCCTGGCCAAGCCCAGCGGCATTGCGCCTTTCATGATGCCCAAGCGCATCGCCGACACGCCGTCGACCCAGGCCATCAAAGAGTTCGTGGGCTCAGGCCCATTCAAAATGGTCGTGGCCGAGTTCAAGCCTGGCTTGCAAGTGGTTTACGAAAAGAATAAAGACTATGTTCCCCGCGCTGAACCCGCGAGTGGCTTGGCGGGTGGCAAGGTCGTGAATGTTGACCGGGTTAAATGGATAGCCATGCCGGATGCGATGACGTCGGTCAATGCGCTGATCAATGGCGAAGTCGATTATCTCGAGCAGATGCCTTACGACTTGCTGCCTTTGGTTGAGAACAACGCCACCATCAAGCTGGAAATCTTTGATCCGCAGGGCTATCAAACCGTCATGCGCATGAACTTCCTCAACCCGCCGTTCGACAATAAATTGGTGCGTCAGGCGGCCATGTATGCGGTGGGGCAGGAAGATGTGTTGCAGGCGCTGGTGGGCAATCCCAAGTACTTCAAGACATGCGCGGCGCTGTTCGGCTGCGGACTGCCCTATGAAAGCCAGGCGGGTGCAGAAATGACCGTCAAGGCCAATATCGCAAAGGCCAAGGAACTGCTTAAGGAAGCCAACTACAACGGCGCGCCCGTCGTTATTCTGCAGCCGACCGATGCGCCGTCGGTCAAGACACAGCCTATTGTCATCGGCCAGGCCTTGCGCGCGGCAGGTTTCAACGTGCAAATGCAGGCTATGGATTGGCAAACGCTGCTGACTCGTCGTGCTTCACAGGCGCCGTTGGCTGAGGGCGGCTGGAACATTTTCGCCACCAACAACGTGATGGCCGAGGCCCTGGATCCCTTGCGCGCCTTTGGCGTGGCAGCCAATGGCAAGCAAGCATGGTTCGGCTGGCCGGATGTCCCCGCCATCGAAGCGCTGCGTGGCAAGTTCGCAATGACAACCGATCTGGCCGAGCAAAAGAAATTGGCTGGTGAGATTCAAGAATTGGTCGTCAGCGAAGGCGTCTTGTTGCCGATGGGTCAGTACTACGTCCCCGCCGCTATTCGCAGCACGCTGTCCAAGCCCATTGAAGCACCCGTGCCCGTGTTTTGGGGCCTGAATAAAACTGGTAAGTGAGACCCTGATGTTTAACTTTATCCTTCGGCGGATGTTCGCTGCCATCCCGGTCATGGCGATGGTAGCGGTGATTGTGTTCGCGATTCTGCGCTTAACGCCTGGAGACCCGGCCGCGATTATTGCGGGCGACTCGGCCACGGCCGAACAGCTCGATCAGATCCGCCGTGTGATGGGTTTGGATCAGCCTATCTACACTCAGTTCTTTATGTGGGTGGGCCAGCTCTTGAGCGGGGATCTGGGTGTTTCCCTGCTCTCGGGCACGCAGGTCTCGGACATGATCATGCAACGCATGGGGCCGTCGCTGGCCCTGGCGCTGAGCACGATCATCCTGTCCGTCCTGGTTGCCGTTCCGCTGGGTATCCTGGCGGCATGGCGCCAGGGCAAGGTGTTCGATCGTTTCGTCATGGCAACATCGGTGCTGGGATTTTCCGTGCCGGTGTTTGTCACGGCCTATCTGCTGATTCTGGTGTTTTCGCTCAAGCTGGGTTGGTTTCCGGTACAGGGCTACAAGCCCCTGGATGAGGGCGTCTGGCCCTTCATGAAGTCGCTGGTTCTTCCCACCATTGCACTCAGCACGGTATACGTGGCATTGATTGCGCGCATTACCCGGACCAGCATTATTGAAGTGATGGGTGAAGACTTCATTCGAACGGCACGTGCAAAAGGACTGCGTGAGCGCAGCGTGTTGTTGGGCCACGCCTTACGCAACGCAGCCGTGCCTATCGTCACCATTATTGGCGTGGGCGTTGCGCTACTGATCAGTGGCGTGGTGGTTACCGAGTCCGTATTCAACCTGCCGGGGCTTGGCCGATTGGTGGTTGAGGCAGTGCTCGGACGTGACTATCCCGTGATCCAGGCGCTCATTCTCCTGTTTGCACTGGTCTACGTGCTCATTAATTTGGTCGTCGACACGCTCTACACCGTCTTCGATCCCCGTATCCGATATTAAGAAGCCTCTCATGTCGAACCCAGCTAATGCTGTGCTGGCCACGCCGCCAGCGTCCGCCTCTCCGGGTGTGCAGTCTCCCTTGCGCCGCACCCTGAAAAGCGGGCCAGTCATGATCGCCCTTGTGGTGTTGTTCATCATGATCGTCATGGCGCTTTTTGCACCGTGGCTCCATACCATTGATCCCATTCAGATCGACCCCTCCCAGCGGCTAAAGCCTATTTCGGCGGCGCACTGGTTGGGCACCGATGCGTATGGTCGTGATGTCTACTCGCGTGTGGTGTATGGCGCACGCGTCTCGTTGATGGTGGGCTTGGGTGTTGCCGCTTTCAGCATGCTCGCGGGCCTGGCTATTGGTGTCGTGGCCGGTTATTTCCGGTGGGTAGATGCCATCGTTATGCGCATCATGGATGGTTTGATGGCCATTCCCGGGGTGTTGCTTGCCATTGCGCTGGTATCGCTTTCCGGCGCCAGCCTGACTACGGTACTGATCGCCATCACGATTCCGGAAGTTCCTCGGGTCGTGCGGCTGGTGCGCAGTGTGATTCTGAGTGTGCGCCACGAGCCTTATGTCGAAGCCGCCATTGCGTTGGGTACGCCAACCTTCACGCTAATGCTGCGTCATCTGGTGCCCAACACCATGGCGCCCTTGATCGTGCAGGGTACTTACGTGTTCGCATCCGCCATTCTGACCGAAGCAATTTTGAGCTTCCTCGGTGCGGGTGTACCGCCCGAAGTGGCGTCGTGGGGCAATATCATGGCGGAAGGCCGTTCGTTCTTTCAACTCTTTCCTGGGTTGGTCTTGTATCCGGGCCTCTTGCTTTCGTTGACTGTGCTCAGCGTCAACGTGCTGGGTGATGCCATGCGCGATGTGCTTGATCCGCGTATGTCGCGTCGCCTGTAAAGCGTAGAACCGAACGAAGAAATGGATACTCCTATGTCAGCTCTAAGCACCGCTGCCTCTGCGCCTGTCGCGGCAGCGCCTGTCCTGAAAATCAGTGGCCTGACCGTGCGCGTCTGCAACGATCACGGCATACGCACAGACAATCCCGAGAGTCGGTTCGGTCGCGCCGTCGTCCAAAACCTGAACTTCGACGTGCATGCAGGCGAAACGGTTTGCATCGTGGGCGAGTCGGGTTCGGGTAAATCTGTCACCTCGCTGGCAACGATGGGCCTGTTGCCCAAAGACACGCTGGCGGCGTCGGCAGGCGCCATCGAGATCGATGGTGAAGACATATTGAAAGCCACGCCGGCGCGCTTGCGCGAGCTTCGTGCGTCGAAGATGGCCATGGTTTTTCAGGAGCCGATGACCGCCCTGAATCCCGTGCAGCGCGTGGGTGAACAGGTCGACGAAGTGCTGCGCGTGCATACCAAAGTGAGTCGTGCCGAACGCCGCCGTCAGGTGATGGCCATGCTGGCCTCGGTGCATTTGCCCGATATTGAGCGTATTTACGACTCGTATCCGCATCAGCTGTCCGGTGGACAGCGCCAGCGCATTGTGATCGCCATGGCGCTTATCCTGAAACCGCGACTGCTTATTGCAGACGAACCAACCACCGCGCTTGACGTGACCACGCAGAAGCAAATTCTGGCATTGATTCGCGAGCTCCAGGCGGTACACGGAACCGCGGTCGTTTTCATCACGCACGATTTTGGTGTGGTGGCCGAGATCGCCGATCGTATTGTGGTCATGAACCAGGGTTCCGTCGTGGAAACGGGCTTGCGCGATGACATCCTGGCGCGGCCCACGAAAGAATACACGCGCATGCTGGTGTCGTCCGTGCCCAGTTTGATACCCGTGGCACGTAGCGCACCGACCGGCGATGTCGTGTTGAAGGTCGAGGGGCTGAACAAGTTCTATAGCAAGAATGGTCTGTTCAAGAAAGGCCAACCGGTAGCGGCGGCGAGCGATATTGACTTTCAGCTCAAACGTGGCGAGATCGTTGGCATCGTGGGTGAGTCCGGGTCCGGAAAATCGACGGTGGCACGTTGCATCGTGCGCCTCATCGACCCGACTTCGGGTTCGATCATGCTCGCCAATGAGAATATTGCGACCTTGGGAAGAGGGGCGCTCGCGCCTATGCGCAAGCGCATCCAGATCGTTTTTCAGGACCCTTATCGAAGTCTTAACCCCCGCCGCAAAGTGGGTGAGTCCATCATCGAAGGCCTGCTCAATTACGGCACGCCTCGTGCGCAGGCGATTGAACAAGCGGCGCGCGCGCTGGCGCTGGTGGGCCTGCCGGCGGACTCTGTGGAACGCTATCCGCATCAGTTCTCGGGCGGTCAGCGCCAGCGAATCTGCATTGCACGCGCGCTCGTCATGGAACCCGATATTCTCGTGGCCGACGAAGCCGTGTCTGCGCTGGACGTCTCGGTGCAGGCTCAGGTGCTGGATCTGCTCGAAGAGGTTCGCCAACGAGTCGGTATTGGCGTGCTCTTTATTACCCACGATTTACGTGTGGCCTCGCAAATCTGCGACACCATAGTCGTCATGCAGAATGGGCGTATTGTCGAAGCTGGCACCGCCGAGCAAGTGCTGACGCGGCCGCAGCAAGGCTACACGCGCGCCCTGATCGACGCGGCACCTGGTCGAGGCTGGGACTTCAAGAATTTCTGCGCCAATCCCCTTGCGGTAGCGGCGTAGTCCTTATGTTTACGTTGAGATTTATCGGAGAGTAGGGTCATGTCACGCATTGTGTATGGTGGTTTTCAGCACGAAACCAATACCTTCGCCCCGGACAAGGCAGATTGGCGTGCCTTCGAACTGGGTGGCGGCTGGCCGGGTCTGGTGTCGGGTCAGAACGTATGGCCGGCCATTGCCGGTGCCAATATTCCGGCGGCCGGCTTCGTGCAGGCCGCGTTGGATGCAGGCGATACCGTTATCCCCACGACATGGTGTGCGGCCAGCCCGTCGGCGCATGTCACGCAAGCGGCATACGAAAAAATTAGCGGCATGATTCTGGACGGTATCAAAGCGGCCATGCCGGTTGATGCGGTCTACCTGGATTTGCACGGCGCGATGGTGGCCGAACATTTCGACGACGGCGAAGGCGAGATACTGCGTCGCGTACGAGAATTGATTGGTCCCGACGTCCCGTTGATCGCCAGCCTGGACCTGCACGCCAACGTGACGCGCCAAATGCTCACGCAAGCGGATGCCTTGGTGGCCTATCGCACCTATCCGCACGTCGACATGGCTGAAACCGGCCGTCGGGCCTATGCGCTGCTGGGCGTGCGCCTGGCAAGCGGCAAGCGGCCGGTTCTGGCGATGCGTCCTTTAAAGTTTCTGATTCCGATCTGTTGGCAGTGCACTGATATCCAACCGGCGCGTGGCCTCTACGATCTGCTGGAAATCATCGAAAAAGACGCCCTGCACGTGTCGTTTGCCACCGGTTTTCCGGCAGCCGATTTTGACGAATGTGCGCCCGTCGTATGGGCTTACGGCGAAGACCAGGCCAGCGCCGACGCTGCCGCCGACAAGCTCGCTTCTGCCGTCAATGCCGCCGAAGCGGCTTTCGCCGGAAAACTGTATACGCCCGACGAGGCGGTTCAATACGCGATGCAAGCGGCCAAGTCCGCGTCGCGTCCGATCATCATTGCCGATGCGCAAGACAATCCCGGGGCAGGCAGCAATTCAGATACGACGGGCATGTTGCGGGCATTGTTGCGCAATGGTGCAGAGCGCGCGGCCATCGGCCTGATCGTCGACGGTGGGGCCATCGAGAAAATACACGCGGTGGGCCAGGGCAAAACAATACGTGTTGCTATCGGCGGCAACGCGGGATTACCGGACGATCAGCCCTTTGAAGGCGAGTTCTTCATTGAGCACGTGTCTGATGGAAAATTCGATGCCACGGGGCCTTACTATCGCGGCTTCCGGCTAGATGTAGGCCCTGCGGCCTGCTTGCGTATAGATGGCGTACGCATCGTGGTGTCTTCATTCAAGGTCCAAATGGCCGACCAGGCAATGTTCCGCTTTGCCGGCATTGAGCCGACCGAGCAGGACATTCTGGTCGTCAAGAGCGCGGTGCACTTCCGTGCCGACTTCACGCCAATCGCCCAAGAGATCATCGTTGCCGCGGCCCCCGGCTCCATGCCGATGATTATTGAACAATTGCCTTGGAAGCATTTGGCACCAGACATGCGTTTGGGACCATGCGGCCGACCATTTGGGCTGTGATTGGCTAAGGCTTAATGAGGTCGCGCGTCGCTCCATCGGGCGACGCGCAGAATATGGCGGCGCCCGTTATCGCTTTCTACTATTTCGGCATCGATCCTGTCGTACTTAGCATGTGTGCCGATAAACTCCACGTAAACGATACCGAGCCGATGGGAAATTTCGACAATTAACCGATAGTCATTGCCCTTTAAGTTGAACACCACGCGGTGACTCTTTTGGGACTTTCGCAAGTGGGGTTGTGGCAGGAAAAGATCGAACGTTGATCCGAGGCCATCGAAACAACGGAAAAAGAGCCAGCAAAGTAAGGCACGATCAGATTCATGGCCACGGCGGTCACGGCCGCAGTACTGTTGGCAGGCTGCGCAGGCGCGCGCTATACCGATATGGCGCCCAAGGTTGCAGCCATTGCGCCAGACTCCGGGCGGATCTATTTCTATCAGCCTGTGGCTCCCGGCAATGTCGTCTCGTCTCAGCCTTATTTGCGTGTGAATGGCCAGAAGGTGGGACGCTCCAAGCCCGGTCATTTTTTCTACGTGAATCGACCTGCAGGACAGATCACCGTTTCCACGATGAAAGATAAGCCCGCAGCCATTACGTTTATGTTGGCACCAGGCCAGACACGCTATGTGCGCCTGAGCATTGAAGGGGCGGGTAGTCCTATTGCGGTCGGTGAACAGGTGATGCGCGAGGAGCCATCAGAAGCCGTTGCGCTGAATGAACTCGCCACATTGCGGTATTGGGGAGCAGGTTCACGCGAGCGTGCCGCTGTCGCCAAGTAAGGCCTGCTTGTGCTCACCTGATATGGATTATTGGGTGAGTAGAAAATAGTCGCGCTCAGTCAATTTGAGCGCGACTATTTTTTTGAATATGTTCAATCGGTAATGCCGGATTACACGGAATCCCGTTGGACAGAGCGGGCCAACGCTGCACGCGCAAGCAGGCGCGTGGAGTCCAGCGTAGGCAGCGGTGAGTTCGCGTCATTCATGATGAGCGGAATCTCTGTGCACCCCAGCACAACGGCATCGCAACCTTTGTCTTTCATGTTGCGAATGACCTGCTGAAACGCCCTGACCGACTCGGGTTTAAAGACCCCATAGACCAGCTCATTCATGATGATCAGATTGATCTGATCGCGCTCGCTGTCAGTGGGGCGTTCATACGTCAGACCAAGGGCGGTGAGCTTTTCCGGGTAGACCTCGCTATCGACCAGCCAGCGCGTGCCGAGCAAACCAATGCGTTTGAAACTGCGCGCCGCCGCGTGGGCGCTCACCACTTCGGCAATGTGCAGCCAGGGCAGTGGCGACTGTGGCACCACATAGCTCATTGCCGAGTGGATGGTGTTGTCCGGGCAAATCAGAAAATTGGCGCCCGTGCTGGCCAGTTTGTGGGCCGAGGACAGCATCAAATCACCGACGCCACGCCAGTCGCCCGCATCCAGACACCTTACGTAGTCGGCTAGCGAGTGGGTGTGCAGCGCAATCTCGGGGTGGGCATGGGGCCCCAGGATAGCGGCGCCCTCTGAGCACAAGGTTCGATAGCACAGCGCGGCGCCTTCGGCGGAGCAGGCAACAATTCCAATGGGTAAAGACATGCGGGTTCCTGGTTGAGGTTCAGGGCGATTCGCTTAATCAGCGTCCCGGTGAGTTTGGCGTGCAGCGTTGGCAATGTGCCGAAAGCGTTCAGCCATTTGATCATGTAGTGCTTGCGGTAGATGCGCCAGAAACAATTCATCGACGGCAGGGCCATAGACTTTCCACATGGCGCGTCGCATCTCACGCCCGCTAGCAGTGAGCGTGGCAAACGTGGCGCGGCGATCCTCGTCCGAACGAAAGCGCTTGACCAGACCCGCCGCTTCAATGCGGTCCATGAGTCGAGTGAGGTTGTAGCGGGCGATGACCATGCGCTCAGCCATTTCATACATGCGGGCCGTGCCTTCGGGCGCACGCTCCAGCGCCCATAGGGCGTCGTACCAAGCCAGCGGTGGCAGTTTGGCTGCCGCCAGGCGGCGTTCAATCTCTTCCACCACCAGTGCATGCGCTGTCAAAAACAAGCTCCATGCGTCGGGCTTTCCCGTGGCCATGTGATTCAACCCTTTTGTTTGTTGCACTTGCAATGATTATAAAACCCCCATACGATTGCAATTGCACATGATGCAATTGCAACTAAAGATGTGAAATTCAGGCTGGACGCGGCTTCTGAACCACGACTCCGCAGCCAAAAGGAAGAAGCCGATATTGACGGCGCGGGCCATGCGATATCGGCATAGGGGCGTCTTTGGCAACCCGTGCAGCTTTTCTGACGTAGTGTGGGTGGAGCGCGTGATTGCTTTCATCATTGAGACACTGGCGAGCGCGCGTAACCCGCGATCTGCTCCCTACTCAATGGCTATGCAAGCATCGCGGGTTACGCGCGTTTACTTGTGGCTTTCTTTCCTCAGATTCCTCGCGCTCCACCCACGCTACTCAGGCACAAACCGAAGGCGGGCGAAGCTCGCGAGGTTGATCCCTGCGATGTCTGGCCCAAACGGTCCAGACCTCCATAGGAGAGCGCGATTGGCTCCCGCCATCGATCTGCCCTTAAGAACCCAACAGACCGCGCAATAAGAAACACCCCAAAGCGTCGGAAATACCCAACGTTTGAGGTGCACTTCACAGGCAGGATGATTTTTCAGCTCGATCGCGAAGGCTAGAGGTGGCGTTACCAGCGATACGACAGATTGAGCATGCCGCCGTAGCCACGTTGATCGCCAGATCCTTGTTGTCCGAAGATATTGGCGGACAACTGAGTGTTACGGCTCAATTGACCTTTTGCACCCACTTTAAGTTCCAAGGCGTCCCGCGAGGGCGCCAGCGCAAAGTCATTGCTGCCCATTTGCACGGAAGGCGCTGCATTTGTATGCAGCCAATTTGCTTCAACAAACGGTTGGACGGCGGGCTCGGCTTCACCTGCGGATGCTTTGGGATAGACCCTGACGCCGACACGCGAAACCCATGTGTTTGTTGTGTTGTTGCGCATGCGCGTGCCTGCCAACTCCGCATCACTCGCATCGTAGTGATTGAGTATGACTTGAGCATGGGGCTCTACCGCCAGATTGCCTAGAAGGCTGTTGGGAGCGAAAGGTTTGACGGCGTAGCCGACTTCGATAGAGCCAGAAACTGTGCTGGAGTTGTAGTTAACCGACCCAATTTCACTTGAGATGCGATTAGAGAAGCGGCCATATTGAAGCCACGTGTCGCCGTAAGCCCCGAGACGTGTTGCGTCATCAGCATAGATCGTTGCATACACCCCGGCGGAGTAGCCAGAGGTCTTGCTGCTTGCATGCAGCTGTATCGGCCTGGCATAGCCTTCATGCATGGCGGTCGCATCGGTATTGCTATTGGCTGCGCCATAGCCTGCCATGATGCCCAAATATACCGCCGCCTTTTCTCCCACGGGTTGACGCAACAAGTCCCCGCCGATTTGCATCAGCGTGCTATTCGTACGCGTGTCCGACTCGCCTTGCGTGAGGCTTATTCCGGTATCGCGTCGACCCACGACGCGACCCCACAATTGATTGTTCGGCTGCCCATCGCTACCAACAGCCATGCGTGCACCTTCACGATCGTTTAAACCTTGGGAGAACATGTTGGTCGCGGCCAACTGGTTTGCCAGATATGCGCCGCTTTCTGGTGACACGTTCTGAAAAACGGGTTCCTTCGGCACAATGGGCGTCGTCGGGTCGACTGGCAGCACAGGGTCGGTAGGCAAGACGGGGGAAGTCGGGTCAGTAGGATTCACTGGCAGGGTCGGGTCAACCGGTAACGTAGGGTCAACGGGGGGCACGGGGTCGACAGGTATTACGGGCGGTGCCGTATAGGTGGACGTCAAGTACCAGCTTTGCGCGGCCGCGCCAGCGTTCTGACGCACCAGACTGTAGTCATAGCCGTTAATGGCTACGGTATGGCCGCTCGCGCGAAAACCGGTTGAGCCAGAATCCAGCTGAAACGCATTGGCCGCCGTCGTTGCACCGTTGATTGCCTGGACGACCTGGATACCGTCTACGGTCAATGCACCAGCCCCTCCCGCATTGACGACGCGCATGGACGTTGTTCCTGTGGCGGTGCCGCCATCGATAATCAGGCGATCCGTAGGCGCATCATCTCCTGCCAGTCGGGTATTGATGACCAGAGTGCCGCCACCCACGTAATTGTTGACGGTGAGTGTCTTGAAATTGTCCTTGGCATCTGGCGCGGTGAAGGCGATGATGCCGCTGTTTGTTAAGGTGCCTAGCGTGGAATCACCGCGCACATTCCAGGTGCTCGTGCCGTCCATCGCCAAACTGTTGATGCGCCCACTTTTTTCTTGGCGCAAAGCTCCCGTCAAGACGGATGCGTTCGTCAAGTTCAAATCCACGACGCCACTGCGTGCCAGCACATCGCCGGTCATGTTTGAGGCATTCGCATTCAGCCGCACCTTGTCCGTTTCTAAGACGGTCGCCGTGGCGCCACTTCCAATCGTCACGGAGTCAGCTTGAAGGAATACACCGTTGTTTTCCACGCCAGCTTGCCGGGCAGTAATTGTCGAACCATCAAGCATAAAGACGTGGTTGGCACCGGTGGCAAGCAAGCCCACGCCGTCTTGGGTTTCAATGGTGCTCGCCGTGATCGGCAGCACGTTGATTCGATCATCTCCAGCAAGTGTGGCGTAGCTCCACACACCGCCAGCTGAGGCACCTGTCGTACTTATCTTGGTGTTATTGAGCGATACAACGGCGCGGTTGCTCATGTTTAAACCATAGGCATTGTCGCCAGTCGTGCTAACGCTAGAGTCGGTGGCTGACAGGAAAGCATTAGTGCCGCTGGCGAACAGGCCGTAAGCCGAGTTGCCATGAGTTTTGATCGTGCTGTTATCGAGCGCCACGTTGGCATTGGTAATGCGTGAAAGCGCGCCGACCGCAGCTGCACCGAACGTCTCAATATCTACGTGGGTGGCGGAGATGCCAGCGGCCGCACCATATTCATGCGACGCATAAAGGGCGTGTGCATTGTCGCCACGAGTCACGATAGTGCCGTTTGCCAACGTCGCCTGGCCGCCGCGATTATCAAGAGCGACGGCGTTTGCACCCGATGTGTCGATGCTGAACGTGTTCGCGGACACGACGGTATTTTGAGATGGCATCCAGATGCCACCATTGTAGATACCCAACGTAGTGATCGACACATTCTCTAATGTGGCCGACGCGCTTGAGGCGTTGACGTTTACGCCATAGCCTGCTTGTGACGTTAAGGTCGCATTTTTTATTGTCGCGCTTGCGCCTGCAGAACCGTAGAGTTGCGCCAACATTACCGTGTCGCCATAGGAGGCCAGCACGCCGCCATCCAAATTGAAATTGGCGCTGCTGACGTATACGGCACGGCCGCTGGCGGAAGTGACATTTAGCTTGGACGCCGTAACGTCCGAACCCACACCATTAATGTAGAGGCTGTCGTTGTTTGTGACGACCTCGACGTTGTTCATGGACATTGAGGCGCCAGAATTCACGCTTGCACCGTAGGCACTGTATCCAGAGGTTTTGATCGATGCGTTATTGAGGGTTATACGCGAGCCTGCATTGTCAGCCAGTACGCCCGACGCACCGTTTCCCAATGTGGAAATCGTGGCACCGTCAATGTCGATCTTCCCGCCTTTTTGCGCTGACGCGCCAGAGGAGTAGGTGGACGCAGTCGAGATTGTTGAGACGCCTGTCACACTAATATGGCTGCCTGCGTCGGTGGCAAACAAGGCATGCGAATTTTGCTGATTACCCAGCGTGCTTATATCGCTATTAACTAAGCTGACGTTGCCGCCGGTAGCCGCCTTGACGCCTTGTGTGCCACCACTAGCCGCAACGCCGGCGCTAATGGTGATACCCGTGCCGTTCACACTATTGCCCGAGCCGGAAACACTGACCGCGGAGCCTGTGCCGGTGTAAGTGACGGTGTCGCCCACCGAGAGGTTGATGCTTGTCGCTCCCAGCGGATCACCATTTACGATCTGGCCAAAGACTGTGGCGAAACCCGTGTTGGGGAAGACGGATACACCGACAGCGAACAGGGCAGCCATAATGGGATTGAGACGGGATAGCATGACAAAACCTCGCAAGATTGACCTTGGCGTCTCGCGATTAGCGTCTTCGTTTGCTGAGTTTCAATCTGGCGACTATCGCGATTTGCCACGCACACAGTTGTGCGTTGAACGGTTAATTCAATGCTGAGGCTTGCCACCTGGCTAAGAAATAAGACGATTCTCAAAAGGTGTAGGAGATTTCCCATTTTTCTAAACGCTGCGCCAAAATCCGATGTGCGATCCGGGCGAGAGCATGCAAAAGAATAGGGGGCCGGGATTGTTACCGTGCCCGGCGTGCATCCGTTCGGTATGTGCACACCGTCGTGGGACTTCAGCCCCTATGTGCCGAAGATCGCCGTCGAAATGGGTTCGACCTACGACTCGTCGTTGATGGCCGACGAAGACTGCTACGAGCTGCTGCTTGATGGTGAACCGACAGGTGCGGTGGAGCTGCCGGTGGAGTGGGTGCGCGGTGATGCGGTGCATTTAATGATGCAGCGCGTTGGATCATTGCGACCCTATACCGGGCCTACTGATGTCCTCGATATCGTCCGACAGGAGTTGAAGTTTGCGTTGGACGACGGTGGCTTGTTCCAGCTGGCGCAGGCTTGGGAGAAAGCCCTCGGTGTGAGCTGCTGCCAACGTTGTG
Organism: Achromobacter deleyi; assembly: GCA_040391965.1. Classification (GTDB taxonomy): domain Bacteria; phylum Pseudomonadota; class Gammaproteobacteria; order Burkholderiales; family Burkholderiaceae_B; genus Achromobacter; species Achromobacter deleyi_B. Next base: position 44,812 of record JBEBWV010000020.1, on the reverse strand, counting down.
GATACATCGTCGAGAGGCTTCGTAGCGTGGATCGAGCGCGAAACCATCTGCACGATTAAGCAATTGATGAGCGCGCGCAACCCGCGATGCTTGAACAGCAATTGCGCGAGATTCAAGATCGCGGGTTACGCGCGCTCGCCCGTTTCTCTACGCATGGGCCAATCGCGCGCTCCACCCACGCTACGTCCCGTTGGAGTCAGGCGCGTTTAGCCATTAAGGCCCAGATGCCGGCCACGCTCAGGAGAGTGCCCCCACCCAGGTTGAAGCGGCGTTGAGCTTTTTCGGATGCCAGCAGGCGGCGGGCAGCACCAGCGAAGACGGCATAAAGGCCTGCGTTGATGGCCGCGCACACCACGAAGGTGATGGACAGCATCCAGAGCTGGTGACCCATGTTGGCGGCCGGGTTCAGAAATTGCGGCAAAAACGCGACAAAGAAAATAATGCCCTTCGGGTTCAGCGCCGTCACCAGATAGGTGTTGGCAAACAACTTCCATCGCGAGACAGTCGGGCTGGTTTGGGTCAAATGCATGGGGGCGACGCCTGCGCGCAGCAGCTTGAAACCGAGGTACAGCAAGTACAGGCCGCCAATGGTTTTGACGACGGTAAACCAGAACGCAGACGCCGCCAGCAGGGCGCCCAGACCCACCAAGGACAAAAGCAGTGCCGTGGAGTCGCCCAAGGCGACGGCCGCAACCAGGGGTAAGCGAGCGCGTTTGCCCTGGGCGACCGAGTAACTGATTACGGTAAGAATTGTGGGGCCGGGTAAAACCAGCAGCACGGCCGAGGCGGCAACGAAAGCCAGCCAGGTTTCAAGCGACATAGGAAGCTCCAGCGGATACAAGAGGTAGAGGCGCAGACATCGACGACATCGGCTGGCGGCTATGTTGAACTAGCGGCGCGATTCCAGCAACATGCGCAGGGCCAGCCCCGCCAATACCGTGCCCATCAACCAGCGTTGGATGGCCACCCAAAGTGGACGACCGGCGAGAAATACAGAGATGGAACCGGCGGTAAAAATGATGACGGCGTTCACCGTGAGGCTGATCGTGACTTGGGTAAAACCCAGGGCCAAGGACTGTGCCAAGACGCTGCCGTGATCAGGCGCAATGAATTGCGGCAGCAGCGAGACATACATGACGGCCACTTTTGGGTTGAGAAGATTGGTCAATAGGCCCATGGAAAACAAAGTGCCCGGACGGCTCTTGGGCAATTCGCGAACCTGGAAGGGAGACTTGCCACCGGGCTTCACGGCTTGCCAGGCCAGGTAGAGCAGATATAGCGCGCCGCCGTAACGCAAGGCGTCGTAGGCGTAAGGCACGGTCAACATCAGGGCGGTAATGCCGAAGGCTGCGCAGAACACGTAGAAGACAAAGCCCAGCGCGACACCCGCCAAGGAAATCAGGCCAGCTTGTGGTCCTTGGGATATTGAGCGGGAAATCAGGTACATCATGTTGGGCCCGGGCGTGAGCACCATGCCAAGCGCCACCAGGGCGAAGGTCAGCAGAGTCGAGAGTTCGGGCATGATGATTTGGGCGTCAGCGTTGTAGAGACAAGCGCCAACAATATCGCAAATCTGTATCGGAACAGCGCCCATTTTTGGGGCAGGAATGGACAGGCTTTAACGCTGGCTTTGCCAAGCGCTGAGCGGCGCGCGGCGGCGATGATGCCGACGCGCGCATACTGCGGATTACCTTACTGAGCGACTGGCGTGCGCAAGGTGACGAACTCTTCGGCAGCGGTAGGGTGAATGCCGATGGTCTCGTCAAACACTTGCTTGGTGGCGCCTGCCTTCAAGGCCACGGCAATACCTTGCATGATTTCACCCGCTTCCGGACCCACCATGTGGCAGCCAAGCACGCGGTCGGTTTTCGCGTCGACGACGAGCTTCATCAGGGTTTTTTCCTGAGATTCGGTCAGGGTGAGCTTCATGGGGCGGAAGCGGCTTTCAAAGACTTTGACCTCGTAGCCTTCCTTGCGGGCCTGTTCCGTGGTCAGGCCAACGGTGCCAATATTGGGCAGGCTGAACACGGCCGTAGGAATCATCGCGTAATCGACCTTACGGTATTCCTCGGGGCGGAAGAGGCGGCGAGCAACCGCCATGCCTTCTGCCAGGGCCACGGGGGTAAGCGCCACGCGCCCGATGACATCGCCGATGGCCAGAACGGAGGGTTCGCTTGTGCGGTACTCGTCGTCGACGGCAATGAAGCCGGCCTCGTTGAGTTTGACAGCGGTGTTTTCCAGACCCAGGTTGTCCAGCATCGGGCGGCGACCGGTGGCGAAGAACACGCAATCGGTTTCGATAATGCTGCCGTCTTGCAAGGTGGCGACCAGCGTGCCGTCTGCACGTTTTTCAATGCTGACCACATCGGCATTGAACTTCAGTTTCACGCCTTTTTTGGTCAGCTCTTCACGCAGATGTTCACGTACGCTCATGTCAAAGCCACGCAAGAACAGTTCGCGTCGGTAGATATTGACGGTTTCAGAACCCAGGCCATTGAAAATAGAGGCGAATTCGACGGCAATGTAGCCACCGCCCACCACCAGCACGCGGCGCGGCAAGGTCTTCAGGAAGAAGGCCTCATTTGACGTAATCGCGTGTTCTTTGCCTGGAATATCAGGCACTTGGGGCCAGCCGCCGACGGCAATAAGGATATTCGCGGTGGTGTAGCGCTGCCCGTTGACCTCGACCGTGTTTTTGTCGACGATGCGGGCATGGCCCTCATGCAGGATGACGCCGCTATTGACGAGCAGATTGCGGTAGATGCCGTTTAAGCGCTCGATTTCACGATTTTTGTTTTTGATCAGGGTGGTCCAGTCGAACTGAGGTTGGCCGGTAGTCCAGCCAAAGCCCTTGGCTTGTTCGATGTCTTCACTATAGTGCGCACCGTAAACCAGCAATTTCTTGGGGACGCACCCAACGTTCACGCAGGTGCCACCCAGATAGCGGCTTTCAGCCACTGCCACACGTGCGCCGAAGCCAGCCGCAAAGCGCGCTGCCCGCACGCCGCCGGAGCCTGCACCAATGACGAACAAGTCCAAATCGAATGCCATGTTGTTTCCTTCGCGGCCAGTCAATCGCCGCGGTTGCTGTCTGGTAAACCTTGTATTTAACACGACACGGCAGGCGCTTGCCGTGCCTGGCTGCCTGCACTAGGCCCGGCGGAGCGCTTGCATGCCGTTTACGGCGTCCTTCGCCACTGGGTTAAATTGGCTTTCATGCGGAGCCAAACGCGTTTTTCTCACGCAAGCGCGTGTTGTGCACGCCGCACTTCCCATCGAGGAATTCATGGAACAGGTAGATAGTTTTTTCGGTTCACTCGGTACCATGCTGGGTGAAGCCATTCGCACCATCGTGGCCACGCTCAAATACTTCTTGGGCGGGTTTGGTACGGCGATCAGCGATTTTTTCTCCGGCCTGGCGCGGGCAATGGGCATGAGCCCATCACTCTTTAATTTTGCGCTGCTGGTGCTTGGCGTCTTGTTCCTATGGGCAGCCATCAAGGCCTTGTTGCGCCGCTCAATTTTGGGCTGCCTGTTCTGGCTGATTCTGGCCGTACTCGTTTTGGGTGGCTTGATCAGTTGAGCCCGGCCCAGTCCGAACACAGTGTTCCACCTGTGAGGGTGGAATCGCATTGGTGGGCGCCGTATGCTTGATGTCGCTGATGTGGGATGTCGCTTTCCCACCTATTCCATTGCAATGGCTGCGCGCCAACGGGAACACTCATGATTGATCTGCATTTCTGGGCAACGCCCAACGGTCTGAAAGTAAAACTCTTTCTGGAAGAGGCTGGCCTGCCGTACCAGATTTTTCCCGTGAATATTGGCAAGGGTGAACAGTTCCGCCCGGAGTTTCTGGCCATTGCGCCGAACAATCGTATTCCGGCCATCGTGGACCACGAACCCGCTGATGGCGGCGCACCCCTGTCTTTGTTTGAGTCGGGCGCGATTTTGCTCTACCTGGCGGAGAAGATCGGACGATTCATTCCGGCGGATATCCGGGGTCGCGCTGAGGTGTTGCAGTGGTTGTTCTGGCAGATGGGCGGTTTAGGCCCTATGGCGGGTCAGAATGGGCATTTCAATGTGTATGCCCCTGAAAAAGTGCCTTACGCCATTGAGCGCTACACCAAAGAAACGGCCCGTCTGTATGGGGTGCTGGACAAGCGGCTGGCAGACCGCGAGTTTGTGGCGGGCGAGTATTCCATAGCCGATATCGCCAGTTATCCGTGGATCGTGCCGCACAAGAATCACGGGCAGGACCTGAATGATTTTCCCAATCTGAAGCGCTGGTTTGACACCATTGCTGAGCGTCCGGCCGTGTTGCGTACCTACGCCGCCACGACGGAAAGCTATTCCCGAGACAAACCCATGTCTGACGAGGAACGAGCGGTGCTGTTTGGGCAAGGCGCTCAGGCGAAGCGCTGATATAGGAGCGACTGGGTTTGGGGGGCGTAACCCGCGATCTGGATCCCGACACAATTGCTGGTCAATAATCCGGCGCGTTCGCTGTTCAAGCACCCTGCACAATTGCTGGTCAATAATCCGGCGCCTTTGCGGTTCAAGCATCGCGGGTTGCGCGCGCTCCACCCACGCTACGTCTGCTTGCTCGAGGCATTTGGGGACACTTTTTATTTTCGAAGGCGGCGGGCAATCATGCCCAGCCGCTTGACCAATGGCGCGAAACGTTCGGCCGCCGTATTGCCATATCCAATCACCAGGCCGTTATCTTGCTCGCCCGGATACATGGCAAATGTGGATAGTGCGCTGGGGTTCATTTCTGCCTGGCGGGCCAGATCAACAATAGCGCGGTCAGGCATGTCGGCGGGCAGACGAACGGTCAGGTGCAGGCCGCAATGGCCGCCCAACACCTCGTGTTCCACTCCAAACTCGGCCGCCAGCGCGTCGCGCAGGGCTTGTTGGCGTTCCCGATACAGGCGTCGCATGCGGCCCAGGTGCCGCGAGAACTGACCGTGTTCGATGAAGGCCGCCATCGTGAGTTGTTCCAGCCGGTGGCCGCCGCGCAGCATTTCGGTAATGGCGGGCATGGCCGGTTTTGCGATGGCCTCTGGCAAGACCAGAAATCCAAGGCGCAACGCCGGAAACATGGTTTTGCTGAACGTCCCTATATAGAGAACAGGTGCGTCCGCTACCAGCCCCTGCATGGCACCAATCGGTTCGCCTTGCAGGCGGAATTCACTGTCGTAGTCATCCTCGATAATCCAGGCGCCCACACGGCCGGCCTGTTCGATAAGATCCAACCGACGTGCCACTGACAGCACGGCGCCCGTGGGATATTGGTGCGACGGCGTGGTCTGGATCAAGCGAGGCGTATGGTCCTGCCAGGCCTGAGGCGGGATGGCAATGCCATCAGCATCCACTCGAATAGGCAGCACGTTCAGGTCGCCACCATGAAAGGCCGCTTTGGCACCCCTGTACCCGGGTTCTTCCAGCCAGGCGGTATCGCCCGGGTTGGTTAGCAAACGCACGCAGAGCGATAGCGCGCCTTGCGCGCCTTCGGTAATGACGATGCGAGAGGCATCACAGCGAACGCCGCGTGACACGCGCAGATACTGGGCAATGGCCTCGCGCAAGACAAGCTCACCTGCCGGTTCGCCATAGCCCAAAATGGTGGACGGCGCATCGTGCAAGGCCCGATCCTGCGCGCGACGCCAGGCATTGATCGGGAATTGGCTCAATGCTGGCGTACCCGGTGTCATGGGCCACGAGCGGTCATTCGTATGCCGGGTCGATGCGAAACCCGACAGCCGTTCTGCGTAAGGTGGCGTCTCAGGCGGGGGCGCGAGCACTGGCTTGGCCGCACGCAAGTCGTTTGACGACAGGGAGGCCACGCGCGTGCCTTGCCGATCTGCCAGCACAAAACCTTCGGCGGTTAATTGCTCGTAGGCAATCAGTACCGTGTTGCGCGCAATCCCCAAGTCTTCAGACAGCGTTCTGGACGAAGGCAGCTTTCCGCCAGCAGGCAGATGGCCTTCCAGAATGGCTTGTTTCAAACGTTGAATCAGTTGGCGCTGGCGCGACGGGGCGCCAGGCCCCTGGGTGAGGGGGCTGGTTAACAAGGCGGCGCGGTCAGACATGATTCTGGCTCTATGAAATACAAGGGTCGTGGCACTTTTTATGATGCCACGATTCCGCTACTGTGAGGGTGTCCCCGAGCGCCATGCGCTTTTTGCTATGAGGTTTTACCCATGCAAGTTCGTACCAATGCCTTTGACCAACCCATCGGCCCCGCCATGCCTGACTGGACGGCGCGCGCGCGTCCGCCCAGAACGCCGATAACGGGTCAGTATTGCCGCTTGGAGCCATTGCAGGCGGATCGCCATGCGGCAGATCTATATGATGCTTTCAGTGCCGCGCCCGATGGCCGCGACTGGACCTACATGGCGTCCGGGCCCTTTGACGATGCAGCGAGCTACCTCGCACATGCCACAAAAATTGAGGCAACTGACGACCCCTTGCAGCATGCCGTGATTGATCTGCGCACAGGTCGCGCTATCGGTAGCTTGTCGCTCATGCGAATTGACCCCGCCAATGGCACGATTGAAGTTGGGCATGTTGCGTTCTCGCCGAGTCTGAAGCGCACCCGCGCTGCAACCGAAGCGCAATACTTGCTGATGTGCCGCGCCTTTGATGAACTGGGATACCGGCGCTACGAATGGAAATGCGACAGTCTGAACGGACCCTCCCGGGCAGCGGCGGCCCGACTTGGTTTCCAGTATGAAGGCATTTTTCGCAATGCGGTGGTCTACAACGGACGCAGCCGTGATACGGCGTGGTTTGCAATGACGGATCAGGATTGGCCGGTGGTGCGTGCCGCGTTCGAGCAATGGTTGTCGCCTGCGAATTTCAACGAGAAAGGTGAGCAGCGCGAGGGCTTGTCGGCGATCAGAGCCAAGGCGGGCACCGTGTGCGCCTGATCCCTGTTGCGCTAGCGCTCTTCTGGGGCTTGAACTGGCCGGCAGTAAAAATCGTGCTGTCGGTGGTGCCGCCTTTCACGCTTCGCCTGATGGGTCTGGGTAGTGGCGCAGTATTGCTATTGCTGTTTGCTGTGGTCAGAGGGGTGCCGTTACGTTTGCCACGAGCATCCTGGCGCGGGGTGTTGATTGGCGGGGTGCTGGCGGTTGCCATATTCAACCTTGCGGTGGCATGGGCGCAGCTCAGCACCAGCACGTCTCGTGCTGCCGTACTGACCTTTACCATGCCGATGATGTCTGCGTTGCTCGCCCGGATTTTTCTGGGCGAGAAACTGGATACTCGCAAGAGTGTGGCCCTGGCGCTCGGTGCGGTGGGTGTGGCCATTCTGGCATGGCCGGTGCTGCGCGATGTGGCGAATGGTCATGATGCGCGTGCCATCCGGGGCTTGATACTGCCCTTGCTGGCGGCATTCAGTTGGTCTGCAGGCAGCGTCTACCTGAAACGCTGGCCTGTTCAGGGCGACCGCATTGTGGTGACTGCCTGGCAGTTGGTGGTGGGCGCGGTGTGTGCACTGATCGGTCTGCTGCTGGCTGGCGAGTCGTTTCCTCTCCAGGGCTGGCGTCCACAGGTGGTCGGCGCACTGAGCTTTCATATTGTGCTGGGCACAGCCGTGGCGTACTGGCTCTGGTTCATTTTGAGCGAGCGGGTCAGCGCGACGGTGGCAGCGCTGACGACACTGACAGTGCCCGTGGTGGGCGTGCTGGGCGCGATGGCGCTGGTCGGTGACCGACCGGGTGTGCTGGATTGGTGGGGTTTCGCTTGCGTGCTGGCGGGTGCGGCCGTCATCGTCTTGAAACTGGATGCAGGCACGGCGCGCAAGCGTAGTTTGCGGGCCTGAGCTCCAGGGCCGTTCACATGGCGTGTGACGGCTGGCCAGGGTCGGGCAGAGAGCGTGTAAGCTCTGCCTGCGACCCGCAGCCGCGTGGTCGCGCACGATAAGGCGCGAGCCAGGATTTTTTCTTGAGTCATAAACCCACCACGTTGACCGATATCGGCAAATTCGATGCCGTGATCGATGCCCGCTCACCCGCAGAATTCGCGCTGGATCATATTCCCGGCGCGTTGAATTGCCCTGTGCTGGATAACGAGCAGCGGCATATTGTGGGCACGACCTATGTGCAGTCTTCCGCCTTTGAGGCTCGCCGCATTGGTGGCGCCATGGTGGCGCGCAATATTGCACACCATCTTGAGACACGCTTTCACGATAAGCCTCGAAACTGGCGACCCCTGGTGTATTGCTGGCGCGGCGGCTTGCGCAGCGGTACGTTCGTGACCTGGTTGCGTTTGGTGGGTTGGGATGCGCAGCAACTCAAAGACGGCTACAAATCCTGGCGCACGCATGTCATTTCGACCATTGAAACCTTGGCGCCCACGCTGAGTCTGCGGGTGCTCTGTGGACCCACGGGCAGCGCCAAGACCCGCGTCTTGCACGCGATGGCCGCCAATGGCGAGCAGGTGCTGGATCTTGAAGATCTGGCTGCCCACCGTGGTTCGGTATTGGGTGACGTACCCGGCGTGGAGCAGCCTTCACAAAAAGCGTTCGAGACGCAGTTGGCTCAAGTGTTATTGAGTTTTGATCCTCTGCGTGTGGTGTGGGTGGAGGCAGAGAGCCGTCGCATTGGACGGGTGACCTTGCCCGAACCCTTGTTTGCGCGTTTGCGCGCGAGCCCCGTGGTGGAAATTGCCGCCACCCGCCCGGCACGACTGGCGTATCTGCTGCGCGACTACCAATGGTTGGGCGATGACCGCCAAGGGTTAAGCGACAAACTGGGAACGTTGAAGGGCTTGTTGGCCAATGAGGTCCTGGCGCAGTGGCAGGCGTGGGCTATGGCGGGTGAGTTGCGCTTGTTGTTCGATGACTTGATGGCGCGCCATTACGACCCGCTGTACCAGCGTTCGCAGGGCAGGCATTTGCAGCGCTTGGGTCAAGCCACGCGCGTGGAAACCGATGATTTGTCTGACGAAGGTATTGCTAGCCTGGCAGGACGGGTGGCGGCTGCATGAGCGTGGCCGATCATCCTGCTTGCGATTCAACTGAGGCCAGACTCAGCGGGCGCGGCGGCTGAACTTCTCGCGAAGGAGTTCAGCGCCACTCACCAGCACGATGCCTGTCAGCACCAGCGCGGCACCGACACCAAACGCGGCATCCAGCGGTTCATTCAGAAGCAATACGCCGAAGCTCACGCCAAATAGCGGTGTCATAAAAGACAGAATCGACAGGCGCGAGGCGAGATAGCGGCGCAGCAACCAGAACCAGACCAGATAGCTGGACAGGGCCACGACCACGGATTGAAACACCACACTTGCAATGGCGGCGGTCGAGGGGGTGAAGCCGGTTTTTCCCATGGCTCTCGACACCGCGAATAACACGATAGCGGCCACGATCATCTGATAAAACAAGGTCTTGGACGGCGCAGCTTCAGAAAGCACCGAGTTGCGCAGCAGCACGGTGGTGGCGCCCCAGAGCAAACCCGCCAGCAAGCCTAAGGCATCGCCAAGCAGCATATTGCTGGCCGCTTGCGGGTCGCTTTTGCCCAGAAAGGCGACGCCAATGCCAACAAAGGCAATGGCCACACCCAGCCATTGCAGCGGTTTTAGTCGTTCTTCCGGCAGTAACCAATGCAAACCCAGTGCGGTGAAAATCGGTGCCGTGTACAGAAACACCGACATGTGCGACGCGGTGGTGTAGTTCAAGCCTTCTGCTACGCACAGGAACTCCAGCGCAAAGAGCAGACCTACGGCCACGCCGGGCCACCATGTGCCATCGGTAAAGGCACGCAAGCCTTCACGGCGCCACACCACTACACCCAACACCAGGGCGGCAAACGCCGATCGCAAGGTGATTTGCATAATGGGGGCGACATCGGCCGCCACCATTTTGATGGCAATCTGTTGGAAGCCCCAGCAAATACACAGCACCAGCATCGCACCGGTGGCGAATGCGTCGAGTGGGCTGCGGGTGGCTTTCATACGGCGGGATGGCTCAAGAAAATAATAGGGAAGGGGGGCGCGGAGAATTCGGCCAGTGAAGCAGGCCGCCACACGGGCGGAGCCGGATTAAGGCAGTTCGGCCGGGTAGCTGTCTAGTGCCAGACCGATTTGCTGGCGCAGATCCCATTCTTCCAGCTTGGCTTGCACCGGGCCATAGAACGCGCCGTCGCGCGTAGCGAAGATGGAGGGCAGATGGAACACTTCATAGCGCTCTACCAAGCCTCGGTTGTTACCAGCGTCTACCCAGCACAGCCGCTCAGCAGGCAGATCCATTTTGGGCAAGGCTTCGCGTGCAAGTTTGCAATTGCCACAGGTGCGGCTATAAAAAATGACAAGCGACAAGCCTGGCGTGTCCAGCAAGTAGCGGTCGGCAGTGCCGTCGTTGAGTTCTATTTGTTCCATTGGGCATTACCTGCCGTCTGGCGGCGGTTGGGAAAGGGCAGACAATACCGTATTTGCCTGCCCCGAGGCCGAATGCCCATGAACGCGAGCGTGCTTTTGGCACGCAGTGCGTGTTCTGGTCGGGCGGTTTAACCCGACAGATCAGCCTTTCAATACGCGATCAAGCTCCAATATGGTCTGGTACAGCACGCGAGTGCCATCCAGCAGCTGTTGCGGCTCAATCCATTCTTCAGGGCAATGGCTACGGCCGTTCAGGCAAGGAATAAAGATCATGCCGATGGGGCCAGTGGGTGCCATATACACGGCATCGTGACCCGCGCCGCTAGGCAAACGCATGGACGCGTAACCCAGTTGGTCGGACGCGGCTTTGACGGCATCCATCACAAGCGGTGAGCAATCCGTTGGATGCGCCCGGCTGACAGCAGCGACTGAGCCAGTCAGGCGAAGCGCCGTCAGGTCGTCGGCCACGCTGGCCATCAAAGTTTCGGGGAACGTGTCTAGCACGTCGTTGCTGTCGCTGCGCACTTCCATGAGCAATTCGACGCGGCCCGGCACGGCGTTAGGCGCATTGGGCGTCATCGAGATGCGGCCGACGGTGGCGACCACGTAATGCGGCTTGCCACTGGTGGCGCTGGCTTGCAGGTAAGCACCGTTGATTACGCGTGAGGCACCTACCAGTGCATCGCGGCGGATGTCCATGGGTGTGGTGCCGGCATGGTCAGGCTGCCCTTCAACGGTAATGAGTACACGTCGGATGCCCACAATATTGGTGACCACACCAATAGGCAATTGGCGGGTTTCCAGCACGGGCCCTTGCTCAATGTGCAGTTCGACGAATGCAGCGGTGCCATCGGGGCCGCGCAATGGAACGTTCAGCGCATCGGGATCACCACCTACGCGACGCAGACCTTCGGCCAAGGTCTCGCCTTCGGCATTTTTCGCCGCCAACATGCCGACATCGAGCTTGCCCGACAGTGCCCGGCTACCCACGCAGGAGATGCCGTAGTCGCTGGGTTCTTCGGACAGAAAATCAATTACCTCGAACGAATGGGCGAGCTCAATGCCTTGCTCGCGCAAAGTGTGTGCGACTTCAATGCCAGCCAGGACGCCAATGATGCCGTCAAAGCGACCGCCACCCATTACCGTATCGCAATGCGAGCCAGTGGCAAGGGGCTTGCGCGCCACGTCCCGCCCGGCGAGCGTGCCTATCAGATTACCCCCTGCATCCAGCCGGGTGCTCAGGCCCGCTGCTTCGAACTCCTGGCGCAACCAGGCGCGTGCCTCCATGAACAAGGGTGAAAACGCGCGACGTGTCCAGGGAACGTCTGGCAAGGTCATCTTGGAAAGGGTTTCAACACGTGCCCAAAGGCGTTCGGCATTCAAAGGGGGAAAAGCAGAAGACATTGAACTTCCTGAATAAACGGTCGTGAAAAACGGTCTTGAAGATATGTGGGGGTGTCTGCGCTCAAGGCGCAAGCCGCGCTAAACCGAAGCGGCAAGCGCCGGGCGCTTGACCAACCCAAGCTTGTCGCGCCGTAGCCAGCGTTGCATCATCAGCACGGCCACGACGCTCAGGCCAATGGCCAGTCCGCTCCAGATGCCCACGCCACGCCAACCGGCCCAGAATGCCAGGGCGGCACCGCTCGGCAAGCCGATGCCCCAGTAGCCGACCGCGGCAAACACCATTGGCACACGGGTATCGTGCAAGCCACGCAGCATGCCAGCACCCAGTACTTGTGCGCCGTCAACGATCTGGAAGATGGCAGCCACCGCCAGAAAACTCACAGCAAATGCGACCACTTGCGCGTTTGCGGGGTTATTAATGTCGACAAACGCCGACGCCAGCCAATTGGGTACCGTAACCATCAGCAGCGCGGCCAGCACCATGGTGCCGATGCCCAGCACAAATGCGGTCCAGCCAGCCCGCGTGACACCTTGGGTATCTCCTGCGCCCAAGGCATGACTGACACGCACGGTGGCCGCTTGGGCCACGCCGTAAGGAAGCATGAATGTGACGCTGGCGATTTGAATGGCAATCGCGTGTGCAGCAAGTTCAGCTTCGCTGAGCCAGCCCATCAGGAAGGCAGCCGCATTGAAAATGGTGACCTCAAACGCAGTGGCCACACCAATGGGCAGACCCAGTTTCCAGAACGCCACCAGACGCGACCAGTCGGCTTCCCACAGTTTTCCAAATAGACGGTAGCGACGAAAACGACGATCATGCTGGACGACGGCGACCATGCCGATCAGCATAAAGAAGCTGGCGAGTGCACTGGCGACGCCCGCACCGATGAGGCCCAAGGCGGGCATGCCAAGGTTGCCGAAAACCAGCACCCAATTGCCAAATACATTGAACAAGATGGCTGCTACGGCGACGAGAAACGCCAGGCGCACGCGTTGCAAGGCAGCCATGAACGAGCGCAGCACCAGAAAGCCGAGGAAGGGCGGCATGGCCCATAACAGGGCACGCAGGTACTCGCCAGCCATGGCGGCAAGTTCGGGAGGCTGGCGCAGTGCCAGCAAGATCTGTTCGCCATACCAAAGCGCCAGACAGCCGGGGACCGAAACAATGATGGCCGTCCAGAAACCTTGGCGTACGGTGCGGCGCACTTCGCGCACGGAATGGCGTTTGGCGCCTTCGGCGCTGGCGACCATGGGGGCGGTGGCAGCGACCAGGCCCAGTGCAAAATAGGCGATGGCCGCGTAAAGATTGGCACCCAATGCACTGGCCGCGAGTTGTTTTGCACCCAGGTGACCGATGAAAATGACGTCAGTGACGGTCATGGCCATTTGCGCCAGGTTGGTCAGCACCAGCGGCAAGCTGAGTGCCAACATCGCGAAAACTTCGCGTTTCCAGGCGTTGCGGTTGGACATGCGCATGCGACTCTCAATAAACAGCAAAGTCGCATTTTAAGGGTTTACGGGGTTAACCCTGTCTTGTTGTGTTTATCCAGGACGGTTTCCTTTTTTCCAGGAAGGCCGTAACCCCTTCGCGGGCCTCAGCGCCAGAGCGGCAAGATGCAATGCGAGAGACAGTGTCTTCAATAAGTGCGGCGTCAATGGGTTGGCCAGACACCTCTCGCACCAAACGCTTGCTGGCCTGCACGGCTTGAGGGCCGTTGGCGCAAAGTGCGCGGCAAACGGCATCGACCTCGGCGTCCAACGCCTCTGCGGCGGTCACGCCATGCAGGAGTCCCAAGCGCAACGCGGTGGTCGCGTCAAAGCGCTCCGCCGTCAGGAAATAGCGCGTGGCGGCACGTTCGCCCATGGCGCGGATGACATAGGGGCTGATCGTGGCGGGGAGTAAACCCAGTCGCGTTTCTGAAAGACAGAATTGCGCGTTGTCGCTGGCAAGAGCTACATCGCAGGCAGCCACAAGTCCCATGCCGCCTGCGTAGGCATCGCCATGAATGCGGGCCACTACAGGTTTGGGGCAGGACCAAAGCGTATGCAACATCGTGGCCAGCCGGCCTGCGTCGGCGCGGTTTTCGGCTTCGGTGAGCAGGGCCATCTTACGCATCCAGTTCAGGTCGCCGCCCGCGCAAAATGCCGGGCCGGCCCCTGCTAGCAGCAATACGCGCACGTCGGGATGCGCGCTCGCCGCGTGAACCGCGCTGATCATCGCTTCGATCAGCGATTCGTCAAACGCATTGCGCATGTCGGGACGATTTAGCGTGATTCGGGCAATGGCGCCGTCGAAGGCGAGGTCCAAAGGCGTATTCATGGCGGGCTCTCGAAAACAGGTGGGTCGAAGTTATTGACTTTAACTCAGCATGATTTCCTATGGTATTTGTAGTCGATGAATATTTATTGAGCTATCCTCAAAAAAAACCGGAGAGACACTCATGATTTCATCGACCGAGCCAACAACCCCTGATACCCGACGCTATGCCTCCGTTTTTCGACCCGGTTTGTTCGACGGTAAAACCGTTGTGGTCACGGGTGGGGGCAGTGGCTTGGGCCGATGCACGGCGCACGAGCTGGCGTCGCTGGGTGCGGGAGTGGCGCTCATCGGTCGCAAGCTCGAGAAGCTGGAGAAGACCCGCGCTGAACTGGTGGGCATCTACCCGGAAGTTGATTCGCGTCTGAGCCTGCATGTGTGTGATATCAGGGTGGAAACTGCGGTACGTGAGACGGTGGCCGAGGTACTGGTGCAGCACGGAGCCATTGATGGGCTCTTTAACTGCGCAGGCGGCCAATTTCCGGCGCCGTTGGACCAGATCTCCCTGAATGGCTGGAACGCCGTCGTGCAAAACAACCTTCACGGCACCTTCTTAATGGCGCGCGAGACATACGTGCAGCACATGCGCCAGCATGGTGGCAGCATCGTCAACATGCTGGCCGACATCTGGGGGGGGATGCCAGGCATGGGGCATTCGGGCGCCGCGCGGGCAGGGGTGTGGAATCTGACGGAAACGGCGGCATGCGAATGGGCTCACTCGGGTGTACGGGTCAACGCTGTCGCGCCCGGCTGGATTGCCTCCAGTGGCATGGATAGCTATGACGAGTCGTATCGCGCTTTGCTGCGTGAACTCAAGACCAACGTGCCGTTGCAGCGTTTTGGTACTGAAGCTGAGTTGGCGGCAGCTGTGGTCTTTTTATTGTCGCCGGCCGCGGCGTTCATCAATGGCAGTGTGATTCGGGTGGATGGCGGCGTACCCAATGCTCGGCATTCCTGGGCTTTGGCACCTGCTGAGCGCGGCGAAATCTTCGACGGCTTTCCTCAGTATTCGCCACCCACCTTGTTCTCGGCTTCCTGAAGACGATGCAGTGCATCGCGCACATCACTGCGAAACGCCTGCAGCGCGAGGGTTTCGCTTGCAGGCGGTTGCAACGCCTGCCAGAGAAAATTCACCAACTGGTCTGCTGTGGCGTCCAGGTCGACGTGTGTGCCTTGCAATATGGCATCCCAAAGCACGTGCTCCATCGGGCCATAAACACTTGAGCGCAGCAAACGCAACGGCATATCGCGCCGGATCTCGCCACTTTCCTGGCCTTGCGCAAGCAGACGCATCAAGGGCGCTGTGTAGCGGCGCTGAAGATGCGCAAAGACATCGCCAAACTCATCGTTGCGGGCACGTCCTTCCGAAAGAATCAGCGCGCACAAGCCAGTGCCTTCTGCCAGAAGGTGCCGCAAATGCGCGTGAACCAGATAATGCAATTGCGCGCGCAAGCCTTGAACGCGCGGCAGCGCAGTCTCGATTTTCCTGATGATCTCGTCGTACCAGTCGCTGATGACCCGAACACATAACTCACGCTTGCCGCCGAAGTACGTAAAGATGGTGGCCTCGGACACGCCCAAGCGCTGCGCCATGTCAGTGGTGGTGGCCGCCTGGAACCCGACTTCCGAGAATACCTGGCGCGCCACACGCAGGATGTCTTTGATGCGCTGCTGGGATTTGGCGCTGGCCGCAGGGCGGCGTAGGGGGGCGGTAGGGGCTTTATCCATAACTCTTGAGGAGGATTCGATTTTGCCAATCAAGATACAAAATGGCCTCGGTAAAAAGGCCTATATTTACAGTATTGACTGAGGTGCGCCGGATTTGAGTGAATCTTAATTGATGCGGGTGAATCCGTTGCTACCCGAAGGAAAATTCGTCCGCCCAAGGCGCGCTGAAGCGCGACACGTGTCGGTCAGAATTCATGAAAAAAACAATATCAGAGACAACCTGGGCGCCGGTGGCGTCCGTATTGAAGGCGAATATTTCATGCTTTCCCGTGTGAGCAGCTATAGGCAATTGACGTCCGAGTTTCAATGGAAAGTGCCGGCATTTTTCAATATGGGTGTCGACACCTGCGATAAATGGGCGGACGGCAGCGGACGGCTCGCGCTGATCTACGAGACCAGTGACGCCAACCAGACGCGCTATACCTTTGACCAGATCAAAGCGTTCTCCAACCAGTTGGCCAATAACCTGAAGCGTCAGGGGATCCGAGCCGGTGACCGGGTCGCCGTGTATTTGCCGCAAGCACCCGAAACCGCCATCACGCACATTGCGGTCTACAAGTCAGGCGCCATTGCTGTGCCTTTGTTCACCCTGTTCGGCGTGGAGGCCATTGCCTACCGTCTGGCTGATAGCGGCGCCACGGCGCTGGTGACTGATCTTGAAGGTTGCCGCAAGCTTGAAGAAATTCGCGCCACTCTCCCGGCGTTGAAGGTGGTGTATTGCATCGACGGCCCTGTGGAAGGGGCGTTGCCCTTCTGGACGCAGGTCAATGCCGAGTCCTCCGAGTTTGAACCGGTGGCAACGTCGGCAGACGACCCGGCGGTCATCATCTACACCTCTGGCACCACTGGCAAACCCAAGGGCGCGTTGCACGCGCATCGCGTCCTGCTGGGTCATTTGCCCGGCGTAGAGCTTTCGCACGAGTTTTTTCCAGAGCAGGCGCGCCTGATGTGGACGCCCGCCGATTGGGCCTGGATAGGTGGGCTGCTCGATGTTTTGTTGCCCGCCTGGCACCACGGCGTGCCGGTGCTTGCCCGTCGCTTCGAGAAGTTCGACGGCGCGGCCGCCTTTGATCTTATGGCACGCCACGGCGTGACCAACACCTTCTTGCCGCCTACCGCATTGAAGATGATGCGCGCCTCGCTCAACCCGCCTGCGCCTGGAGTGCTGGCACTGAAGTCAGTGGCCAGCGGTGGCGAGTCTTTGGGTTTGGAGCTTATTGACTGGGGACGCCGGGTATTGGGCGTCACCATCAATGAGTTCTACGGACAGACGGAATGCAATATGGTTGTCTCTTCGTGCTCGTCGTTATTCGAGCCCAGCGTGGGCGCCATAGGGCGCCCGGTACCGGGGCACGACGTAGTCATCGTCGACGAGCTCGGCCGCGAGGTGGCAATAGGGCTGGAAGGGAATATTGCCGTGCGCGCTCCGGACCCCGTGATGTTCCTGGGTTACTGGAACAACCCTCTGGCGACCGCCGAAAAATATGCGGGTAACTGTCTGCTGACGGGCGACCTGGGAATTTGCGACAAAGACGGTTTTATCCAGTTTGTAGGACGCAATGACGATGTGATTACCAGTGCGGGGTACCGCATTGGCCCGGCGTCCATTGAAGATTGCCTGATCGGTCACCCGGCTGTGCGCATGGCGGCGGTTATCGGAGCGCCTGATCCGGAACGCACTGAAATTGTGAAAGCGTTCGTCGTGTTAAACGATGGATACGAAGGGGATGACGCCTTGATAAAAGTACTGCAGCAGCACGTGCGTACCCGCTTGGCGGCGCACGAGTATCCCCGTGCCATTTGTTTTGTAACAAGTTTGCCAACTACTGCAACAGGAAAAATCATTCGCCGCGCCCTGCGTGACGGCACCCATTCCTGAGGTCTGTCAAGACGTAGCATCTCGTGCGTCTGGGCGGGTTGACGGCTTACCCTAGCCAGCAAGTATGATTGCGCCAAACGCATACGGCCCCATCCAATTGGGGCCGTATCACCATTAGCCATTGTATGGAGACTGCCCCAATGAACAAACCTATTGATGGGGGATTGGCCGCCTTGAACGTGCCTGCCTATGTAAAGCACCATCGCTTGATCGATTGGGTGGCGAGCGTCGCCGCACTGACCAAGCCGGATCAGGTGGTGTGGTGTGACGGATCCCAAGAAGAATACGACCGTTTGTGCGAACAAATGGTCCAGGCTGGCACCATGCGCCGCCTGAATCCCGCCAAGCGCCCAAATTCATTCCTGGCTTGCTCGGACCCTTCAGATGTGGCGCGTGTAGAAGACCGCACCTTCATTTGCTCCGAGCGTGCAGAAGAGGCGGGTCCCACCAATAACTGGGCCGACCCGCAAGAAATGCGTACCACCTTGCACGGCTTGTTTGACGGCGCCATGCGCGGTCGCACGCTGTATGTGGTGCCGTTCTCGATGGGCCCGCTGGGTTCGGACATTGCCCACATCGGTGTGGAGCTTTCAGACAGCCCCTATGTGGTGGTCAATATGCGCATCATGACGCGCATGGGCCGTGCCGTGTATGACGTGCTGGGCGAGAACGGTGATTTCGTGCCTTGCGTGCACTCGGTGGGCAAGCCCTTGGCAGAAGGCGAGGCCGATGTGCCATGGCCTTGCAACCCCACCAAGTACATTGTTCATTACCCGAAAACGCGTGAAATCTGGAGCTTCGGCTCGGGTTACGGTGGCAACGCCTTGTTGGGCAAGAAGTGCTTCGCGCTGCGTATTGCGTCCACGATGGGACGTGATCAGGGTTGGCTGGCCGAACACATGCTGATTCTGGGCGTTACGTCGCCCAAGGGTCGTAAATTCCATGTGGCGGCGGCATTTCCTTCCGCTTGCGGCAAGACCAACTTCGCCATGCTGATCCCGCCAGAAGGCATGGACGGTTGGAAGGTCACCACCATTGGTGACGACATCGCCTGGATCAAACCGGGTCCCGATGGCCGCTTGCACGCGATCAACCCGGAAGCGGGTTATTTCGGTGTGGCACCGGGCACAAGCGAAAAGACCAACTTCAACGCCATGGCCACGTTAAAGGCCAACGTCATTTTCACGAACGTGGCGCTGACCGATGACGGCGATGTCTGGTGGGAAGGGATGACCGACACGCCGCCTGCGCACCTGATCGACTGGCAAGGTCAAGACTGGACGCCAGAGTCCGCTCGTGAAACCGGCCGCAAGGCTGCACATCCGAACGCGCGCTTCACGGCACCTGCCGCACAGTGCCCGTCGATTGACCCCGAATGGGAAAACCCGAAGGGTGTCGAGATTGACGCCTTCATCTTCGGCGGTCGTCGTTCGACTACGGTGCCTTTGGTCACGGAAGCCCGCGACTGGGTGGAAGGCGTTTATATGGCAGCCACCATGGGTTCTGAAACCACCGCTGCGGCGGCTGGTCAGCAAGGTGTGGTGCGTCGTGATCCGTTCGCCATGTTGCCGTTCTGCGGCTACAACATGAGCGACTATTTTGCGCACTGGCTTGAGTTGGGCAAACGCCTGGAAGCTCAAGGTGCCGTATTGCCGCGCATTTACTGCGTGAACTGGTTCCGCAAGGGCCCGGATGGCAAATTTGTGTGGCCAGGTTTTGGCGAGAACATGCGTGTGCTGCGCTGGATGCTGGGCCGAATCGACGGCACGGCAAAGGGCGTGGACCAAGTCTTTGGCGTGTCACCGAGCTATCAAGACATTGATTGGACGGGTCTGGAATTCACGCCAGACAAGTTCGAGCAAGTCATGTCGGTGGACGAACTTTCGTGGCGCGACGAGTTGGCGTTGCACGACTTGCTGTTCGAGCAACTGACCTCGCGTTTGCCCCAGGAATTGCCGCAAACCAAGTCGAAGATCGAAGCGCGTCTGGCAGACTAATCGATTCGATGGTCTCGCATTCCACCCATGCTTAACATGGGTGGAATGCGATAAAACGGCGTCGACATCATCAGCATCAACTGCGCGCAACTCGCGATTCAGCCCCGCCAAATCGACAATGCCGTACGGTGGGCGAAGCGCGAGAACCTCTACCCCAGATGCTCCACGTTGCCGCAGACCGAAATGCTCTGGCCGCTGATCATCGCACCCTGGTCGGAACACAGAAACACCACTTGATTTGCCACGTCTTCGGGGCTGGTCATGCGCCGCAACGACACCTTCTCGACAAGCTGTTCGCGCATGTCATCGTTACTGACGCCCGCGGCCGCGGCGCGAGCTGCAATGATGCGCTCGACCCGATCGCCTGATACCACGCCGGGCAGCACTGAGTTCACGCGGATATTGGATGGCCCCAGTTCCATGGCCCAGGTTTGCGTCAAACCGGCCAGGCCGAATTTACTGGCGCTATAGGGCGTGCGAAGTGAGAACCCAAGCCGACCCGCGACTGACGAAATATTGACGATGGCACCTCCGCCTGCCGCACGCAGCAGCGCTACAGCACTGCGTGAGCATAGGAACGTGCCTGTCAGATTGACATCCAGGGTGTGCTGCCAGTCGTCCAGTCTGGTGTCTTCCAGTCTGCTGGTGGGACCCGACACCCCCGCGTTGTTCACCAAAGCATCAAGCTTGCCCCAGCGTGCGGTCAGATCTGCAAACATGGCGAGCACCTGAGCTTCATCCGAAACATCTGTCAGGCTGGCGGACAAGCATGGATGCATATTTTGAACGGCTTGCCAGGCTGTGGCGTCCACATCGCAGATATGAACTTCGGCCCCAGCTTCCAGAAACTTGCGTGCCGTGGCCAGGCCAATGCCTTGCGCACCTGCCGTGATCAGTACGTGCTTTCCTTGCAGAGATTCACTCATGTTGTTTCGCAGCTAAAGAGAAGTCGATCTTGAGGAAGAAGCGCTCGGTGCGATATGGGTTCGCGCCGAGCGTGTGGTGCTTTAGAGGGCGAACTCTGGGCGGATGCCGGTCTTTAGCGGCAAACCCAGCATTTCGCGTGCCTCGGCTGGCGTGGCGGGCTCCATGTCCATTTCGCGAATGATGCGCACGATGCGCTCGGTGAGTTGGACGTTGGTCGCCAGTTCCCCATGGCGGTAGTACAAATTGTCTTCCAGCCCAACGCGAGCGTGGCCACCCAAAAGCAGGGCGCTGATGTTGGCTTCCAATTGGGCGGGGCCAATACCGCTGACGCAGAAAATGCTGTTTTTGGGCAGCATGTCGACCATCATTTGCAGATGGCGTGGTGAGAACGGCATGGCATTCTGAAAGTTGCGATGCACGTTCATCACCAAGTTGATGAAATGGGGTTCTTCATCCAGGCCTTCGTTGATGAGCGTGGTGGTGTCTTGCAGAATATGGGTGGGGCTAAAGACCTCCCATTCTGGCTTGATGCCACGCGCTTTCATGCCCGCCGCCAATTCACGCGCTTTGCTCAATGGGGTGTTCATCAAGTATTCGCGGCCTTCGAAGGCGATGTTCAGCGTAGTGGCATCCAGGGTGCACATTTCGGCCCCCGCATCCATGCCTTTGAGCCGTTCTTCCCACAGAATTTCCCAGGTGCCGGGCGAGGTCTCTTTGACCATATCGCCATGCACGCCGCCGCCGGTAGAGTTGTTCAACACGATGTCGCATCGCTCGCGAATGCGTTGGTTCATTTCCCGATAAATAGACGCGTCACATGTCGCGCCGTCATCGGGCCGACGGGCATGCAGCGCCACGACGCTGGCTCCGGCGTTATAGCAACGGTAGACGTCTTCCGCGATTTCCGTCGGCTGGGTTGGCAGGTCTTTATTCTGGCTCTTGAACGCCATGCCGCCGGTGGGGGCGATGGTGACAATAATTTTGCGCTTGGCCATGGGATACATCCTAGTTAGCAAGGTGCCCGGCGCCTCTGACAAGTGGGTCGGCGAGCCGGATCAATGGGTCAACGGGCGGCGTTTACTTCCAGAGCGCGCATTTGCTTTCTGCCTTGGTAGTGAATGCCTCGTTACCGTCGATGGTCTGCAAGACATTGAAGTAGTCCCAGGGTTCCTTGGACTGTTCCGGTGTCTTTACTTGCAGCAAGTACATGTCGTGCACCACGCGACCATCGGGGCGGACTACGCCGTCTTTGATGTACATATCGTTCAGCTTGTTCTCGCGCATATAGGCGAGTACGCGATCAGCGTCGTCGGTGCCCGTGGCTTTGACGGCACGCAGGTATTGCAGGGCGGCAGAGTAGTCGGCCGCTTGAAGAGACGATGGCATGGCTTGGCGCTTGTCATAGAACTTGCGGCTCCAGGCGCGGGAGGCATCGGATTCGCTCCAGTACCAGCTGTCCGTCAAGTACATGCCTTGCGTGGCTGGCAAGCCAATCGCGTGAATGTCGTTGATGAACATGATGAGGCCCGCCAGGCGCATCGTTTTGGTCACGCCAAATTCATTGGCGGCTTTAATCGCGTTGGTGGCGTCCGCGCCTGCATTGGCCAGGGCCAGAATCTCGGCTTTGCTGCCTTGCGCCTGCAGCAAGAAGGAAGAGAAGTCGTTGGTGGACAAGGGGTGTTTGACCGAACCCACGACCGTGCCGCCACCAGCCTTGACGACCGCTGCCGTATCAGCCTGCAAGGCGTTGCCAAAGGCATAGTCAGCCGTCAGAAAGTACCAGCTCTTGCCGCCAGCCTTGACCACAGCCGTGCCTGTGCCGCGGGCCAGGGCGACGGTGTCATAGGCATAGTTCAGGGTATAGGGCGTGCACTGTTCGTTTGTCAGGGCAGGTGCGCCAGCGCCGACCACGATGATGGGCTTCTTCTTGTCAGCGGCCACCTTTGACATCGCCAGGGCGGTACTGGAGTTTGTGCCGCCGATCAACATGTCCAGACCCATCTGGTCAAACCATTCGCGGGCTTTGGCCGATGCAATGTCAGCTTTGTTCTGGTGATCTGCGGTCAACAGTTCGATTTTCTTGCCATTGATCTCGCCGCCCATTTCCTGGATGGCCATTCTGATGGCTTCGACGCCGCCCGGGCCATCTGGCCCGGAGTAGACACCGGACATATCGGTAATAAACCCAATCCGGATCACATCACCCGAAATCTGTGCGTGCGCAATATTGGCGCTTAACAGCGTAACGGCTGCGCCGCAGGCGAGCGCGCTACGGGATACCAGGCTTTGCATTGACAACATGACTCGTCTCCTCTTATGGTTTTTGGCCTCAAGGGCATCGAACATTGTGAGATTCGCCTACCGTGCGAACAGTCATCCAGGTGACAATGAATCCTAGGGTTTACCTGAGCCGCACAACACTGACTTAAAGGGGCAAGCATGAATCGACCGCCTCACACGGCCGACACTGAACTGCTGAGCACGAGTGGGCGACGGCCTGCTTGCGCTATCGACAAGATGCTTGATGCGCTGCCTTGGTATCAGGGCTTGCCAGTGCTGGAACGCCAGCTCGTTCGCGCAGATCTGCGCGTGATGTCAGTCGCGGCTGGTGCCTATTTGTTTCGAGCAGGAGCCTCGTCACCAGGATGGTTCGGCGTGGTTGAAGGCTTGGTGAAATGGTCGTCGTCTGGCGCGGACGGGCGGTCTTTATCGCTTGCGGGGTTTGGCGCCGGAAGCTGGTTCGGCGAGGCCACCATGGTTCGACGCCGACCGTTCGAATACGACGTGGTGGCCCTGCGGCCAAGCCGTTTAGTGTTATTGCCCCGCGATACGTGCGAACGGCTATGGAATAACAACATCGAATTCACCAAAGCCCTGATGAAACATCTGGCGCAGCGGGTGGACTGGCTAATGGGAAGTTACACCGCGAACCTTCGCATGGACGTCGATACCAGCGTGGCGCGCGCCATCGCTGCGCAGTTTGATTCTGATCTGCACTCAGGTACGCAGCGGAATCTGAAAATTTCGCAGGAAGAAATAGCGGGTTTATGCGGTATCTCGCGTCAGCGCTGCAATGCCGCGCTGACGCGTCTGGCCCGTGAGGGAGTGTTGGTCACCCACTATGGCGGCTTGACGGTTATTGATATGGATGAACTGTGTCGCCTCGCGAAGATCAGTTAGCAAGTATGGGTGTTCCTTTGCCTTTGCCACCGGCGGCCGATAAGGGTGCTGATCAGGCTTATCTGCGTTTGCGTGGCGTGTCTTGCGCCAGATTGGAGCCTGTTGACCTGGATGTGGCGCGGGGCGAATGCGTGTCCATCATGGGGCCATCCGGAGCGGGCAAGTCGTTGCTATTAAGGCAGATTGCCGATCTTGACCCCGGTGAGGGGAACGTATCGCTGGGCGAGCAGGCGCGTGAATCGATGTCTGCGCCGGCATGGCGGCGTCTTGTGATGTACGCCCAGGCGGAGGCCGGCTGGTGGGACGATCTGGTGGCGCCTCACTTTGAGGGATTGGTGGGGGTAGAGGCACTGCTTGAACGCCTGGGGTTACCAGACCATGCCTTGCAAGCGCAGGTACATGAGTTGTCAACGGGCGAGCGTCAACGAATGGGTTTGGCCCGTGCACTATTGCATGCCCCTCCGGTGCTGCTGCTTGACGAACCCACGGCAGCCCTTGATGAGGCGGCGACCATGCGCGTCGAGGCAGAGCTTGCGGCGCGTCGCGAACAAGGGCTGACGGTGGTGATGGTGACGCACAGTGAGGCTCAGGCAAGGCGTCTGGCGCAGCGTGCTTTTCGCTTGATAAATCGGCGTCTGGAGGCTTTATGGGCGTAGTTGAACTACACACGTGGGACTTGGCTGTTGCCGCTTGTTTGGTTGCGGTCAGCGCCCTGATTTCGCTGGGGCTGCGCCTTGGGCTGCATCGGCAGATTATTTGGGCAGCCATGCGTACCGTGGTGCAATTGCTGCTGGTCGGGCACCTGCTGCGGCTGGTGTTTTCGCATGCTTCGCCGTGGCTGACAGCGGCGGTGGTGGCCGTGATGATGGGTCTGGCAGCACGCGAAGTCGCCGCGCGTCCTGCGCAGCGACTGGTAGGGCATGGTAATGGCTGGGTTGGCGCATTAACGGTTGCCGCTGCCACCTTGGTCACAGCACTTTTTGTACTCAGCACAGCGTTGCGCCCCGAGCCCTGGTATGACCCCCGATACGTCATAGCGCTGGTGGGCATTGTGCTTGGCAGTGTGTTGAATTCGGCAAGCCTGGCGTTGGACAGCATGCTGGCGGGTGTTCGTCGCGAACGCGCGGGCATTGAGGCACGGATTGCGTTGGGTGCCAGTGCCTACGAGGCTTTTTCCGGATTGCTTCGTGCTTCGATTCGCCGGGGCATCGTACCGACGATTAATCAAATGTCCGCTGCCGGCATCATCACCTTGCCCGGCATCATGACGGGGCAGATTATCGCGGGCATGGACCCGGTAGAAGCGGTGAAATACCAGATTCTGATCATGTTCCTGCTCTGTGGCGCAAGCGGTCTGGCTGCCATGGGGGCGGCCTATGCGGCCATGCGCAGACTGACGGACGCGCGCGGCAGGTTGAGGCTGGATAGATTGCTGGCAGGGTAATGTGGGTGGAACGCGGATTACGCTTCACCAGTAATAGGCTGGTGAACGCACGTAACCCGCGTGTTGATGCTGTTCCTGCGCAAGGCGTCTCAGTGCGCCATGTTTCCAAAGCGACCCGTATTGAAGTCTTGCACCGCTTGGGCAATTTCAGCTTCCGAGTTCATCACGAACGGGCCGTAACCGACGATTGGCTCGTCAATGGGCTCGCCGCTCAGGACCAGAAACTTCGCATCGTTATTGGCTTCCAACGCGATGCGCTCGCCTTCGCGATCAAACAACACCATCTGGGCGTCACGCGCCACGGTTTCACCGTTGACGAGCACCGTGCCTTCCAGAACGACCAACATCGTCGTGCGTCCGGCAGCCACATCAAACGTAAGTGACTTACCCGATTTCAACTGCACATCCCAGACATCAAGCGGTGTAAAAGTGCGCGCCGGACCCTTGGCCGTGTCGTACTGACCGGCAATGACGCGCAGGCTGCCAGCGTCGTCAGGCAAGTTCACTACCGGAATGTCGGCGTTGAGTATGCCTTGGTAACCGGGCTCAGCCAGCTTGTCGCGAGCGGGCAGATTGACCCACAGTTGCACCATCTCCAGCTTGCCACCCTTGCGGGTAAAGGCAGGTGAGTGGAACTCCTCGTGCAAAATGCCCGAGGCTGCTGTCATCCATTGCACGTCGCCTGGGCCAATGACGCCACCGTTACCGGTGGAGTCGCGGTGTTCAACTTCGCCGCTGTATACGATAGTGACGGTTTCAAAGCCGCGATGCGGATGCTGACCTACGCCACGAGGACGCTCGGCCGGGTCGAATTGCGCCGGGCCCGCATAGTCCAGTAGCAGGAACGGGCTGGTTTGCTGTCCCAAGCCGTTATAGGAAAACAGCGAGCGCACAGGAAAACCGTCGCCGACCCAGTGAGGGCGAGGGCTGCTGTACAGACCGGTGATCTTCTTCATTGTGTGACTCCTGTTGCGAGGCCCCTACGGGGCCGTTCGTCATAGTTAAGAGAATAACGGCGCAACAGTGATGGCGGTAGTGGGTGAAATTGGTAAGCAGCGTTCTATTTTATGAACGATGACTGTCTTCGATATCGGAGCAGAACTTGGTGTGTATTTGACGTCATTGAGCCTCGGAGCCATTCTGTGCAAGCCCGGGTGGGGGCGGATCACTAGGATCGCTGCTTTCTTCCCGCGAGAGACGAACGATGCGAGCAGCTCAATTGCAGCAGGTTAATAGTCCTTACTATCGTGAGCCCAGTGCACCGCCTCGGCAAGACTTCATGCAGTTGCAGCCATATACATTACCTGCGGACTTGGTGCGCGTGAGGGCGGCCAGTCCACGAATGGTGGATTTGTCCAGCGCGCCAGCAATGCCGGAGATAGGCGCCGACAGACGAGCAGCCGTTCAGATACGGCCTTTCAGGGTGATTGCGGCGCCAGATCGAGAGGCTATCAATTATCAGCCGTCGCCTGTCGTGTCACTGGCGCAGTCCAGAGCCGGCATGCAGTCTATCTCATCGGTACCTCCATCGGCTCCTGATCGTCAAGCGGACGTGCAACCGCTTGATTCTGTGGAAAGGACCTTGACGACGTTGATGGAGAAAGCGCAGGCACTGAAAACGGCGAACGAAGTCTATAGGGCAATCGTTGGCCGCCAGAGTATTTGTGCTGGGGTGGGCGTCACGGTGGCCATTGGTGCCGCGTGTGCGCTGATGCCCATCTCGCCCTGGATTTCCCTTGGAATCGGGATCGCCGCGATCGTGGCCTCATGCTGCGCATATCGTGCCGCCTCGGTTCGAAGAGCGCGCGCTGAAAAGGAAACCAATTTATGCTTTCACAAGGGGAATTACAAAGCGGCCCTGGACGCTATCAAGCAAGACGAGGATTTGATCAAAACCATCAAGGGAAATGAGGTGCTGCACAAGCAACTGCGGGCGGCCAAAAAACTGGCCACCTCCTGAGCCGGCCAGATAGAAAAAAAGCGCCAAGACCTCGTGGTGATGGCGCTTTTTGCTGTGAGCGCTACCGCAGAGACGGCCTGGAAATGCCGCTTCGTGCGCAATCGGGGCTCCTGCTACGGAAAACGCCTGATTGCTATTGAAGGCCAATGTCCTTGCGCTATTGATGTGAAAAAAAACCTACTCTGCTGTAGAGCGCCATATGTTTTTAGGGATGACGGCAATTCTGTAATATGATTAACATCATATTTTTATTTCGTGCCCTCTCATGTCCACTAAACCCAGTCGCAGCGAAACCACCCACGAGCGCATTCTCGAGGTTGCATCGCGCACGCTGCGACGTAACGGTTACGCCGGTGTCGGCGTGGCCGATGTCATGAAGCAGGCAGGGCTGACGCACGGTGGCTTCTACGCTCACTTCGCGTCCAAAGAAGCCCTGTTAGAGGAGGCGGTTGCGCGGGTCGGCGAGGGCCGTACACAAGCGTTGAGCCGCCGCATTGATGCTGCTCGCAAGCGCGGGCAGAGCGCATTGCGTGCGCTTCTTGAGGGCTATTTGTCCGAAGCGCATCTGCGAGACGTGGAAGGGGGGTGCATGGTGGCGGCGCTCGGCTCTGAGATGCCCCGCCAGTCATCCAATCTTCTCGCATGCTCAACAGACCGCGTGCGCAGCCTGATTGCGTTGGTTCAACGTGCGCTGCCTGACGGCGGCACGCAGGATCAGGCGATGGTCATCGCCAGTACCATGGTCGGTGCGTTGCAACTGGCTCGCGCATTCGGCCCCGATGCCCAAGGCAAAGCCATGCTCGTGGCAGCGCGCAGCGCTCTTCTGGCTCAATACGATACCGAGTAATCGACCGTGCATTCACTCATATACGTTCGTGTTCTATTTGCCTAAAAATATGATGATCATCATATTTAATAAGCTCTCTCAGCGAGAAGAATTTCCCATGAAATCCACAACCACAGGCGTGCTGACTATGCACGTCATTCGGCGCGCCGACTCACGCGCGACTTACGACGCGTCGGGACTCGTCGCTGCGCTACTGGGGAGCAAGCCATGACTCACACCACCATTCACGAGGCAGCGGGCAGTGCCAGCAAATCGCCGTCTTCGCCGTGGAAGATTTTCTGGATTGCCAGCATCGCGGTGTTTCTGGTCTCCCTGGATTCGACGATGCTATTCGCCGCATTTGGGGCCATCGGTGCCAGTTTTCCTGGGACCTCTGCCGCCGACATGTCGTGGATACTGAACGGTTATACGGTGGTCTATGCCGCCATGTTGATTCCGGCGGGCGGCGTGGCGGACTCCTACGGCCGCAAAAAGGTATTCCTGCTGGGTGTCACGCTCTTTCTTGCCGCCTCGGCCGCTTGCGGACTGGCTGGCAGCGTGAATTGGCTGGTCGCTGCGCGCGTCATGCAGGCTATCGGTGCGGCCCTCCTGACGCCAGCATCGCTGTCGATCGTGCTTGGCGCTTTTCCGCACAACAAACGAGCGATAACGGTCAGCTTGTGGGGGGCTGTCGGTGGCCTCGCTGCCGCAATCGGGCCGAGCCTGGGTTCGTTTGTTGTGGAGACGATGGGGTGGCAATGGGCTTTCTATCTGAATCTGCCACTGGGCGCGCTCTCATTGTGGCGCGGTGCCGCCTTACTGCAAGAAGCAAAGAAGCCCGATAGCCGACGTTCCGTGGATGGTGTTGGAATGGGCTTGTTGATCCTGGGCGTAGGGGCTCTTGCATTGAGCATCGTGCAGTTGGAGTCACCACATTGGACGGCGACCGAACTGACCGTTGCCGCCACTGTGGGCGTCATCGCTCTGATCGGCTTCGTCATTTGGGCGCGAGTCGCACCGTCACCGTTGGTTGACCTGCGCTTGTTCAAACAACGCACTTACACCTTCGTGAATCTGGCTACGCTGGTTTTCGGCATTGCATTTTCCATGATGTTCTTCGCCTTCTTTTTCTACATGACGCAGGTATGGCATTACACGCTGTCGCAGGCAGGACTGGCCATTACGCCTGGACCCTTGCTCGTGGTTCCCTTTGCGATAATTTCTGGACGATTGGCAAGCCGGCTCGGCCATCGGCCATTCCTTGTTGGTGGCAGTCTGCTTTACGCATGCAGTGGCTTGTGGTTCTTGCTCATGCCCGATGCGCAGCCAGCCTACCTTACGCATTGGCTGCCTGGACTGCTCTTGACGGGTATTAGCGTCGGGTTGGTGTTGCCGTCGTTGTCTGCGGCAGCCGTCAACCGCTTGCCAGTCGACCAATATGCGGTGGGTAGCGCGGTGAACCAAGCCACGCGACAGATCGGCTCTGTGCTGGGGGTTGCCATCACGGTGCTGCTGCTTGGCCATGGCGGGTTAACGCACAGCAGTTTCGTGCCGCTGTACCTGGCGCATGTGGTGCTTGCCTTGCTGACAGCCTTACTGTGTTTGCCAGTGAACACCAAGCCACATGCCGGATAGCTGCAAGGAAGACGTGGCTAGCAAGTCCAAGAGGGGACGTGGCACTGCGCCACCTTCCAAACTGCTGACAAATCTTGAAATACCAACGTGAGCGTTCGTAGCGTGGGTGGAGCGCGAGCAAACCGAGACCAGGGCACGCCCATTGAGCGCGCGTAACCCGCGACGCTTAACCAGCGACAGTTCGGAAATCAGCACGCGGGATGCGCGCTCGCCAAGTGCTTAATCGTTTAAATTGTGTCGCGCTCCACTCACGCTACGTCGCGTTATGGCACGACGGGTTTCGCAGCGCCATGGCGTTGCGGCGAGGAATTCGAGTGCATACATCCAGGAGGAAGATGTTGTCATCAGCCAGAAGCGTAGCGCAGAGATGCGTCACGCTCATGACGTATCGCCCTGTTAGCGTTCGTTAGATGCCGTGTCGATCGCGGATGTGCCGTCGCGGTCGAATAAACAAGAGACCACGAACTCACGTTTCTTGCCTTTGGTGTCTTTGAATGTGTAGTCCGTGCTGATCATCCAAATCAGCGGCCCAACGTCTTGCATGACGTCGTAGACGTTTTCAACATTCAACTCGGTGGCTTGGTAGAGCGCCGAATTCTTTTGTTCTGCAATCAAGCGGTTCAAATAAATTGGCACTTCCTTCTTGCACAGCGTAATTAATTCGCCAGCCTTCTTTTTTGACCACACGTCAGCGTCGCGGTAGGGCAAATCCACCGCGTGTGCGGCCGAGGCGGTCAGCACGGAAAACAGCGTGCCGGTCATAAGAGCTTGAAATCGAGTCATTGGAAAGAGCCTTGGCGGCTGCAAAATTCAGGGCAAGCAAAAAAGCTTGGGGGCGCAATAATACCGTTCGCAGGTTTGCCATGCAGTTGGCTGATCGGGGTATCGTGCTGATTGCTTCAGGTGGCACCATCAAGGCATCGTCTTCAGGAGTGGGCATGAGTATCACCATTATTCAGTTGGGAACCTTGCGTTTGCCGGACGAAGGGCTACGTATTGGCACCGTTCGCCGACCCCCTCGGGGCGTGCCAAAGGCGGAGTTCAGCAGCCGCAATTACTACGATGTCTGGTTGCCCAATCTCTCGCCCAGTGCGGAGTTGGTTCACCAGGCCAAAACCGCGGAAACCGATGCCGATTGGCATGCATTTACTCGAAAATTTCGGGCAGAAATGAACGAGGGCGAAGCGAGCAAGGTGCTGGATGTGCTAGCCGCCCTGTCTAAAACCACGCATTTTTCGGTGGGCTGCTACTGTGAAAACGAGAGCCACTGTCATCGCAGCGTGCTCAGGCAATTGTTTATCGAGCGCGCAGCGGACGTTCGTTAATGTGTACGTGGGGACTACGGGTTCCCTGCCGGGGCAACCCTGCGGCAGGTTCCTATATCCACGCCCTGACCCCGAAATCTGACCCAGATGCACGTCAACGCATCCAAAAGGCCGACAAGCCGCAGGGCTGTTCAACGCATGCTGACCGCACTTGCGGCACAATCACTCTATGACACTCGATGACGACACCCTACGCCAGATCAGCAACTTGACGCGGGCGCACTATAACAACAGCGCCGATGCTTTCAAGGTTGGCACGCAAGATCACGACGTAAGCCAGAACATTGCCGCGCTGCTGCGCCATATTGAAGGCGAGGCTCCCCATACGATTCTGGATTTCGGCTGTGGCCCTGGACGCGACTTGAAAACGTTCAGTGCGTTGGGCCATCGCGCTATCGGGCTGGATGGCGCAGAACGCTTTGCCGAGATGGCGCGTGCCGATTCAGGATGTGAGGTGTGGCACCAGGACTTTCTTGCCTTATCTCTGCCAACTGAGAAATTTGATGGAATTTTTGCCAATGCGGTGCTGTTTCATGTGCCTACGCAAGAATTGCCGCGTGTGTTGCGCGAGCTGCACGCTACGCTGAAACCCCGTGGCGTATTGTTTTGCTCAAATCCGCGTGGCCAGAACGAGGAGGGATGGAATCGGGGCCGCTATGGCGCGTATCACGACCTGACTGCCTGGCGCTCCTTGATGCACGACGCGCAGTTTGAAGAGCTTGAACACTATTACCGACCAGAAGGCGTGCCGCGTGAGCAGCAACCATGGTTAGCCAGCGTGTGGCGGCGCGTCGAGGCGCAGGCGTAATGCCCCAAAAAAAGCAGGGCGCAGGCTCTGCCATGAACGTCGAGTCTCGCACGGATTCTGATTTGGCCACGCGTACGGGATCGGGTGCCGTCAGAGGTTTTCAAGCCGTAGCCTCGCAGGAACCTGACGTGTTGGTGCTGGGCTCCATGCCCGGTGTCATCTCGCTGCGTGAGCAGCAGTACTACGCACACCCCCGCAATGCCTTCTGGCCCATCGCCGCCGCCGTTTTTGGCTTCGAGGCGTCATTGCCCTATGACTTACGCTTGGCCGCGTTAAATGGCGCAGGCGTGGCTCTCTGGGACGTCCTGCAGGCGTGCGAGCGAGAGGGCAGTCTGGATGCAGACATCAAAGCCGACTCCGTGGTGCCCAATGATTTCGCGGCCTTCTTCGCGTCGCACCCGCACATCCAACGCGTCTGCTTTAACGGCGCAAAGGCTGCTGCTTTGTATCGACGCCATGTGCTGCCCAAGGTCACGGCGCTGACGCACCTGGAGTACGTGGCGCTGCCCTCGACGAGTCCCGCGCATGCTGCCGCTGGGTTTGACGCCAAGCTTGCTGTCTGGCGCAAAGGGCTCACGCTGTCCTCCGGCAACACCTAGCGCTTCATTGCCAGGCATTGCGCTGCAGGTTGATCGATGTCAACACTCTATATAACCAGGAGTGATAAGTTAATGACGTAGATGAACGTAGGCAGCCTGACAGCGTCACATGCGCCAAGCGCGCACCGTTCAGCTTTTCCACGCAACTCGGAGTGAACGGTATGAAAAACGCGCCCAGCGACAAGGCAATTTCAGCGCCTGGCAAACGCGGTTTCTTAAAAGAGCTATTGGGCTTGAGCTTGGCGGCCACCGTCATTCCCATCGTGCCGGAAGCACGCGCTGGCATCGGTGCTCAGCCACCACGTCGACCAGGGATGAGCGGAGAACGCTTTGGCATGGTCGTGGACATGCGCAAGTGCATTGGATGCCAGTCCTGCACAGTGAGCTGTTCGCTCGAAAATCTTCCGCCCATCGGTCAATTCCGCACCACCGTCTTGCAGTACGAGGTCATGCCGGACGATGGCAGCCCGTGCTCCATGGTGATGTTGCCGCGCTTGTGCAACCACTGCGATAACCCTCCCTGTGTGCCAGTGTGCCCGGTGCAAGCCACATTCCAACGCGAAGACGGCATTGTCCTGGTGGACAACGAACGTTGTGTGGGCTGTGGTTATTGCGTGCAAGCCTGTCCATATGACGCCCGTTTCATTAATCACGAAACGCAAACAGCAGATAAGTGCACGTTTTGTGAACACCGGCTGGAGGTGGGTCTCTTGCCCGCCTGTGTGGAAAGCTGCGTGGGGGGCGCCCGCATCATTGGCGACATGAATGACCCGCAAAGCGCTATTTCACAGCTGCTGGTCGAGCATCGCGAAGACATCAAGGTGCTCAAACCCGGCATGAACACCAATCCGCATGTGTATTACATCGGCCTGCCCGATGCCTTCGTCAATCAGGTTGACGGCCAGGCAGGCGTGCGGCTGGCGGGTCATCACTAAGCGGCAATCGGTTCAACGGGAATAGTCATGCAAATTTCGGAATTACTCACACCGGTCTACGAGGCCGCATGGTTGCCATGGGCAGTGCAATATTTCTTTTTGGTCGGCATTAGTGCCACCACGGGGTTGACGCTTGCAGTGGCCGCATTTGGTGCGCCCGGCAGCGCGTGGGCGCGCCTGCTGCCCACCGCTGTCATGGTCTTGGCTGTCAGTTCCATGGCGGCCCCGGTGTCGCTGCTGGCCGACCTGCATCAGCCGGGCCGTTTCTGGCATTTTTATGCTCATTTCACGCCTTGGTCATGGATGTCGCTGGGCGCGTATCTATTGCCTGTTTACGTGAGCCTCGCGTTATTGTTTTGCGCGCTGTGGTGGTTGGGAAAACGTGGGCTGTTACGTGTCGTCGCGGTATTGCTTGGTTTGTCCGCGCTGTCGATCCTGGTCTATACGGGTGCGGAAGTGATGGTGTTGCGCTCGCGTGTTTTGTGGAACACCCCATTCTTACCCATCAACTTTGCGCTGACGGGCTGGATCGGTGCCTTGGGCGCCATGTTCCTGATCGGGCGCTGGATGCCGGGTGGCCTGAAGGCGCTTCCAATCGCCTTGCTGCGCCGATTATGCATGGCAGCTGTGGCGTTGATGGCTCTGAGCGCTGGCGCCTGGGCCCTGTTGGGCACCTTCGGCCACGATGCCTCTTTTCCGGCGGCACTTCGCCTCTTCAGCGAATTCCCCATTTGGCGTTTGAGTCTGGCCGCTGCGGTGGCCACGGGTTGCGTGTTGGTCGCGTTACTGCAACGGCCTGTGCGTGCGCTGGCCGGGCCTTGGGTCTCGGCGGCTCTGGCATTGAGCCTGCTGGCGAGCGCCTGGATTTTCCGATGGGTGGTGTTCATGAGCGTGCAAGGCGTGCCCAAGTATGGCGCTGGTTTGTACCTCATCGATATGCCTTGGGGCAGTGATGGCCTCTTGGGCATGGTCGGCGTACTAGGTTTGTGTGTGGCGTTGGTGGCTGCGCTGACCTATTTGCTGGAACGCTTCGCGCCACGCGGTGTGCGCCTGGGTAATGCCTAAGCGCTAACGACTACGAATACGGATGAACAAGATGGACAAGCAGCACAAGCACGGCAATGCGGCACAAGACACTGACCTCGACGACGGCAAACAGGCGTCATCCGCCGTGCCAGAGGCGACGCCCGAAGACCTGACGGACGCGTCACGACGCAAATTATTGGTGCGAGGTGGCGTGGTAGCTGCGGGTATGACGGCCTTTGCCGCGGGCTACGGTGACACTGTGGCCAAAGCGGCGCGCGGTCTGTTGCAAGGCACGGCGGGTGCACCCACGGCTCATGCGGTGCGCGGTAATTCGCTGACGCCTGAATTCCGTATTGATCCGGTGACGGGGGTATTGTCGGCGCAGCCGGGTCAGATAGTCAGTCCGTCCAGTTGCCTGGGTTGCTGGACGCAATGCGGCGTGCGAGTTCGCGTTGACACGGCATCGAACAAAATTCTGAGAGTGGCGGGCAATCCCTATCATCCCTTGGCCACCACGCGGCCTGCGGCCATGCAGACATCGGTGCGAGAGGTCTTCGCACAATTAGGTGGTGACAATGGTCTTGAAGGCCGAGCGACCTCCTGTGCGCGGGGTTCTTCCATGCTGGAACAATTGGTCAGCCCCTATCGCGTGCTCCAACCGTTAAAGCGAGTGGGTGGGCGCGGAGAGGGGAAGTGGCAGACCATTTCTTTTGAGCAGTTGGTCGCGGAAGTCTGTGACGGCGGTGATCTTTTTGGTGAAGGGCATGTGGATGGTCTGAGTGCTATTTATGACCTGAAGACACCCCTGGACGCGAACAACCCCGAGTATGGCCCGCGCGTGAACCAACTGTTGTTTACCGATGCATCCAACGAGGGCCGCACACCGCTGATTCAACGCTTTGCCGCTCAGTCTTTTGGCACGGTCAACGTGAGCAACCACGGCTCATATTGTGGTCAGTCCTTCCGCGTGGGTGCGGGTGCCGCGCTGGGCGACATGAAAGGCATGCC
Source organism: Achromobacter deleyi (assembly GCA_040391965.1). Classification (GTDB taxonomy): domain Bacteria; phylum Pseudomonadota; class Gammaproteobacteria; order Burkholderiales; family Burkholderiaceae_B; genus Achromobacter; species Achromobacter deleyi_B. Next base: position 9,431 of record JBEBWV010000020.1, on the reverse strand, counting down.
TCACGGCAAACCCGATTGGGAAAAAGCTCGATTTGGTCTCTTTATTGGCACGGCACCCGCACAATCGGGCAATCCATTTCAACGCCAGGGCCGTCAGTTAGCTGAAGCGCGTGTTCGTCCGCCGGAAGACGGTTTTCAGTATGTGGTGGTTTCGCCCATTTTGCCGGCCTCCGCCAGCCTTGCCGCAGGCTCAGGCAATGAGTGGCTACCCGTGAACCCGGCTGGCGACCTGGCGCTGGTGATGGGCATGCTTCGCTGGATCATCGAACAAGAGCGCTTTGATACGTTGATGTTGTCGCAACCAGGTCCGCAAGCGATGAAGCTTGCCGGGGAAAGCTCCTGGACGAATGCCACCCATTTGGTGATCACACAGGTCGGTCATGCACGTCATGGCACGTTCTTGCGGGGTCTTGACTTGGGTTGGGCACGACCCGAGACGGCAGATGACAAATGGGAAGACGTTTATGTGGTGCGTCTGGCGGACGGCACCCTAGCGGCACACACCGTGGCGCAGCCGGCAGAACTCTTCGTGCAAGCGCAGGTGGCCGCCGTCGGCTTGCCGGATCTGCCAAACGGTGTGTCGGTCAGTTCGTCACTGATGCTGCTGCGCGAACAAGCGCAGCGCAAAACACTGGACGAATACGCGGCGCTTAGCGGCGTGCCCGCAGAAACCATGGCCAAGCTGGCCGAGCGCTTCACCAGCTTCGGCAAGCGCGCTGTGGCAGATGCCCATGGCGGCACGATGAATGGATCGGGCTTCTACACGGCCTATGCCATTGCCATGCTCAATACTCTGGTCGGGAACCTGAACGTGGAAGGCGGGCTGGTACTGGATGCAGGCCCGTTCCCGCCTTTCGGCCCTGGCCCGCGCTACAACATTGGTGGATTCCCCGGTAAGGTGATCCCCAAGGGTGTGGCCCTCTCGCGTAATAGATTCCCCTACGAAAAGAGCAGTGAATTCAAGCGCAAGCAAGCGGAGGGCCAATCGCCGTACCCGGCAGAAGCGCCGTGGTATCCGGCAGTGGGGGGCTTAAGTTCGGAAATGTTGGCCTCTGCATTGACGGGGTATCCGTACCGCGCGAAGGTGTGGATCAACCACATGAGCAATCCCTTGTATGGCGTGGCGGGCCTGAAGAGCGTCATCACCGACAAGCTGCGCGATCCCGCCAATCTGCCACTTTCGGTGTCTATCAACCCATTCATTAACGAAACGAACGCGTGGGCCGATTACATCGTGCCGGATACCGTCACCTATGAAAGTTGGGGCGTGTCCGCCCCTTGGGCCGACGTGGTGGTCAAAGCTTCGACGGTACGTTGGCCAACGGTACAACCGCGTGTCGCGAACACGGCCACGGGCGAGCCGGTTTGCCTGGAAACCTTTCTTATTGCTTGTGCCAAGCGGCTGTCCATGCCGGGCTTTGGCGAAGGCGCCATCACCGCCAAGGACGGCACCAAGTTGGCGTTGAACACTGCCGAAGACTTTATTTTGCGCGGCATGGCCAATATTGCCTTCGCGGCGGGAAAACCTGTGGACCCCGCCAGCGACGACGACATGGTACTGACCGGCGTGGATCGATACGCGGCCTTGCTGCAAGACAAGCTCAAACCGGACGAGTGGCGCCAGGTGGCCATGTTGATGACGCGTGGCGGACGCTTCGACGTGAAAGAAGATGCCTGGAAGGATGGGCGAGTGCGCCATGCTTATAACAAGCCTTTGCACATTTGGAGCGAACCGTTGGCCACGTTGCGCCATGCCATGACGGGTGAACATTTCAGTGGTTGCCCAACCTGGTATCCGGCACGTTTGGCGGATGGAAGCGATGTGCGCGAGCACTATCCACCTCAAGAGTGGCCGTTCCTGCTGAGCTCATTCAAGTCCAATCTCATGAGTTCGATGTCGATTGGGGTGAGCCGCCTGCGTCAGGTGCATCCGAGTAACCCCATTTCCATCAACCGCCAGGATGCGCAGCGCCTGGATATCCATAACGGTCAACCGGTTCGCATTGTCACGCCGGGTGGTTCGGTAACCGGTCTTGCCCTGGTGCGCGATGGCATTCAGCCAGGCGCCATTGCCATTGAGCACGGCTACGGCCATACCGAACTTGGCGCCCGCGCCCACCTGGTGGACGGCGTGGCCATGCCCCACGACCCGGCCTTGGCGGCCGGTGTCAATCTGAACGACCTGGGATTTGGGGATGCCACGCGCGGGCAGCATGCGAACGTATGGATTGACTGGGTATCGGGGGCGGCCGTGCGCCAAGGCTTGCCTGCCCGAATCGAACGCGCTTGATTCGAGCGTGGCGTACTCGAGAGCGCCGGTCAGGGTTTGATTTCAGGTAACTCCGGCGCAATCAGATCCAGGCCCGCGCGCAGCAGCTTGTCGTAGCGCGCGCGTTCAGCCTGAATGCTGTCCGGCGTCCATGCATAAAACCCTTCGCCGCTTTTCATGCCATAGCGTCCATCCTGCGCACGTTCGGTCAGGCAGCGCGCCGGCGTGTCAGCATTGCAGAATGTGGGGTACATCGTGGCGCCAGCGGCCGCGTGTACGTCAATGCCCGCATGGTCTCGTTGCAGCACGGGGCCCGCAGCCAGAAATCGAAAACCAAAGCCAAAGCGCACCGCGGCATCCACGTCTTCGGGCGTGGCGATGCCCCGGTCGATCAGGTCGAAGGCCTCGCGCGACAGTGCGTGCTGCAGGCGGTTGGCCAAAAAACCGGGCAGATCTTGTTTTACCTTCACCGGCACCATGCCGCAGCGGCGCATAAAGGCAATGAGCGCATCCGCATAGGCGTTATCGCTGGCTTCGCCCAAGACCACTTCCACCAATGGCACCAGATGGGCTGGCATGAAAAAATGCAGGCCAAGCATGCGTTCGCGCGTGGACAAGCCCGCGCCGATGGCGCTGATGGGAAAACTGGAGCTATTGCTGGCCAGCACGGTATCTGGGCGGGCACGCTGTGCCAGCGCTGCGAATAAGCTCTGTTTAATGTCCAGGCGCTCGGGAATGCACTCGATCACCAGATCAACGCTGGCCCAGTCCACGGCATCCAGATCGGCCACGACCGACAGACGCGCCACGTTCTCCGGGCAGCCAATGGCCTCCAGATTGGCGCGGACCCGGTTTGGCAAGGTATCCGCGCGCGTCAAATCTGGCTCGATAACGGTGCATCGGCAGGACGCCCTGGTCAATACCACCGCGACATCGGCACCCATGGTTCCTCCGCCCACCACCACCGCATGGCTGGAACCGGGGTTGATCAAGCTTGTTTTGGTCGTCGCATTCATCATGTCTCCTTGGCGGACGTGCAGGGGCGAACAGTGTAGATAATTGTCCGCAATGCCGCGAGATTCTTGACCCCGTCCCCAGTACGCCGTAATGTGTAAGACAAAGTATTAAAACGAGGGGCCAGGAGAGGGACTCCGATGATCGACGACCAGGGGCGGACCACGCTGTACATGTACTTCGGTACCTACAGCCCTTATTGGCGCCTGTCGGCCGATAGCGATGCCATTGAATTGGCAGCCGTTAAAGGCTCGACCAATATTGCTGCGCCGCTTAGCCGACATCAAGCCGTGCGCGTGCGTGACCTGACTGGCATTACGTCCAGTGTCCGCATCGATATTTCGCTATATGGCAACCCACTGCAATTGCATCTGGTGGGACGCAAAATCAATCCCAATGAATGGGCGGGCACTGCCTCTGCCTACTCCGACACGGACTCGGTTGCCCGCGATCTGATCGATGGTTTGTCCTTCGCTGAACAGGTGGTGTCCGAGGCGAACTCCGTCATTGTCATCGTGGACCAAGATGGCCTGGTGCAGCGTTTTAACCGGGTCAGCGAGGAATACACGGGCAAGAAAGAACAGGACATCATCGGGCGCAGCGTCTTTGACATGTTCATGACGCGCGAAGAGGCCAAGGCTTCCCGCCGCAACATTGCCCGTTTTTATCGGGATCGACAGTCGTATGAGGCCGAACGCCTGATAAATACGGTCAAAGGGCCCCGACTGTTTCTATTTCGCAACAAGTTCGTCACCAGCGGCAGTGGGGAAAAGCGCGTCTACCTGATCTGCTCCGGTACCGACATTACCGAAGAGCGTCAGGCACAAGAACGCCTGCGCGTGCTGGCCAATACGGATATGTTGACGGACTTGCCAAACCGGCACGCCGTGACCGCGACCATTCGCAATGCCTTGTCCCGTCCGGGCATCGGCAAGGTCGGGGTACTTTTCCTGGACTTGGACAACTTCAAGCGCGTAAACGACCACTATGGGCACGCGTTTGGCGATCGTCTGCTTAAGTCTGTCGCTGTCACGATTACCGGCTGCCTCCTGGACGGCCAGATATTGGCCCGCTTAGGAGGAGATGAGTTCATTGTTCTTCAGGAAAATACCGAGATAGGTGTGCTTGAAGCAACGGCACAGCGCATTCTTGAATGCCTGCGTGACCCCTTCCGTCAGGGCTTGATCGAGGTGTACACGGGGTGCTCCATCGGTATTGCGATGTACCCCGACCATGGGCATGACCTGGACAGTGTCGTTCGCAGTGCCGACATCGCCATGTACGCCGCCAAGGAAGAGGGCCGACGCACTTACCGCGTTTTCTCGCCCGAGATGGACCAGCGCAACGCCGACTACGTCTGGCTTGACACCAACTTGCGCAAGGCCCTGGCTGAAGGCCATCTGGTGCTGCACTATCAGCCCAAACTTGCCTCCAAGACTGGGGTTGTGGACAGCGTTGAAGCCTTGATTCGCTGGAACTCACCTGAGCGCGGGCTACTCGGGCCGGGCGTCTTTATTCCCTACGCGGAAGAGTCTGGCCTTATCGGGCCGCTTGGCGTGTGGGTCATGCGTGAAGCGGCCAAGCAGGCCGCCATCTGGAAGCAGGAAGGCTTGAATCTGCGAGTGGCTATCAACGTATCGTCTCGTCAACTGGCGGACAAAGGCGTCGTCAGCCATTTTCTACAGGCCTTGAGCGCGGCAGACCTTAACCCCTGCACTCTGGATATTGAACTGACTGAGAGCTGCCTGATTGAAGATGAAAGCGCCGCTATCGACCTCATCAAGCAATTCCGGCAGTTAGGTGCGGGCGTGCATATGGATGATTTCGGCACCGGCTACTCATCGCTGTCACAACTGGCCCGAATTCCCTTGGATGCCATCAAATTGGATGCCAGCTTCGTTCGCAGCGTGAACAAAAATCCTGTTTCCCAAGCCTTGGCTCGTGCGATTGTGGCAGTGGCCCAAACGCTCAAACTAAAGGTCATAGCCGAAGGGGTGGAAACGCCAGAGGAAGACGAGTTTCTGGAGTCGTTAGGCGTGGACAAGAAGCAAGGGTATTTGTATGCCAGACCCATGCCAGCCGACGAGATATCGAACTGGCTCAAGCAGCAGCGTCGTTTGCATCTCATCGCGTAATGCATGGTGCCCGAGCATCTCTATGCTCTTTCACTCACCGACTCCCGGCCGCGTAGCGCGCGGCCGAGGCGCTAACTGCGCGCGAGCTTCAAGCTAAGACGCGTTTAATGCATGGCAATTTCTCGTTCAACATCCATGTTCACCGCGCCACGGCGGTTTTGCAGCATCACGAGACGCTCCATGTAAGTCTGGTCCTTGGCCTCAATGGCGAAGGCAGATTCGACCCAATCCTCCGTGATGTCCATCAGTTCAGAACGCGACAGCTGCATGACACGCTGACGCGCTCGAATCATGGCACGCATGCCGTTGAGTTTCGGGCGCATGACATCGATGAACGTGCGTGTGGCTTTATAAGCTTCGCCTGGCTCAAACAACACATCCACCAGGCCTTTGCTTTCATACCACTCGGCGGTATGCGACTCGCCGCTGCCAATCAATTGTTCGGCCAACTTCATGCCGGACTTGCGCGCCACCAGCGAGTATCCCCCCATGCCCGGGAACAGGTTGAACGCCATCTCCGGGAAGCCCATGCGGGCATTGGTTTGCGCCAGCACGAAGTGATGAGCCAGGGCGGCTTCGAAACCGCCGCCAAGAGCACTTCCTTCAATCATCGCCAGCGTAATGGCCCCTGTGTCGAACCCGCGAGTGGCGGCATGCACGCAATCGACGCAAGCTCGTGCATAGGCCCTGAGTGCCTCCCGTTTGCGCGAGCGAATGGCATCGGCGAAGAAACTGAGGTCGCCGCCAACGTTGAAAATCTGCGGAACCAGTGAGCCGGTTACCCAGAAGTCGAAAGGTAGGCCAGATTCCTTGGCAGCCTGCGCAAGCGTCATGATTTCATCGATGAGCGCGTGGTTGAAGCATGGCCGCGGTTGGGCTCTTAGCATCATCCACATTACGCGCCGACCCTCCTCATAAAATGCCGAAATTTGAGTGAGGTTTCCCGCTTCCGTGAAAGGGCGGCAGTCCGGATGAATGATCAAGTTCATGGTTTCGTCCAAATAGATAGTAGAGGAGAGGTCCTGCTGTATCAGCCTAATACAGACCTTGTCTAAATGGACTCGTGCGAAGCGCGGGTGCAACGTCGGGATATTCCGTAGTGCGTCCGGAGGACGTAGATGCATACCTAATACGAATGGTTGATATTGTCCTAGGATAAAACACGTAGGCGTCGCTCACTTCTCCCGGGGAAATGGCGACGGGACGCTGCCGCGTCCCGTCGCAAAAATGATGATGCGAGCGAGGAGGAAGGTTCCTCGAAAATCGTGCTTAGGTCATTATTTGTCGAACGCCGCACGCAGATCGGCGCTGCTGCTTCTACCGTCTTGTAATAACAATATAAGCAGCAGTCGCGCCTTTTGCGCACTGAGATCACCACTCATTACCGCGCCTGCGTCATACGTTGTTTTGCCACCGCCCGGGAAGCCATAAACCGGCATCGTGCGGCCATTGGGGACGCGGCTTGCCACGACAACCGGCACGTTCTTCGATAAGGCGTATTTCACCGCTTCAAACATCGAGACATTCATATTGCCCATGCCGACGGCTTGCACCACGATGCCTTTCGCACCGTTATCGACGGCATAGCGCAAGTACTTGCCGTCGGCACCCCCGTACATCGGGAAAATATCCACTACGGGAAACGTCGTGGTCTTCAGTTCAATGTGCTGGCGCTGCAAAGGCACGCGCGAGAACACTACCCGATCATCCCAGACATGCCCCAGGAAACCAAAATCGCCGGACTTGAAGGTTTCAACGTCGCCAGTGTGCGTTTTGGTGACGCTACGTGCGGCATTGATCTGATTATTCATGGCGACCATCACGCCTTTGCCTTGCGACTCAGGTTCCACCACGATTCGCACGGCATTGAGCAGGTTGCGCGGCCCGTCAAAATCGCTGGACGACGCGTTGCGCTGCGCGCCAATCAACACCACTGGCTTCTGAGACTTCACCGTCAAATCCAGCCAGAACGCCGTTTCTTCCATGGTGTCGGTGCCTTGTGCCACCACCACGCCTGCGACTTCCGGGCGAGCCAGGGTCTTCTCAATTTCCTTGGTCAGCGTCGCCCACCATTCGGCGTTCACATAGTTGGCGGACATGTTCGAGAAGTTATTGACCTCAATGTTCGCGTACTTGGAGACATCGGGTACGGTCTTGAGCAGGTCATCGCCAGTGATAGCCGGAACCACGCCTTTCGTAACCGGGTCGATTTTCATGGCGATGGTGCCGCCGGTCGCAATAAATGCCACAACGGGCTTTTCCTGAGCAGGGGCGGCCGAGGTCGCGCAAATCGTGGCGAAACCGAACAGCAAAGCGGGCAATGTCTTCATCGTTGTCTCCAGGTGCACGGGGCCCAATGCCCACGCGCCCCACGATTCTAGGATGACTTTCGACCAGGCTGACGAGTATCAAGGCGCTTGCCGCGCGCTCACCCACTCAATACGAAACAATTTCTTGTTCTAAACGAGCTAAAGCACAGGTTTGGCAGGGGTAAGTTCTTCAATAATGGCAACGCGGCGCGCATCGCGTGGTCGCCATTAAAAATAGAATACGGAGACACTCATGGCTACTCATCCCCAAGCGCCCAGACGGCGTGTGCTGGCAGCTGCAATTGCAGGCTTGACCCTGTCCTGTGCATTCGGCATTGCACCCGCCGCACAGGCTGCTTTTCCAGACCATCAATTGCGCTTGGTGATTCCCTTTCCGCCAGGGGGCGCCACCGACGTGGTGGGCCGGGTGCTGGCTGCCAAACTGTCTGAAGAACTCAAGCAACAGGTCGTTGTCGAGAACCGGGGTGGGGCAGGGGGCAACGTAGGTGCGGACGCCGTCGCGCGTGCTGCGCCGGATGGCTACACCATGTTGATGGGCGCCATCACATCGCATTCGATCATGGCTACGCTGGAGAAAGACCGCATCTCCTACAAATTGATGGATGATCTGACACCGATCGCCACTGTGGCGGCGGTGCCGCTGGTCTTCGTTGTCAACCCGCAAGTGCCCGTTAAAACGCTAGCGGAACTCATCACCTATGCCCGTGCCAATCCGGGCAAACTGACCTACGCTTCGTCAGGTGCCGGTGCTCCGCAGCGCATGGGTGCTGAACTTTTTAAACGGCAAGCAGGCGTTGACATGCTGCACGTGCCCTATCGCGGCAGCGGTCCGGCCATGACGGATCTGGTCGGCGGCCAGGTGCTCACCATGGTTGAAACCGTGCCAGCGTCCTTGTCGTTCATCAAGAGCGGCCAGCTCCGCGCCCTGGCCGTTACGATGCCCGAACGTATTTCGATGCTGCCAGATATACCGACCGCCGCCGAAGCCGGTCTGCCAGGTTTTAACGTAGCCTCTATGTTTGGTCTGCTGGTTCCGGCCAAGACGCCAAAACCCATCGTCGACCAGTTGAACGCGGCCTTGTCGCGTGTCATGGTCTCGCCAGAAGTGAAGGAAAAACTCTTGCAGCAAGGTGCCTACGTCGTAGCGCCAAACTCTGCTGATGAGGCGCGCAAGCGCTTGCAAGCTGAAGTCGATATGTGGGCGAAAGTTATCGCCGACGCCAACATCACACTTGAATAGCACGACTGCTGTCATTCGTACCAAGGAAACACATGCCTCCGAAGTCCCCCTCCGACTCCATCGACCCCAATGCCGTTGCACAAGGCATGCGCAAGGGTTTGACCAGCTACGGCGACGCCGGGTTTTCACTCTTCTTGCGTAAGGCCTTCATCAAAGGTGCCGGTCTGACCGACGACGCGCTTGGTCGCCCGATTGTGGGCATTGCCAACACGGGCAGTGGCTTTAACCCCTGTCATGGGAACATGCCGCAGCTCCTGGAGGCTGTGAAGCGCGGCGTCATGCTGGCCGGCGGCCTGCCAGTGGAATTTCCCACCATCTCCATCCACGAAAGCTTTGCCTCGCCTACCAGCATGTACTTGCGCAACCTCATGTCCATGGACACTGAGGAAATGATCCGTGCGCAGCCGATGGACTCGGTGGTGCTGATCGGCGGTTGCGACAAA